>NZ_LRRH01000037.1 GCF_001646785.1 Rhodococcus phenolicus
CAACGCCGCCGATTGCACCACCGCAGAAGCGCTGGCCGACGCCTTCCGGGTTTTCGACGGAGACGAGCACGCGACCGTGGCCGTTCTCCACGGCATGGGCGGAACATTCTGCGCCGGTGCCGATCTGAAGTCGGTTGCCGGCGGGCTGCCCAATCGGTTCGCTCCCGACGGCGACGCTCCTCTGGGTGTGACACGGATGCAACCGACGAAGCCGGTCATCGCCGCGATCGAGGGTCACGCCGTCGTGGGCGGGCTGGAACCGGCGGGGTGGGCGGACCTGCGGGTCGCCTCCGCCGATGCGGTCCTCGGCCTGTTCTGCCGACGGTGGGGAGTCCCACTCATCGACGGTGGCACCGTCCGGCTTCCCCGCCTCATCGGTACGAGCCGGGCGATGGATCCGATCCTCACCGGCCGTCCCGTCGCGTCGGTGACCGCAGACGCACGCGCGGGCGCACAGCGTTTCACCGACGATGCCGGGCGCCACGGCGAGTTCACCGACCGATCGATCGACCACCGGTAGAAGGAGCAACGACATTGCCTACACATCAGGTGACCAATCAGGTTCCACCGCTCGTCGATGTCGACGCAACGGACTCACCGGTGATCGCCGGCGCGCTGCGCAGATCCCGAATGGACGCCTCGTCGGTGGAGGAGATTCGCGCCCTCGGCAGGTTCGCCGGCTCCGCCGAAGCGCTCGCCCTGGGCGATCGGGCGGAGGCACACCCTCCGGTCCTGAAAACACACGACCGCTACGGCAATCGCATCGACGAGGTGGTGTACGACCCCGCATACCACCAGTTGATGGGGCATGCGGTGCGCCACGGGCTGCACGCCGCCCCGTGGATGGATCCGCGCCCCGACGCGCACCTGATCCGTGCGCTGAAGTTCAGTGTGTGGAGTCATGTGGACGCCGGACACGGGTGCCCGATATCGATGACCTACTCCGTCGTTCCCGCTCTCCGCGCGGCCCCGTCGCTGGCGTCCCTGTACGAACCGCTTCTGTGCGCAACTCGGTACGATCCGGAGCTGCGCGAGCCGATGACCAAACGCGGCCTCCTCGCCGGGATGTCGATGACCGAGAAGCAGGGCGGCTCCGACGTTCGGGCCAACACCACGGATGCGCTCCCTTGTTCCGACGGCACCTACCGCATCACCGGCCACAAATGGTTCACCTCGGCCCCCATGTCCGATCTCTTCCTCGTCCTCGCTCAGGCGCCGAACGGGCTGTCGTGCTTCCTCGTCCCGCGGGTTCTGCCGGACGGCACCCGTAACACCTTCAACCTGCAGAGGCTCAAGGACAAGCTCGGCAACCGCTCCAACGCCAGCAGTGAGGTCGAGTACGACGAGACGATCGGCTGGCCGGTCGGCGACGAGGGACGAGGCGTGAAGATCATCGTGGAGATGGTCAACCTCACCCGCCTCGATTGCGTCCTGGGCACTGCCACCGCCATGCGGACCGGTGTCGCGCAGGCAGCGCATCACGCTGCCCACCGTTCGGCGTTCGGGGCGCGTCTCAACGAGCAACCGCTGATGCGAAACGTACTGGCGGACCTCGCCGTCGAGGCCGAGGCCGCCACCACGGTCGCGTTGTGGCTCGCCCACCTCACCGACCGCGCCGTCGGCGGCGACGATCGCTCGGCCCTCCTGCGACGAATCGGTCTCGCCGTCACCAAGTACCACGTGTGCAAACGGGGGCCCGTCCATGCGGCAGAGGCTCTCGAGTGCCTCGGGGGAAACGGCTACGTCGAAGAGTCCCGGATGCCTCGCCTCTACCGGGAGGCACCTCTGATGTCGATCTGGGAAGGCTCGGGCAACGTCGCCGCACTCGACGCCCTGCGCGCCCTCGCCAGGCAACCCGAGACACTCGGCGTCCTCCTCGACGAAGTCAAGAGCGCGGCGGGCGCAGACCGGCACCTCGACAACGCAGTGGCCCGACTCGAAAGGAGCCTGTCCGGGGTCGATCCCGCCGACCCGAACGCGCTGCAGTACAGCGCTCGCCGCATCGTGGGCGACATGGCTGCGGTTCTGCAGGGCTCCCTTCTCGTGCGGTTCGGCCATCCCGCGGTCGCGGACGCGTTCACCAGGACCCGCCTCGAGGGGGACCGGGGAGACGTCTTCGGTACCTTGCCCTGCCACGTCGACACCCGCACTCTGATCGACCGCGCCACCCCGAAGACAGGAGCACACCGATGACCTCGTTCGACGACAACCCCGGCGCCCGGCCCTCCGCCTGGCGCGAACCTCTCACCGGCAGGAGCCAGTTCGCCGGCCGAACGCCGGCCGACCGCAGCATCGACTACCGGACCCTGACCTACCGGGTCACCGACCGGATCGCGCGGATCACCTTCAACCGTCCCGAACACGGGAATGCCATCACCGCCGATACACCCGTCGAACTCGCGGCCGCGGTCGAGCACGCCGATCTCGACCCACGTGTCCATGTCATCGTCGTCTCCGGGCGCGGCAAAGGCTTCTGCGGTGGCTACGACCTGTCCGTGTACGCCGAGAACGCGGATTCCCCGGAGGAACGGCCCGATCTCGCCGGAACCGTGATCGACCCGGTGGTGCAGGCACGCAATCACGATCCGTCCGGCACATGGGATCCCATGATCGACTATCAGATGATGAGTCGCTTCAATCGCGGTTTCGCCAGCCTCCTGTACGCGAACAAACCGACCGTCGCGAAACTGCACGGTTTCGCCATAGCCGGCGGCACAGACATCGCTCTGTACGCCGATCAGATCATCTGCGCCGACGACACCCGAATCGGCTACCCACCCACGCGCGTGTGGGGCGTGCCCGCAGCAGGGATGTGGGCCCACCGACTGGGCGATCAACGTGCCAAACGTCTGCTCCTCACCGGTGACAGCATCACCGGAGCCCAGGCCGCGGAATGGGGACTCGCGGTCGAGGCCCCACCGGCGGACCTGCTCGACGAGAGGACCGAGAACCTCCTGGCCCGCATCGCAGCCGTACCGATCAATCAGCTGATCATGACGAAACTGGCCCTCAACAGCGCCCTGCTGGCGCAGGGAGTGGCCAACTCCGGCATGATCAGCACCGTTTTCGACGGTATCGCTCGCCACACCAGCGAGGGATATGCCTTCCAGCTCCGATCGGCCCGAACGGGTTTCCGCAACGCCGTGGATGAGCGGGACGGGCCGTACGGGGAGGCCAGGCACCGCACCGATCCGGACGCCGGCCCGAACCGAGGCGCAGACCTGTGACCGCACATCGACCCGGCACGAGGGCGCCCTTCGAAACAGACCCGACCGCAGTACCGACTGGCAGAGCCTCCTGTGAGCGTCCGGCGCTCAGCCGCCCGAGCCGTAGGGCCTGGTGATGATCTCGAGGTAGTGCCCCGCCGGATCGAGGAAATAGGTGCCCCGGCCCCCGTCGTTGCGGTTGATGCCGTGTGCCGACTGCCGGGGATCGGCCCAGTGCTCCAGCCCGCGTTCGAGGATTCGCCCGTAGATGTCGTCGAAGTCGTTCTCCGACACCAGGAACGCGTAGTGCTGCGGATGGATGTCGAGGTCGCCGGGAGGCTCGGCGAAGTCGAGGGTGACACCGTTGGCGAGCCGGACCGCGAGGAAACGACCGGCCGGCACCGGGTCCGGAAGCCCGAACAGGGTGGTGAAGAAGTACGCCGAGTGCTGCTTGTCTTTCGCGGCAACGATGGTGTGATCGAGCGAGATGGTCAAGGAAACCCCTTGCAGTTCGACGCCTCCATGCCTGACGCAGTCCGTCATCGACACGCGACGCTGTATCCAGAAGTACCGCCTCGTCTCCCGATCCGCAAGTAGGTCGCCGACGGCGAGGGACCCCGGCGACAGTCCGTCGCACAGGGTCCCTCGCGGTCTCGAACGTGGCGTACCACGCTATTTCACGACATTGACCATCTTGCCGGGCACCACGATCACCTTGCGCGGCGCGGCACCGGCGAGCAACTCGACGATCTTCTCGTCCGCCAGCGCCGCCGCCTCGATCGCGTCGGGCTTCGCGTCGGCCGGAACCGTGATGCGGCTGCGCACCTTCCCGTTGACCTGAATCGGGTATTCGACGCTGTCCTCGACGAGCCACTTCTCGTCGACGACCGGGAACGGGCCGTGCGCGAGCGACTCGGTGTGCCCGAACCGCGACCACAGCTCCTCCGCGAGGTGCGGAGCCACCGGCGCGAGCATCGACACGAGCGGCTCGACCGCGGCGCGCGGCGCTCCGTCCGGGTACGTCTTGGTGAGGTGGTTGGTGTACTCGATGAGCTTCGCGATCGCGGTGTTGTCCCGCAGATGCGCGTAGTCGTCGGACACGCCCTCGATGGTCCGGTTCAGGGCACGCAGCGTGTCCTCCGCCGGGTCGGCGTCGGTGACGCGCAGCGCGCCGGTCTCCTCGTCGATCGCGGCACGCCACACCCGCTGCAGGAATCGGTGGGCACCGACGACGTCCTTGGTCGCCCACGGACGGGACTGGTCCAGCGGCCCCATCGACATCTCGTACACGCGCAGCGTGTCGGCTCCGAAGTCGTCGCAGATCTGGTCCGGCGCAACGGAATTCTTGAGGGACTTGCCCATCTTCCCGTATTCGCGGTCGACCTGCTCACCGTTGTGGAAGTACGCGCCGTCGCGCTCCTCGACCTCGTCGGCGGGAACGTAGACGCCGCGCGCGTCGGTGTACGCGTACGCCTGGATGTAGCCCTGGTTGAACAGGCGACGGTACGGCTCCGAGGACGTGACGTAGCCGAGGTCGAACAGCACCTTGTGCCAGAAGCGCGCGTACAGCAGGTGCAGCACGGCGTGCTCGACGCCGCCGACGTACAGGTCCACGCCACCCGGGTCGTTCGGGCCGTGGATCTCCGGTCGCGGACCGGTCCAGTAGGCCTCGTTCTCCTTGGCGCAGAACTCGTCCGGGTTGGTCGGGTCGATGTAGCGCAGCTGGTACCACGAGCTGCCCGCCCACTGCGGCATGACGTTCGTGTCGCGGGTGTAGCGCTGCAGGCCGTCACCGAGATCGAGGTCCACCTCGACCCACTCGGTCGCCTTCGCGAGCGGCGGCGACGGCTCCGATGCGGCGTCGTCCGGGTCGAACGACACCGGTGCGTAGTCCTTCACATCCGGAAGCTCAACGGGCAGCATCGATTCCGGCAGCGGGTGCGGGCGGCCGTCGGCGGAGTACACGATCGGGAAGGGCTCGCCCCAGTAGCGCTGCCGCGCGAACAGCCAGTCACGCAGCTTGTACTGGATGGTGCCGGTGCCCGCACCGGACTCCTCGAGCTTCGCGACGATCGCCTTCTTCGCGTCCGCGACGTCGAGCCCGTTCAGGTAGTCCGAGTTCACCAGCGCGCCGTCGCCGGTGTACGCCTCGGCGGTGACGTCGCCGCCGGCGATGACCTCGCGGATCGGCAGGCCGAACGCGGTCGCGAACTCCCAGTCGCGCTGGTCGTGGCCGGGCACGGCCATGATCGCGCCGGTGCCGTAGCCGGTGAGCACGTAGTCGGCGATGAACACCGGCAGCTTCTCACCGTTGACCGGGTTCACGGCGTACGCGCCGAGGAAGACGCCGGTCTTCTCCTTGCTCTCCTGCCGCTCCAGATCGGACTTGGCGGCGATGGATGCACGGTATGCGGCGACGGCCTCGGCCGGGGCGGCGGCGCCACCGGTCCAGCGTTCGTCGACACCCTCGGGCCATGCGCCGGCGACGATCTCGTCGACCAGGGCGTGCTCGGGTGCGAGCGTCACGTAACTGGCACCGAACAGCGTGTCGGGGCGGGTCGTGAAGACCTCGATCGCGGCGTCACCGTGGCCGTCGACGGCGAACTTCACCTGGGCGCCGTGGCTGCGGCCGATCCAGTTGCGCTGCATCGTCTTGACCTTGTCGGGCCAGTCCAGGAACTCGAGATCGTCGATGAGACGGTCGGAGTACGCGGTGATGCGCATCATCCACTGCCGCAGATTCTTCCGGAACACCGGAAAGTTGCCGCGCTCGGAGCGGCCGTCCGCGGTGACCTCCTCGTTGGCGAGCACGGTGCCCAGACCGGGACACCAGTTGACCAGCGAATCCGAGCGGTACACGAGGCGGTAGCCGTCGAGCGCGGCCAGCTTGTCGGCGTCCGACAGCGCAGCCCAGTCGCGGCCGTCGTCGAGCGAACGGACGCCGGACTCGAGTTCGGACTCGAGTTCCGAGATGCGGCGGGCCTTACCGGCCTGCGGGTCGTACCACGCGTTGTAGATGGTCAGGAAGATCCACTGGGTCCAGTGGTAGAAGTCGACGTCGGTGGTCGCGACGGCGCGACGCTCGTCGTGGCCGAGGCCGAGGCGGCGCAGCTGCCGCTTCATGTTGGCGATGTTCGCCTCGGTCGTGGTCCGCGGATGCGTACCGGTCTGCACCGCGTACTGCTCGGCGGGCAGGCCGAACGAGTCGTAGCCGAGAGTGTGCAGAACGTTGTGGCCCTGCATCCGGTGGTAGCGCGCGTAGACGTCGGTGGCGATGTAGCCGAGCGGATGCCCGACGTGCAGGCCGGCACCGGACGGGTACGGAAACATGTCCTGCACGAACAGCTTGTCGGCCGGCACGTCACCGGCCAGCGGGCCGACCGGGTTCGGCGCGTCGAACGTGCCGCGGTCGCGCCACAGTTCCTGCCAGCGCTGCTCGATCCGCCCGGCGAGCTCGGCGGTGTACCGATGCTGCGGGGTGGCGTCGGACGGCGGAGTGGAAGTCTGATCAGGACGAGTCACGGCGGTCGCTATCTACTTGGCTGACGTCTGTTACCTCCGACCAGGGTAGAACGTCACCGAACCCGACCGGACCGGTGCCCGCGTCAGGGCGGTATCCTGGTCGCCGTGTTGATCGTCGCCATCGTGCTGTTCGTACTCGCGCTCGCTGTCGGTGTCGTCGCCGTCGCCGGGCTCACCGGACGGCTCGGGCGCAACCGCTGGGCCGGTGTCCGTACCGCCGACACCCTGCGCGACGACGAGACGTTCGCGCTGGCCAACAAGGTCGCGGCCCCCAGCATTCTCGGTTCCGCCGTGCTGCTCGTCGCCGGTGGTGTCGCCGCACTGACCCTGCCGACCGTCGCCGGTGTGATCGCTGTCGTCGTCACTGTCGTGGCGGCGCTCGCCACGGCCGGAGCCGGCGGATCCATCGCGGCACGTGTGGCCGCGGCGACCAAGCCCGACGAGACCGCGGGCTGCGGCACCTCCTGCGGGGCGTGCAGCCTCCGCGGCGCGTGCGAACCCACCGCATGACGACCCGGTAGCCGGGAACGTTCGCGGATCGTCCGGCAGTCCCTACGCTGAGCCCGTGACGACCCACCGCATCATCGACCCCGCCGGTGCCCTGTTCGGCATCGCGCTTCCGCTCGTCACCGCCGTGGCCGCGGTACTGCTCACGGTCGTGTGGGAGCCTCGCCTCCCCGCCGAGATCGCGACGCACTGGTCCGGTCCGAATCCGGACGGGTTCTCCTCACCCATGTCGAACGCGTGGACGATGGCCCTGATCATCGTGCTGGTCGGCGGGGGATGCAGCGCCATCGCGGCCCTCGCGCAGGCCCTGCTGATGATGCGGCGCTACATGCTCGTCGTCGGTCTCGGCGTCACCGGGCTGCTGGCCACACTCCACGTCACGATACTGACAGCTCAGCTGGACCTGCCCGACGCGACGCAGGCGGAACTGCCGATGTGGTCCATCGGTCTCGGAATCCTGATCGGTGTCGCGACCGGCTTCGTGGGGGCCGCGCTGCTGCGGGACTACCGGGAGCGGGTGCCGGCGGCCGGCGCGCCCGACGCCCGGCTGCCGCGCGGTCGCGTCGAACTGCCGATCGTCGATCAGGTCGGGACGGGCACGCGCACCACCGCGGTGCTGGCTCTGGTGGTGCTGGGACCGGCCGTGATCGTGTGCGCCGCCGCCGGATCCTGGTGGCCGCTCGCCGTCTTCCTGCCGGTGGGGGTGCTGGTGCTGAGTCTGCTGCGGTTCCGCGTGACCGTCGACGAGGCCGGCATCCGCGTCCGCAACCTGGGCATGACAGCGATCGACTACGGCCTCGAGGAGATGATCGGCGCGAAGGTCACCGAGACCCGGCCGTTCCAGGACTGGGGTGGCTGGGGGCTCCGGTCGAAAGGTCGCGGCCGGTACGGACTGGTCACGAACACGGGCCCGGCCCTGGTGTTCACCACCGCCGGCGGGCAGGAGTTCACCGTCACCACGGATCGGGCGCAGGAGATCGCGGGGGCGCTCAACAGCCTCGCCGACGCGCGCGTCCGCTGACCCCTCGCACGGATCGAGCGGCGGAAACGGGGCACGGCGCCCGGGCCGGTCCGGTTCAATGGAACACGAATTTCCATGGAGCACAGTCGACCGGACCCCCGGAGGTTCCAGTGAGTCATCGGAAACGATCACATCCCGACGGAATGCTCGCCCCCGCATACACGAGCCGCCTCGACACCGACCCGGTTCCCGCAGCGAAACTGCCGCAGGTTTCGATGGAACCGGACGCGGTGTATCGGTTCATCCACGACGAACTGATGCTCGACGGCAGTTCCCGGCTCAACCTCGCGACCTTCGTCACGACGTGGATGGAACCGGAAGCGGGCCGCCTCATGGCGGAGACGTTCGACAAGAACCTCATCGACAAGGACGAGTACCCGTCGACCGCGGCGATCGAGGAACGCTGCGTGTCGATGGTCGCGGACCTGTTCAACGCGCCGGGGCTCACCGAGTTCGATCCGTCGTCGGCGACGGGTGTCTCGACGATCGGTTCGAGCGAGGCGGTGATGCTCGCCGGACTCGCACTCAAGTGGCGCTGGCGACAACGTCACGAGGCGGCCGGACGGGACACCTCCCGGCCGAATCTTGTTCTGGGAAGCAATGTTCAGGTGGTGTGGGAGAAGTTCTGCCGATACTTCGACGTGACGCCGAAGTATCTTCCGATGGAACGCGGACGCTACTCGATCACGCCGGAGCAGGTACGAGAAGCAGTGGACGAGAACACGATCGGCGTCGTCGCCATCCTCGGCACCACGTACACCGGTGAGCTGGAACCGGTGTCGGAGATCTCCGCGGTCCTCGACGATGTCGCCGCGTCGGGAGGCCCCGACGTGCCGCTGCACGTCGACGCGGCCAGCGGCGGATTCGTCGTGCCCTTCCTGCATCCCGAGCTCGAATGGGACTTCCGGGTACCGCGCGTGGCGTCCATCAACGTCAGCGGCCACAAGTACGGCCTGACCTATCCCGGCATCGGGTTCGTGGTGTGGCGCGACCGCGAGGCACTGCCCGAGGACCTGGTGTTCCGAGTCAACTATCTCGGTGGCGACATGCCGACGTTCACCCTGAACTTCTCGCGCCCCGGCAACCAGATCGTCGGCCAGTACTACAACTTCCTGCGGCTCGGGCACGCCGGCTATCAGCGGGTGATGACCACGCTCCGGACCACCGCGATCCGGCTGTCCCGGGAGATCGCCGGGATCGAGGGCATGAACGTGATCACCGACGGCACGGCCATCCCGGTCATCGCCTTCGAACTCACCGGCGATCCGGGCTTCACGGTCTTCGACGTCTCCCACGAACTGCGGGCCCGGGGGTGGCAGGTTCCCGCGTATACGATGCCGGCGAAGGCCGAGGACGTCGCGGTGCTGCGAATCGTCGTGCGCGAGGGGTTCAGTGCCGATCTGGCCCGGATGCTGCACCTGGACCTCGTGGAGGTGTGCGACGAACTGCGCGCCAAGGGACCCGGAAAGCACTCGACGGAACAGCATTTCGCCCACTGACGGCTGGTGTGCCTTTTCGGCGGCTCCCGGCGCCGAAAAGGCACACCGGGCCGCAGGCCCACGTCAGTTGCGTTCGACCTCGATGGGGTGCGTCGCGAGCAGAGCCAGCGGCAGCGGCTGGCGCCGCAGGACGCGGGCCCACAGATCGGGACCGACCGGGACGAGGAGATCCTGCGGCAGCGCCGACAGGACCATCCAGTCGCGGTTCTTCAGTTCGCCGTCGAGTTGGCCGGCGCTCCACCCGGCATAGCCGGCGAAGATCCGGACGCCTTCGACGAGCGGTCCGACGACGTGCGGGTCGGAGTCGAGGTCGAGCATGACGACGCGACCGTCGATGCGGCGCAGTCCGGGTACGCCGTCGGCGGTTGCCCCGGCACGGAGGGTTCCCAGGCACAGTGCCGAGTCGCGCCGTACCGGGCCACCGACGAACAGGGCCTTCGGTTCGGCGGCGAGGGGCACCCACCGGGGCAGGACCGCACCGACCGCGGTGTCGCTCAGACGGTTGAGCACCACACCGAAACTGCCCGATTCGTTGTGTTCGACGATGTAGACGACGGTGCGGCGGAAGGTGGGTTCGACGAGGTCGGTGGCCGACACCAGCAGGCTCCCGGCCCGCACGTTCGGTGTTGCCGGCGCCGTTCGGTCCTCGGGTTCGTCCTGGTGCTGCGCCACCGGACCATCATCCCACTGTCGTCACTCCGATGCTCGTAAGCCCGGCTCACGATTTGCCGGTGCGGTCGTGAGCCCGGCCGTCCCGGCGAGGATCGCGAGGTGGTGCTCGAACAGCTCGTCGGCAGCTGTGAAGGTGCGCTCGCCGTACTGGCCGAACACTTCGAAACTCACCGTCCCGAACAGTGCGGTCCACAGCAGCACGGCCCGGGTCAGTGCCGCGTCGGGGAGATCGGTGCCGGTTTCGGCGCGGATCCGGTCGAGATCGGCGTGCAGGGCGCCGGGGATCTCGGCCGCGGCCGGCACATCCAGCGCGCCGGCCGCGTAGGCGCCGGTGAGGATCGCGACGAGACGGACCACGACCCGGGTACCGGGCTCGGTGGTCCGTTCGGCTGGCGCGCGGTACCCGGGCACGGGACTGCCGAACAACAGCGCGTAACGCGCGGGTTCGCGCAGTCCCCACCGCCGGACCGCGCGGGCGAGTGCACGGAAGCGTTCGGGCGCGTCGTTCGGGTCGACGACGGCCACGGCGGTGTCGACGGCATTGCCGAGTTCCTCGTAGGCGTCGACGACGAGGAGGGTGAGCAGTTCGTCGCGGTTTGCGACGTACCGGTAGACGGCGGACGACACGACGCCCAGGTCGCGTGCGACGGCACGCAGCGACAACGCGGCGGCGCCGTGCACGGCGAGGTGTTCGCGGCCGATGCGCAGGATGTCGGCCATCGTCTGCGCCCTGGCGCGGGCGCGCGGTGTCGTTGCCATGGTGCCGAGCCTGCCCTTCTCTGTGAGCACTGTCAACAAATGCGAGCACCGTAAGCAAATGTGAGCACTGCTCTTGACAGCGCGTGCGGGGTGGAGCATGCTCGATCCATTCCGAGAGCAGTGCTCACAATTCGAACGCAGAGCGAGGACACCATGACGAATCTCCAGATCGTGTGCGGCGCCGGACCCATCGGCTGGACCGTGGCCCAGCAGCTCGCCGACGGGGGACGACGCGTCCGCGTCCTCACCCGCTCGGGGAGCGGGCCGGACCATCCGCTCGTCGAACGGGTTCGCACCGACGTCTCCGACCCCGCCGCCCTCTCCGCGGCGTTCGGCGACGACACCGTCACCGCCGTCCACATGTGCATCCACGGATCCGCCTACCGGGCCGATGCCTGGGAACGCGAACTCCCGCCCGCCGAACGCGCCGTCCTCGACGCGGCCGGGCGAGCCGGGGCCGTCGTCGTCTTCCCGGAGAGCCTCTACTCGTACAGCGAACCGGACCGGCTCATGGACGAGGACTCGCCGCGCACCGCGACCACCGGCAAGCGCGGAATCCGCACCCGGCTGCTCGCCGAGCGGGCCGCACACGACACGCCGACGGTCAGCGTCGTCGCATCCGACTACTTCGGTCCCCGCGCCCTCAACGCCCACGCCGGTGAACGCATGGTTCCCACCATCCTCGCCGGCCGCACCCCGCGGGTGCTCGGCGCGGCGGACGTACCGCACTCGTTCACCTACGTACCGGACCTGGCCGCCGCGATGATCGCCGCCGCCGACACCCCCGCCGTGTGGAACACCGTCGTGCACGCACCCACCGCACCCGCGGTCACCCAGCGCGAGATGGTCACCGCCCTCGCCACCGCGGCGGGCGTGCCCGTCCCGAAGGTGGGCACCATTCCCGCCTGGGTTCTGCGCGGCGGGGGACTGGTCAACCGCGACCTGCGGGAACTGGCGGAGATGATGTACCAGTTCACCGATCCGTTCGTCATGGATTCGCGGCGCAGCGAGCAGGCGCTCGGCGTGACGGCGACACCGCTGCCGACGGCGGCCGCCGAAACCGTGCGGTGGTGGCGCGAGCAGCGAACCGCGGCCTGACACCCGTGTCTCGAAGCGCGCGGCGGGGGATAATGTCGTGCATCGTGCAGGAGTCCAAGCGGCAGGCATGGCGATCCACAGCGACGGCTCTCCGTCACTCACCGGACCTCGCCCGGCTCACCACTGTCCGCTTCGCGAGCCAGTTCGGTGACGGACTGTTCCAGGCGGCCCTGGGCGGCGCGATCCTGTTCAATCCCGAACGGCACACCGATCCGGCCGCCATCGCCGCCGGGTTCGCAGTCCTGTTGCTGCCCTACTCGGTCGTCGGACCGTTCGCCGGTGCCCTGCTCGACCGGTGGGACCGACGCCTCGTGCTGCTGTGGGCCAACGCGCTGCGCGGCGCGTTCATCCTCGCCGCCGCCGCGGTCCTGCTGACCGGCGGCGGGGAGACCACGCTTCTGCTGTTGGCGCTCGCGGCGGTCGGCGTGAGCCGGTTCGTGCTCGCCGGGGTCTCCGCGTCGCTCCCGCACACCGTGGCGCAATCCTGGCTGGTACCCGTCAATTCCGTGCTCGCGACCGTCGGCTCGGGGGTCTCGGCCGCGGGCGCCGCGGTCGCGGTGAGCACCATCGGGATCGTCGGCGCCGGTGACACGGGATCGGGAGTCGCGGTCGCGCTGGGGGCCTCGGGTTCGGTCGTCGCGGCGGCCGCCGCCGGAGGTTTCGCGAGGCACGGCCTCGGCCCGGACCGGACGTTGCCGCGCTCGGCACTCCGCTCCGTCGTCGACGGGCTCCGCACCGGCGCCACCGCGGTCTGGCAGGCCCCCGGCGTCACCGTCGCCATCATCGGAATCGGCACCCACCGAATCGTTTTCGGCATCAACACCTTGATCATGGTCCTGGTGTTGCGCGGGAGCGACGCCGGCTCCGCGGCCGAGGGGCTCGCCGGATTCGGTGTTGCGGTCGCGGCGACCGCCGCGGGCATGCTCGTGGCCGCGATCGTCACCCCGATCCTCCTGCCCCGAGCCGGGCGGCCCCGCACGATCACCGGGGCACTGCTGACGGCCGCGATCGTGCAGCTGCTGTTCGTCACCCTCCTCACCCAGACCGCGCTGCTCGTCGCGGCTTTCCTGCTCGGTCTCGCCGGGCAGATCGTCAAGCTCTCGGGCGACGCCGCGATGCAGATCGAGATCGACGACGCCCGGCGCGGGCAAGTCTTCGCACTCCAGGACACGGTGTTCAACATCGCGTTCCTCGCCGCGATCGCCGGTGCAGCCGTGTTCGTCGCCCCCGACGGCCGGTCGCCCTGCCTCGCCGTCACGGGCGTCGGGATCTATCTCGCCGGACTCGCCGGGGTGCTCGCGGTGCGCCGCCTCCGGATGTGAACAAGCCCGGTTTGCTAGGTTCTCCTGGTTCGGCACACGAGTGCAGTTCCGTCAGGAGGCGTCCATGTCCCGTCGCGCGGTGCTCACCTCACTGGCGCTCGCATCCCTGACGTTGCCGCTTCTCACGGTGCCTGCGAACGCCGAGGGCGCCGGTCCGGTGAACTCCTGCGGGGAGACCGGTTTCGATCCCGCCGCCGAGAAGCCCGGATCCGGGGGGCCGGTGATCGAGGTACCGCGCGTCCTGGAGTTGCCGGTGCCGTACCCGGAGTTCGTGCCGGTCGAGGTTCCGGGTCCCGCACCGGACACCACACGGGTGCCGCAGGCACCACTGCCCGCGGACCCGTGCACGGACCCGTGCCCGGAGACCGCGCCGGAATCCGATCCGATCGGGGACGCCCCGGGAGGCAGCGGCTCGAGCGGTTCCGCCGGTTCCTCCTATCTCCCGCGCATCGAGATCGACCCGCGGCCCGAAACCATCCCGATCCCGATTCCCGGCGGGGAGGCCCCCGCGCCCCAGCCGGCACCGGTCCCGGTCACCCCGCCCGTCGAACCCGGACCGCCCGTCGGACGGCCGGGCACACCCGAGGTGGGCGCGGTCACCCTGGTGTCCCAGTTGACCGGTCCCGGCTCGGAGAACCGCACCGACGCCCGCTGGCAGGTCAGCGGCACCGACCTCGGGATCTTCTGGGAATCGGCGCCCGGTGAGGTGGCGGTCGCGTTCGGCGACACCTTCGGCCACGAGTGGGAACCTCCCGGCGGCGCGGGCGGCGACTGGCGCAGCAACGTTCTCGCATTCAGCACCGACACCGACCTGTCCGACGGCATGACGATCGATTCGATGGTCCAGGACGGCCCGTGCCACGCCGCCGAGATCCTCGATTCGCGGCACGTGCACAACTTCGAGACCACCGTCATCCCCACCTCGGGATTCGCGATCGGCGACCGGCAGTACCTCAGCTACATGTCCGTGCGGCGATGGAGCATCATCCCCGGCATGTGGTACACGAACCTCGGCGGTATCGCGTGGTCCGACGACCACGGGCAGACGTGGACGAAAGATCAGCACGCCCGATGGGACAATCTGTTCGGCATCGGCCGGTTCCAGGTCGCGACGATGGTCCCGCAGGGAGACCACGTCTACATGTTCGGTACCCCCAACGGGCGCATCGGCACCGTCGGACTGGCCCGCGTCCCCACCGCGGACGTCCTGAATCCGACCGCGTACCAGTACTGGGTGGACGGCGAATGGGTGCCTGCCGCAGAGCATGTCGCGACCCCCTTGTTCGCGGGCGTCGCGTCGGAGTTGTCGGTGCGCTACGACGACGAACACGGTCGCTGGCAGATGGCCTACCTCGACCCGGTCGCCGGGTCCATCGTGCTCCGTCACGCCGCCGCCCCACAGGGCGAGTGGTCCGACCCGGCCGTTCTGGTGCGCACCTCCGACTACCCGAAGGCGTACGGCGGGTTCATCCACCCCTGGTCGGACGGCGACGATCTGTACTTCACGATGTCCGAGTGGGACAGCTACAACGTCTACCTCATGCGGGCCCGCGTCACCGGTTGAGGACCCTGTTCCGCAGCGGAAAGCGTTGCGCGTCGACCGATATCACGTCGACCGGTGGATACCGACCTCGGTGGCCTTGACGACGAACCACACCGGGGAACCGGGTGCGAGGACGAGGTCCGCGACCGCGGCGGCGGTGATCTCGGCGGCGAGACCGAAACCGGCGGCACGGACCAGCACCGTGGCTCCCCGGGCCTCGAGATCGGCGACGGTCACGCGGAAACTGTTGCGGGGGCTGCCGTGCGGTTCGTCGGCATACACCGCCACCGCGACCGGGGAGAACACCGCGACCGCACGTTCGCCGGGCCGGCACCCCTCGTCGACGGTGCCGTGGACGACGCCGAGGCCGGTGTCGAGGCCGTCGGCGACCACGGTGCCGGCCACCAGGTTCACACCGGCGATACGCGCCGCGAATGCGCTGCGCGGACGGGTGAGAACCTCACGGACCGAACCTGTTTCGACAACACTGCCACCGTCGACGACCGCGACGCGGTCGGCCAGAGCCAACACGTCGAGCGGGTCGTGGGTCACCACGAGCGCCGTGCGGTCCTGCTCGCGCAGGATCCGGCGCAGCAACGAGCGGATCGCGGGTACGGCGGTGACGTCGAGCGCCGACATGGGTTCGTCGAGCATGAGCAGGTGCGGCCGGGCGGCGAGCGCGCGTGCGATCGCGACGCGCTGGGCCTGACCTCCCGACAACTCGTACGGACGGCGGTCCGCGAACTCCGTCGCATCGACGGCTTCGAGCCACCGCATCGCCTCGCGGTGTGCCTGCCCTCGGCGGGTGCCGGTGCTGCGCGGCGCGAACGCCACGTTGGCGACCGCCGTGAGATGCGGGAACAGCAGCGCTTCCTGCGCCAGCATGGCCACGGACCTGCGGTGCGGCGGCACATCGACGCCGGTTGCGGTGTCGGAGAGGACCCGATCACCGAGGGTGACGCGACCGGTGTCGGGGCGCAGCAAGCCCGCGACGAGATTCAGCAGCGTCGACTTCCCGGCACCGTTGGGACCCAGAATCGCCAGGACACCACCGGATTCGACATCGACGGCGAGGTCGACGCCACGCGCCGCGACGCGGGCCCGCAGGTGCAGGGCACTCACAGCGCACCTGCGATGCGTCGTCCGCGCGCGGCGACCACGATCACGACGGCGACGAGCACGAGCAACAACGACAACGCCACCGCGGCGTCGGGATCGGTCTCGCGCTGCAGGTAGATCTCGAGCGGCAGGGTGCGGGTGACGCCCTGCAGGCTGCCCGCGAACGTGATGGTCGCGCCGAATTCACCGAGCGCACGGGCGAACGCGAGGACCGCTCCCGACGCCAGGCCCGGCAGCACGAGCGGCAGCGTCACGCGCCGGAACACGGTGGTGGGCCGCGCCCCGAGGGTCGCGGCGACGGTTTCGTAGCGGCGGCCCGCGGTGCGTAACGCGCCCTCGAGGCTCATCACGAGGAACGGCAGCGCGACGAACGTCTGTGCGAGGACGACGGCGGTGGTGGAGAACGCGATTCGGAGACCGAACGCTTCGAAGTGCTCGCCGAGCAGCCCGCGGCGGCCGAACGTGTAGAGCAGCGCGATACCGCCGACCACGGGCGGCAGCACCAGCGGCAGCAACACCAGCGACCGCAGGACCGGAATGATCCGAAAGGTACTGCGCGCGAGGACCGCCGCCATCGGCACACCGAACAGGACACACAGCACCGTGCTGGCGAGCGCGGTGCGAAGGCTCAGCCCCAGCGCCTGCAGGGACGCCTCGGACGTGACGAGTTCGGGAAACCGCGACCAGTCGACGGCCAGCACCATCGACAGCAGCGGCAAGACGACGAACACACCACCGACAGCGGCCGGAAGGTAGATCCAGGCCGGCAGACCGGTCGGAGCACTCGTCCGCACTCTCACGGCCCTCGGGTTGCCCGCCCGCGATCTCACGGAGCTCCGAATCCGGCTTCCGCGAAGACCACCCGGGCTTCGTCACCGGTGATGTACCCGACGAACTTCGATGCGAGTTCCGGATTCCGGGAATCCTCGAGCAGCGCGATGGGGTAGGTGTTCACGGCATCGGCGGATTCCGGGAACGGCAGCGCGGTGACCTTGTCGCCGGCGGTCGTGGCGTCGGTGACGTACACGAGTCCGGCGTCGGCCTGGCCGGAGGTCACCTTGCCGAGCACGTCGGTCACCGACGACTCCTCGCTGACCGGCGTGATGTCGACGCCGGTCGCGGTCTCGAGCCGGGCGGTCGCGTTGCCACAGGGCACCTGCGGCGCGCACACGACGACGTTCAGGCCGGGCCGGGCCAGGTCGGCGAACGACGTGATGCCTTTGGGGTTTCCGGGTTCGGTGACGATCGTGAGGGTGTTGGTCGCGAAGTTCTCGGGCTCGCCCGAGACGGCACCGGCGGTGACCGCCTTGTCCATGTTCGCGGTGTCGGCGGAGGCGAACACGTCGGCGGGTGCACCCTGGGTGATCTGCGCGACCAGATCCGACGAGCCCGCGAAGTTGAACTCGACGGTGGTTCCCGGATGGGCGCTTTCGAACTGCGTGCCGAGTTCGGTGAACGTCGCTTTCAGTGACGCCGCGGCGAACACGGTGAT
This sequence comes from Rhodococcus phenolicus, assembly GCF_001646785.1. Taxonomy (GTDB): domain Bacteria; phylum Actinomycetota; class Actinomycetes; order Mycobacteriales; family Mycobacteriaceae; genus Rhodococcus; species Rhodococcus phenolicus. The sequence goes on from NZ_LRRH01000037.1 coordinate 17,761, forward strand.
CGCTTCGGCGTTCTCCGCGGTGGGGCCGGTGGTCGTCGACGCCGAGTCGTCGCTCGTTCCGCACGCGGTCAGAGCGAGAACGGTTCCCGCAAGGGCTGCAACGAATTTCACGCGCTTCACGACATTCCTCCGGGGGTTTCGATGATGACGGTCGTCGCCTTCACGACGGCTACCCCGATGCTGCCCGGTTCGAGACCGAGTTCGTTCACCGCTTCGGTGCTCATCAGGGAAACGACGCGGTGCGGACCGCACTGCATCTCGACCTGGGCCATGACGGTGTCGGCGACCACGCGTGTGACGATGCCGACGAACCGGTTGCGGGCCGAACTACCGACACCGAGCAGGTCCGGAGCGGCGTCGGCCTGGCCGCGCACGAACTGGGCGAGGACCTTGCCGTCGACGATCTTGCGGCCGGACTCGTCCTTGGTGGCGGCGAGTGCACCCTGGTCGATCCACCGGCGGACGGTGTCGTCGCTGACACCGAGCAACGCCGCGGCATCGCGGATCCGGAGCGTCGTCACGACCGAGCCCTATCCGTACCTGCGCTCAAACAGGCCCTGCCCATCCGCATATGCGTCACAGATCAGACAATATACCCGTGGATGCGATTCAGTACACGTCGCGGACGTAGCGTTTGTCGGAGGCCAGCTTCTCGACGTACGCGTCGGTCGCATCGGCGTCGAGGCGTCCGTGCGTCTGCACGACCTCCCGCAGTGTCGCGTCCACGTCCTTGGCCATGCGGCTCGCGTCGCCGCACACGTAGAAGTGCGCACCGTCCTGCAGCCACTTCCACAGCCGTGCGCCGTGCTCACGCATACGGTCCTGCACGTACACCTTCTGCCGCTGGTCCCGGGAGAACGCCAGATCCAGCTTCGTCAGAAACCCGTCCGAATGCATCGACTCGATCTCGTCGCGGTACAGATAGTCGGTGTCGGATCGCTGGTCGCCGAAGAACAGCCAGTTCGAACCGGTGTGCCCGAGTTCGCGACGGTCGTGCAGGAACGCCCGGAACGGCGCGATCCCCGTACCCGGCCCGATCATGATCATCGGGGTGTCCGAGGAGGACGGCGGGCGGAAGTGCGGGCTGCGCTGTACGAAGATGGGGATGTCGACGCCCTTGCTGTGGTCGGCGAGGAAGCTCGAGCACACACCGGCGCGTTCGTGCCCCTCGTACGCGTACCGCACCACCGAGACGGTCAGCTGTACTTCGCGTGGATCGGTCTTCGGGCTCGACGAGATCGAGTACATGCGCGGCTGCATCCGGGTGAGGACGGGCATCCATTCCTCGACGGGGGCCTTGAACGGGAACTCCGAGATCACGTCCATCGCCTGCCTGCCGTACAGCCACCGTTGCAGTTCGATCTTGTTGCCGGGCCGGAGCAGCTTGCCCAGTTCCGAACTGTCGCTCTGCTTCTGGACGAACCGCAGCAGATCCTTCGTGACGCGGGTGATGTCGAGGAACCGGGTGGCGGCCTCGCGCAGCGGGATGGTCGGCATGTCGCCGAGTTCGATCGGCGATTCCGGGTCGAGCGCGGACACCTGCAGCCACTCGTCGACGGTCGCCGGCCCGTTGGTCGGCATCACCCCGAGGGCGTCGCCCGCCTCGTATTCGAAGGCCGGGTCGTACAGTTCGAATCCGAACTGCCGCACATCCTTCGACGATCCCGCCCCACTGAGGGGTACGTTGCGGGTCAGCCGGGTCACGAGCGGGGACCTGCGGGTGAACACAGCTTCACGCACCGATGCCGAAGCCGCCGACGAGGTCGATCCGGCTGCCCCCGTACCGGTTCCCCGGAACATCTCCTCCACGCCGTTGAGCCACGCGAACGCGGCATCCTGGTAGTCGGGTTCACACTCCACGCGGTCGGTGAGGCGGGTCGCGTCCAGCTCCGCGAGCCGCTCGTCGAGACGTCGTCCGTGACCGCAGAAATCGTCGTAGTTGGAGTCGCCGAATGCCAGGACCGCATAACGTGTTCCGGGAAGTCTGGGAGCATCCTCCCGGCTCAGCGCCCTCCAGAAGTCGCTTCCGTTGTCCGGGGCATCGCCGTCACCGAACGTGCTGGTGATGACGAGCAGATCCTCCACCTCGGAGAGCGAGGTGACGTCCATGTCGTTCATACCCATGAGGGTCGCGGCCCGTCCGGATGCCCGGAGGCGGTCGACACACAGGTGCGCGAACTCCTCGGCGTTACCCGTCTGCGAAGCCCAGGCGACCACGATCGGCGAAGCCGGGATCTCCTCCTGCGAATCGGAATTCGAGTACCTCACCGCGACGGGGGCATGCGAGAACAGGCCCGCGAGCAAACCGTCGAGCCACACCCGCTTGGCGGGCGGGAACGGCGCGGACTCCGGCAACACCGGGACCGCCTCGGCCGGGGCGTTGCGCAGGCCGGCGAGCAGACCGGCCAGATAGACCTGCTCGTCGCCGTCGAACACCGGTGCGGCCTGCTCGTCGATTCCCAGGGCCGCGGCCAGACGGTCCACCGCCGGTGCCTTCGGCTTCGCCGGTTCAGGGGCCGACGCGACCTTCGTCAAGGACACCGCGCACGCCTTGAACTCCGGCTGTTGCGATGCCGGATCGATCGCATCGTTGGTCACCGCATTGATCGCGAGGTACTCACCGTGGACATCGTTCCAGTGGAACGGTGCGAACGCCGTGCCGGGCAGCACCCGGTCGGTGACCACGGCAGGCAGCACGGCCTTCCCGCGACGCGACGCGATCTCCACCCGGTCACCGTCGGTGATCGAATACCGTTGCGCATCATCGGGATTGATCTCGACGAACGGTCCGGGATCGAGCTTGTTGAGCCTGGCGACCTTCCCGGTCTTCGTCAGGGTGTGCCACTGGTGCTGCACACGACCGGTGTTCAGCACGATGGGATGGTCGGCATCGGGCATCTCGGCGGGCAGCATGTGCGGACGCGCGAAGAACATCGCACGCCCGTTGCCGGTCGCGAAGGCCAGGCGCGGGACGGTGCCGTCATCCCGGACCAGCAGCGAGCGACTGGTCCCGTCGTTGAGGTAACGGATCGGGTTGCGGTCGCTGCCGGCATCCGGTGGGCACGGCCACTGCACCGGGCTGCTGCGCAACTGCTCGTAGGAGACGCCGCGCAGGTCGTACCCGGTCCTCGGGTTCCAGAACTCCTTGAGTTCCTCGAAGATCTCCTCGGCGCTCGCGTAGGTGAAGGCTTCGGCGTACCCCATCTCGCACGCCACCCGCGCGATGATCTCCCAGTCCGGCAGTGCCTCGCCGACCGGGTCGACGGCCTGCTGCAGCAGGGTCAGGTTCCGTTCGGAATTGACCGCGACGTACTCGGATTCGGCCCACAGCGTGCCCGGCAACAGGATGTCGGCGTACGCGTTGGTTTCGGTCTCGAGGAACACGTCCTGCGTGATCACCAGTTCCGCGTTCTCGAGACCCTCGAGAACGGTTTTCCGGTTCGCGACGCTGGCAACGGGATTGGTGCAGATGATCCAGCACGCCTTGATCTCGCCGGCCGCCATCCTCTCGAACATCTCCACGGTGCCGCCACCCACGGTGGTGCTCAGCGTTCCGCGCGGAACTCCCCAGACGTCCTCGGTGAACTCGCGATCGGCTTCCGCGAGAACCGTGCGCTGTCCCGGCAGTCCCGGTCCCATGTAGCCCATCTCGCGGCCGCCCATGGCATTCGGCTGGCCGGTCAACGAGAACGGTCCGCTGCCGGTCCGGCAGATCGCGCCGGTCGCCAGGTGCAGATTGCAGATCGCGTTGGTGTTCCAGGTGCCGTGGGTGCTCTGGTTCAGGCCCATCGTCCAGCAGCTCATCCAGTCGCCGGCCTCACCGATCCACCGCGCGGCCGTTCGCAGATCCTCCTCGGCGATCCCGGTGATCTCCGCGACCGTCGCGGGCGGATAGTCGGCGAGGAACCCGGTCATCGCGTCCCAGCCGTCGGTGAATTCGGCGACGAATTCGTCATCGACGTGCCCGTTCTCGACGATCAGATGCAGCAGCCCGTTGAGCAGAGCCAGATCGGTGCCCGGGGAGATCTGCAGGAACAGGTCCGCCTTGTCCGCGGTCGCGCTGCGGCGGGGGTCGACGACGATGAGCTTCGCACCGGCCTTGACGCGGTCCATCATCCGCAGGAACAGGATGGGATGACAGTCGGCCATGTTCGCGCCGGTCACGAAGAAGACGTCCGCGTGATCGAAATCCTCGTACGACCCGGGCGGACCGTCCGAGCCGAGGGACTGCTTGTAACCGGTGCCGGCACTGGCCATGCACAGCCGCGAGTTCGATTCGATGCGGTTGGTGCCGATGAAACCCTTGGCGAGCTTGTTCGCCAGGTACTGCGCCTCGAGGGACATCTGTCCGGACACGTACAGCGACACCGCGTCGGGACCGTGTGTGTCGACGATGCTTCTCAGACGCTGCGCGGTCTCGGTGATCGCCGCCGCGACCGGGACCGGCAGGGGAGCGCCGCCGCGCTCCTCCCGGCGGTATGCGGTCTCGAGGCGGCCGCCGGCGGCGAGCATCTCGGCGCTGGTGGCGCCCTTCGTGCACAGCCTGCCGAAATTGGTGGGGTGGTCCTTGTCGCCGTACGCCTTCAGTACACGGCGGGTGCCGGTCACCGCATCGGTCGTGACGTCGAGCACCATGCCGCATCCCACGCCGCAGTAGGAGCACGCAGTCCTGACCTTCGTGATGTCGCCCTGCATTGCACCGCCCCTCGTCCCGGCAGACCGTCCGATTCCGGCCGTGTTCCATGCTGCGGATGCGGTGTTGCGGGGGCATTAACAGGGGTGAGTCCCCCGTGACATCTGGCTCACGAAATCACAGGGGAGCGGGTGAGGGATCGGAAACAGGCCCGAAGGATCCCGAAGGTCCGGCTCGGCGGTTTCGATCGGCTCAGCCGGCGGTGGCCTGCTCCGACCACCAGCGCCGCAGCTCGGTCTCGGCCTCGTCCCGCTCCAGCGGGCCGCGGTCCAGGCGCAGTTCCTTGAGGAAGTTCCATGCCTTGCCGACCTGCGGACCGGCCGGGATACCGAGGATCTCCATGATCGCGTTCCCATCGAGATCGGGACGGACCTTGGCCATGTCCTCCTTCTCGGCCAGCGCGACGATCCGTTTCTCGAGGTCGTCGTAGGTGGCCTGCAGCGCGGCCGCGCGGCGCTTGTTCCTGGTCGTGCAGTCCGCGCGCACCAGCTTGTGCAGCCGCGGCAGCAGGTGCCCGGCGTCGTGTACGTACCGGCGCACCGCCGAGTCCGTCCACTGCGCCTTGCCGTAGCCGTGGAACCGCAGGTGCAGGTACACGAGCTGCCCGATGTCCTCGACCATCTGCTTCGAGTACTTCAGTGCCTTCAGGCGCTTGCGCACGAGCTTCGCGCCGACGACCTCGTGATGGTGGAAACTGACCCCGCCGCCCGGCTCGTTCCGTTTGGTTCCGGGCTTGCCGATGTCGTGGAGCAGCGCCGCCCAGCGCAGCACCGCGTCGGGGTCGCCGTCTTCGAGATCGATGGCCTGCTGCAACACGGTCAGCGAATGCCAGTAGACATCCTTGTGCTGGTGGTGCTCGTCGATCTCGAGTTTCATCGCCGGGATCTCCGGCAGCACCCGTTCGGCGAGTCCCGTCTCGACCATGCATTCGATGCCGTCGACGGGATAGTCACCGAGGATCAGCTTGTCGAGTTCGGCCTGCACCCGCTCGGGGCTGATCCGCAGGATCTCGTCGGCCATCTGCTCGATCGCCGTGTGCACCCGTTCGGTGAGGGTGAAGCCGAGTTGCGAGACGAACCGTGCCGCACGCAGCATCCGCAGCGGATCGTCGTGGAACGAGTCCTGCGGCAACGCCGGGGTGTCCAGGACACCGGCGAGCAGCGCATCCATCCCACCGAGCGGATCGACGAAGTCCCCGACGCCGTCGGGCCCGATCCGCACCGCCATCGCATTGACGGTGAAGTCACGGCGGACGAGGTCGTCCTCGAGCCGGGTGCCGTATTCGACGATGGGATGCCGGGTGACCCGGTCGTAGGCGTCGGTGCGGAAGGTGGTGATCTCGATCTGTTCGACTCCCTTGACGGCGCTGACCGTCCCGAAGTCGATACCCGTGTCCCACTGGTGGTCGACGAAGCCGTGCAGCAGTTCCTGAACCCGGCTCGGGTGCGCGTCGGTGGTGAAGTCGAGGTCGGTGCCGAGACGCCCGAGCAGAGCGTCGCGGACGCTGCCGCCCACCAGGTACAGCTCGTGACCGGCGGCGGCGAAACGCTCACCGAGCGGCGCCAGCACATCCGACAGGGCACGCAGCGTGACATCGGCGCCGGCGAGCAACCGGGTGCGCCGATCGGCATCTGCGGAGGGAGAGTTCACGTCTTCGAACCTTACCGAGCCGGGCAAACGCGTGGTTCGACCGGCAGCGACGTCACGCCAACTACTATCGACAAGGTGTCGCCCGCCGAACGTGCCAACCGCAACCGCCGCAGCTCGCGGCGGCGTGGCGGCAGCGGCGGATCAGCCGTCCGTTCCGGGTCGGATCCCGCCAAACCCCAGTTGAGGACGGTGCGGGAGACCTCCGCCGGGGGACTGGTCGTCGACGGTCTCGGTGGTCCTCCCGAGCAGTTGTGTGCCGCGCTGATCGGCCGCACCGACCGGCGCGGGCGACTTCTGTGGTCGCTGCCCAAAGGGCACATCGAGAAGGGTGAGACCGCCGAGGAAACGGCCATGCGCGAAGTCCACGAGGAGACGGGCATCCGCGGCAAGGTCCTGGCCGAACTCGGCAGCATCGACTACTGGTTCGTCACCGAGGGCCGGCGCGTGCACAAGACCGTGCACCACTATCTGCTCCGCTACCTCGGTGGCGAACTGTCCGACGCCGACATCGAGGTCACCGAGGTCGCGTGGGTGCCCCTGACCGAGCTGCGGTCGCGGCTCGCCTACGCCGACGAACGCAAACTCGCCGACGTCGCGGATCAATTGATCGCCGAGATGAGCCCCACGTGGCGGCGGCTCGGCGCCGGCGGACCGGAGGCCCGTCTCGGATGACGCTGTTGATGCACCGGGCCGGTGCCGCGGTCCTTGTCGTGCTCGCACTCGTGTTCGCGACGGTCGGCGGCACCGTCGTTCTCGCGACGATGGGCGGCGCCACCGCACGCGCGGAATCGGACAACACCTCCCGGTTCCTGGAACTGGACATCGACGAGGTCACCCCGTCCGTCGTGACCGACGGCGGCGAACCGGTGGTGAAGGTGTCGGGGACCGTGCGCAACATCGGGGACCGGGACGTCTCGGACGTCAGCGTGCGACTGCAGCGCGCACCCATGGTCACCGACACCACCGAACTGCGGACGACCCTGACCCTCGACCAGAGCGGCTTCGACACGGTCGGCGAATTCGAATCGATCGCCGACCTGCTCGAACAGGGCGACGACGAGCACTTCTCCCTCGAGATGCCGCTGCGGTCGGCGTCGGAACCGTCGCTGGGCATCGACACGCCCGGCGTGTATCCGCTGCTGGTGAACATCAACGGCACACCCGAGTACGGCGGGGAGGCACGTCTCGACGACGCCCGGTTCCTGCTCCCGGTGCTCGCGGTGCCCGGTGACGGCGATGACCTGCCGCCGGTGGCACCGCCGCAGGGATCCCCGGCCGTCGTGACGATGCTGTGGCCGCTGGCCGACGAGCCGCGGCTCGCGGCGGGTGTGGCCGGATCCGTGACCGAACCGGTGCGGCTCGTCGACGACGAACTGGCCACGTCCCTCGCGCCCGGGGGCCGCCTCGACGGGCTGCTCACGGCCGTGGAATCGGTCGCCGGCGACGAGAACCAGGGTCGCCTCGCCGGTGCCCTGTGCCTGGCGGTGGACCCCGATCTGCTGGTGACCGTGGCGAACATGACGCGCGACTATCTCGTCGTCGACGATCCCGCCGATCCGCTGGGCGACGCGCGCGAGGGTGAAGGCAAGGATGCCGCCACCTCCTGGCTGAACCGGCTGCGGACCGTCGCGTCGTCGATGTGCACGGTCGCGGTGCCGTTCGCGCAGGTAGATCCCGTGGCGCTGGCCGACGTGGCCGAATCGTCGCCGGCCGGGGCGTCGCTCACCGCGGCGGCGCTCACCGCACCCGCGGACATCGTCGACAACATCCTCGGCGTCACGTCCGTGCGCGATGTGGTGTGGCCGGACTCCGGTGTTCTCACCGAGAAGGCCGGGCTGCTGCTCGCCCAGGACGGTCCGGTGACCACGCTCCTCGCCGACAGTGCCGTCGACACCTCCACCGCCGCGTCTCCCGCCACGCGGGTGTCCGGTGTCGACGGACTCACCGCCGCACTCTTCGACAGCTCGGCTGCGGCGGCGCTCGCCGCGGTCGGAGATCGGCCGTCGACACCGTCCTTCGTGCCCGAGTCCGCGCGCTACGACCTGGGCGAGGATTCGGCGACCGCTCGTCTGCAGGATGCCCTGGGGGCGATCGCCTGGCCTGCGCTGAACGGGACCGACGCGGCCGGCGCGGCGGACCGTTCCGTCCTGTTCGCACCTTCGCAAACGTGGACCCCGACCGAGGACGAGGCCACCGACCTGTTGTCGTTGCTCGAGACCCTCGTCCGGGCAGGACTGGCGGTGCCGCGCCCGTTCGAGCAGGTCGTCGGTGCCGCCGCTGCCACCGTGGACGCCCCGGATGCCGCGCTCCTGTCGTATCCGGAGCAGGCGATCGTCGACGGTGCGTCGAACGTCGTGGTGGGACACGTCGCGGAACAGGCACCGCGTCTGGATGCGCTGCAGCTCGCACTCGTCGAGGACCCGCAGGCCCAGCTCACCCCCCAGAGGTTCCTGGCCCCGCTGCGCGAGGACATGCTGAGGTCGATGAGTCTGGCGGGCCGCCGCGGACCCGATCCGGGGGCCGCGGAGCACGCCGCCTACACACGGTCGACGGCCGTGGGGGAGGCCGTGGACCGGATGTTCGAAGGCGTGACGGTCCTCTCACCGGGCGGTGTCTACACGCTGACGTCCGAGCAGAGTCCCCTAGTGTTGGTCGCGCGCAACGATCTGCCCGTGGGCATCACCGTGCGGTTGCACGTGGACGCGCCCCCGGAGATGGAGATCACCGACATCGGGCCGACCCAGCTGCCGCCGCGCGGGAGCCGCACACTGACGGTGCCCACGCAGATCAGCGACTCGCGGAAGCTCGGTGTCGAGTTCGCTCTCACCACCGAGTCCGGGTTGTCTCTCGGCACGCCGACGAGTGTGACGGTACGTTCGAACGCATACGGCCAGATCCTCGCCATCGTCACCGGCTGTGCGGGGGCGCTCCTGCTGTTCCTGGCAGGCCGGCGACTTCTGCACCGGTTCCGCGGTGAACCGGATCCAGCCGACGAAGGGTACGAGAAGTCATGACCGGGAACCCGGCCCGAGACGGTCGCGGAGCGTCCACGGCGGACGTCGCGTCGGCACACGGCGCGGATACCGCACCGGTCCCCGTTTCGACTCGTAAGACCTCGGGTCTGCTCGCCGCGACCGGCTCCATCGCGATCGCCACACTCGTCAGCCGGATCACCGGTTTCTTCAAGCAGGTGCTGCTGCTGACGTTGCTCGGCGCGGGGGTCGCGAGTTCGTTCACGGTCGCGAACCAGATCCCGAACATGATCTCCGAGCTGGTGCTGGGCGCCGTGCTCACCTCGATCGTGGTTCCCGTGCTGGTCCGTGCGGAACGGGAGGACCCCGACGCCGGCGCCGCCTTCGTCCGTCGTCTGTTCACCCTGTCCGTGACGGTCCTCGCGATCGCCGCCCTGCTCGCGACCGCCGCGGCGCCGTTCCTGGTGACCCGGTTCTTCCTCGACGACACCGGCAAGGTCTCGACGTCGCTGACGACGGCGCTGACGTTCCTGCTGCTGCCGGCGATCCTGTTCTATGGTCTGTCCGCGCTGCTCACAGCGATCCTCAACACGCGGCAGGTGTTCAAACCGGGTGCGTGGGCGCCGGTGCTCAACAACCTCGTGGTGCTCGCGGTACTGATCCTGTACTTCCTGCTGCCCGGTGAGATCACCCTCGATCCGGTGCGGATGAGCGATCCGAAGCTGCTTCTGCTCGGCATCGGCGTCACCCTCGGTGTCGTCACCCAGGCGATGTCGCTGGTTCCCGCGCTGCGGCGCGAGAAGATCAGCCTGAAGCCGCTGTGGGGTTTGGACGACCGGTTGCGGCAGTTCGGCGGTATGGCCGCCGCGATCGTGCTGTACGTGCTGATCAGCCAGGCGGGCACGGTCTTCGCCACACACATCTCGTCGGGTGCCGACGAGGCCGGTCCCGCGATCTACAACAACGCGTGGGCCCTGCTGCAACTGCCGTACGGCGTGCTCGGCGTGACGTTGCTGACCGCGATCATGCCGCGGCTGAGCCGCAACGCCGCGGAGGACGACACTCCGGCGGTCGTCGACGATCTGTCCGTCGCGACCCGTCTGACGATGATCGCGCTGATCCCGATCGTCACGTTCTTCACGATCGCCGGCCCGCAGATCGGCACTGCCCTGTACGGGTACGGCAGCTTCGGTTCCGGGAACGCCGATCTGCTGGGGCAGGCGGTGAGCTGGTCGGCGTTCACGCTGATCCCGTATTCACTGGTCCTGATCCACCTGCGAGTGTTCTACGCGCGGCAGCAGGCGTGGACGCCGACGTGGATCATCCTGGGCATCACCGCTGTCAAGATCACCCTGTCCGCCGCGGCACCGGCGCTGGCGAGCGACGACGAACACGTGGTCCTGCTGCTCGGCGTCGCCACCGGCATCGCGTTCACCGTCGGCGCGTGCATCGGCGGTTTCCTGCTGCATCGCACGCTCGGCAACCTGCAGATGTCGAACGTGGGCCGCACCGTGTGGAACGTGGTGATCGCATCCGCCGCGGCCGCCGCGGCGATCCTGCTCGCGGACCGGTTGCTGCAACTCGACGCGCTGAGCGAACGTTTCGGCGGTGTCGGATCGATCGTCCGCGTGGGTATCACCGGCGTGCTGATGATCCTCGTCGCGGTCACGGTCATGTGGGTGCTCAAGGTGCCCGAGATCCTCGCGATCACCGCCGCGGTGCGCCGGAAGGTCGACGCACTGCGCGGACGTGGTGCACCACCCGAGACCTCCGAGACAACGGATGCGGACGCGACCCGGGCGCTGCCGGCGAATCGTCCGGTCCCGGCCCGTCGCCCCTACCCGGAGAGCGACGCCGAGAAGACGATCGTGCTGCCGCGTCTCGACTACCTCTCGTACGGCGGCTCGCCGTACGACGCGATCACAGAAGTCATTCCCGTCATCCGGGACCGGCCCGGGGAACTCGATGCTCAGCAGCACCTCCCGTACCCTGGGCACCGGCAGGTTCGGCCCCCGGGTTACGGGTCGCAGCAGTTCACGGGGCCGGGCGATGCCCGTTTCCGCGCACGAGGTGGACGAGTCGAAGAAGAAGGAGTCAGGGTGAGCGACGACCACGCTGCCGGCAAGTCCACGATCGATGCCGCCGCACCTGCGGACCCGTCCGCACCCGCGGGCGAGTCCGCCCCGGCGAAGAACGCGCAGGCCACACCGCCGGCCGACGCCACCGAATCCTCGGACGGCGCCGCGCAGCGAGGCACCGCGAAGGCGGGCCCGGCGGACGCGGCGGCGAAGAACGCCGGAGCCGACGGCTCGAAGCGTCCCGCACCGAAGAGCACCGCACGCCCGAAACGCGACCCCAACTACGACACCGGCGTGATCCCGATCGGCTCGCCGCAGCTTCCTCCGCTGCGCGTCTCCGGTTCGGCCCCGCGACCGCAGATGCGTGGACCCGAGCTCATCCCCGGTGCGTCCGTCGCCGGTGGCCGGTACCGGCTGCTCGCCCCGCACGGCGGTGCCCGCGGGCTGCGGTTCTGGCAGGCCCAGGACGTCAAGCTCGATCGTGAGGTCGCGTTGACGTTCGTCGACGCCGAGCAGCGCTCCGCGAACGTCACCGGCCCCGACGGACCGCAGGCCATCCTGTCGCGCACCCTCCGGCTCGGCCGCATCAGCTCGCCCGGCCTGGCCCGCGTCCTGGACGTGGTCCGCGGCAGTTCGGGCGGCATCGTGGTGTCCGAATGGACACCGGGACGCTCGCTGCGGGAGATGTCCGGCACCGAACCGTCCCCGATCGGCGCGGCTCGCGCCGTGCGTGCGCTCGCCGCGGCAGCGGAGTCGGCGCACCGTGCCGGCAGCGCGCTGTCGATCGACCATCCCGACCGGATCCGTATCAGTGTCGCCGGCGACGCGGTCCTCGCCTTCCCCGCGACCTTCGCGGACTCCGACGCGGTGTCCGACGTGCGCGGCCTCGGTGCGAGCCTGTACGGGCTGATCACCGCCAGGTGGCCGCTTCCCGATGCGACGGCACCGGGAACAGCGGCACCGAAGGGCGGGACCGTCGGCGGGATGACACCGGCCGACCACGGTGCCGACGGCACACCCGTGGAACCGCGGGTCCTGCGGCCCGAGGTGCCGTTCGAGATCTCGGCGGTCGCGGTCCGGGCGCTGCAGAACGACGGGGGCATCCGCACCGCGGCGACCGTGCAGCACATTCTCGATCAGGCTTCGGTCGTCGACCAGAAGACTGACATGATCCCGGCGCTGCGACTCGGGCAGCGGGCGGGCTCCGAACCGCATGCCCTCTCCGACCCGGAAGCGCTCGCCGAGAAGAAGAAGCGGTCCGAGCGGATGCTCATGGCACTCGTCGGACTCGGCATCACCACCGTGGTGCTGCTCGCACTGATCGGCTGGTGGATCGCGAACCTTCTGGCCGGTGGCAACTCCGACGAGCCGCTCACCAGCCAGGAATTCGGGCTCACGCCCACCGCGGAAGCACCCGAACCGGAGGCGGCTGCGGCACCGACCGCCGCCCCGGCCGCGGCCGGCCCGATCGAGGCGACGTCGGTGACGGTGTTCTCGCCGCAGGGAACCCCGGACTCGCCCGCGACCGCGCCTCTGGCGATCGACGGTGATTCCGGCACGCAGTGGAGCACCGACGCCTACTTCGACCCGTTCCCCTCGCTCAAGAACGGCGTCGGCCTGATGTTCGGCCTCGCGGATCCGGTAGCGCTGCAGTCGGTCTCGGTCACCACCGACGATCCGGGCACCGTCGTCGAAATCCGCAGTGCGCCTTCGGATCAGGCGTCGCTCGATCAGACACAGGTGATCGGTTCGGGCACCCTGGGTTCCGGCGTCACCGAAATCCCGATCACCGCCGAGGGCCGTACCTCGAACGTGCTGCTCTGGATCACCGATCTCGCCAGCAGCGGTGGCAGCAACAAGAGCACGATCGCCGAGGTCACCTTCACCGCAAGCGAATAACCTCTCGCCGCTCACCACCGATTCCTCGATCGGATCGGTTACCATCCGCGCGTGCGAATTTTCGGGGGGATCGCAAAAATCGCCGTGTCCGATGCCGAGTTGTTGGCAGCGCATGCGGCCGGGGACGACCAGGCGTTCGCAACGCTGCTGCGCCGCCACTACGACCATCTGTGGCAGGTCGCGCGGCGAACCAGCTACTCGCCCGAGGACGCGGCCGACGCCCTGCAGGAGGCGCTGCTCTCGGCGCACCGGACCGCGTCGTCGTTCCGGCAGGACGCGGCGGTACGCAGCTGGTTGCACACGATCGTCGTTCATGCCTGCCTGGACCGGATACGCCGCAACCGGGCCCGGCCCACGGTTTCCCTGTATCTCGAGGACGGCGACGAGCCGCAGTCCGCACGCAACCACATCGCCGAGGCCGAGACCGCACTCGATGTGGGCTCCGCACTCGCTGCCCTACCCGAGGATCAGCGGGTCGCGGTGGTCGCGGTCGACATCGAGGGCTACTCGATCCGGGAGGCATCCCGGCGTCTCGGCGTTCCGGAGGGCACCGTGAAGAGCCGCTGCGCGCGCGGTCGCTACAAACTGGCCGTGCTTCTCGGCGATCTGCAGGACCCGGGGAACCGAACCTGACTCCGGACCGTCTAATTGTGATGAGAGGGCATCGAATAGCCGAGGAGGACTTCGCATGAACGAGGGCGACCTGCCGCGTCCGCCGTACCCTGCGGACCTGCTCGCCGACCTTCACGCGGGTGTGCTCGACGACGATGTCGCCGAGCGCCTGTGGCCGCTGGTACGCGACGATCCCGACGCCATGGCCGTGATCGACGCTCTCGACGGCGTGCAGCAGCGCCTGCGGGTTCTCGCGGATCCGGATACACCGGGCACCGAGGCGATGCCCGCGGCGGTTGCGATGCGACTCGACGACGCCGTCCTCGATGCCGTGCGCACCCGGCGGCGCCGGCGCCGCGTGTTCGCGGGGGCGGTCGCCGGGGCTGCCGCGGCCGTCGTCGCGGTGGTGGTGTTCGTGATCGTCGGGGGGATCGGCCCGGCGGCGAGCGACGGCCCGATCGCGCCGATCGCGGCCGGTCCGGACGACGCCGCCGCACTCGAACCGGACACTCTGCGCAGCCTGGTCGGCTCGTCCGATCTCGGGCCGCTGTCCGACGACCGTGCGCTCGCGGAGTGCTTGACCGCCAACGGGATCGACCCCGCCCTCCCGGTGCTCGGGTCCAGGACGATCGGTTACGGCGACCGGGACGCGGTCGTGCTGCTGGTGCCCGGCGAGGCGCCTCCCCGGCTCACCGCCGTTGTGGTCGGAACAGAGTGCGACGCAACGCATCCCGAGACCCTGTACGTGACCACCATAGGGTGAGTCCCGATCAGCGATCCGCGACCGGCAGCAGCAGTTCGAGGATTCTGGCCCGCAGCGCGGGTGTGTCGTCCTCCGCGGCGATGAGACTGCCGAACAGCGCCGCACCCGCCGCCATCACGAGGACCGCGCGCGCGTCGAGTGCATCCCGGTCCGTGCCGTCGGAGAACAGCGCGGTGCTCGGCCCGCTGAAGGTGCGCCACAGAGCATTGCGCAGATCTTCGTGGTCGCGCAGCGCGGTGAGCAGTCCGGGTAGGGCGGCCCGGACGTCGGGGCGGGCGAAGAGTTCGGCGCTGCCGGTGACCACCCATTCGATCCATCCGCGACGGTCGATGCCGTCGTACGGTTCGAGATCCGGCGCGGATCCGAGCAGGGCGTCGAGCACGAGGTGCTCCTTGCCGGACCAACGGCGGGTGAGGGCGGCGCGACCGACGCCTGCGCGGGCGGCGATACCGCGCATGCTCAGCCGCTCCCAGCCGACCTCGACGAGCATTTCCCGGGTCACCGCGAGGACTTCGGTGTCGATACGCGGTTCGCGCGGGCGGCCGGGGGGAGGAGCCACGGACATACTGTTTGTATCTTTTCGGTATGCGATGTGATCTACGGCATCGCGCAGGGGTTATAGTTGAACGACATTTACGATACCACTGGCATCGAAAGTAGGGCCATGTCTCCGTCGCGTCCCACAGTGTTCGAACCGGCTCGACTCGGACCACTCACGCTCCGCAACCGCATCGTCAAAGCGGCCACCTTCGAAGGGGTCATGCCGCACGGCGCGATCACCGACGAACTCGTCGAGTTCCACGCCGAGGTCGCTCGCGGCGGCACGGCACTGACCACCGTCGCCTACTGCTCGGTGTCCCCGGAAGGTCGCGTCCACCGCGACACCATCGTCCTCGACCGCGACAGCATCCCCGGCCTGCGCCGCCTCACCGACGCCGTCCACGCCGAGGGCGCCCTCGCCTCGGCACAGATCGGACACGCCGGTCTCGTCGCCAACCAGATCTCCAACGGCGTCAAGACACTCGCACCGTCCACCCGCATCAGCCCACCCGCCATGGGTCTCGTCCGCGGAGCCACACTCGCACAGCTCGACCAGGTCGTCGAGGACTACGAGCACGCCGCCCGCAACGCCGTCGAGGCAGGCTTCGACGCGCTCGAGGTGCACCTCGGACACAACTATCTGCTCAGCTCGTTCATGAGCCCCAACCTCAACAAGCGCAGCGACCGCTACGGCGGAACCCTCGAGAAGCGCAGCGCATTCCCGCGCCGGGTGCTCGAGGCGGTACGCAAGGCCGTCGGCGACAAGATCGCGATCATCGCGAAGTTCAACATGACCGACGGCGTACCCAAGGGCCTGTGGCTGAACGAGTCCCTGCCCATCGCCAAGATGATCGAAGCCGACGGTCACATCGACGCGATGGAACTGACCGGCGGCAGCTCGCTGCTCAACGGCATGTACTTCTTCCGCGGCGAGGTACCGCTGCGAGAGTTCATGGCCTCCCAGCCGAAGGTCGTCGGCTGGGGCCTGAAGTTCTACGGTCCCAAGATCTTTCCGACCTATCCCTTCGAGGAGGGCTTCTTCCTGCAGGAAGCACGGCAGTTCCGGGCCGAACTGAAACTGCCGATCATCCTGCTCGGCGGCATCAACCGGCTCGACACCATCGAGCACGCACTCGACGAAGGCTTCGAATTCGTCGCGATGGGCCGGGCGCTGTTGCGCGACCCCTCGGTGGTCGACAAGTTCCGGTCCGAGCAGGCCCAGGAAGGCCTGTGCATCCACTGCAACAAGTGCATGCCGACCATCTACACCGGCACCAGGTGCGTGATCCGCGAGACGCTGCGCGAGACGCCTCGGACGGTCTGATCCGGGGCTATCCTGCATCACCATGGGTGAGGCACGGTGACGGCGCCACCGGTACACGTACAGGTGAACGTGCTCGGTCCCGTCACCGTGCTCGTCGCGGGGCAGCGGATCAGCGGGATCGGGCCCGGCCGGCTCGCGGTCCTCGCGCGGCTCGTGACCGCCCACGGTCGTCCGGTGACCGCGGACCGGCTCGTCGACGACCTGTGGGAGGGAACCCCACCGGCCAAGGCCCCGGCCGCGCTGCAGGCCCACATCTCCCATCTGCGCGGGCTGATCGAACCCGTCCGCGCAGCGCACGCCCCGGCACGCCGTCCGCGTCGCTACTGCCTGCCCTGAGCGCCCTCGTCGACGCCGACCCGGGCCGGGAACGCGCCGTACGGCTGCTCGCGCTCGCCCGGTACCGGACCGGGGGACAGGCCGAGGCTCTCGCGACGGTGCGCGCGTCGAAGCGGTACCTCGCCGACGAACTGGGTCTCGATGCGGGCCAGGAACTTCAGGCCCTCGAACGGGATCTGCTCACCGGTGACGTTGTCGCCGGTGCGGCGACACCCGCGGCCGTCCCGACCGGCCGCCCCGACGAACTGGCCGCCCTGCTCGACGAGGCGGACCGCGCCCTCCACGGCACCCGCGTCGTCTGGCTGTCCGGCGACGCCGGCGCCGGCAAAAGCCATCTCCTCGGCGCCGCAACGGCCGAACTGTCCCACCGCGGCTGGCGCGTCACTCGCGGTAACTGCCCGGAGAGCGACGGCGCGCCACCGGCATGGCCGTGGACCGAACTCCTGCGGCGCGCCGCAACCGCCTACGGGGACCTGCCCGCGAATCTCGAACCGCTGATCACGTCCACGTCGGATCCCGTCGACGTGTTCCGCCTCGGCCACGCTCTCGGGAACTTCCTCGCCGAACTCGCAGGGCCCGCACCGCTTCTCGTGGTCCTCGACGATCTGCACCGTGCCGACGAACTCACCCTGCACCTGCTGCGCCTGGTTCTGGAGGTTCTCGACGACGCGCCGGTCCTGATGATCACGACCCACCGCACAGCCGCTTCCGGCACCGGCCTGGCGGCAGTCCAGGTTGCCGCGAGCGGCCGCGACGGCCGGCATCTTCCGTTGGGCCCGCTGACCGACGACGGTGTCGTCGCCGTCCTCGGCGCGTGCGGCGTCACGGGACTGCCTCCGGCCGAGTTCACCGTCCTGTGCGAGCGATCCGACCGGAATCCGCTGTACGTCACCGAGTTCGCACGACTCGTCACGGACGAGGGTGCGGCGGCACTCGAACACGGCCTTCCCGCCGGAATCGCCGACCTCGTCCGCCACCGCCTCCGGCACCTGCCGGACACGACGATCCAGGTACTGCGGGCGGCGGCGGTGATCGGCCGGGACGCGGATCTGGACGTCCTCGCCGGTATGTACGGCACCGGTCCCGAGCACCTTCTCGACGCGCTCGAGCCCGCGCTCGCCGCACGAGTGCTCACCGAACCCGCACCCGACCGGATCCGCTTCACACACAGCCTCGTCCGCGACACCCTGTACGAAGACCAGTCGCGCAGCCGGCGGGTCAGGTTGCACGCCGCGGCGCTCGCCGCGATCGCGAACCTGCGTCCGCACGACGTCTCGGCGCTCGCGCACCACGCTGCGTTGTCCGCGACCCCCGCCACCGCCCACATCGCCGTCGAACATCTGGTGGAGGCCGCCCGCCGGGCCGACGCGCACGGCACGTACCTCGACGCCGCGGCCCTGTGGAACTCGGCGGTCGCCGCCCACGAAATGTCCTCACGCACCACCGAAGCCGAACTCTGCGCGCTGCTCGCCGCGCAGACCGGAGCGCTCGCGCGCAGCGGTGACATCGTCACGGCACGCGCGGCGCGGGCCCGTGCCGTCGACGTGGCCCGTCGTCACCGCGACACGGACGCAACGATCGCGGCGCTCACCGCATGGGCCGCTCCGGTCACGTGGACGATCCGCGTGGAGCCCGGCGCCGACCGGCACATCCTGGACCCGATCGAGTCCGTGCTCACGACACCCGGGCTCGGCGACCGGGACCGGGCACTGCTCCACGTCGCCCGGGCCTTCGAACTCGAAGGACCGGACTCGGCCGGCGCGCTCGACTCGGCGCGACAGGCGTGGGCGCTGGCCCGCGCGGGCAACGACGCGGCGGTGCGGTGCCGGGCCCTCAACGCACTCGGGTACCTCGCGTACGGGCCCGATCCGGTCGGGCAACGACGGGAGATCGCCGCGGACCTGCTCGCCGAGGCGGCGGCCGCCGGAGACACCGCGTTCCAGGCACAGGCCCATTTCCAGTGGTTCCTGGCGGCCGCCGCCGAAACCGCGCTCGACGAGGCACGCGAGCACGCAGACCTGGCGGTGCGGTACGCGTCCGGCCGGCAGCTCACCCAGCTGATCGGTGTGCTCGCACTCTTCCGTTCGGTGATGCGCCTGCTCGCGGGAGACGCTGCCGGAGCACTCGCCGGCTACGACGCGATCACCGCCCGGCTCACCGCCGAGGGCACCGCATCCGCTCAGTGGATCGGCACGATCGGGCGTATCGGTGCCGGGGTCCTTCGCGGGGATCTCGCCCCGCTGGTCGCCGAACTCACCGCCGTCGAAACCGCCCGGCCCCACAGCGTCAGGTTCCCGCTCGTGCTGGCGCTGCTCGACGCCGGTGACGAGGACCGTGCACGCGGCCTGTGGGAAGCCCACCGGCCGCATCCGCGCGACTACTACTGGCTTGCGATGACCACGCTGCAGGCGCTGGCCGCCGCCCGTCTCGGCGACATCGAGACCGCCCGGACCTGTCACGACGCACTACAGCCGTTCAGCGGACGCATCGCCGGCCTCGATTCCGGTTCGTTCTGTGCCGGACCGGTGGACGCTGCGCTCGCCGAGACCTCGGAGCTGCTCGGCGACGACGCTGCCGCCGCCCGGTACCGGAGCGCGGCCGGTTCCCTCACCGCGGCACTGGAACGCCGGTTGCAGGATCCGGCGTGGGCGTCGTGGTGCTGACACCGGCGCGCACAGCACCGAGAATGTGGACACCGATCGCGGCGAACGCGAGACCCCGCGGGATCTCGATCACCAGTCC
Source organism: Rhodococcus phenolicus (assembly GCF_001646785.1). Classification (GTDB taxonomy): domain Bacteria; phylum Actinomycetota; class Actinomycetes; order Mycobacteriales; family Mycobacteriaceae; genus Rhodococcus; species Rhodococcus phenolicus. The sequence continues at coordinate 37,370 of NZ_LRRH01000037.1, forward strand.
GGCCACACCCGGGAGCGTCGGGATCGGCAACATGAGCACCACCGCGCCCGCCGCGAGGGTGACGCCGATCCAGACCTGCACGGCTCGCGAGCGGATCAGTGCGACCCCGAACGCCAGCATGCTCACCATCATCACCAGGCCACTGCCCAGCTGCAGCGCCACGTAGGCGGGATTGTCGAGGAGGGTGTCGGCGCCCGACACGAGATGCGCGGTCTCCGGATCGTGCGCGAACGGAACCGCAACGAAGGCCTCGATCGCCAGGTGCATGAACGCGACGAGGGTCGACGACACCATGTACACGGCGTAGGCGACGAGGCCGAGAACACCCGCTCGCCGCGACACCCACGCGTACAGCGCGGGCAGCCCCAGCAACTGCAGCAAGGTGCCGATCAACAACAGGTACTGGGGGAGGGGATTGACGGGCAGGGTGAGCGCCGCCACCGAATGCGCGGCGCCGTCGACGACCGGATGCATGACCCCGCCCGCGAGATTCACCGGGAACGCGACCACCACAGCCGCGGCGCCGAGTCGATACAGGAGTGAAGGAGTAATCGTCATGCGACGAGCATCGACCGGTGAACTTGCCGAAAACTTGCCGCCTGCCTGCCGGAACCGGCGGAGTGTGGCGTGACGCACGGCACGACCGGAACAAGACCCTCTACCCTGTTGTTGATTCTTTCGTCGCGGCGCACGACGCGCATCGCACCACCAGTCACAGACGAACCGGAAGGCCCGAATGACCACTCCGCCCACGATCCACGACCTGATCATCGTCGGTTCGGGCCCGGCCGGATATACGGCCGCGGTGTACGCAGCCCGCGCCGAACTCGCCCCGCTCGTCTTCGAGGGCACCCAGTTCGGTGGGTCCCTCATGACAACCACCGAGGTCGAGAACTTTCCCGGTTTCAAGGACGGCATCATGGGCCCCGAGCTCATGGAGCAGATGCGCGAGCAGGCGCTTCGCTTCGGCGCCGACATCCGCACCGAGGACGTCGACGAGCTCGACGTCACGGGAGAGATCAAGACGGTCGTCGCGAACGGTGAGACCTACCGTGCCCGCGCGATCATCCTGGCGATGGGCGCCGAGCCGCGGTACCTCGGCGTGCCCGGCGAGGAGCGGCTGCTCGGCCGCGGCGTCAGTGCCTGCGCGACCTGTGACGGCTTCTTCTTCCGCGATCAGGACATCGCGGTGATCGGCGGCGGCGACTCCGCGATGGAGGAGGCCACCTTCCTCACCCGCTTCGCGCGCAGTGTCACCCTGATCCACCGCCGCGACGAGTTCCGCGCATCGAAGATCATGCTCGAGCGTGCCCGCGCCAACGAGAAGATCCGCTTCGTCACCAACACACAGGTCGTCGAGGTGCAGGGCGAGAACAGCGTCACCGGCCTCGTCCTCGAGGACACGGTCACCGGGGAGCGCAGCGACCTCGCCGTCACGGGCCTGTTCGTCGCCGTCGGGCACGACCCACGCAGCTCCCTCGTCGCCGGCCAGGTCGACCGCGACGACGCCGGATACGTTCGCGTGCAGTCGCCGACCACGGCGACGTCCGTGGCGGGCGTGTTCGCCGCCGGCGACCTCGTCGACCGCACCTACCGGCAGGCCATCACCGCGGCGGGCACCGGCTGTTCCGCGTCCATCGACGCCGAACGCTGGCTCGCCGAGCACGCCGTCGCCGACCTGTCCGCCGCCTCTGCCGAGGTCTGATCCGCCCACTCGTTCCGCCCATCCGAATCCAGGAGACATCGTGGCCAACACCATCACCATCACCGATTCCTCGTTCGTCGAGGACGTCCTTCAGTCCGACAAGCCGGTCCTCGTCGATTTCTGGGCCACCTGGTGCGGTCCGTGCAAGATGGTCGCCCCCGTCCTCGAGGAGATCGCCGGTGAGCACAGCGACAAGCTGACCGTCGCCAAGCTCGACATCGATGCGAATCCGTCGTCGGCTCAGGACTACAAGGTGATGTCGATTCCCACGATGATTCTGTTCTCCGGCGGCAAGCCGGTGAAGACGATCGTCGGCGCCAAGGGCAAGGCGGCGCTCCTGCGCGACCTGGGCGACGTTCTGTAGTAGCGTCCCACCGATCGACGCCCGGCGAAGGACACAGCGGTTCGCCCACGGATGCGCCCGGATTTCTCCAGTTCCGGGCGCATCTGCGACAATCGAGCGATGCTGCGTGCCCCGCGCCGGGCACCATCAGGTCAGCACGGAAAGGCCCGAGACATGCACCGACTGCGTCACGGCGACCACGGACCCGCTGTCGCCGAGATCCGCAGCACCCTCGCCGGTTTGGGCTTTCTCCACGACGCCACCGCACCCCGCGACTGGGTCGGTTCCGACGTCGTGTTCGACCGTGAACTCGACGGCGCCGTGCGCGCCTTCCAGCAGCAGCGGGGCCTGCTCGTCGACGGGGTCGTCGGCCCCGCGACCTACCGGTCACTGAAGGAGGCGTCGTACCGTCTCGGCGCCCGCACCCTGATCTACCAGCTGTCGGCCCCGCTCTACGGTGACGACGTCGCAGCGCTCCAGACACGACTGCAGGACCTGGGCTTCTACGTGGACCGGGTCGACGGCTACTTCGGCCCGCGCACCCACGAGGGTCTCAGCTCGTTCCAGCGCGAGATCGGCCTCGCGTCGGACGGTATCTGCGGTCCCGAGACACTGCGGGCACTGGACCTGCTCGGCACCCGCGTCTCGGGCGGGTCGCCGCACGCGATCAGCGAGGAGGAGCTCGTTCGCCGCTCCGGTCCGCAGCTGAGCGGCAAGCGGATCGTCATCGATCCCGGCCTCGGCGGCAAGGACCACGGCGTGATCGTCCGCAGCCGACACGGTGCCATCTCCGAGGCGGACATCCTGTGGGACATGGCCCGGCGGCTGGAAGGGCGGATGGCCGCCACCGGCATGGAGACATTCCTGTCCCGGCCGTACCACTCGAACCCGACGGACATCGAACGCGCCGGCACCTCGAACGCGTTCGGTGCGGACCTGATGATCTCGCTGCGCTGCGACTCCAGTCCGAATCCGTCCGCGCGGGGAATCGCCAGCTTCCACTACGGCAACTCACACGGCTCGGAGTCGATGATCGGGCAGGTCCTCACCGGCTACATCCAGCGGGAGGTCGTCGCCCGCACCGCGCTGCAGGACTGCCGCAGCCACGGCCGCACGTGGGACCTGCTGCGGCTGACCAACATGCCGACCGTGCAGATCGACCTCGGTTACCTGACCAACCCACACGACGCGACGCTGCTGGCGGATCCGCGGTCGCGGGACGTCATCGCGGAGGCGATACTCATCGCCGTCAAGCGCCTGTATCTGCTCGGACAGGACGACCAGCCGACCGGCACCTACACGTTCGCCGAGTTGCTCGCCGAGGAACTGTCCATCACCGAGACGCGCTGAGCGGTCTCACCCCGCACATCGAAGCACCGCCGGCTCCGGGCCGGCGGTGCTTCTCTTTTGCGTGACACCGCTTGTTTCACGTGAAACAGCGAGTCGATCAGCGAGCTCCGACCGGGGTCCGGCTGCCGTCGAGTTCCGCGATCGTGATCGATGCGGCCTCGATGAGCCGGTCGAGTGCGGCCTCGACCTCTTCCTTCCATCCGTGGTCCCGATCCAGTTCGAGACGCAACCGGGGAAAGCGAGGATGAGGGGCCACCACTTCGAACCCCATGTCCTCGAGAAATTCCGCCGAGATCATGCACTCGGCGGGGGAGCAGTCGAGTGCCGCCGTCGCCGAGGGAACCCCGGTGTTCGGTTCGGCATCGTCGACGGTGCGGATCCCGAACGCCTCGAGCGCGCGCACGTTGCGGCGGACCAGATCGTCCACGACCGCGCGGATCAGTCCGGTCCCCAGATCGAGGTCGTCGGCGAGCGGTTCGATCCGCATGCTCGTCAGCAGGATGGCGTCGGCGCTGACCGGTGAGGTCGGGAACAACTGGGCCCGCGGAACCATGTTGGGGGGAGCGTAGAACGCGCACCCGGCCGGCTTGTCGTCGACCGTCGCGAGCTGAGCGCAGGAGCCCCACTGCAGCATGACCATCGACAGCCACGCCTCCTTCTCGAACTCCGGATCGCAGTAGTCGCGCGCACCGCGGACAGCTCCCGGATCCATCTCCCAGAACACACAGCGCCGCGCATGCGCGGGCAACTGGTCGATTCCACTCAGCGTGAGTGATGTGACTCGAGTCGACACCGGTCTACTTCGCCTCCACGTCCGTATTCTCGACTGTCGTCCTGCATGGGCGGCCCGTCAAGAAGGATCGACCTGGGACTCCATCATCGTCACGATGCGCTGCAGATCGTCGACCGATCCGAACTCGACGACGATCTTGCCTTTGCGCTTGCCGAGACTCACGGTGACTCGGGTGTCGAAGGAACTCGACAGCCGTTCCGCGACATCCTGCAGACCGGGCATCTGGATCGGTTTGCGCCGCTGTGCCGGCGCGGCGGCGGGTCCGTCGCCGCGGTTCGCCAGCATCACCGCTTCCTCGGTGGCACGCACCGACATGCCCTCCGCGACGATGCGCGCGGCCAGGACTTCCTGGGCGTCGGCGCCGGCCTCGAGGGACAGCAGGGCACGCGCATGTCCGGCGGACAGGACTCCGGCGGCCACCCGGCGCTGCACCGCGACCGGAAGCTTGAGAAGCCGGATCATGTTGGTCACGACGGGGCGCGACCGCCCGATGCGCGTCGCCAATTCCTCGTGGGTCACCTCGAACTCTTCGAGCAGCTGCTGATACGCGGCGGCTTCCTCGAGCGGGTTCAACTGGACACGGTGAATGTTCTCGAGCAGGGCGTCGCGCAGCAGCGCGTCGTCCTCGGTGTCGCGGACGATCGCAGGAACCGTTTCCAGACCGACCTCTTGGCAGGCCCGCCAACGGCGCTCGCCCATGATGAGCTGGAAGCGGTCGTCGTCGATGCGGCGGACCACGATGGGCTGCATGAGCCCGAACTCACGGATCGAATGCACCAGCTCCCCGAGCGCTTCCTCGTCGAACACCTGACGGGGCTGCTTCGGGTTGGCTTCGATCCGGTCGATCGGCACCTCCACGTACACCGCCCCGGTGGGGGAGGGGAGGGGCTGCTCCGTGGTAACGGCCGGGGTCGGTGTTCCGTCGCCGATGATCACGTCCGCGGCGGCGGAACCGAGACCGGTGGACGGGATCGTCATACCGGACGCCCCGCCCGCCTTACGCGAGGAGCCGTTCTTGGCCGGAGCCGTGTTCTTGGCGGGGGCGGTGTTCTTGATCGGCGCCGTCCCCGTGGGGGCGGGGGGAACCGGCGCGGTCGGTGCGGGCGCAGAGGTCGCTGGTGATGGCGGTACCGTCGCGGTCCGGGTCCCGGCGGGTGCGGTCGCGGGGACCGGAGGTGCTTCGACCGGCCCGGTCGGGATGAGCGCTGCCAGACCCCGTCCGAGACCACCCTTGCGTGTCGCGCTCATTCGTTCCCCTGATTCTTGTGGTGACCTCGCGCCGCCAGTTCGCGCCCTGCGTCGAGGTAGCTCATCGCACCGCGCGATCCTGGATCGTAGTCGAGAACGGTCATTCCGTACCCGGGAGCTTCGGAAACTTTCACGCTGCGGGGAATGACGGACCGCAGGACCGCGTCACCGAAGTGGGAACGCACCTCGGCGGCGACCTGATCAGCGAGCTTGGTGCGCCCGTCGTACATGGTCAGCAGCACGGTCGAGACGTGCAGTTCGGGATTCAGGTGCGACTGCACGAGTTCGATGTTGCGGAGCAACTGGCCCACGCCTTCGAGGGCGTAGTACTCGCACTGGATGGGGATCAGCACTTCCTTCGCCGCGACGAGCGCGTTGACGGTCAGGAGTCCCAGCGACGGCGGGCAGTCGATGATGACGTAGTCGTAGTCGCGGTCACCGAGCGCAGCCGGAGTCAGCGCGTTCTTGAGCCTGTTCTCACGGGCGACCATCGACACCAGTTCGATCTCCGCACCGGCGAGATCGATCGTCGCGGGGATGCAGAACAACCGCTCGCTGTGCGGGCTCTGCTGGACCGCCTCGGAGGCCTTCACCTCACCGAGCAGAACCTCGTAGCTCGACGCGATTCCCGAGTGGTGCGGGACGCCGAGTGCGGTACTCGCGTTGCCCTGCGGATCCAGATCGACGACGAGCACGCTCAATCCCTGCACCGCGAGCGCGGCCGCCAGGTTCACGGTCGACGTGGTCTTGCCGACGCCGCCCTTCTGATTCGCAACGGTGAAGATTCGTCGTTCGGTCGGCTTCGGCAACGCGTTCGTGGAACTGGGGTGGAGGACCTGGCTCGCACGGTGGGCGGCGGCCCCGATCGGAGTGTCCGCGGCGGAAATCCCGTCGAACGGCACCGGGAAGAAATCGTCGTCGATGGCTTCGGTTTCACGTGAAACAGCGGACTCGGATCCACCCGACATTGAACGCTCCTTTATCGTCGACCCGCCCTCCGGGACGGTCGGCGTTGAAGTGGTTGAGGCGTGAGATCGAACATCTCGACGCGACGTCCGAGGTCCGCCGACCACCGTTGTCGCGTCGTCCCCTCTTTTCGCTCAGTATTCCATCTCGCATTCTAGGGCGACACGGTGACATCGCAGACTTTTCGGTTTCACGTGAAACACACAGAAGTCGGGATCGATGTTTCACGTGAAACATGCGCCCCGGATGGTCGGACGGCCGCCCACTTCAGGGCCGCCGTCGCGCCATGAACGGCAGGACTCCACGTGGATCACCGAAAGCTGATGCGCAGGCACATCTTTCGATTTTCGAATAGTCAAATCTATTGTCTTCCAAAGATTCTTGTAGAGACGGATACCGAAGCGCCCGCAGGTAGCCGTCACAGTGACGAAATGAACCGACCCCCGAGGTACCACCGCGATCGATCCCGATTTCGCCCTATCACCCTACGGAAGACCACGGCACGGAGATCTCGAGAGAATTACTCGAGCTCGAGATGCTCGAGGAACTCGAGGTTTCGCCGCGCCGGAAAACCTCGAGGCACGGAAGTCGGCATCCAGCACCGCGCTCACAAGAAGAACCCCTCCGCTTCCCGGTGGGGAGGGGAGGGGTCCGATGTTTCACGTGGAACGTGCGCTCACCGCTTCTTGCGTCGCCGAGCCGGACGGGCCATCCGTTCGGCCTTCACCACGATGGTGGGTACTTCGAGAAGACCTGCCCCGCACTCGAGCACCTCGAGGCCGCCGGCCCCGAGTCGCGCGAGCTCCTCGCGGTCGCGATCGATCTCCTCGGCCGCGGAGCTTCCCTTGAGCGCCAGCATCCGGCCGCCCTCACGGATCAGGGGCAACGACCACTTGGCGAGCTTCGCCAGGGGCGCGACCGCACGGGAGGTGACGACGTCCGCGCCGCCTGCCTCCTGCAACACCCCCGGTTGTTCCGCCCGCCCGCGGACCACCAGAACGTTCTCGAGTCCGTGGGTTTCGACGAACTCCGCGAGGTAGACCGAGCGGCGCAGGAGCGGCTCCACGAGGGTGATCTTCAGGTCCGGACGCGCGATCGCCAGGGGGATACCGGGAAGACCGGCCCCGCTACCCACGTCGACGACGGTCTCGTCCTTCTCGATGAGTTCGCCGAGCACGGCGCAGTTGAGCAGATGGCGGTCCCACAGGCGCGGGACCTCACGGGGCCCGATGAGCCCACGCTCGACCCCATCGGTCGACAGCGACCGGTGATACTCCTGCGCGAGTGCGAACCGCTCCCCGAACACCTGATGCGCGACCTCGAGGACGCGTTCCTCGTCATGTTCCACGTGAAACATCCTCTCCCGGCGACCCATTGCCCACAAACAACGGGGGCCTCATACGAACGGAGGGGCCCGACGTCGCCGTCGGTACCCCTCCGCTGACAGTTGTCACCGAATTCCAGTGGTGAATCAGTCCTTGATGACGACGACGCGTCGCTGCGGCTCGGCGCCCTCGCTCTCGCTGGACACGCCCGCGACCTTCGCCACGGCGTCGTGCACGATCTTGCGTTCGAACGGCGTCATCGGGGCGAGCGACTCGCGCTCCCCGGACTCCAGCACGCGCTGTGCCGCCGCGGTGCCGAGTTCGGTCAGCTCCGCACGCTTGCCCGCACGCCAGCCGGCGATGTCGAGCATCAGTTTGCTGCGTTCACCGGTGGCCTGCTGAACCGCCAGCCGAGTCAGTTCCTGCAGCGCATCGAGCACCTCGCCCTGGCGGCCGACGAGCTTCGTCAGGTCGGAACCGCCGTCGATGCTCACGACCGCGCGATCGCCCTCGACATCGAGATCGATGTCGCCGTCGAAATCGAGCACATCGAGAAGCTGCTCGAGGTAGTCGCCGGCGATCTCGCCTTCCTCGACCAGGTAGTCGTCGTCCTCGGTGTCGAGGTCCGCGTCGAGCTCCGCGGATTCGGCGGTCACGTCGATGTCCTCCTGTGCCTTGTCCAGGTCACTGGCCATGGTTCGCCCTCTTCTACTTCGGTCAGCGCCGCTTGCGCTTGGAGTTCTTGGAACCGCCCTGATTCTTCTGCGTCGTCGATCCGGAGCCCCCCGAGGGCTTCACCGGTCCATCGCTCGCAGCGGGCTTCTCGAGCGAGATTTCGCCCTCGTCGCTCGACGCGTCGTCGGAGGCCGCAGAGGTCGCGGTGGCTCCGCCCTTCTTCTTCGTACGATCCGGCCGAGCGCCCGGCTTCGGCGCGTTCTCGTTACGACGCGCGACCACAGCCGCCTTCTTCTCGGCTTCCTCCTGGTCGATCTTCCGGAAGACGAGGTGCTGCTGGCCGTACGTCCAGATGTTGTTGCTCACCCAGTAGATCAGGATGGCGATCGGAAGGAACGGACCACCGACGAGCACACCGAGCGGGAAGACGTACAGCGCGAGCTTGTTCATGATCGCGGCCTGCGGGTTCGCGGCTGCCTGCGCACTCTGCCGTGCGACCGACGCGCGGGAGTTGAAGTGCGTGGCGATGCCGGCGATGACCATGAGCGGAATCGCGACGGCGGCGATCTGCCAGCGGGTGGGGATACCGCCGAACGGCGCGAACGCTTCGAGCGAGGCCATCGGCTGCGTGATCCACGCGGAGATCGGCGCGCCGAACAGGCGGGCGCTCAGGAAGGACTGCACATCCTCCGGGCTGAACGCGTAGTTACCGATCTGGGCGTTGGTCACCGGGTCCAGGCCGAGCTGTCCCATGCCGGTACCGGTGCGGTTGAACGAACGCAGCACATGGAACAGACCGATGAACACCGGCACCTGCAGCAGAACCGGCAGGCAGCCCATCAACGGGTTGAAACCGTGCTCCTTCTGGAGCTTCTGCATCTCGAGCGCCTGCCGCTGGCGATCGTTCGAGTACTTCTTCTGCAGCGCCTTGATCTGCGGCTGGAGTTCCTGCATCTGCCGCGTCGTGCGCACCTGCTTGACGAAGGGCTTGTACAGGATCGCCCGGAGGGTGAACACGAGGAACACCACGGACAGGGCCCAGGTGATGCCGCTGTCGGGACCGAGGAATGGGATCGCGGCGAAAACTTTGTGCCAGACCCACAGGATCCAGGACACGGGATAGTAGATGAAGTCGAGCACGGCTCTGTGTACTCCTCTGGTCGTCCATGATCGCCACCCACGGCGTCGGTCTCAGGTCTTCACACGCCCGTCGAGAACTCGGTCGGGCGAGCGGGGCCGACGATCGGGCACCGGATCCCACCCACCAGGGTGCCAGGGCGCACACTTGAGCAGGCGCACGATCGCCAGAGAAGACCCGACGACGACACCGCGCGTGCGCAGCGCCTCCACGGCGTACTCGCTGCACGTAGGGGTGAATCGGCAGGTCGGCATCCGCATGGGCGACACATACGTGCGGTACAGCTCGATGCAGAAGATCAGCGCCCGGGCCGGCGCGGATCGGATCCTCGACCAGGCGGCAGTCATGCCGAGTGCTCCGACGGCTCGAACAGGCCGAGCTTGGCGAGACCCGAACGGACCTGCCGGTCGAGATCCCGGGAGGTCGCGGTGGCAGCACCGGGAAGAGCGCGAAGGACGACGTCGGCGTCGGACGGGACGTCGCTCACGATCCCAGCGCAGATATGACGAAGCCGGCGGGCGACTCGATGTCGAATCACCGCCGGCCCGACAGCCTTGCTCACGACCAGCCCGAAGCGAGGGCCGTCGCTGTTCACCACGAACTCGGACCTATCCCGCTCGATCGCATGTACGACGAGATCGCGCCGTCCTTGCCTGCGGCCGTGTCGGACTGTCTCGGAGAAGTCCGCGCGACGGCGCAGGCGGTGCGGCTCAGGCAGCATCCCGAGCTCCCGTTACGGGGATCAGGCGGTGAGGGAGGCGCGGCCCTTGCGGCGACGCGCCGACACGATCGAGCGACCCGCACGGGTACGCATCCGGAGACGGAAGCCGTGAACGCGCGCGCGGCGGCGATTGTTCGGCTGGAACGTCCGCTTGCCCTTGGCCACGGTCGACACTCCTCGAAGTTCTGTGACGCCTGCGGGCGTCAGCGGTCTAACATTTACGGAAATCGCACGACCCGCACCGGACGAGGCTGTGAAGCAACGCAGCACGGATCCGTCACTGCCGTATGAGTGACTGTTCGAGGCTACTCGGAGCGGGACGCGAAATCAAACCGCGCAACCTCGGCGGACGCAACCCGACACGCCGCCCCGCAGCGGTTCTCCATGTCACGCAATACATGTGATAGCGATCACGTGCGGTGTAGGCTCCCTTCATGGCTTCGCAGGGGACGCATCTTCACGCGCATCAGCCGCCGTTGTCGCCGCCGTGCCACCGTCGATGTGCCCGGCCACCGGTCCCGGGCCTCACTCGAGAACGACCCTGATCGGACCGCTGTCCCGGGCCCGCACGGCGGTTCGTCGAGCAGCGGCACCGACGGTGTGCCGCACCGGGCCCGCAGGTTCACCCGAAACAGATCGTTTATCTGCACCCTGCAACCTCCGCGCGTCGCGGCAGGGCGTGGCACCATGCTTGTCCACACCTGTGGATAATTGTGTGGAAATTCGAACCGATGGACAGTGGAGGACAGCTACGTGACCGACGAGCCGAACGCGCTGGCCGATGTGTGGTCGGACGTCGTCGCCGAACTCACCGTCGACGGCGGTGCACTGACCAAGGGCCAGAAAGCATGGCTTGCGCTGGTCAAACCGCTGACACTGGCACAGGGATTCGCGTTGCTGTCGGTGCCGTCGTCGTTCGCGCAGGAGGCCATCGAACGCGACCTGCGTGAACCGATCCTGCGCTCGCTCAACCGTCATCTGGGCCATCGTGTGGAAGGACTCGGTGTTCGCATCGAGCCCACCGAGGACACCACCAACCCCAGCGAGGACCCGTACGCGGTCCCGCGCGACACCCTGCCGCTGGAGGGCCTGCCCCTCGAGTCCCGGCCGGCCGAGCCGCGTACCCGCAAGCCGAGCCCGCGCGACATGGTCCCGCCCTTCCGGCACCGTCGCCTGGCCTCCCTCGACCACGAGGTGCTCGAGGTGGAGGCCGGCGAACTCGAGGAGGTCGACGACGACCGGGAGGCCATCACGGCGGTCCGTGAGTCGTGGCCGTCGTACTTCACCCAGCCGCCCACCCACAGCGCTCCGGCGCCTTCCGGGGGCAGCAGCAGCCTCAACGCGAAGTACACCTTCGACACCTTCGTCATCGGTGCCTCGAACCGTTTCGCGCACGCCGCGGCGGTCGCGATCGCGGAGGCACCGGCCCGCGCCTACAACCCCCTGTTCATCTGGGGTGCATCCGGGCTGGGCAAGACCCATCTGCTGCACGCCGCCGGCCACTACGCACAGCGCCTGTTCCCGGGCATGCGGGTCAAGTACGTCTCCACCGAAGAGTTCACGAACGACTTCATCAACAGCCTCCGCGACGACCGGAAGGTGGCGTTCAAGAAGCGCTACCGCGAGACCGACATCCTGCTCGTCGACGACATCCAGTTCATCGAGGGCAAGGAGGGTATCCAGGAAGAGTTCTTCCACACCTTCAACACCCTCCACAACGCGAACAAGCAGATCGTCGTGTCGTCGGACCGGCCGCCGAAGCAACTCGCGACGCTCGAGGAGCGCCTGCGCACCCGGTTCGAGTGGGGCCTGATCACCGACGTGCAGCCGCCGGAACTCGAGACCCGCATCGCGATCCTCAGCAAGAAGGCCCGGATGGACCGGCTGGACGTCCCGCACGACGTACTCGAGCTGATCGCCAGCCGGATCGAACGCAACATCCGCGAACTCGAGGGCGCTCTGATCCGCGTCACGGCCTTCGCGTCGCTGAACAGGCAGCCGCTCGATCTCACACTCGCCGAGGTGGTGCTGCGCGATCTCATCCCCGACTCCACGGCACTCGAGATCAATTCGGCCACGATCATGGCCGTGACCGCGGAGTACTTCGGTACCTCGATCGACGACCTCTGCGGCCCCGGTAAGGCCCGGCCGCTGGCGCAGGCACGCCAGATCGCCATGTACCTGTGCCGGGAGCTGACGGACCTGTCCCTGCCGAAGATCGGGCAGACGTTCGGCCGGGACCACACCACAGTCATGTACGCGGACAAGAAGATTCGCAAGGAGATGACCGAGCGGCGCAAGGTCTACGACCAGGTGCAGGAACTCACGGCACGCATCAAGCAGCGGTCCAAGCGCTGACAGACGCATCACACATCGAACGGGTCCGGGCTCTCGAGTCCGGACCCGTTCCGTTTGTCCACAATCCGTGCACAGGCTCTGCACACCTGTGGGTCATCCCGAATCTCGAGATCGCAGAACATCCTCACACCTGTGGACTAGCATGTGCAGAACGTGGAATCTCTGTGGACGAACGGTGCACCGAACGTGGATAGTCTCGAGATGTTCACATTCATCCTCGAGTAGTCCTCGAGTTCATCCTCGAGTAATCCACCCCGCCGGACGGTGCTTCACCAGCGTAGACGGTCGTTGGTCCACAGATTCCACACCCCCTATTACTGCTTTTGAGTTTCTTTCAAGAAAAACTCTTTTGAAAACAGGGGTGTGGAGCACTCGAGTCCACAGGCCTCTCGAGAGCGCGTCCTCGCTCGAGCCCTCGGCTTTCCAAGCCGGAGCCGAAGGCATAACGTGAAGCGACGATCCTCGATGCCGCGTCCCGGTGTCGGGGCCTTGTGTCAGACTTCTTAGGACTTGTCAGCCCCCGGACGTGCGCAGGAGCACGTCAGCTCGGACGAGAGGATCCACCGGCAGATGGAGCTTGGAACCATGAAGTTTCGTGTTGCTCGCGAGGACTTCGCCGACTCTGTCGCATGGGTGGCACGGAGCCTTCCGTCACGTCCTCCGGTCCCCGTGCTCGGCGGTGTGCTGCTCGCAGCCGAGGAGCAGGGCCTGACCGTCTCGGGCTTCGACTACGAGGTCTCCGCGCAGGTGCACGTCTCGGCCGAGGTGATCACCCCCGGCCAGGTGTTGGTGTCGGGCAAGCTGCTCGCGGACATCACCCGCGCCCTGCCGAACAAGCCCGTCGACGTCGTGCTCGACGGCACCCGCGTGCTCATCAACTGCGGCAGCGCGAAGTTCTCGCTGCCGACGATGCCCGTCGAGGACTACCCGCAGCTGCCGGAGCTGCCCCAGCAGACCGGGTCGCTGCCGGTCGACGTGTTCTCCGAGGCCATCAGCCAGGTCGCGGTCGCGGCGGGCAAGGACGACACGCTGCCGATGCTCACCGGCATCCGCGTCGAGATCGACGGCACCGATATGGTCCTCGCGGCCACGGACCGGTTCCGTCTCGCGGTGCGCAAGGTCGAGTGGATGCCCACTACCGAGGCCACCAGCTCGGCCGTGCTCGTTCCCGCCAAGACACTCTCCGAGGCAGCGAAAACCGTTGGCGGATCCGGTAACTCGCCGGTCCAGCTCGCGCTGGGCAGCGGTTCCGCGGTCGGTGCGGACGGGCTCCTGGGCATCGTCGCCGACGGCCGCCGCACCACCACACGCCTGCTCGACGCCGAATTCCCCAAGTTCCGTCAGCTGCTGCCGAACGAGCACACCGCAATGGCCACGGTCGAGATCGCACCGCTCGTCGACGCCATCAAACGCGTCGCGCTGGTCGCCGAGCGTGGCGCTCAGGTACGACTCGAGTTCGCCGACGGTGGCCTGCTGCTGTCGGCCGGTGGCGACGACGCCGGCCGCGCCGAGGAATCGTTGCCCGCCGAGTTCTACGGTGAGCCGCTCGTGATCGCGTTCAACCCGGGGTACCTGCTCGACGGCCTCGGCTCGCTCCACACCGAGAAGGTCTCGTTCGGCTTCACCACGTCGAGCCGTCCGGCCGTGCTGCGCCCGGCTCTCGACGAGGAGCCGGAGCCGGATGCGTCGGGCACGTTCGCGGCCCCGGAGAGCGACTACACCTACCTGCTGATGCCTGTGCGTCTGCCGGGCTGACCGGCACGGACCAGGTGAGCGGCCCGTGTACGTTCGCACCTTCTCACTGCGCGACTTCCGATCCTGGGACGCCGTCTCGATGGACTTGGCTCCGGGACCGACGGTGCTGCTCGGGCGCAACGGCCACGGCAAGACCAACCTGCTCGAGGCGCTGGGATACCTCTCGACCCTGACCTCGCACCGGGTCTCCGGCGACGCGCCGTTGCTGCGGGCCGGCACGTCGCGGGCGCTGGTGAGCGCACACGTCGTCAACGCGGGCCGGGAGCTGGCCCTGGATGTGGAGATCAACGACGGCAAGAGCAACCGCGCCCGGATCAACCAGTCGCCGACGCGTCGTCCCCGGGAGATTCTCGGGATCCTGCGGACCGTGCTGTTCGCCCCCGAGGACCTGCCGCTGGTCCGCGGGGATCCCGGTGAGCGCCGCCGCTTTCTCGACGAGTTGCTTACCACCCGTATCCCCAGGCTGGGGGGCGTCCGCGCGGACTACGACAAGGTGCTGCGGCAGCGGTCGGCGCTGCTGAAGACCGCCGGGGGCGCGCTCCGGCGGGGTACGCGATCGGCGGACGGTGCCGGAGCGCTGGCGACCCTCGACGTGTGGGACGGCCACCTGGCGTCGCACGGTGCCGAACTGCTCGCGGCGCGCATCGCGCTGCTGCACGATCTGGCGCCACACGTGGCCGCCGCGTACCGGTCGATCGCGCCGGAATCGCGTCCGGCACTGCTGCGCTACCGCAGCAGCCTCGGTGACGCCCTCCCCGGGGAGTTCGCGGATCCGGCCCGCCGTCCCGAACCCGGCGACCGCGACACCATCGAGGCGGCGTTCGGCGCGGCGCTGGCGGCCGCCCGGACCCGGGAGATCGAGCGCGGTGTCTGCCTGGTCGGCCCGCACCGGGACGAACTCGAGTTGATCCTGGGCGACCAGCCCGCGAAAGGCTATGCCAGCCACGGGGAGTCGTGGTCGTATGCGTTGTCTCTGCGGCTCGGGGCATTCGAATTGCTTCGGTCCGAGGGCACCGATCCGGTGCTCATGCTCGACGACGTGTTCGCCGAGCTCGACCGGCGGCGGCGGACCGCGCTCGCGGCGGTGGCGGCGTCGGCCGAACAGGTCCTGATCACCGCGGCGGTTCCGGAGGACGTGCCGACGGAGCTGTCGGGTGCACGCTTCTCGGTGCGTGCCGAGGACACCGATCGGGGCCGGCTGTCGGTGCTGACCCGAACCGAGGTCGAGGAGGTGCGGCCGTGAGTGACGAGAACGCAAGCAGTTCTCCACATCATCCACAGGATGATCCACAGGAACCGTTGCGCGGCATCGATCTTGCGCGACGCGCTCTCGAGGAGGCTCGAGCGGCGGCGAAGGCGAGCGGCAAATCCGTCGGGCAGGGACGTGCGTCACGGGGCCCGCTGCGGCCGCGTCGCCGGCGCCGGGGATGGTCCGGTCCCGGTCCCGACGAGCGCGACCCGCAGCCGTTCGGTGCGCTGGTGAACTCGCTGTCGAAGCAGCGCGGGTGGGCCGGGCACGTGTCGGAGGGCACGGTGCTGGGCAGCTGGCCGCGTGTGGTCGGTGAGGACATCGCCTCCCACGCGTCGCCGACGACGTTGCGCGAAGGTGTGCTGCACGTGTCGGCGGAGTCCACGGCGTGGGCGACGCAGCTGAGGATGATGCAGTCCCAGATTCTCGCGAAGATCGCCGCGGCGGTCGGGCACGGGGTGGTCAAGGAGCTGCGGATCACCGGTCCGACCGCGCCGAGCTGGCGCAAGGGCGAGCGGCACATCCGCGGCCGCGGACCGCGGGACACCTACGGCTGACGAACCGTAGATTTATCTATAACCGAGTGTTACGTTAAAAATCGTCCGGCGCCGGTGGTGGGCCGCCGGGCGTCAACCGGCGACGAAAAATCTTGTGATACACCAATTTTCGTCGACCATCTCACTCGGGAGGTCATGTGTCCACACTTGCCGTCACCCGCGACTCGGTCCGGCTCGAGGTCGTCGTCGAGGGTAATCCGCACGGTCCGACGATCGTGCTGGTGCACGGCTGGCCCGACACGCACGCCCTGTGGGACCACGTCGTGCCGCTCCTCGTCGGCGAATTTCGCATCGTGCGATACGACAACCGCGGTGCCGGGGCCTCGAGTGTCCCGTCGCGCGTGCGGGACTATCGGCTCGAGGAACTGGCGCAGGACCTGTTCGCGGTCGTCGATGCGGTCGGCGCCGGCGAACCGGTGCACCTGCTCGGCCACGACTGGGGTGCGGTGGTGTGCTGGGAAGCGGTGTGCGACCCCGGCGCGGCCGGACGCATCGCCTCGTACACGTCGGTATCCGGTCCGAACCTGGATCACCTGGGCCTGTGGTTGCGCAGAAGCGTGCGCGCCGGCCGGTTCGCGGGGCCGCTCGCGCAGTCCGTCGCCTCGGCGTACACGCTGGCGTTCCAGCTTCCCGGCGTTCCGGTCCCGGTGCTGCGATGGGCGCTCGCCCGGAACTGGCCGCGGTTCGTCGGCCTGTTCGACCGCGCCGATCCGTCGGTGATCTCGTCGGCGCCGACCCTCGCCGACGACATGGTGCACGGACTGAAGTTGTACCGCGCCAACATTCGTCGTCGGCTGGCCTCGCCGCGCGAGCGCGTCACCGACGTGCCCGTCCGGCTCGTGCTTGCCGGCCGCGACCGGGCGGTGCGGCCCGCCGGATACGAGGACACGGGCCGGTGGGTGCCGAATCTGCAACGAGAACACCTCGATGCGGGACACTGGTCGCCACGGACCCACCCGGGTGACCTTGCCCGTCTGACCGGGGAGTTCGTCCGGCAGACGGTCGAGCCGGAGTTGGTGCGGCAAATTTGATGCGCCGAGCCGCGCGATCGCCGCTGCGTGGCAATGAGCGGTGCCGCAAGCCCGTCCTGTGTCGCCCCCGGCAGTTGTCGTTGCTGCAAGTAGGATGAGTGGACATGCGTGGCGCGAACGCGCGCGAGGCCGAGGCGGAGAAGGAGAGCTACCCACCCGTGGCTGCCCAGAAGTCGAACAAGAACAAGAGTGACTACGGTGCTTCGTCCATCACCGTCCTCGAGGGTCTCGAGGCGGTGCGCAAGCGCCCCGGCATGTACATCGGCTCGACCGGTGAACGTGGTCTGCACCACCTGATCTGGGAGGTCGTGGACAACTCGGTCGACGAGGCGATGGCCGGATACGCGACCAGAGTCGACGTGACCCTCCTCGAGGACGGCGGCGTCCAGGTCGTCGACGACGGCCGCGGCATCCCTGTCGGGATGCACGCCTCCGGTGCACCGACCGTCGAGGTCGTCCTGACCCAGCTGCACGCGGGCGGCAAGTTCGATTCGGACGCCTACGCAGTTTCCGGTGGCCTGCACGGCGTCGGTATCTCGGTCGTCAACGCGCTGTCCACCCAACTCGAGGTCGAGATCGACGTCGACGGCTACCACTGGGAGCAGACGTACCGCGCGTCCAAGCCCGGTGAACTGGTCCGGGGCGCCGAGACGAAGGCCACCGGCACCACCGTCCGATTCTGGGCGGACCCGGAGATCTTCGAGACCACGACCTACAACTTCGAGACCGTCGCGCGCCGCCTGCAGGAGATGGCGTTCCTCAACAAGGGCCTGACGATCACGCTCACCGACGAGCGCGTCGCCCCCGAGGAGGTCACCGAGGACGTCGTCAGTGAACTCGCCGAGGCGCCGAAGACCGCCGATGAGCAGGAGTCGGAGAAGTCGGCCGAGGCCCCGCACAAGGTCAAGTCCCGCGTCTACCACTACCCGGGCGGGCTCGAGGACTACGTGCGTCACATCAACCGCACCAAGCAGCCCATCCACAATTCGGTCGTCGGCTTCACCGCACGCGGTACCGGTCACGAACTCGAGATCGCGATGCAGTGGAACTCGGGGTACTCCGAGTCCGTCCACACCTTCGCCAACACCATCAACACCCACGAGGGCGGCACGCACGAGGAAGGTTTCCGTGCGGCGCTGACCAGCGTGGTCAACAAGTACGCGAAGGACAAGAAGCTCCTCAAGGACAAGGACCCGAACCTCACCGGTGACGACATCCGTGAGGGACTCGCAGCGATCATCTCGGTGAAGGTCTCGGAACCGCAGTTCGAGGGCCAGACCAAGACCAAGCTCGGTAACACCGAGGTCAAGTCGTTCGTGCAAAAGGCGTGCAACGAGCACCTGACGCACTGGCTCGAGTCGAATCCGGCCGACGCGAAGACGATCGTGACGAAGGCCGTGTCGTCGGCGCAGGCCCGCGTCGCGGCCCGCAAGGCCCGCGAGCTGGTGCGCCGCAAGAGCGCCACCGATCTCGGCGGTCTGCCCGGCAAGCTCGCCGACTGCCGTTCCAACGATCCGAGCAAGTGCGAGATCTACATCGTGGAGGGCGACTCCGCAGGTGGCTCCGCCAAGTCCGGCCGCGATTCGATGTACCAGGCGATCCTGCCGCTGCGCGGCAAGATCATCAACGTCGAGAAGGCCCGCATCGACCGGGTTCTGAAGAACACCGAGGTCCAGTCGATCATCACGGCGTTCGGTACGGGTATCCACGACGAGTTCGACATCTCGAAGCTGCGCTATCACAAGATCGTGCTCATGGCCGACGCCGACGTCGACGGTCAGCACATCGCGACGCTGTTGCTCACGCTGCTCTTCCGGTTCATGCGTCCGTTGGTCGAGAACGGTCACGTCTACCTCGCGCAGCCGCCGCTGTACAAGCTCAAGTGGCAGCGGTCCGAGCCCGAGTTCGCGTACTCGGACCGCGAGCGTGACGGACTGCTCAAGGCGGGTCTCGAGTCGGGCAAGAAGATCAACAAGGACGACGGTATCCAGCGCTACAAGGGTCTCGGTGAGATGAATGCCACCGAGCTGTGGGAAACCACCATGGACCCGAGCGTGCGGATCCTGCGTCAGGTCAGCCTCGACGACGCAGCCGCGGCGGATGAGCTCTTCAGCGTTCTGATGGGCGAGGACGTCGAGGCCCGCCGGAGCTTCATCACCCGTAACGCGAAGGACGTCAGGTTCCTCGACGTGTGATGCTGCTGTGACAGCAGGGTAGATGTTGTGTCGTAAATCACAGCATTTACCCTGCTATTTCAGCGTGTCGGTGGCAGGCGCGATGGCGCGGCCACGTTACCCGTGAGTACTATCTGGTGCGATCGTGTGTTCGCGATTGTCGATCGGGGGACGGCGGTGACCGGGGTGTTGGGAGGTTCTTCCATATTCCCTGTATGTCCCGCTAAGGTGCCCTCACCCAGGAACGCCTCATTCGACTGCATCCACGCGGTACCTCGCGCTCGATCGTCGATCGTGTCGTGTGGAATGCAGTGCGGAGTCGTGATCGGGGTGGAAGGAGAGCTTGATCCATGAGTGACGATTCGCCGCCCCGGCAGCGGTGGTGGAACATCGAGGGGTGGGGTCTTCGCTGGAAGGTCACCGCAGTACTCGCTATCCCGGTAACGGTGGCGATGGTGCTCGGTGGTCTGCGCATCCAGGAGGAACTGTCCAACGCTGTCCACTTCTCGCAGGCTGCCGACCAGGTCGCGCACGTCCCTGCACTCGTCGACTTCGGTACCGCACTCGGCACTCTCGCGGGCACGACCGCGGCGGGACTGAGCACGCCGGAAGAAGTCGCACGACTCGACGAAACACTCGAGAAGGTCCGTACCGTCTCGATGAATCCCGAGCTCGACCCGGTCATCGCGGCGGATCTGACCCGCGTGCTGGCCAGCGCCGAAGCTCTCCGTGACCAGATGAAGGCCGGCCAGGTCCCGATCACCGACCTGAACCAGCGCACCACCGAGATCCGCAGCGACATGTCCAACATCGTCGGCGCGATCGTCGACCCCATCGAGGACGAAGGGGTGTTGCTCGAGGGCACCCGCCTCGTCGATGCCTGGGCCACCCAGCGTTACCTGTTCGATCAGGTCATGGGTATGGTCGCGATCCTCCGCGACCCGAATCAGCCGGGCACCGAGCTTGTTTCCGCTTCCGGAGCCGAGCTCGCCATGCTCGAGACGCTCGCGCGTTCCTACCCGCTGGCCGACGGCCAGATCGAGGAACTGCGCAACCTGGTGAAGACTCGATCCGACATGGTGGACGCGGCCGCGGACGGGCCCCTGCCGCTTCTGAACCTCCGCACGTCGATGATGCGGAGCCTCGAGATCTACGGGTCGCTGATCCAGCAGGCCACCGAGGGCATCACCACCACCGTCGAGGACCGTGCCGGGGAAACCCGCTCGGCCGCGTTGCGCGACACCGCGATCGTTCTCGCGACGCTTCTCGCCGCACTCGTGCTGGCGCTGCTGGTGTCGCGCTCTCTCGTCGGCCCGATCCGCCGGCTGCGCTACGGCGCCCTCAAGGTCGCCCGGCAGGAGCTGCCCGAGGCCGTCGACCGCATCAAGCTCGGCGACAACATCGAGGACATCGAGTTCACGCGCGTTCCGGTGCACACCACCGAGGAGATCGGCCAGCTCGCCCGCGCTGTCGACGACATGCACGGCCAGGCACTGCGTCTCGCCGGTGAGCAGGCACACCTGCGCCTGCAGATCAACGAGATGTTCGAGACGCTGGCGCGGCGCAGCAAGTCGCTCGTCGAGCAGCAGCTCGGCCTCATCGAGCGACTCGAGTACGAGGAGAAGGATCCGGGCCGTCTCGAGAGTCTCTTCCGTCTCGACCACCTCGCGGCCCGTATGCGCCGCAACGGCGACAACCTCCTGATTCTCTCCGGCACCCGGGTGCGTCGCGGCCATTCCGCACCGGTTCAGCTCGGCGACATCCTCCGCGCGGCGATGTCCGAAGTCGAGGACTACCAGCGCGTCCAGATCGGCTCGACGCCGGACGGCGCGCTCAGCGGTGCCGTGGCGACCGACATCGTCCACCTGCTCGCCGAGCTCGTCGACAACTCGCTGCGCGCATCTCCGCCGGACAGCAACGTCACGTTCAGTTTCGCGCGTGCCGTCGACGGTGGTCTGCTCGTCGAAATCGCCGACCGCGGAATCGGTATCCCCGCCGAGGAACTCGACGTGATCAACCACCGCCTGTCCCAGGGCGGCGAGGTCGGTCCCGACTCGGCGCGTCACATGGGTCTGTTCGTGGTGTCGCGGCTCGCGGACCGGCACGGTCTCACCGTGCGGCTGCGTCCGACCTTCGACACCGCGCGCAACCCCGGTATCACCGCAAGCGTGCACATCCCGGACGTTCTGCTCGTCTCGCCGCTTGCGCTGTCTCAGACGGGTCCGCAGCCGTGGCGCGGCGCCGAAATGCAGGACGACTTCCAGGAACAGCCGGCGCTCCCGCGCCCGGAGCGGGAGACGCCGCAACTACCGGCCTCGGCGCGGCACGGAAACGCGTCGGGCGAGATCCCGCAGGCCCGTCCCGCGATCTCCGGCGAGCTTCCGGCTGCGCCGGCCCGCTCGCAGGCGCCGTCGTTGCAGAAGCCCGAACAGAACGGTCACCACCACGCGGCCAACGGCCGGCCGGTGGACGGGCTCCCGCAGCGTGAGCCCGGTGCGACCCCGGGTCTGCCGCGTCGCCAGCCCGGCGCGACCCCCGGTCTGCCGACCCCGCAATCGCCTACGGCGCCTTCACCTTCGCCGGCACCGGCACCCCGGATTCAGCCCGATGCGGCCGCGGCGCTGGCTTCTGCGCTCCCGTCGCGTCAGCGGCCGCCGGTCGAGCCGGATCAGGAACGAACGGCGGTCACGCCGAGCATTTCCGATTCGGGTCTGCCGCAGCGTTCGCAGGACGCAGGTCTGCCCCAGCGTCAGCCGGGAACCACGCCGGGTCTGCCCCAGCGTTCGGTCTCGCCGCAGTCTGCACCGCCGCAGCCTGTGTCCCCGCAGCCTGTGTCCCCGCAGTCCGTGCCGCAGCGCCAGTCGCCCCCGCCGGGTCTGCCGCAGCGTCAGCCGGGTGCGACGCCCGGCCTGACTCCGGCTCCGTCGGCGTCCGGTGCGACTGCGCCGTCGGTGTCCGAGCCGGTCGCCCCGGCACCGGTCGGTGGCCTGCCGCAGCGTTCGCAGGACTCGGGTCTGCCGCAGCGTTCGCAGGACGCAGGTCTGCCCCAGCGTCAGCCGGGAACCACACCCGGTCTGCCGCAGCGGCATGCCCAGCAGCCTGTGAGTCGGCCCGAACCGGTCGTCGAAGCTCCGGTCGATGCCGCTACCCGCGCGCCCGAAGGTGGACCGATCACCGGTCTGCCGCAGCGCCGGCCCGGCGCGACTCCGGGTCTGCCGCAGCGTGAGCCGGGAGCGACTCCCGGTCTGCCGCAGCGTCACTCGGCGCCGGGCGAACCGGCCCCCACCAGTGGTGCGGCAGCCTTCGCGGGTCCTTCGACGCAGTCGGCTCCGAGCATCGCCAA
The DNA here is from genome assembly GCF_001646785.1 of Rhodococcus phenolicus. Classification (GTDB taxonomy): domain Bacteria; phylum Actinomycetota; class Actinomycetes; order Mycobacteriales; family Mycobacteriaceae; genus Rhodococcus; species Rhodococcus phenolicus. The sequence goes on from NZ_LRRH01000037.1 coordinate 60,101, forward strand.
CGGCGACTCGGTGTCCCCGCACAGTGAGGCCAGCCAGGCCGCGCGGCATCGGTACCGGACGAACTCGGCGAAGACTGCCTCGTTCTTCCAGCCCCGTGGCGACACCGGAGCCATCCGGCGCCCACCTGCGGGCACGCCGATCTTCACCGACATGATGTCGGATTGGCTCGTCGACCCGACGAGTCTGCCGGAGGACCGACGCAAGCGAGAATGGACGTCGCCGGCTGACGCAGGATGGCAAGCGGCACAGCGCGCGACCGAGGTTCCTGTGGAGGATCACACCACCGCAGGTCTGCCTCGGCGCGCTCCCGGTCACCGGCTGGTGCCGGGTGCGGTCGAACCCGCGGCACCCGCGGAACGGCCTGCCATCCGCAGGCGCGACCCGGAATCCATCCGGGCGAACCTCAGCCGTCACCAGCAGGGCGTCCGCAACGGCCGGTCTACTGTGAACGCGACCACACGTGAGAACGACGAACAGGGAGTTCGATGAACATTGATCACGGATCCGACGTAACTCGTCCTTTGGACTGGTTGGTATCGAATTTCGCTCGCGAGGTTCCCGGTGTGTCCCACGCCGTGCTCGTGTCCGCCGACGGCCTGCTCATGGCTGCCAGCGCGCACCTTCCGGTCGACCGCGCCGAGCAGCTCGCTGCGGTGACGTCCGGTCTCGCCAGCCTGTCCAACGGCGTGTCGCAGCTGTTCGACGGCGGCGGCGTCCTGCAGTCCGTTGTCGAGATGCAGCACGGTTACCTGCTGCTCATGAGTGTCGGCGACGGCTCTCATCTGGCTGCGCTGACCGCGTCGGAGTGTGACATCGGACAGGTCGGTTACGAGATGGCGCTCCTGGTCGACCGCGTGGGAGCGTCGGTCGAGGCGACCCCGCGGGTCGGCCAGGGGTCCTGACGTCGAGGTGGCCATGGAATCGCGCAAACCTGAGTCGGTTCCGGATCAGCCCAGTCTGGTCCGTCCGTACTCACTGACTTCGGGGCGGACGAGTCCCGCGGTCGAACTGGCGTTGGAGGCGTTGATCCAGGCGATCCCGGGTACCGATGATCGGGCCCGGGACCTGGACAACATCAACGCCACCATTTTGGAGTTGTGCAAGGAGTCCCCGTCGGTAGCCGAGATCGCTGCTCGGGTGGGTGTGCCAATCGGGGTGGCACGCGTCCTCGTCGCTGATCTCGTCGAGGCCGGACATGTCCAGATCTTGGCCACGCTCAAAGACGATTCGAGCGACGCCGAGCGTCGTGAGCTGATTGAAAGGGTCCTCAGTGGACTTCGCGAACTCTAACGACCCCAAGCGGGTGACCTCGACCAAAATCGTGATCGCCGGCGGCTTCGGTGTCGGAAAGACCACGTTGGTGGGGGCGGTGTCGGAGATCGTCCCGCTGCGCACGGAAGCCTTGGTGACCAACGCCAGCGACGGCGTGGACAACTTGAGTGCTACGCCGCAGAAGGCCACGACGACCGTCGCCATGGACTTCGGTCGCATCAGCCTGGCCGAGGATCTCGTGCTGTACCTGTTCGGTACGCCGGGACAACATCGGTTCTGGTTCATGTGGGACGACCTCATCCGCGGCGCCATCGGGGCGATCGTTCTGATCGACACCCGTCGCCTGGACGAGAGTTTCGCCGCCGTCGACTTCTTCGAGGCGCGGAATCTCCCGTTCATCGTCGCGATCAACGAGTTCGACGATGCTCCGCGGTACCCGGTGGAGGACATCCGGCAGGCGCTGGCCGTCTCGGCCGAGGTTCCGATCGTCTCGATCGACGCCCGTGCGCGTGAGTCGGCGAAGTCCGCTCTGGTCACCGTCACCGAATACGCGTTGAGGAAGTTGCATCAGCCGGTGGCTCGGTAGTGGACGCTGACGTTCAGCTCTTCTCCATGGGGTCGTGGGTGGTGGTGCTGGCGTTCGCGACGTCGTCGATCGGTTTGCTGGTCGGGCTCGTGTGCGCCAGGAAGGCACGTTTCGCCGCCACCGAACGGAGGTGGCTGTCCTGGTTGCTGCTCGCCGCCTCGGCCGCCGGTGGCGTGGGGGTGTGGCTGGCGCTGCTGCTCGCCGTCGCCGGGTTCGGGGTCACCGGCAGCGTCGTGCGTCACGATCTGCTGACCATCGCGTTCTCGCTGGCGGTGGCCCTGGTGAGCTCGTTCGTCGCGATGGTCGTCTCGGTTTCCCGGGGCGGGCATTCTCCCGGCCGGCTGCTCGGCGGCGGGCTGCTGTTCGGTGCCGGGATCTGCGTGGTGTTCCTGTCCCTCATGTGGTCGGTGCGACTGCAGGGCACGTTCACCTTCGACACGACGTTCGTCCTCGCGACCGCCGCGGTGTCGCTCGTGGTGGCGTTCTCGTTCCTGTGGCTCGTCGAGGTCGCCGGTAGTTTCCTCCTGCGCCTGTGCGGCAGTGTCGTCACGGGCGCGGCGGTTCTCGGCGTCTACTTCCTCGGAATGGCGGCGGTCGACGTGACGCCGGACGCCACGATGCCGATGCCCGGCGGGACCGAGTTGTTCTCGGTCCTGTTCGTTGTGTTCGTCGTCGGCATGGTGGTCATCACGGTGCCCATCGTGCTGGCCCTCATGGACCCCGATCGGGTTGCGGCGCAACTCGAGCGGGAGGCCGACCAGTGGGTGGCCGACCGCGGTGCGAACGAGGGCGGGGCCCGGGTTCCGTAGGCGTTCCGCGTCGCGACAGCCCGCCCCTGTTTACAAACCGGTTGACTGGTATATGTTGGTCCCGCTGCCGCGGGGGGCAGAGGGCTGCAGCCCGTTTCGGCCGGTGTGGCACGTCACCACCATGCGGTTCATATTTTCGTGCCGAGGTCGAGGGTCAAGATGTCGCACGAAATGCATCACTTCTCCATGGGAACGTGGGTGCTCTTTCTCGCTTACGCCACTTCTGTCATCGGTTCGTACGTGGGCCTGTCGTGTGTCCGTCAGTCGGCCAACGCGAAGGTCGGCCAGCGTACCGGCTGGATCGCCCTGGCGGCGGTCGCGATCGGTGGTATCGGTATCTGGCTCATGCATTTCATCGGCATGATGGGGTTCGACGTCATCGGTTCGCCCGTCCGCTACGACCTGCCGTTGACGCTCTTCTCGGTGGTGCTGGCCGTCGTTGCGACCATGGTCGGTCTCTGGATTGCCGGTTTCGGGGACACGGTCCTCGACAAGATCCCGTCGGTGGCCCGGCTGCTGATCGGCGGAACGATCATGGGCCTGGCGGTGAGCCTCATGCACTACACCGGCATGGCCGCGCTCCGCATTCAGGGCACCGTCGAACACGACACGGTGTTCGTGGTGGCATCGGTGATCATCGGTCTCGTCGCGGCGAACGCGGCGCTGTGGCTCGGCCGCGTCTCCGAGAAGTTCGTCGTGCGTATCCCGGCCGCGCTGGTCATGGGCCTCGCGGTCGTCGCGCTGCACTACACCGGCATGGCCGGTGTGGAGGTCACGGTCGATCCGACCGCGCCGAGGCCGGGAGGCATGACCGTCCTGTCGCTGTTGTTCCCCGCGTTCATCCTCGGCATCCTCGTGCTGGCCCTGTCGATCCTCGTTCTCGGCCTGACCCTGAGCCGGGCCGACGTCGAGCTCGAGGAATCCGTCGCGCGGTGGAGCGCCGGGAGCGAGAACACGACTCCCGCTGCTCCCGGCAACGTTCCGACCGTCTGATCACCGGTCCCGCGGATTCCCGCGCGTAACGTGACGGAAGAAAGTGCCGTCCTTCTCGGTGTTCGCTGACCTGCACCTATAGACTCGGGTGGTTGCGAGACGTCCACCGGGCGACGGTCCCGGGCAGACGTTCGAGCCGAGTAGAAGAAGGAGCTCATGACCGACACCACGTTGCCGCCGGAGGGGCCGGGGCACGACCGCATCGAGCCCGTCGACATCCAGCAGGAGATGCAGAGCAGCTACATCGATTACGCGATGAGCGTGATCGTGGGCCGCGCCCTGCCCGACGTGCGGGACGGCCTCAAGCCGGTGCACCGCCGAGTCCTGTACGCCATGTACGACAACGGTTTCCGACCGGACCGCGGTTACGTGAAGTCGGCCCGCGCCGTCGCCGAGACGATGGGCAACTACCACCCGCACGGCGACTCCTCCATCTACGACGCGCTCGTGCGACTGGCACAGCCGTGGTCGATGCGGTACCCGCTCGTCGACGGCCAGGGCAACTTCGGTTCGCCCGGCAACGACGGTGCCGCCGCGATGCGGTACACCGAGTGCCGGCTCACGCCGCTCGCGATGGAGATGCTCCGCGAAATCGACCACGAAACGGTCGATTTCCAGCCGAACTACGACGGCCGCACCCAGGAACCGACGGTTCTCCCCAGCCGTATCCCCAACCTGTTGATCAACGGGTCCAACGGCATTGCGGTCGGCATGGCGACGAACATTCCGCCGCACAACCTGAACGAGGTCGCCGACGCGATCTACTGGGCGCTCGAGAACTTCGAGGCGGACGAGCAGACCACCCTCGCGGCCGTCATGGAGCGCATCAAGGGACCGGACTTCCCCACATCGGGTCTGATCGTCGGAAGCCAGGGCATCCACGATGCGTACACCACCGGTCGCGGTTCGGTGCGGATGCGCGCGGTCGTCGAGATCGAGGAGGACGCCAAGGGGCGCACCACGATCGTCGTCACCGAGCTGCCGTACCAGGTGAACCCGGACAACCTGATCACTTCGATCGCGACCCAGGTCCGCGACGGCAAGATCGCCGGCATCTCCGACATCCACGACGAGTCCTCGGACCGTGTCGGCATGCGCATCGTGATCACGGTCCGCCGGGACGCGGTCGCGAAGGTCGTGCTCAACAACCTGTACAAGCACACGCAGCTGCAGACCAGCTTCGGCTGCAACATGCTCTCGATCGTCGACGGGGTGCCGCGCACGCTGCGCCTCGACCAGATGATCCGGTACTACGTGACCCACCAGATCGAGGTCGTCGTCCGCAGGACCCGGTACCTGCTGCGCAAGGCAGAGGAACGCGCCCACATCCTGCGCGGTCTGGTCAAGGCGCTCGACGCGCTCGACGAGGTCATCGCCCTCATCCGCCGTTCGCAGACGGTCGATATCGCCCGTTCGGGCCTGATGGACCTGCTCACCGTCGACGAGATCCAGGCCGACGCGATCCTCGCGATGCAGCTGCGCCGCCTCGCCGCGCTCGAGCGTCAGAAGATCATCGACGAACTGGCCGAGATCGAGCGCGAGATCGACGACTACAAGGACATCCTGGCGAAGCCCGAGCGGCAGCGCGCGATCGTCCGTGACGAGCTGAAGGAAGTCGTCGACAAGTACGGTGATGCGCGCCGCACCAAGATCATCGCGTCGGACGGCGACGTGTCCGACGAGGACCTCATCGCGCGCGAGGATGTCGTCGTCACGATCACCGAGACCGGCTACGCCAAGCGCACCAAGACCGATCTGTACCGGTCGCAGAAGCGCGGCGGCAAGGGCGTCAAGGGCGCCGAGCTCAAGCAGGACGACATCGTGAAGAACTTCTTCATCACGTCGACCCACGACTGGCTGCTGTTCTTCACCACCAAGGGCCGGGTGTACCGGGCGAAGGCGTACGAGCTGCCCGAGGCCAGCCGTACCGCCCGCGGCCAGCACGTCGCGAATCTGCTGGCGTTCCAGCCGGACGAGCGCATCCAGGGTGTGATCCGCATCAAGACGTACGAGGACGCCCCGTACCTGGTGCTGGCCACCCGCAACGGCCTGGTCAAGAAGTCGCGCCTGGCGGACTTCGATTCGAACCGGTCCGGCGGCATCGTCGCGATCAACCTGCGCGACGAGGACGAGCTCGTCGGTGCCGTGTTGTGCTCCTCCGACGACGATCTGCTGCTCGTGTCGGAGCAGGGACAGTCGATCCGGTTCTCGGCGACGGACGAGGCACTGCGGCCGATGGGTCGCGCGACGTCCGGTGTGCAGGGTATGCGCTTCAACGGGGACGACAAGCTGCTGTCGCTCAACGTGGTCCGCGAGGGAACGTATCTGCTGGTCGCGACGTCCGGTGGCTACTCCAAGCGCACGCCGATGGAGGATTACCCGGTCCAGGGCCGCGGCGGTAAGGGCGTCTTGACGATCCAATACGACCGCAAGCGTGGCACCCTGGTCGGAGCGCTCATCGTGGACGATGTCGACGAGCTCTACGCGATCACCTCGGGCGGTGGGGTCATTCGTACCGCTGCCAAGCAGGTGCGCAAGGCCGGTCGCCAGACGAAGGGTGTCCGGTTGATGAACCTGGCCGAGGGTGACACGTTGCTGGCGATCGCACGCAACGCCGATGAGCCCGAGGAGGGCGCCACACCAGATGCGAAGGAGTCGTAAGTGAGCACTCCCCAAGGACCGAACGGTGCCGAGAAGGGGTCCCCGGCACCGAAGCGCCCTAACGGGCAGGAGACGGAGAACGCTCCGGCCAAGCCGGACGCCGTGAAGCCGGCGTCTGCGAAGACGTCGGGCACCGCACCTGTTCCGGATGCTCCGAAGGCCCCCGCGGGCCCGACCGCACAGTCCCCGGCGGCGAAGCAGGCACCGGCGGGTCCGGCTCCGAAGTCGGACGGTGCCGGCACGGCATCGGACAAGCCCGCATCGCCCGCCGACAAGCCGGTGCAAGTCGGTGGCACCGAGCAGACTGCGCAGCCGAACCCGGCCGCGCAGACGACGCCCACGGTCCGGCAGCCGGCGGACAAGGGCGTGAAGCCGGCGCAGCGCCCGGCGTCCGGTGGCCAGGCGCCGCCGTGGCAGCGGGGCCAGCAGACGTCGTCCGCGCCGCAGAGCACGCCGCAGACGAACCTGCCGGGCCGCGGTCAGGGTGTCGACCGGACGGTCACGGGGAACGCGGCTCCACAGCGCGGGGCGGCGCAACCGGTGAAGCCGGCAGGCGGGGCTCCGCGGCCGTCTCAGGGTGCCCCGACGACACCTGCACGACCGGTCGTGACCGGTACGGCGGCTCCGTCCGCGGCGAAGGCCAAGTCGGCCGTGATCGACGGGCCGACACGGCACATCGAACGCAAGGATCTCGCGAAGGATCTGCCGGACCTGTCGACGGTGAAGCATCCGCTTCCGGCCGCGGCACCGGTGGCGGTGGAGTCCTCCCACGCCACGACTGCCGCGCCGGCCGCGTCGGCAGCCGCCGCGGCGGTGCCGATGGCGGGGGATCCGTTGCGCGCGACCGTCCAGGTACGTCGTATCGATCCGTGGTCGATGCTGAAGATGTCCTCCGTGATTTCCCTCTCACTGTTCTTCGTGTGGATGGTCGCGGTGGGCCTGCTCTACGGCATCCTCGCCGGAATGGGCGTGTGGGAGCGTCTGAACAGCGCATTCACCGACATCGTCTCCGAATCGGGTAGTGGGGGCCTGATCACCGCGGGTCAGGTCTTCGGCTACGCCACGGTGATCGGCCTGGCCAACACCATCCTGCTGACGGCCATGGCGACGCTCGGTGCGTTCATCTACAACCTCTGCACCGATCTCGTCGGCGGTGTGCAGGTCACACTCGCAGACCCGGACTGAACTGGGAAAACGCTGCCCCGCCGGACCGATTTTGTTGTTCGCGGTTCGGTGGGGTAGTGTTCCGAATCGGTTCGAGGGCCTATAGCTCAGGCGGTTAGAGCGCTTCGCTGATAACGAAGAGGTCGGAGGTTCAAGTCCTCCTAGGCCCACTCCCCGTGCCGAAAGGGCAGCCAGCATGAAGGTTCTCGCACTCGTGGGGACCGCGGTGCTGGTGGTCATCGGAATCGCTCGGATGCTTCGGAGCGAGGACGAATGGCACGAGGTCACCAGCCGCTGACGGCGGACGGGGCCTTAGCTCAGTTGGTAGAGCGCTGCCTTTGCAAGGCAGATGTCAGGAGTTCGAATCTCCTAGGCTCCACAATCGCGATATGCAGTTCGAGGGCGTTTTCCGGGTAACCGGGAGGCGCCCTTTCTGCTTGTTCGGGCATCTGCCGGGCGCCCAGCCGTCCGCTGCCTCGATCGCACGAGCGGACGACCGGGAACCGCGCGAACGTCTACCGGGGATTCCGTCGCGGGCGTAGCTGCGCGTTCGGCAGACCGGGGGCGGGAAGCCTCGCGACCTTCCCCGTGTAGCCCTCGACCCGTCCGAACTGTTCCGATTCGCGCTGCCAGGCGTCGCGGAAACGGACGATCTCGTCGTGGCTGCGGCCCACGAAGTTCCACCACATGACGATCTCCTCGCCGAACGGGGTGCCGCCGAGCAGGACCACGCGGGCGGGGGCGTCGGTGAGGTTCGTCAGGGTCAGCGACGTCACGCCCGTGCCCACGTAGCCGAGCATGCTGCGCGACAGTTGCGTGCCGCCGAGGCGGACGGTGCCGGTGTCGACGAGGACGCCGTGCTCGAACGTCGCATCGACGTCCAGCACCAGTTCGGCACCCGCGTCGAGGGTGATCTCGGCACCGAGCAGCGGGGTGAACGTCTCCACCGGTGAGGTGACGCCGAACAAGGAGCCGAGGAACACCTTCGCGGTGGCCCCGGGCAGGACCGTCGTCTCGGGGGCGTGGTGCTGGAAGTTGCGGGGAGCGTCGCGGGCGCTGTCGGGAAGCGCGACCCACAACTGGACCCCGTGCAGCGTGGTGGTGTCCTGGGTGGAGACCTCGGAGTGGCAGATGCCGTGGCCGCCGGTCATCAGGTTGACCTCGCCGGGCCGGACCATCGCGTGCACGCCGTGACTGTCGCGGTGCTCGATCTCGCCGGTGAACAGCCAGCTCACCGTCTGCAGCCCGGTGTGCGGGTGCGGGGCCACGTCCATGCCGCCCGTCGCGGCGACGTCGTCGGGGCCGTAATGGTCGGCGAAGCACCATGCGCCGATGAGGGACCGTTGCCGCTGGGGGAGGGTCCGCCGGACCGGCATCGCGCGCGGGCCTCCGAGCGGCACCTCACGCGAGGTGATGATCTCGACGCGGGGGTGACCGGCCTCGTCGCGGGGGCACGGACCGGTCCCGCAGGTGGTCTCGACAGGGTGTACATCGGCATTGCTCATTCTTCGAGCCTGCCACCGATCGGTCGCCGATGGCCGACAATCGAACCGTGTCGAACCCCGAGCGTATCCCGATCGACAAGCAGAGCCGTGCGGTGTACCGCGCCCAGGTCGCCGTGGCGGTCGCGGTGCGGGACGCGGTCGCCGAGGCCGGCCTGGACCGCGTACTCGTCGAGCTGGTGAACCTGCGGGTCTCGCAGATCAACGGGTGCGCGTACTGCCTGGACGTGCACACCCGCGACGCGCTGAAGGGCGGTGAGAAGCCGCAACGCATCGCGGTGCTGCGGGCGTGGCGGGACACCGAGCTGTTCAGCGATACCGAGCGGGCCGCGCTGGAACTGGCCGAGACCGTGACGACGCTGCCGTCGTCGTACGAGCAGGACCGCGCCTACGCCGAGGCGCGCCGTCACCTGACCGACGATCAGTTCTCGGCGATCGTGTGGGTCGCGATCGCGATGAACGCCTTCAACCGGGTGTCGATCGTCAGCCGGCACCGCGTCGACCCCGCGTCCTGGAAATCCTGAGCCGGACGAACGTGTTGTTTCACGTGAAACAACGCTCAGGGTGAGGTGCGTTCCGACCCCAGCGCGGCCAGATTCCGGATGGTGTCGAGCACGTCGTCCAGGCTCCGGCCGGCCTCGATCAGTTCGGTGCCTTTGTAGACGAGCGCGTTGATGAACTCCGCGGTCAGCTCCGGGTCGGGCCTGCCCTGTTCGCGCAGCGCGTCGAGCAGGGGGAGCACCAGCTCCTGGTGCAGCGCGTGCATCCGCTCGTTCGTGAACGCCTGCGGAGTGAAGGTCGCGAGAACCCCGATGACCGCGTGCTCGCCGTCGGCGACGAGCCGCAGGTTCACCTCGATGTACGCGAGGACCCGTTCGGCCGGATCGTCGGCCGCGTTCATCGCCGCGACGATCTTGGCGTTCCAGCGGGGAAACATGTCCTCGACGACCGCGCGCAGCAGGTCGTCGCGCGATCCGAAATAGTGGTAGACGCTGGATCGGGCCAGACCCGCCCGCACCGCGACCTCGCCGAGGGACGGTGCCCGGTCCGGGGTTTCCGACAGCAGTTCGAGCGCGGCGTCGAGGAGGGCCCGGCGTTGCGCGGCGCGGTGTTCGACGACCGTCGCCGCGGAGATCTTCGGCACGGACCCTCCTCTCGTATCGGGCGGGTCGTCAGTCGTGCGGCCGGAGCCCGCCGTCGACCATTTCGAGGACCCGATCGCAGTGCTCGAGCACGTCGTGATCGTGCGTGACCATGATCGTAGCGACCCCGGCACCGTGGGTTTCACGGGCGAGCAGTTCCACGACCTCGTGGCTGCGTCTGCGGTCCAGCGCCGCCGTCGGTTCGTCGACGAGCAGCAGCGAGGGCCGTCCCATGAGGGCCCGTGCGATACCGACGCGCTGACGTTCGCCACCCGACAACTGCCCGGGCCGGCGGCCGGCCCGGTGGCTCATGCCGACGGATTCGAGAAGCTGGTCGGGGTCGCGTCCGGCACGGCCGGTGATCTTCTCGACGAGCCGGAGCTGGTCGCGCGCGTCGAGGGCGGGGATCAGGTTCCCGGACTGGAACACGAATCCGATGCGTTCCCGGCGCAACCGGGTGAGCTCGCGCGCCTTCAGGTCGGTGACGACGACGTCGTCGACGGTGACGGTGCCGGAGGTGGGCCTGGCCAGCCCGCCCGCGACCGCGAGGAGGCTGGACTTGCCGGCGCCGGACGGGCCGACGATCGCGACGAGTTCCCCGGCCGCGACCTCGAGGGTCACGTGGTCGAGGGCGTGCACGGTGCTGTCGCCGTCACCGAAGCGCAGGCAGGTGTCGGTCAGCGCCAGTCCGGCGCGGGTGCTGGTTGTGGCGGTCAACGGTTTTCTCCCAGTGCGGTGAGGGGGTCGACGCGGGTGATGCGAACGACGGCGACGGCGGCGCCGACGAGGCCGAGGGCGACGAGCAGCACCGCGCCCTGCAGAACGGGTCCGCTCTCGAGGGCGAACGGCATACCGGTGCCGTCCAGGCCGGAGCCGAGTCCGAGACCGACGAGCACGCCGACGGCGACGGATGCGACGAGGACGACGACGGCCTGGAGCAGGCCGTCGCGCAGCAGGAAGCCGGTGGAGGCGCCCATTGCTCGCAGCACCGCCAGTTCGCGGCTGCGCTGGACCGTCCAGATGCTGAAGAACGCACCGACGACGAGTGCGGAGATCGCGTACAGGAATGCCTTGATCATCGACATGGTCATCATCTCGGCGGAGTAGCCGGGCGAGGAGTCGAACGACTCCTCGAGTGTCTTCGATGCGGTGCCCGCGGCGGCGTCCCCGGCGGTGAGGTCGGGTAGCTCGCCGTCGAGGCCCTGAAGTGCGACAACGCTGGCTTCGCGGTAGATGTCCGGTTGCGGCTGTTCGTCTGCCTCGACACCGGCGTGGATCTCCTGCCACGTCGGCAGCGGCACGTAGGCGACGTCGACGTGCCCGAAGGTGCGCTTGTCGGCGGTGAACCCGACGACGGTCAGCTCCGTGCCGAGCCGGTCGATGACGATCGTGTCGCCGAGTTCGATGCCGGCGTCGCGGGCGCTGTCGCTGACGATGATGTCGGTAGCACCCTGCAGTGCGTTGCCCTCAGCGGCTGCGGGTTCGAGGAACGATCCGGGTTCGATGCCGAACAGGGTGAGGTCGACGGGGAGTCCGGCACCGGTCTTCGCGTTGACGATCGCGTTGCCGAACAGGGCGGCGTCCGCGACGTCGGGGCGCTCGCGCCAGGCGGCGGCCTGCTCGTCGGTGACGACGGAACGGGAGAACGCGGAGTCGGACTTGGTGCCCTCCGCGAACGCGAATGCCTGGGCGGGGGTGCGCTGCAGCGCGGAGACGCCGTCGGTGACCAGGCCCGAGGACAGACCGGAGAGGATCACCATGAGGATCGAGATGAGTGCGACGACCGCGCCCATCAGCGCGAATCGGGTGCGCGCGAACCACAGTTCGCGCAGGGTCAGGAACATGAGGGTCCTTCGCTGACGAGGTCGGTGAGGCGCGCCGAATTTGTCGACGCATCGTCGAAATCATATCGACACTCTGTCGACAACATCGGAAGGGGTGTTACTACGAGCGGTAGTAGTACCTGCGTATCCTGTGGTCATGGGTGCCGCCGAAGTCCTCGTCGCGCGGGTGCGCGGCGGGCTGACCGGCGCGACCTCCGGAGCCGTGAGCATCGCCGCGCACGCGCTCGGCGGCGGCGGTACTCCGTCCCAGAGCGCGGTCGTGTTGTTGCTCGCGACGACCCTCGCGGTCGGTGTGGTGGCCGCTGGCACCCGAATACCGGTTGCCGCGGTCCTGATCGCCGGTCAGGTGCTCGGACATCTCGTGCTCGCCCTCGACGCCGGACACACCCACGTTCCCGGGCCCGCGATGTTCGCCGGGCATGCCGCTGCGACCGCGGTGGCGGCCCTGCTCGTCGCGGCCGCCGAACGCGGGTGCCGGGTCGTGCTCGCCGCGGTGCGTCGTGTCTCGCCCGCCCCCTTCACGCCCGTCGCCGCGCCCGCCGCGGTGCTCGTTCCGCCGCGGCCCCCGGCCCTGCACGACCTGCTCCGATCCACCGGCATCGTCCCGCGCGGCCCTCCCGTCACGGTCTGACCCCCGACCCTCTTCCAGCCACGATCGCCCCGCGGGCGATCGCGCACCCCAGTGTGCGCACAGACCGATCCGGGAGACCCCCATGAAGAAGACGACGACATTCCTTGCCTTCGCCGCGACCGCCGCGGTCGCCCTCACCGCCGGATGTGGATCCGACGACCCCGCAACCGCGGCCGACACGATCGTCGTGTCGTCGGCGTGGACCAAAGCCGCCGAATCCGGCATGACCGGTGCCTTCGCCGAACTGGAGAACACCGGCGACAGCGACGTCCGTGTCGTGAGCGTCTCGAGTCCCGTCTCGAGTCGCACCGAACTGCACGAGACGGCTCCCGCCGCCGGCGGGGCGATGACGATGCGCGAGATGGACGGCGGACTGACCATCGCCGCCGGCAGCGTGCACAGCCTCGCGCCGGGCGGCGACCACCTGATGCTGATGGACCTGATCGAGCCCGTCGCCCCCGGTACCGACATCGCGTTCACCGTCACCTTCAGCGATGGGTCGTCCACCGAATTCACCTCGCAGGTCCGCGATTTCGCCGGAGCGCGGGAGGACTACGCGCCGAGCTCTCCGGAGGGGGCGAACCACGGTGGCTGAGCTCACCCGGCGCCGCCTGCTCGGTGGCGGCGCCGCCGCACTCGGCGCGATCGGGTTGGGTGCGGCCGGGATCGGATGCACCACCACGCGCGACGAGAACCCGCACATCGTCGAACTCCACGGCACCCACCAGGCGGGCATCGAAACCGATCCTCAGGCCTTCGCGTCGTTCGTGGCGCTGGACCTGCGGCCCGGCACCGACCGCCGCGCCCTGATCGGGGTCCTGAAGGTGTGGGCGCAGGACGCGTACCGGCTCACCACCGGCATCGCGGGCCTCGGCGACACCGAACCGGAACTCGCCGAGGACCCGGCCCGGCTGACCGTCACCGTCGGATTCGGCCCCGGGGTGTTCGGCCCGGCGATTCTCGACCCCGCGTACGCGGCGACGTCGCGGCCGGAATGGTTGCGGCCGCTGCCTACGTTCGGGATCGACCGGCTCGAGGACCGCTGGAACGGTGGCGACCTGCTGCTGCAGGTGTGTGCCGACGATCCCGTCACGCTGGCGCACGCGGTGCGCACGTTCACCCGGACCGTGCGTTCGCAGGTGTCGGTGCGGTGGGTTCAGCGCGGCTTCCGGCACGCCCCCGGCACCCGTCCCGAGGGCGCGACGATGCGCAATCTCATGGGGCAGGTGGACGGCACCGTCAACCCCGGCCCGGGCAGCCCGGAATTCGGGAGCCGGGTGTGGAACCCGGGATCGCCGCCGTGGCTGGCGGGCGGTTCGTCGCTGGTGTTGCGACGCATCCGGATGGAACTCGACACCTGGGACGAATTGGACCGTCCGGCAAGGGAACTCACGGTGGGTCGCGCCCTGTCCACCGGTGCGCCGCTCACCGGCACGGCCGAGCACGACGATCCCGATTTCGACGCTGTCGACCGGCACGGCATCCCCGTGATCCCACCGGAATCGCACGTGGCGCGTGCCCGGCCGCGCAACGCGGACGAGCAGTTCCTGCGCCGCGGCTACAACTACGACGACGGCGACGGGGCAGGGCTGCTCTTCGCGGCCTACCAGGCCGACGTCGATCGGCAGTTCGTGCCGGTGCAGCAGCGCCTGGCCGACCACGACGCACTGAACCCGTGGATCACCCCCATCGGTTCCGCGGTGTTCGTGATCCCACCCGGGTTCGGTGCCGGCGGCTATCCCGGCGAGACACTGTTCGAGAGCTGAGAAACCCCGATGGCGGTGCGGAAACGGGGTTAGCCTGGACAGGTGACCGAGGTATCACCGCGGCGAGAAGGTTTCGCGTCGCTGCGGGAGGGCGGACTCAACTGGGACGCCTTCCCGCTGCGGCTCTTCGCGAAGGGCAACGCCAAGTTCTGGGATCCCCGCGACCTCGACTTCTCGCAGGACGTCGCGGACTGGGCGGACCTGAACAGCGAACAGCAACGCAGCACCGCCTATCTGGTGACGCACTTCGCGGCGGGGGAGGAGGCGGTCACCCAGGACATCCAGCCGTTCCTGCGCGCGATGGCCGCCGAGAACCGGCTCGGCGACGAGATGTATCTGACGCAGTTCTGCTTCGAGGAGGCCAAGCACACCCAGGTGTTCCGGCTGTGGATGGACGCGGTGGGACTGACCGGCGACCTGCTGCCGTACGTCGCGGAGAACCCGCACTACCGGGCGTTGTTCTACGACGAACTACCCGATTCGCTGGGGATCCTCGAACGCGACCCCAGCCCGGCGAACCAGGTCCGCGCGAGCGTCACCTACAACCATGTCATCGAGGGCAGCCTCGCCCTGACCGGTTACTACGCGTGGCAGAAGGTCTGCACGACCCGCGGCATCCTGCCCGGCATGCAGGATCTCATCCGCCGGATCGGCGACGACGAACGTCGCCACATGGCGTGGGGAACGTTCACGTGCCGCCGGCACGTCGCCGCCGACGACGCGAATTGGGATGTGGTGCAACAACGTATGGGGGAGTTGCTGCCCCACGCGCTCGGAGTGATCCAGTGGATCAACGATCAGTTCGAGGAGCAGCCGTTCGGGCTGGATCCCGAGGAGTTCGTGGCCTACGCGGCCGATCGGGCGCAGCGCCGGCTCGGCGCGATCGAATCCGCGCGGGGCCGTCCGGTCGAGGAGATCGATCTGGATTACACGCCCGAGACGCTCGAGGAGAAGTTCGGCGAGGAGGACGCCGCCGAACTCGCAGCGATCGGCGAGAAATCTTCGGACACAGACTGATTCACAGAAGCAGCACCAGCAGGAGCGCGACGGTCAGCACGACCCCCACCAGGATCGGAACCAGCGGCTTCCGTGACGGCTCGTCGTTGTGGTCGTCTTCCGCCGCCTCGGTCCCGGTGTCGTCCTGCTGGTCCGGGGGGACGGCGAGCAACCGCGCGGCGACCACGTCGTTCTCCCCGGCCTCGAGCATCTCCTGTGCCCGGATGCGCGCGAGGCCACCGGTGAGCACATCGGTGGCCTCGTACGACGGGGGAAGACCGATCCGGGCGCTCTTCGTCTCCCGGGCCGGCACGAAACCGGCAGCCAGGATGGCCGCGCCGAGCGCGGCGGTCTGCTCCGGGCCCGGACCGACGAGGGTGCGGACCGTCAACTTCGTCGAGATGCTGTTCGCGATCTCCTGGATGTGCGAGCGGTCGCGGGCGACGAGACCGTCGCCCATCACGACGACCGCATCGAGATTCGGCGGCAGCCATCCGAACGAGCCGAGCGCGGTCGCGAGCTGCGCGGCCGGCGACGGTGCGCCCTTCGTCGGTACCCGGAACGCCTTCCCGGCCGGCACCCCGGACCGCACCAGCGTCACCGTCGACCCGGCGTCGTCGACGTGGAAGACACCGATGAGCTGGCCGGGGGATTCGGAGATCTCGGAGGCGTACCAGGTCGCGGCGCCCTGCGCGTCCGACACCAGGTCGACGTGCCGCAACTCCGCGTAGTCGAGCGCCGCCCGCAGCGACGCGACGGTCGCGGGGTCCCAGTGCGACGGGTAGGTCGCGGTGTAGCCGGGCTCGGTTCCGTCGTCGGCGCCACCGAACGCGGGCAGCGGCTGGGTTTCGCTGAGCAGACACTGGATCGCGGTCGCCATCGCGTCCTCGGACCGGTACACGCGACCGTCGCTCGCGGTGACACCCGCGTTCTCGCCGACGCGGGCGAGGAACCCGGCCAGGGTGCGGGCCTCGTTGTCGGAGGAGCGGGAACCGAGGGACGTGGTGCCGTCCTCGTCGATGTGCAGGACGGTGTCGCGTGCGATGACGACCGGATCCTGGGTACCGGGTTCGTTGGACGCGACCACCGCCGTGGACACGACCCTGCCGATCCGGAGCCCGACTCCGATTGCCATGACAGCCCTCTCCCCTCACAGGTAACGAACCGCATACATCTTGCTACCGAAACCGGCGTTCCGGGCTCATACCGGGCAGTATCCGTGTTACGGCGTGTCGGTACGGACCGGACGGTTTCACCCATACACTTCCCGAATGAGTGCCACCACGCACGCCAGGGCGTTCGCCCGATCCTTCCATCCGGTCGGTCTCGCGTTCGCGCTGCTGTTCTTCGTGTGGTCGATGACGCCCTCGCTGCTTCCCCGTGCGTGGTACCTGCAGGGCGTCGCCACCGGTATCGGTATCGTCACCGGCTACGGCATCGGCTGCCTGATCGCGTGGGTGCTGCGGCGTTGCGGCGTGCACCCGGACTGGTCGCCGCGCACCCGGCGTATCGGCTGGTGGGTGCTCGCCGGGGTCGCGGCCGTGGTGGTCCCGACGTTCCTGGTTCTCGGCTCGTGGTGGCAGCAGATCGTCCGCGACCTCGTGCACACGGAGCGGGTCGAGCGGTCCCTGTATCTCCCCGTGCTGCTGATCGCACTCGTGGTGGCGTTGCTGCTGCTGATGATCGGGCGGGGTCTGCGGGCCGGCACCGACAGGCTCACGCGATTCGTCGACCGGTACACGCCGGCACCGGTCGCGCGGGTGACCGCGCTGGTGATCGTCGTGGCGCTGGTCGTCGTGCTCGTCAACGGCGCACTGTACCGGGGGATTCTCGGTGCCGCGGAGGAGGCGTCCGCGGTCGCGGACACCGGAACCGCGGAAGGGGTGCAGCAACCGACCGCACCGGAACGGTCCGGATCGCCGGAGTCCGCGGAGGCATGGGACACCCTCGGCCGGGAGGGCCGCACCTTCGTCGCCGGCGGACCGGACGCCGCGCAGATCGAAGCCGTCACGGGCCGTCCCGCCCTCGAACCGATCCGGGCGTATGCGGGCCGGGTGTCGGCCGACACGGTCGACGGCATCGCCGAGCGTGTCGTGGCGGAGCTGAAGCGCACCGGCGCGTTCGACCGCAAGACTCTCGCGGTCGTGACCACGACGGGCCGCGGCTGGGTCAACGGGAGCGTCGCCGACTCCTTCGAATATCTCAACGGCGGCGATTCGGCGATCGCGGCGATGCAGTATTCCTACCTGCCGAGCCCGCTCGCGTTCATCGCCGACCGGGAGTCCCCGCAGCAGGCGGGCCGGGCGCTGTTCGAGGCCGTCCACGACGTGTGGCTCGCTCTTCCCGAGGATGCGCGTCCCGCGCTGGTGGTGTTCGGCGAGAGTCTCGGATCGTACGGCGGGCAGTCCGCGTTCGCCTCGGGCTCGGACCTGGTCGCGCGGACCGACGGAGCACTGCTCGTGGGCACGCCCAATTTCTCGCAACCGTGGGGCCGGATCACCCAGCAGCGTGATCCCGGGTCGCTCGAGCGGCTGCCGATCGTCGACGAGGGTCGCAACATCCGTTTCGCCGCGCACCCGGACGACGCGAATCTGCCCGGGGCGTGGGAATTTCCGCGAATCGTGTTCTGGCAGCACGGAAGTGACCCGATCACCTGGTGGTCGTTCGATCTGGTGCTCCACAAGCCCGATTGGCTGCGCGAACCGCTCGGGCCCGATGTGGATCCCGGGATGCGCTGGATTCCGTTCGTGACGTTCTGGCAGGTGACCCTGGACATGGTGTTCTCCGCAGAGGTGCCCGACGGGTACGGCCACTCCTACGGTCCGGAGGCCGCGGACCTGTGGGCGGACATCCTCGCCCCGGAGGGATGGACGCAGGCGGACACCGACGCCGTTCGCGCCGCACTGGGCGGCTGAACTGGGGCTTCGGCGATCTTCCAGCAGGCCGACAGGATCTTACGCGCCGGTAAGTTACGTGTTACAGTCCGTAACGTTTGTGCCCTGCGGCACACACTTCTCGAACTCGAACACGGAACATCTGGGGGGAATATGGTGATCGGCCGAGTCGGACGCTGGATTTGCACGGCGGTGACATCCGCCGCGGTGGTAGGAAGCGTGCTCGCTGCTCCCGCGATCGCCCATGCCGAGGGCGACTTCTACACGCCACCGAGCCCGCTGCCTGCCGGCAACCCCGGTGACGTGCTGCGCAGCGAGCCCTCGGACCTCGCGATCCGCGTCCCCACGACGAACGGCGTATTCCCCGCGCAGGGCACCCGCATGTTGTACCGCAGCAACGATGCCAACGGAGTCCCGAACGCGGTCGGCGGCACCTACCTCGAACCGTCCACCCCGTGGGCCGGCCCGGGCGAACGTCCGCTCGTCGTGCTCGCACCCGGTACCCAGGGCCAGGGCGACCGGTGCGCGCCGTCGAAGGCACTGAACTACCTGGTGGACTACAACCCGCCGCTGGACCTGTTCACCGAATACGAACTGCTGTCCATCAACGTGATGCTGCTGCAGGGCATCGCCGTCGTCGTCACCGACTACGACGGTCTCGGCACGCCGGGTCACCACACCTACGTCAATCGTCTCGCCGAGGGACACGCGGTCATCGACGCGGCGCGCGCGGCGCAGCAGCTTCCCGGCACGTCCATCCCGGACAACGGCCCGGTCGGCTTCTTCGGGTACTCGCAGGGCGGCGGTGCGGCCGCGTCGGCCGCCGAGCTGGCGCCCGACTACGCCCCCGACCTGGACCTGCGTGGCGTCTACGCGGGTGCGCCGCCGGCCGACCTCGCCGCGACTCTCGCGCAGATCGACGGCACCGCCCTGACGGGCGTGATCGGTTACACGATCAACGGCCTGCAGAATGCGTACCCCGAGATCACCGACGAGATCGATGCCGAGATCAACGACCACGGCCGGGAGATGCTGACCCAGGTCGCGAACGAATGCGTCCCCGAGACGATCTTCCGTCACGGTTTCCAGCGCACCAGCGACTACACCAAGTCGGGTGAGCCGCTCTCCGTCGTCCTCGAGCGACTGCCCCAGGCGAAAGCGGTCGTCGACGCCCAGCGCATCGGCCGCCTGAAGCCGCAGGTCCCGGTGTTGCTGCAGCACGGCACCCAGGACGACGCCGTTCCCTACGGCCAGGGCCGTCAGCTCGCGCTGGACTGGTGCGCACAGGGTGCGACCGTCCAGTTCTCGCCGAACCCGACCCCGCCGATCCTGCCGGGCTTCGTCGTCAACCACCTGTCGCCGATGGTGACGGGCATGCCCGAGTCGGTGTCGTACATGGTCGACCGTTTCCACGGCGAGCCGGCACCCTCGAACTGCGGCGGATTCTGACCTCCTGACGGAAGGCCCGCACTCCACGGAGTGCGGGCCTTCACCGTTCCCGGTCTTTCGTTCCCGGTCTACTGCGTCCGGTTCCGGGTCTCGGTGAAGTGGCGTGCCAGGTTCTCCGCCGACGACGGCCCCGGCTCCCAATCCGCGATCCACGGCCCGGTGCCTTCACTGATGTCGATCACGCCGTGCTCGAGCCAGGTGTACCTGCCCTCGAGCACGCTGCCGGTCAGCGTCCGGTCGGCGTCGTCGGTGTTCGTCCACAACTCGTCGAACAGTGCGTCGACGCGCACCCGCGCCTGACGGCAGAAGACGCCCGCCAGTTCGAACGCCCCCGCCGCGTCGGGATGCCCGTCGGCGCGTTGCCGTTCGGCGCGCACACACACCGCCGCCATCGCGAACAGCTCGGCGCCGATGTCGACGATCCGGCCCAGGAAGTTCTGCCGCTTCTCCAGGCCCGCCTGCCACCGCGCCATCCCGTAGAAGGTGGAGCGGGCGAGCTTGCGGGAACTGCGCTCGACGTAGCGCAGATGCTGCGCCAGGTCGCCGAATTCGGAGAACGCGGTCGGCAACTGGCCCTTTCCGGCGACCAGCTTGGGCAACCACTTCGCGTAGAAGCCGCTGGCCTTCGCGGCAGCCTTCGCCTTGTCCTCGACACCGGCCTTCGGATCGGCGAGATCGCCGGCCGCCCGCAGGTGCGCGTCCACGGCTTCACGGGCGATGAGCAGCCGCATGATCTCGCTGGATCCCTCGAAGATCCGGTTGATGCGCAGGTCGCGCAGCAACTGTTCGGCCGGCACCGCCCGTTCGCCGCGCGCCGCGAGTGACGCGGCCGTCTCGTAGCCGCGCCCGCCGCGGATCTGGATGAGGTCGTCGGCGATCCGGCAGGCCGTCTCGCTGGCCCACAGTTTCGCCAGGGCCGCCTCGATGCGGATGTCGTTGCGGTTCTCGTCGCACATCTGCCCGGACAGTTCGACCACGGATTCGAGCGCGTACGCGGAGGCCGCGATGTAGGAGATCTTCGCGGCGACCGCGGCGTGCTCACCGACCGGCCGACCCCACTGCACCCGCTCGGAGGACCATTCGCGGGAGATTTTCAGGGCCAGCTTCCCGGCCCCGGCGCACATCGCGGGGATCGCGAGGCGTCCCGCGTTCAGCGTGGTCAGGGCGATCTTCAGGCCGTCGCCCTCCCGGCCGATCAGGTTCTCCTTCGGAACCCGCACCCGATGCATCCGCGTGAGGCCGTTCTCGATGCCTCGTAGTCCCATGAAGGCATTGCGGCGTTCGACGGTGATGCCCGGCGAGTCCGCTTCGACCACGAACGCGGAGATCCCGCCGCGGTGACCGTCGCTGCGCGGCACCCGGGCCATCACGACCAGCAGCTCGGCGACCACCCCGTTGGTGGTCCACAGCTTCACGCCGTCGAGTTCGTACGCCGCGCCGTCCTCGATCGGAGTCGCGGTCGACGCGAGCCGGGCCGGGTCCGAGCCCACGTCCGGTTCGGTGAGTAGGAACGCCGAGATCGCGCCGCGCGCGCAGCGCGGCAGGAACGCCTGCTTCTGCTCGGGCGTGCCGGCCAGCTTCAACGGTTCCGGAACGCCGATCGACTGATGCGCCGACAGCAACGCACCGAGGCTGGGATGCACACACGCGACGAGCATCAACGCGCGGTTGTAGGCGACCTGTGACAGTCCGAGGCCTCCGTACTCCGGTGCGATCTTCATGCCGAAACAGCCGAGTTCGGTCAGCCCGGCGACGTACTCGTCGGGGATCCGCGCGTCGCGTTCGATGAGGGCGCCGTCCATCTCGAGGCAGAAGCGGCGCAGCTTCGTCAGGAATTCCTGGGTGCGGGCGTCCTCGTCGGGTGTGGGACGGGGGAACGGGTGGACGAGGTCGAGAGTGAGCCGGCCGAGGAACAGTTCCTTGGCGAACGAGGGCTTCTCCCATCCGGATTCGCGGGCCTCC
This sequence comes from Rhodococcus phenolicus, assembly GCF_001646785.1. GTDB lineage: Bacteria > Actinomycetota > Actinomycetes > Mycobacteriales > Mycobacteriaceae > Rhodococcus > Rhodococcus phenolicus. Next base: position 81,773 of record NZ_LRRH01000037.1, read on the forward strand.
TCGGCCACCGCCCGGGCTTGTTCTTCGCTGATCTGGACTGGTTCTGGCATCGCGGGCCTCCCCGATCGGGTTTCCTACTCGCCAGTATCCACGTCGATGTGACGTAAAACACGTGATCCGGAATATCGGTACCGGCCGGTAACCCGCGGTCGCCGTGGCATGTGAACGGAATCACGGCCTGCGGGCGATTGTGAGCCCTGCCGGGGCGCCGCGGAATCCGTAGTCTGGGCGACGTCGACGCAGACACCCCCGACCGTCCACTTCCCCCGGCGATGCCGGGCCGCCGACGGAGGCGTCACATGGAAATCATTGCCGCAGTACCGATCCTGTTCGTACTCCTCGCAGCGCTCTACGTCCTGTCCTGCTACATCGTCGACCGCCAGATCCGCGTCACGGCACGCGAGATCGACCAGCAGACCGAAAACGACGACCCGGTCACCTGTACGTAGGGTGACCGGATCGCGGACCCGAACTCGACCGGATAGACGTCAGTCCGTGCCCTCCGACACCGACGGAACCCGATCGGACACAACCTGATCGACGCGCGGCGGCTCCGCCGCCACGGGCGGATGCTCGAACCGCCGCGCCCGGAAGAACACCACGCCACCGGCGACGACCGCCCCGACCGCACCGGCCACGACCAGAGCCTTACGGCCGCGGCCGGTACGGGCGGCGGCGGGCTCGGACACCAACGCCACCACGTCGGTGGAAGAAGTACGACGCGCGCGGTTCGCCACCGACTTCGCGAGATCCACCGACCTGCGGGCCACGAACAGCCCCGCAGTCAGAGAACCATGCGCTAGCGCGAGCGCACCCTGACCCACCACCTGCAGCGCACCGCCGATGCTGGTCGATCCCTTCAGCGGATACACGAGCCCGGTGTCGGATCCGCCGTGACTGCTGGACTCTCTCGAACGCGTCATCGTTCCACTGTGACACAGGTGCGGTCCCCGCACTGTGACACAGGTGCGGTCCCCGCACGGCGACACAGGTGCGGTCCCCGCACGGCGACACAGGTCCCGCCGCGACACAGGTGCGGTCCCCGCACGTGCCCCGGTTCGGGCACTCGCCCCGCTCGGGATGTCCGGATGGCACGATGGGGAGGTGACTTCACCTCATCAGACCGCCACCGCCACGCTGCACACCAACCGCGGCGACATCGTGATCTCGCTGTTCGGCAATCACGCCCCCAAGACCGTCGAGAACTTCGTCGGCCTGGCGGACGGCTCCAAGGAATACAAGACGCAGAACGCCAAGGGCGAGGCCAGCGGTCCGTTCTACGACGGCGCGGTCTTCCACCGTGTCATCGACGGCTTCATGATCCAGGGTGGCGACCCGACCGGCACCGGTCGCGGCGGCCCGGGCTACCAGTTCGGCGACGAATTCCACCCGGAGCTGCAGTTCGACCGTCCGTACCTGCTCGCCATGGCGAACGCCGGCCCGGGCACCAACGGCTCGCAGTTCTTCATCACCGTCGACCGCACGCCGCACCTCAACCGTCGCCACACCATCTTCGGTGAGGTCGTCGACGAGGCGTCGCGCAAGGTCGTCGACGCGATCGCGACGACCGCGACCGACCGGGCCGACCGCCCCGTCGACGCCGTCGTCATCGAGAGCATCACCATCGCCTGAGAAGGATCCCCATGACGAACCCCGGCTGGGGCCCGGCGGCCGAAGGTGGCGGCCATCCGCCCCAGCCGCGGTGCGTTCGCCATCCCGACCGTCCCACCCTGCTCTCCTGCACCCGCTGCGGGCGACCCGCCTGCCCCGACTGCCTGCGCGACGCGTCGGTCGGAAAACAGTGCGTCGACTGCGTCGCCGCGGCCCGCAACACCACCCCGCACGCCCGCACCGTCGCCGGTGCCCCCGTGCGCAGCGACCATCCGACGCCGCTGATCACCTACATCCTCATCGGACTGAACGTCCTCGTCTTCGCGATCACGGCCGCGCAGTCGTCGAGCGTGATGAACAACCAGCTCCGGTCCGGACTGTTCCACGACTTCGCGCTGTGGCCGCCGATGATCGCCGGCAACGACGAATACCTTCGCCTCGTCGGCAGCGGTTTCCTGCACTTCGGGCCGATCCACCTCGCGGTCAACATGTTCGCGCTGTGGGTGATCGGCCGCGACACCGAGATCGTCCTCGGCCGCGCCCGGTACATCGCCGTCTATCTGCTGTCGATCCTCGGTGGATCGGCGGCGGTGATGCTGATGCAGACCGACGCGGTCACCGCGGGCGCGTCCGGCGCGGTGTTCGGGCTCATGGGTGCGCAGGCCGTCATCCTGCTGCGGCTCCGGCGCAGTCCTGCGCCCGTACTCACCGTCGTCGCCGTCAACGTCTTCATCAGCCTCACCATCCCCGGTATCTCACTGTGGGGGCATCTCGGTGGCCTCGTGATCGGCGCTGCGTCCACCGCGGCGTTCCTGTACGGCCCGCAAGTGCTCGGCGCCGGCACGGACCGCAATCGTGTGGTCCGGACCGGCTGGATCGCGCTCGGCGCAGTCCTGGTGGTGACCGTGCTGGTCACCGTGCTCGGTGTGCTGCGGCTGCGGGCTCAGCTCGGACTCTGATCGGGAGCCAGGTCGCGGAGCACGAGTGCGTCGTACACGTCCCGCGGGTCGGCACCGAGATCCCACCGGCCGAAGATCATGAGACGTTCGGTGCCGCTGCCGGGCTCTCGCGCGTCGATCTCGAGCATCGGCACCCGCCGGCCGAGCCGCGGATACTCGACGATCCGTACCCGGATCAGTGCCTCGCGGGGGAAGACACGGCGTCCCGTGACGCGCGTGCAGGCGAGCCCGGAACCGTTCTCCAGCACCTCGAGCCGGGGCCGCTGCCGGGCCGCCAGCGCTGCGGTCGCCAGAACGAGAAGGGCGGCCGCCCCCGCGAGGAAACGTCCCGCCGGGTCCGACGTGAACGCGACCGCAGCGACCGCGAGTACACCGCCGCCCACGACGAGCGCGGCGATCGCGAGAGGCGGGGTGGACCACCGCTGTTCGCTCACCGCGGGACCCGCGCCGGCCCGGATGCACTGGTAGTGCACAGGTTTCTCCACAGGTGGGGATGAATCACAACCGTGTGATCTCAGCGCCACTTCATGGTCATGACCAAGCCGACGACCATGAAACCGAATCCGATGAGGAAGTTGTATGCGCCGAGATCGTTCATCCACGAGATCTGCTCGGCGGCCAGGTAGTACACGACGAGCCACAGCAGACCCACGATCATCAGCCCCAGCATCACCGCGACGTACACGGCGCTGGACGGTCCGGCCTTGACCTTGACGGGAGTGCGGCTCACCGACTTGAGCGGCTGATCGCTCTTCTTCCGGACCTTCGACTTGGGCATGATGTCCTCGCTCGTGCGGAACCGCCCGCGCGGCGGGCAGAGTAGGTTGGGCAGCTACGTATGTGTCCAGTACACGCTAACGCAGACCGGCGAGGGGAGGCTCGGGGTGTCCGACGGGCGGATACACACGCTGGCCTGGGGTTCCGCGGCTCTGGCCGTGTGCCTCGTCGCCGGGCTGCTGCTCGGCACCACCCGTGGCGTCTCCGACGGTGACGAACTGCGCGCCTCCGACTCCACGCGCCTGTCCGATCTCGTCCGGTCCGCCCAGGCGAAGGTGGAGGAACTGGACGGGCTGCGCGACGACCTCGGCACCCGCGTCGCCGAGCTGCAGGATCAGGCCGCGACCACCGACGACGACGTCGCGCACGTGCTCTCCGAGGCCGACGCCCTTGCTGACCCCGCGGGACTGACCGCCCGCCGCGGCCCGGGCGTCACCGTCACCCTCACCGACGCCCCGCGCGGACCGGACGGTCGCTACCCGACCGATGCCGCCCCCGACGATCTGGTCGTGCACCAGCAGGACGTGCAGAGCGTGCTCAACGCCCTGTGGGCGGGCGGTGCCGAGGCGATCGCGATGCAGGATCAACGGATCGTCGCGACGTCGGCACCGCGCTGCATCGGCAACACGCTGCTGCTGCACGGACGCACCTATTCACCGCCGTACGTGATCACCGCGCTCGGCGACCGCGCGCGGCTCGAGGCGGCACTCGCCGCGGAACCGGGGATCATCGTCTACAAGCAGTACGCGAGCCGCTTCGGCCTCGGGTACGGCCAGCAGGCGTCGAACGACCTGACCGTTCCCGCGTACACCGGCCGCGCGACCGTCCGCTGACCGGTCGGTACGCTGCGTCTCATGCGCATTCTCGTGGTCGACAACTACGACAGCTTCGTGTTCAACCTGGTCCAGTACCTGGGCCAGCTCGGAACGCGGGCCGACGTCTGGCGCAACGACGACGAACGCCTCACCGCGCCCGGCGCGCTCGCAGCCGTCGCGAAGGACTACGACGGGATCCTGCTGAGTCCCGGACCGGGCACGCCGGAACGCGCGGGCGTGAGCATCGACCTGGTGCGGGCGTGCGCCGACACGCAGACGCCGCTGCTCGGGGTGTGCCTGGGCCACCAGTCCATCGGGGTCGCGTTCGGCGCGACCGTCGACCGGGCCCCAGAGTTGCTGCACGGCAAGACCAGCCTGGTGCACCACAACGGCAACGGCGTCCTAGCGGGTCTGCCCGACCCCTTCACCGCGACCCGCTACCACTCTCTGACGGTGCTGCCGGAGACGATGCCTGCCGAACTGGAACCGACCGGGCACACCGAGTCCGGCATCGTGATGGCGTTGCGGCACGCCGAGCTCCCGATCCACGGGGTCCAGTTCCATCCCGAATCGGTGCTGACCCAGGGTGGGCACCGGATGCTCGCGAACTGGCTGTCGGTGTGCGGCCGGGCCCCGGAGGAGAGCCTCGTCGTGCAGCTCGAGGCCGAGATGGCCCGTGCCCTCGACGGCGGAGCAGCCTGACCGCACGGGAACCCCGGAACGAAAAGAGGGGCTCGGGCACGATGCCCGAGCCCCTCGCTCGTTTCGGTTCGGCTACCGGATGCCGAGTGCTCCGACCCCGACCGTGATGGTCTGGGTCTTGGAGATTTCCGAGCCCGGAGGCTGCTGCTGGGTGATGACCATGCCCACCATCTCGGGGGCGAGGGTCGCCTCCCGGGTCTGCTGGAGCTGCGACGCCGATCCCGTCCATCCCGCGGCCCGCAACGCGGCCAGCGCCTCGGACACCGACCGGTTCGTGACCACCGGCATCTCGACCCGGTCACCGTTGGACACCTGGATCGTGACGGTCTGGCCCTTCGTGGCGTTGGCGCCGCCCGCCGGGCTCGTGGAGACGACGGTGCCTTCGGTCTGACCGGATTCGATCTCTTCGACCTCGACGGTGAAGCCGGCGCTCTCGATGTTCTCCCGCGCGACCTCGAGCGTCTGACCGGCCACGTTCGGCACCCGCACCTGTTCCGGACCGGAACCCAGGGTGATGGTGACGGCGCTGTCGCGGTCGACGTTGCTGCCGGACGAGGGGTCCTGCTTCACGACGGTGTCGACCTGCGCCTGCGTGGACGGCGCCTTCCCGACATTGCTGTCGAGCCGCAGACCCATCTCGGCGAGTGCCTGCGCCGCCTCCTGCTGGCTCATCCCGCTCAGCTTCGGGACCTGCACCTGTTCGGGTCCGCTGGAGACCTCCAGCGTCACCGTGGAGTTCTCCTCGGCCTGGGTGCCGGGGACGGGCCGGGTGTTGACGACATTGCCGGTCGCGACCACCGCGTCCGGTTTCGGCTGCACGGCCACCCGGAAACCGGCGTCCTGGAGCTGCGCCTCGGCGACGGCCTGCGCGAGGTTCCGCACGTCGGGCACGGCGACCTGCGCCGCGGACGACCCCGGTCCCAGTGACCACAGGAACACACCGACGATGCCGACGACGACGGCCGCGGCCAGACCCAGCAGGACACGTTTCGCGACCGAGCCGCCGCCGGAACCCCCGCCCGACGCGGCTGCGACGGGCGCGGTGTCCTCCCGGTAGTTCGAACCGCCGTCGACGGCACCGAGGAAGTTGGTGCGTTCGTCGGCGGTCATCACCATCGGTGCGCTGGGCCGCTGCCCGGACAGCACCCGGATCAGGTCGCTGCGCATCTCGGCAGCGCTCTGGTAGCGGTTGGCGGGGTTCTTCGCCATCGCCTTGAGGATCACCGAATCCAGTTCCGGCGGCACCGACGGGTTCACCGACGACGGCAGCGGCGGATCCTCGCGCACGTGCTGGTAGGCCACCGCGACCGGCGAATCACCCTTGAAGGGCGGTTCGCCGGTGAGGATCTCGAAGAGCACGCAGCCCACCGAGTAGACGTCGGAGCGGGCGTCGACCTGTTCACCCCGCGCCTGCTCCGGTGACAGGTACTGGGCGGTGCCGATCACCGCGGCGGTCTGCGTCATCGGGCTCGCCGCGTCCGAGATGGCACGCGCGATACCGAAGTCCATGACCTTCACGGCGCCGGCCTTGTTGATCATGACGTTCGCGGGTTTGACGTCGCGGTGCACGATCATGTTGCGGTGGCTGAAGTCGAGGGCCGCGCAGACGTCGGCGATGACCTCCATCGCCCGCTTCGGTGCCATCGGCCCAGTGCCGCGCACGATGTCGCGCAGCGTCTCGCCCTCGACGAACTCCATGACGATGTACGGCAGCGGCCCGGTTTCGGTTTCGGCCTCACCGGTGTCGTAGACGGCGACGATCGCCGGATGGTTCAGCGCCGCCGCGTTCTGCGCTTCCCGGCGGAACCGCAGGTAGAACGTGGGGTCGCGGGCGAGATCGGCGCGCAGGACCTTGATCGCCACGTCACGACCGAGCCGGAGATCGCGAGCCAGGTGAACCTCGGACATGCCACCGAAGCCGAGGATCTCACCCAGCTCGTAGCGGGAGGAGAGCTTGCGCGGTGTGGTCATGACGTTCCTGTTTCCGGCTCGATGTTCGAATTCGTATTCTCGCTGGCCCCGGGTTCGACCTCCCCGCCGCCCTCACCTTCACCCGCGCCCCCGGTGCCGCCTCCGGTTCCGCCCTCGGGCGGGGTCGTGGTGGTCGTGGTGGTCGTCATGGTCGTCATGGTCGTGGTGGTCGGTTCCGGGGTGGTCGTCGTGGTTTCCGGAATCGTGGTGGTCGGTTCCGGGGTGGTCGTCGGTGGGGGCGTGGTGGTCGGTTGTGGCGTGGTCGTCGGGATCGTCGTCACCGGTGGTGGCGGCGCGATCGTCGGTTCCTCGGTGGTCGTGGTCCTCGGTGGCCGCTCGGTGGTGGTCGTCGGCCTGGGTGTCGTGGTGATCTGCGTCGTCGGCGACGGGCCGGGGACCGGCTCGTCGGAGCCGGTGCGGTCGAACAGCACCACTCCCAGCGCGATCGCCGCGAGTGCGACCGCGACACCGGCAGCCCACAACAGTGCCTTCGGGTACCGGCCGCCCCCGGAATCGCCGATCGGCGGCTGGGTGCCGGTCGCATAGTTCTGTCCCGTGTACGGGGTCTGCGGCGGCGGGGTAGCGCCGGTGTACGGCTCGCCCGCATACGGCTGCTGGGCCGACATGGCGCGGGTCGCGACCGTCGGCGGCGTGGTGCCCGGCACCCCGGGCGGCAGCACCCGGTTCGCACCGGTGATCGGCGGAACGTTGCCGGGCGGGGGCACCGGGCGGCCGGCCCGGACGGCCGCGACGGCGTCGGCGAATTCACCGCCGCTCGAATAACGCTGCGCCGGATCCTTCGCCATCCCGATCTCGACGAGTTCGCGTACGCCGACGGGCAGGTCGGCCGGCAGCGGCGCCGGCACCTCCTGCACGTGCTTCATCGCGACGGTGACGACGCTGTCACCGAGGAACGGCCGCCGCCCCGACAGAGCCTCGTAACCGACGACGGCCAGCGAGTACACGTCGCTCGCGGAGGTCGCCTCCTGGCCGAGGGCCTGCTCCGGCGAAATGTACTGGGCGGTGCCCATCACCATGCCGGTCCGCGTCACGGGGGACGCGTCGACCGCCTTCGCGATACCGAAGTCGGTGATCTTGACCTGGCCGGTCGGGGTGATGAGGATGTTGCCCGGCTTGACGTCGCGGTGCACGACACCGGCGTCGTGCGCGGCCTGCAGGGCCCGGCCGGTCTGCTCGAGCATATCGAGACTGTGCGTCAGCGACAGCCGGCCCACCCGGGCCAGGACCGCGTTGAGCGGCTCGCCGTGCACGAGCTCCATCACGAGGTAGGCGATCGACTGGCCTTCGGCGTCGATGATCTCGCCGTAGTCGAACACCCCGGCGATACCGGGATGGTTCAACTGGGCGGTGGTGCGCGCCTCGAACCGGAACCGCGTCAGGAAGTCCGGGTCGTCCGACAGTTCCGCCTTGAGGATCTTCACCGCGACCCGACGGTCGAGCCGGGTGTCGAGCCCTTCCCACACCTGGCCCATACCGCCGGTCGCGATGAGCCGCTGCAGACGATATCGGTCGGCGATCAGGGTGCCGCTGTTCACAGCCATGTCAGCCTCCCTGCAATCCGGCCGAGATGACGGCGCGTCCGATGGGTGCGGCCACGGAGCCGCCGGTTGCCGCGAGTGCACGGTCGCCGCCGTCCTCCACGATCACCGCCACCGCCACCGTGGGCTGCTGCGCGGGCGCAAAGGCGATATACCAGGTGTGCGGCGGAGTGTTACGAGGGTCGCTGCCGTGTTCGGCCGTCCCGGTCTTGGACGCGATCTGCACCCCGGGGATCTTGCCGCCGCCACCCGCGTAGTTCTCGGCGCCGATCATCAGGTCCGTGAGGGTCGCGGCGACCTCCGGGGCGATCGCCTGGCCCGCCGATTCCGGCTTGGTTTCGGCGAGAACCGACAGGTCAGGGGACTGCAACTGGTCCACGAGGTAGGGCTGCATGCGGACACCGCCGTTCGCGACGGTCGCGGCGATCACCGCGTTCTCCAGCGGTGTCAGCGCCACGTCACGCTGCCCGATGCTGGACTGGCCGAGGGCCGCACCGTCCGGGATGGGGCCGATTGTGCTTTCCGCCACGGACAGCGGAATCGACATGTTCTCGCCGATCCCCAGGGCCTCGGCCTGCGCCGCGAGGGCGTCCTTGCCGGTGTTGATGCCCATCTCGACGAACGCCGTGTTGCAGGAGCGGGCGAACGCCTCGCGCAGCGTCGCGGTGGGTTCGGCGCCGCACGTCGATCCGGCGTAGTTCTCGAGGGTCGTCGTGGTGTCCGGGAGCGTGATGTTCGGGGCGGCGGTGAACCGGTCCTCCGGGCCGACGCCGTTCGCGAGGGCCGCGGCGGTGACCACGACCTTGAACGTCGACCCCGGCGGATAGGTCTGCGACACCGCCCTGTTGAGCATCGGCTTGGCCGGGTCGGAGTTGAGTTCGTCCCAGGCCGCGCTGGTGGCGGCACCGTCGTGCCCGGACAACCGGTTCGGGTCGTAGCTCGGGGTGCTCACCATCGTCAGGATCTTGCCGGTGCTCGGTTCGATCGCGACGACCGAACCGGTGTAGCCCTTGGCGGTCAGTTCGTCGTAGGCGACCTGCTGCATCAGCGGGTCGATGGTGCTGACGACGTTGCCGCCGCGCGGGTTGCGTCCCGACACCAGATCGAAGAAGCGGCGACCGAACAGGCGGTTGTCGGATCCGTTGAGGATGGCGTCCTCGGATCGTTCCAGACCGGTGCTGCCGTACTGCATCGAGTAGAAGCCGGTGACCGGCGCGTACGCGAGCGGGCTCATCGGCTGCTCGGGGGTCGCCGGGTAGGTGCGCAGGTACTTGTAGCGGCTGTCGGTGGGCACCGACACGGCCAGCACCTGCCCGCTCGCGGAGATCTGGCCGCGCTGACGGGAGTACTCGTCGATCAGCACCCGCGAGTTGCGCGGGTCGGTACGCAGGTCGTCGGCTTTGATGACCTGCACATAGGTGGCATTTGCGAGGAGCGCGGCGACCATGAACATCACGGCCATCGCGACCTTGCGGAGAGGACCGTTCATTCGCGCCCCATCATCTCCGTCTGCGCGTCCGCGATCGGCGGTGCAGGCTTCTTGCGGGGCAGGACGGGTTCGCGGGCGGCGTGCGAGATCTTCATCAGCAACGCCAGCAGCAGGTAGTTCGCGAGCAGCGACGACCCGCCGTACGACACGAACGGAGTGGTCAGTCCCGTCAGTGGGATCAGCTTCGTGACGCCGCCGACGACCACGAAGATCTGGATCGCGAGGGTGAACGACAAGCCCGCCGCAAGTAGCTTGCCGAAGCTGTCGCGCACCGCCAGCGCGGTGCGCAGGCCCCGAACGATCAGCACGAGGAACAGCAGCAGGATCGCGGCCAGGCCGATCAGGCCCAGTTCCTCACCGATCGCCGCGACGATGAAGTCGGTCTTCGCGAACGGCACCTGCGCCGGCCGGCCGCTGCCCAGACCGGTGCCGCCGACACCTCCGGTCGCCATTCCGAACAGCGACTGGGAGATCTGATAGCCGGTGTTCGCGTAGTCGCCGAACGGGTCGAGCCACGTCTGCACGCGCACCCGCACGTGCCCGAACATCTGGTAGGCGAAGAAGAAGCCGACGGCAAGCAGACCGAAACCGATGAGCAGCCAGCCCACCCGCTCGGTGGCGATGTAGAGCATCACCAGCACGGTCGTGAACAGCAGCAGCGAGGTGCCCAGGTCCTTCTCGAACACCATCACGCCGATCGACAGGATCCACGCGGCGAGGATCGGGCCGAGGTCGCGGGCGCGCGGGAAGTCCATGCCGAGGAAGTGCTTGCCCGCGGTGGTGAACAGGTCGCGCTTCGCGACCAGTACCGACGCGAAGAAGATGATCAGCAGGATCTTCGAGAACTCGCCGGGCTGAATGCTGAAACCGGGCAGCCGGATCCAGATCTTGGCGCCGTTGACCTCGGACAGGCTCGACGGCAGCAGCGCCGGGATGGCCAGCGCGACCAGCCCGATCAGGCCGAGGGTGTAGCTGTAGCGGGCGAGCAGCCGGTAGTCGTGCAGCAGCACCAGCACCGCGACGAACCCGGCAATGGCCAGCGCGGTCCACAGGATCTGCTGGTTCGCATCGGGCGACGGGATCGGATTGCCCATGAACAGGGCGTTCTCCTGGTCGGCGAGGTCCAGGCGGTGGATCAGGACCAGGCCGAGCCCGTTGAGCAGGGCGACGATCGGCAGCAGCAGCGGATCGGCATACGGCGCGAACCGCCGCACCGCCAGATGCGCGACGAGGAACATCCCGGCATAGGTCAGCCCGTACTTGGCGAGATCCCAGGTCAAGGTCTGTTCCTGGCTGACCTCGACGAGCATCAGGGACACCAGGGTGATCCCGATCGCGGCGAGAATCAGCAGCAGTTCGGTGTTGCGGCGGGTCGACTGCGGCGGTGCAGGGGCGAATCCACCCGGTGGGCTCGGGAAAGCCCCCGCGACGTGAGACACCGACATCAGGCTCCCACCCTGCAGTTCTGGCCCGGTACCTGCGGTACGGCCGGGGTCGGTTCGGATGTCTGCTCCGGAGCGGCCGGGGCCGCGGACGTCTCACCGGGCACCGGGGTTCCCGGCGCCGAGGTCTCCGCCGGGGGCGGCGAGGCAGTGGTGACCGGCGGGGTCTCCGGTGCCGGCGTCGGGGCGGGCGTGCCGTCCGGGCCCGGAGTTGCGGTTGCCGCAGATCCGGGTGCCGGTGTCGGTTCCGGCTTCTCCTCGACGCACACCGGCAGCAGGTCGCCGTCGACGAGCCGGCCCATCTGGGCCTTCGCCTCGTCGAGGGTGCCTGCCGGGAGACCGGCACGCACCTGCTCGCGCGCGGCGGGCTGCAGATCGTCGACGACCATCACCCGGCAGTTGGCGTGGTCGGGTTCCATCAGTGTCAGCATGCCCTCGTCGGTCAGGCACCCGACGAGCGCCTGTTCCTGCAGCGAGTAGCCGAGCACGTTGCCGGGTACGCCGCGGAGCACGGTCACCCGGCTGTCGTCGGCCCCGACGTAGTAGTAGTTGCGCAGCATCATGCGGCCCACGACCACCGCTGTCGCGAGCAGCGCCAGCACGACGAGCCCGGCGACGGGCCACCACAGGCGGCTGCGCTTGCGTTTCGGTTCCGGCTCGGGCTTGCTGATAACCCGCTTCGGGGCGGCACGCGGCGGCCGCATCGCCGCGGCACGGCCTGCGGCGGTGTTCGGCGGCGGAGTGTCCTCGTCCTCGCCGGACGCGGCGCCCGCGACGATCGGATGGCTTTGCCCGTAGTCCAGGTCGATGACGTCGGCGACGACGACGGTCACGTTGTCGGGACCGCCGCTCCGCAACGCCAATTCGATGAGCCGGTCGGCGCACTCGTCGTGGGTGCCTTCACGCATCGTGTTGGCGATCGTCTCGTCGCTGACCACGTCGGACAGGCCGTCCGAGCACACCAGGTAACGGTCGCCGGCGCGCGCCTCGCGCACCGTCAGGGTCGGCTCGACCTCGCTGCCGGTGAGGGCACGCATGATCAGCGACCGCTGCGGATGCGAATGGGCCTGCTCGGCGGTGATGCGGCCCTCGTCGACGAGGGACTGCACGAACGTGTCGTCGCGGGTGATCTGGGTGAGCTGGTCGTCGCGCAGCAGGTAGGCGCGCGAATCCCCGATGTGGGCGAGGCCCAGCTTGCTGCCGGCGAACAGGATCGCGGTGAGCGTGGTGCCCATGCCGTCGAGTTCCGGTTCCTCCTCGACCTGGTCGGCGATGGAGGCGTTGCCCTCGCGGACCGCTGCGGCGAGCTTGCCGAGGAGATCGTCGCCCGGCTCGTCGTCGTCGAGGTGGGCGAGCGCCGCGATCATCAGCTGTGAGGCGACCTCACCGGCGGCGTGACCGCCCATGCCGTCGGCGAGCGCGAGCAGCCGCGCACCGGCGTACACGGAATCTTCGTTGTTCGAGCGAACCAGACCGCGGTCGCTGCGGGCGGCGTAACGCAATACAAGGGTCACGGGCGGAGCTCGATCACGGTCTTCCCGACCCGGACCGGAGTGCCCAGGGGTACGCGGACGGCGGTGGTGACCTTCGCACGATCGAGATAGGTCCCGTTGGTGGAACCGAGGTCCTCGACGTACCAGTCGGAGCCACGCGGCGAGAGACGGGCGTGGCGGGTGGAGGCGTAGTCGTCGGTGAGCACGAGCGTCGAATCGTCGGCACGCCCGATCAGCACCGGCTGTGTGCCCAGCGAGATGCGGGTCCCGGCGAGCGCACCCTGCGTCACCACCAGGTACTTCGCGGTCTTGTTGCGAGCCAGCGAGGGCAGCACCGACTGCTTGCGCGAATAGCGGGGCAGCGGACGGGCCGCGCCCGCGTAGATGTCCGAGCGCAGAGTGCGCAGAACAGCCCAGATGAACAGCCACAGCAGGAGGAGGAAACCCGCCCGGGTCAGCTGCAGAATCAGCCCCTGCACGGCTCGTCCTCCTTCGGCATGGTCGACCGGCGCAATCGCATCCGGTGTGCTGAGGTCACCCACAATACGGACTGTGCGCGACTCGACGCACCGTCCGACGCGTCGGCTACGCGTCGGACCGATCTCGAGTCGGGTCCGATCGGGTGTCGAAACCTGTTCAGAGGATGCGGACCAGAATCTCCGAGTGACCCGCGCGGACCACGTCGCCGTCGGCGAGCTGCCAGTCCTGCACCGGTGCACCGTTGACCGTGGTGCCGTTGGTGGAGCCGAGATCGGACAGCATCGCGACCGTCCCGTCCCAGCGGATGTCGATGTGGCGACGCGACACGCCGGTGTCCGGGAGGCGGAACTGGGCGTCCTGGCCGCGGCCGATGATGTTGCTGCCCTCACGGAGCTGGTAGTAACGGCCACTGCCGTCCTCGAGCTGCAGCGTCGCGGTCAGCACGCGACCCGCGGCAGCACCGGCCGGCGGGTAGGCGGCGGCGCCGCCACCGTAGTTGCGGTCGTCGTAGCCGCCCTGCTGGCCGTAACCCTGGTCCGCGTAACCCTGATCGGCGTAGCCCTGGTTGCCGTAGGCCTGCTGGCCGTATGCCTGACCCTGGTAGCCCTGATCGGCGTAACCCTGGTCGTACCCTGCGGCACCGGCCGCGCCGGGCTGGCCGTAACCACCCTGGTAGCGGTCCTCGCCGTACGGCTGCTGCTGCGGCTGCTGGTAGTCGTTGCGTCCGTAGTCCTGGCTGTAGGCCTGCTGCTGGTCGTTGTAGCCACCGCCGTAGTTGCGGTCGTCGTAGCCACCCTGCTGGCTGTAGCCCTGCTGGTCGTAGCCCTGGTCCGCGTAACCCTGATCGGCGTAGCCGCCGCGCTCGGCGCCGTAGGCCTCGGCCGGCGGATAGGCGGCGCCACCCTCGTTGCGGTAGCCCTGCGCATAGCGCTGATCCTGGCCGACGTGCGCATGACCGTTGCGCGCATACTGCGGCTCCGCACGGTCGGCGGGCTCGCGGCCGGGTTCGTAGCCGGGGTTCTGCGTCATGGGGGCAACTCCTGGGTCAGGTTTCACGGTCGGGCGATTCTGGGGCGAACGCGAGGCCGGTGCGCGCGCCGGTGCGCGCCCGGTATCGGGATCGACCGAGCCGCGAGTGCGGTACTGCCCCGTGTGCAGCGCCGACGACGACTCGAAGGCAACATGGATCTCACCGTAGGTTTGCCACCCCTGTTCGCGAATGAAGTCCTCAAGGTGACGGGAGAATGCCTTCACCGTCAAGTCCCTGTCTGCTGCCAGGGCCTCGTGATCGGATTCGCTGATGGTGATGACGTACTTGTTGGGTGCGAGCATGAGCCCACGATCGAGCTGCTGGACACCGTCCGTCGCCTCCTGTTGAAGCGCGGCTTCGACCTCCTGGGGAACCACGCCGCCCCCGAAGACGCGCGCGAATGCGTCGCCGATTGCGGCTTGAAGCTTGCGTTCGAAACGCTGCGCGATTCCCATGGCGGCCCCCTTTCCGGACTGTGCGTGTCGCGATGCAGTTCTCGCCCCTGCATGGTATCGACTTTTTGCCCGATCCGGCTCGGGGGAGGGTGAGCGAATGTCCAACTCGGCCCCGAGCGTGGTCCGGTAGCGCCGGGAAACCGGCTCTGGCCAGGCGAATCGTGATATTTGCAGAAGGTGTGTTACTGTTCTCCAGTCGCTCGGGCGAGTGGCGGAATGGCAGACGCGCTGGCTTCAGGTGCCAGTGTCCTTCGGGACGTGGGGGTTCAAGTCCCCCTTCGCCCACAATAATGAGCAGTTCCACGAACTGCGCAGAACGAGGTCACGAACTCGAAAGAGGTCGTGACCTTGTTCTTTTGGTTGGTCGACCCAAGCCATCTCCGCTGAGACGAGGGGGCGGGAGCCCGCGAGTCCCCATGTGTGGCGCGACTTGCTTCGGCGGGCCGTTCGAACGGCCGTTGAGTCGTTCGCCGACGCGACGTATGAAATGGTCACAACGCAGTCGTTGCCGACGCCGTGGACAGAGGCGACACGTACGAGCAACCGCGAAATACGTTGTATGCGTCTTGGGTAGAGCGTCCAATCGTTCCCAAGCGGTATCGACAAGACGCGCCGCGGAATCGCCTCCAGTCACGACCATCACCGCACCGATAATCGGCTCTTATGTCCGGTGGCGCCGGATGCACCGAGTAGTCGTTGGAGTCGAGCCGGATGTAGTGATCACGGGCCAACCGGGTCGAGGATCGCCAGCCTGTCACCGGGGGCACCGGTGGAAGTGTGAGCATCGCGTGTCGGTCGGCATCGATCCGGTCGGCCGGCGCGCACCCGAGCACCCGTTTGCGGCGGGTGTTCGCCGTTGCTATCCATGCCGACAACTGCCGGTTGAAGCCGTCCGGGCCGGCGAACGAGCGGCCCGGCAGGAACGAGGTTTCCAGGTAGTCGTGGTTGCGTTCGATGATGCCCTTGGCTTCGGGGTCCGCGGGATTGCAGATCAGCACCTTCGCTCCGAGAGTGCCCCGGAAACCCTGACAGTCCTGGGTCAGTTCCGTCTTGCGGTGGCGTCGTCGCCCGACCGCGCCTTCACCGTCCCATACCAGCACCCGGGGCACCGCCCCGAGACGGTGGATCAGCTGCCACCAGCCCGCGAACAGGTCCTCGGCGCCGCGAGTGGGCACCAGCACCGCGGACAACCAGCGTGAATAGCCGCAGGTCATCGTCAACACCGGCAGTTTCGTCGGCGGTCTGGATTGGCCGTGGTCGACGGGCAGGGTGATCGGTGGGAACCAGAAGTCGCACTGCGCGATCTCCCCGGGCAGGTAGGTGGTGCGCGAGGCCGGATCCGGCGGCAGATAGACCGGACGTAGTTCGGCGACCCGTCCGCTGAGCACCCGGATCGAGTGATCCCAGCCGATCCGTTCGGCGATCACCGTTGCAGGCATCGTGGGGAACTGTTGCAGTAATTCCCGGATGCGGGGTTCGAACGGGTCGACGATCGAGCCCTTCGTGGCGCGTTGGTATTTCGGAGGCCCGTCGGCGGCGAGCGCCGAGCGGACGGTGTTGCGGGATATCCCCATCACCCGGGCGATCGCCTTGATCGGCAATCGTTCGCTGCGATGCAGACGACGAATCTCGGCCCAATCTTCCACGGACAACATCCCTTCGTCCCTCCTGGCTCGACTCGAACCAGGATCGGTGGACAGGGGGTCAAAATTGAGATGCCGTGCCGGGGTCAGTATTCACGTGCCGCCGACATTTGCGGCAAACTCCCAGGTCAGGTCGAAAATCGACACGTTCGCATCCAATGCGAGAGTCGAATCCGAGGTGTTCTCCAGCGAGATCACGAGCTCATCACGTACCCCACTCAACCGTCTCACAACCTTGGCAGTTAGACAGTCATCCGGCGTGCAAGCGGAATCGGGTCGACCCAGCTCCCGGCGTCTCACAAGTTGATTCCGAAACAAGGTCTCGAAACATCGGTACGGGAACAACTTTCGGAACAATCAGACCGCATAGGGGCGCGTCGTGGAGTCTCAGCGACGCAACGCCGCGGCGGAGATCGGTAAGCCCGCCGCGGCGAGGCGCTCGCATACATCGGCAGGGGCGCCGGGCGGGTTGCGCCACGCTGCGGCAGTAGCGCTGATCGCCTGGTGCACCCGCGCCCCGTCGAGCGTGAACAGGTGCATGACGAACTCGTCCGGGTGCAGGACCTCGATACCGAACTGGGCAAGTTCGGCATCGGGAAAATCGCGCAGGTTCGCGGTGACGATCACCTGCGCTGAGCAGCGGATCGCCGCGGCGAGCACATGCCGGTCGTTCTCGTCGGGCAGCGTCAGCGCCGGGATGAGTGCCTCGTACCCGGTGAACAGGCAGTCCGGGACCGCTCGGTTCATCAGCCCCCGAAGCTTGGCCAGGGTATCGATGGGGATGTCCGGTCGGTCGGCGGCGAGATTGCGGAACGTCTCGTCGAGAATCCGGTCGGTCCACCGGGCGTGAACCAGCCCGGTCTGGGCCAGGCGAATCAACACGTCGCGAAGCACGTTCGGGTACAGCACGTTCGCGTCGTAGAGGACGGTGAAGGTCACGTCAGTGGAGTCCGAGGTCTTCGGACAGGGCGGTGAGGTCGTCGGCGGCCCGCCGCGCATTGCGCTGCTGGGTGCGCCGGTGCTCGAGCAGTGAGGATGCCAGGATTCGACGATGCCGGCCTACCAGCCGGTACCGGATGAGGCCCTGGTCCAGGAGTTTGATCACGTGCGGGCGCGACACGTTGAGCAGTTCGGCGGCCTGCTGGGTGGTGAGCTCCGCATGCGCAGGGACCACGGTCACGCCCTGGCCGGCTGCCATGTTCGCCAGTACGTCTTTGATCAACTCCAGGGCGGAACTCGGCAGGTGCACGGACTCCGACGTTCCGGCGACAGTGACGTCGAACGTGTCGGTACTCGGTTTCACGCCCCGGAGAGCGTTCAGCGCCTGTCGTGCCTGTTCCTGCTCCACGGCACTCGGATGTTCGATCGCGGACATACCCCGCCTCCTCTAAGTGAAATATACGCAGCAAACGAAACAAACGCAAAAATGGGCGGTGTTCGAGCCCGAGGTCCGCCGTGGTGGAAATCTGCCCGGCCCGCTGTGTTCGGGTTCGGCTTCGTGGGTGTGCTGTTTGACGATCCTCAAACAGCACACCCGAAACCCATCCGGCACCCGATCGCGTCCTGCGGAATCCGGCTCCCGGCCCGTCCTGGATAACCGTCCTGCATGTTGGTCTCGTATAGGCAACTCAAACCGGGCCGAGCGAGCCAGCCGGCCTCGATCACGGTTGCCAGGATCGCGCCCGAAGTCGCCCCTGTACGACGAACGCAACAATGCCGAACCAGACCACCCACATCGGCCATGGTGAGCCCAGCGCCCACAAGGTTGCGCCCGTGCTTATCGTCACCGCGATGTCGTAATTGCGTTTCCACATGCGCTCAGTCTGCCGCTTTGACGTCCCACACCTGTTCAACACAGAAAGGACCCTGGGGGTGGCGCCACCGACCGGTTGGTGGGGGCGTTTTCGGGAACCGCTGTGCGTGGCGGAGTAGTGTGCCGGTGAGAGAGGCGGGCCCGGTGCTGGATCGGACCGTCCCGGTCTTCTCTTCCGTCTCGAATCCTGAACCGCCGATGGTGTGATCAGCTGGAGTGGCCGGCGAGTTCGAGAGCGCGCCGCAGATACGCCCTGCCACCGAGTCGGGACTCTCGAAGCAGTTGACCAATCCGCCCGTGAGCCAGTGGTCGTCGCGGAAGATGCGATACAACACACGGACACAGTCGTCGGGTGTGGCGGTG
This sequence comes from Rhodococcus phenolicus, assembly GCF_001646785.1. Classification (GTDB taxonomy): domain Bacteria; phylum Actinomycetota; class Actinomycetes; order Mycobacteriales; family Mycobacteriaceae; genus Rhodococcus; species Rhodococcus phenolicus. Next base: position 100,375 of record NZ_LRRH01000037.1, read on the forward strand.
GAGGCGTCTCCGATCTCCCTGCCCGGCGCGAAGACCAGGATCAGTCCTGCGCGCTGAAGAACCCAGCGCAGGTCGGCGATGCCGGAAGTGTCCACGGCAGGGTGATTGCTGTATCGGCAATATAACTTGCCACTTTCGGTCCGGTCCCGCACTGTGGAGGTATGACTGGGAACGAGAACTTCGATGTGGTGGTCGTCGGTGGCGGGGCTGCCGGCCTGAGCGGCGCGATGGTGCTGGGACGGTCCCGGCGCCGGGTGCTGGTGATCGACGCCGGTGAACCCCGCAACGCCCCTGCCGACCATGCCCACAACTACCTCGGCCGCGAAGGCGTTCCGCCGCTCGAGCTGCTCGCCGACGGGCGCGCCGAGGTTGCGGCGTACGGCGTGGAACTGGCGAACGACCGCGTGACGGCCGTGACTCGCACCGAGCACGGGTTCGCCGTGGTCACCGGAAGCGGCCGTGAGGTCGCCGCGCGGCGCGTGCTGGTCACCGCAGGCGTGGTGGACGAGCTGCCCGACGTCCCCGGACTCGCCGAGCGCTGGGGGAGGGACGTGCTCCACTGCCCTTACTGCCACGGCTGGGAGGTGCGTGATCAGGCGATTGCTGTGTTGGCGACCAGTCCGATGGCGGGACACCAGGGCCTGCTCTTCCGCCAGCTCACCGACGACGTCGTCATCGTCGTTGCCGACGGCGTCGAGCTGTCGCCCACCGATCTGGAGCGGATGGCCGCCATCGGTGTCCCGATCGAGCACGGCACCCCGCGCGAGGTGGTCACCGACGGCGATCGGCTGGTCGGGCTGCGCCTCGCCGACGGCGCTGTGCTCGAGCGCGAGGCAATCGTCGTGGCGTCCCGGCCACAGGTACGCGCCGACTTCCTGTCGCCTCTCGGCGTGGAGCCGCAGCAGGTCGAAATGGGCGGGACGCCGGTGGGTTCGGTGATCGCGGTCGACCCCGTCGGGGCGACGTCCGTGCCCGGCCTCTATGCGGCCGGCAACACCACCGACATCAGCATGACCCTGATCGGCTCGGCTGCTCACGGTAATCGGGTGGGAGCGTTCATCAATGCCGACCTGGCCGCCGAGGACGCCGACCGCGCGGCCGACGATCGCCGGGCCGAGATGTTCGAGCAGCCCGCCTGGGAGGAGCGCTACTCAGGGGAACGGGTGTGGAGCGGAAACGTCAACCCGCAGCTCGAGGTGGAGGCCTCGTCCCTGGCATCCGGCCGGGCACTCGACGTCGGTTGCGGTGAGGGAGCCGACACGGTCTGGCTGGCCGGCCGCGGCTGGTCGGTGACGGCCCTCGACTTCGCCGTCGCCGCACTCGAGAAGACAGCGGCGCACGCCGCCGAGGCCGGCGTCGGCGACCGTGTCACGACCCTTCAGGCCGACGTCCGTACCTGGCAGCCCGGCGAGGAACGATGGGACCTCGTCTCGTCGCAGTTCATGCACCTTCCCGACGGCGGGATGGTCGACCTGACCCGGCGGCTCGGCTCCGCGGTCGCTCCCGGTGGCACCCTGCTCGTGGTCGGCCACCACCCCGAAGACCTCGCGACCGGGCTCCGCCACGGTCACCGCTCGTTCCTCTTCACCCCCGAATCGCTGATTCCGGCGCTGGAGGACGGCGAGTGGGAGATCGAGGTCTGCGACGTCCGGTCCCGGACAGCGGTCCACCCGCAGGCCGGGGAGGTGACGTTGCGCGACTCGGTGCTGCGGGCGCGGCGACTCGGCTGAGCCGGATTGTGGACGCCGCAGTCGAGCCGACCGCGACCTCGCCGGCCGGAGAATCTGTGCCGCAACATTTGTCGCGACGACTTCGCGAAGAGTGCGGAACTGCGTCTGCTCGCTCGGTCTACGAGACGTCCGCGTCTGCGAGTGCCTGCCGGCCGAGGGCGAAGGCCCGGTTGCTGTTGGGCACACCCGCGTAGACAGCGGTGTGCAGGAACACCTCGACCAGTACATCGGGGTCCATCCCGGCGCGCAGGGCGGCCCGGATGTGCATGTCGAGTTCGTGCTCGTTCCCGACGGCCGTGAGGATCGCCAGGGTCAGCAGCCGGCGGGTCCGATGATCCAGTCCCGGCCGGGACCAGATATCGCCCCACGCGGTACGGGTGATGAAATCCTGGAAGGGCGCGGTGAACTCGGTCGCCGCCGCCGTCGCCCGGTCGACGTGGGCGTCGCCCAGCACCGAACGGCGCACCCGCATTCCCTGATCGAATGCGGCGGTGCGCTGCGCACCTGCCGGCGTCGCGCGGGTCAGGTGTTCGCGGACGAGGGCGGTGATCCGTCCGGCCTGCTCGACGTTCATCAGATGTGCGCCCGGATCGACGACATGGAAATCCGCCCCGGCGATACCGTCGGCGAGCTCCCGCATCACCGACGGTGGCGTCGCCGGATCCTGTGCCCCCGCGACCACCAGGGTGGGTGCGACGATGCGGGCCAGGTCGGCACGTCCGTCCCAGCTCGCGAGCGCCTCGCAGCAGCCGGCGTAGCCCTCGTCGCTCGTCGCCGAGACCATGGCCACGTGGCGGGAAACCAGGTCGCCGTCGCGGTCGGCGAGTCCGGGGGTGAACCAGCGGCCGACGATCGACTCGGCAAGCGAGGCCACGCCTTCGGCGCGGACGGCCGCCGCCCGCTCCCGCCACGGTTCGGCCGGAAGGAACGCCGCCGACGTGCAGAGCAGAGTGAGGGTACGAACCCGTGCCGGACGGTGCGCGGCGAGCCACTGCGCGACGGCTCCTCCGAGCGAGAGACCCACCACGTGTACGGATTCGAGACCGAGCGCATCGAGCACGGCGAGGACGTCGCCCCCGAGGTCGGCCATCGTGTACGGACCGTCGACGACCGGTGACCGTCCGTGTCCGCGATGGTCGACGGCGATGATCTGCGCGAGAGGGGACAGCGCGGCGATCTGCGGCTCCCACATCGACAGGTCGGAGCCGAGCGACCCGAGCAGCAGCACCGGCGGGGCGGAGGGGTCGCCGTGCAGTTCGTAGTGGAGAGCGACGGTCACGCGGATCCTTTCGTCAGGTCGTGGTGGGCCAGCGCGCGGTCGACGAGGTCGCCGGCATGGCCGAGATAGCAGGTGGGATCGAGCAGTTCGCGCACCCGATCGGCGCCGAGATGCTCGGTGATCGCAGGAACACGATCGAGCGGGGTGCCCGCGGCCGCCGCGGCGGTGACGATGTCGCGCGCTCCGCCGGTGTGTTCGGCCAGCGCCGCGGTGACCTTCTCCGCGAGAATGGCTCCGCCGGTGAGACCGAGGTTGCGGGACAGGGCATCGGGATTCACGTGCAGTCCGCCGAGGCACACCGAAAGCTGATGCGCCGCACCGCCGGACAGCCGGATCAGGTCGGTGAGCGTCTCCCACTCGGCGTGCCAGGCTCCGGCGGCGCGGGCGAACTCGTGGTCCGCCGCGGCGAGAGCGGTCGCGACCAGACCCGGCACCCGGCGCGCGGCAGCGCGTGCGGTGATCGCCGCGACCGGGTTCCGCTTGTGCGGCATCGCCGAGGACCCACCGGGTGCGTCCTCGGCGACCTCGCCGAGCTCGGTGGCGGCCATCAGCACGATATCGGTGGCGGCCTTCGAGACCGACCCGGTGGCGATCCCCAGTGCGGAGGCCAGGCGCGTGATCGGTGTGCGTGCGGTGTGCCACGGCACGAGCGGCCGGGCCAGGCCGAGCAGATCCGCGAGCGTGTCGGCGAACGCCGGTCCGTCGGGGTGGACGGCCGCGAGAGTACCTGCTGCCCCGCCGTATTGCACCGGAAGCGTGTTCACGGCCCGTTCCACTTCGGCCGCACCGTCGTCGAGTGCGGCGAGCCAGCCGGCGGCGAGCGCACCGAACGTGGTGGGCAGCGCCTGCTGACCGAGCGTGCGCGCGACCATCGGGGTGTCGCGGTGTGTCCGGGCGAGCCGCGCCGCGGCATCCGCGGCGGCACGCAGCTGCCCGAGGACGTACCCGCCCGCCTTGCGGGACAACAACATCAGTGCAGAGTCGAGCACGTCCTGGCTCGTCGCGCCGACGTGCACGGCGGTGGCCGGCGCATCGGCGCGGTCACGCAGGATCTTCACCAGCGGGATCACCGGATTGCCTCCGGCCGCGGCGAGCCCGCCGAGTTCGGCGGGATCCAGCTCGCGGGCGATCCGCGCGGCCGCCGCGGCGACGGCCGCAACGTCGTCCGAGGTCGCGCGACCGTACCTTTCGGCGGTCCGGGTGATCGCCACCTCGACGTCGAGCAGCGCCGTCAGCCACGCGTGGTCGGACAGCATCGGGGCGATCTCACCCGCCCCGAACACCGGGTCGAACAAGCTGCCACGGGTGTTCTCGGGTCGTGCCGGCTCGGACAACGAGGGCTCCCGTCTAGATCGAGAAGAACGGCGTTTCCACACCGTTCGGATCGAGGTCCTGAACGTACACCGTCCACGCGTATCCGTCGTCGGACCGTTCCGCGACGAGCTTGCCCCGTTGCGACTCGGGCAGCGCCGCGAGTACCGGATCGGTCGTGTGCGCCGCGTCGTCCTCGGGGAAGTACATGCGGGTGTACAGGCGGTCGAGCATGCCGCGGGCGAAGATCCCGACCAGCAGGTGCGGTGCCTCTTCGTCGTCGGAGCCCGGTTTGACGGTGTGGACGACGGCCGTTCCGGTCTCGTCGGCGGCACTACGGGCGAATCCCCGGAAACCCTGTGTGCCGTACCGGCCGTCGGTGTCGGACTGCCAGGTCTCGATCATCGCGTCGGCCACCGGCTCACGGTGACCGTCCAGGACGGTGACACGGACGGTGACCCGGCCGGGAGTGCCCGCGGGTACGACGTTCTCACCGTCGGTGCCCCAGTCGAGGCCGATCTTCCAGTACGGCCCGACGGTTTGCGAGGGGGTCGGACCGAACGTGGCGGTGCTCTGGTCGCCGGGGGTGACGGCGTAGCGAGGAGCGAAATCACTCATCGTTGTCCTCCTCGTCCTCGAAGGGGGTGGCCTCGTGTCCGCGCAACACGATGTCGAAGCGGAACCCGAGTGCCCAGTTGTCGACGGTGGCGTCGTAGTCGAACACGCTGACCATGCGGTGGCGCGCCTCGGGCGGCACCGAGTTGTAGATCGGGTCCTGGAAGAACAACGGGTCGTCCGGGAAGTACATCTGGGTGACGAGCCGCTGGGTGAAGGCCGTGCCGAACAGGGAGAAGTGGATGTGGGCGGGCCGCCATGCGTTGTCATGGTTGCGCCACGGGTAGGCACCGGGTTTGACAGTCGTGAAACGGTATTCGCCCTGCGCATCGGTGAGGCAACGGCCGAGGCCGTCGAAGTGCGGGTCGAGCGGGGCGGGCCAGTTGTCGTTCACGTGGCGGTACCGGCCCGCGGCGTTGGCCTGCCACACCTCGACGAGGGTGTGCGGGACGGGCTTACCGTCGCTGTCGAGGACCCGGCCGTGCACGATGATCCGCTGGCCTGCGGCCTCACCACCGTTTGCGAGAGTCAGGTCGGCGTCACCTTCCCGGACCCGGTCCTCACCGAAGAGGGGGCCGGTCAGTTCGCCGAGGCGTTGCGGGATCAGTGTGAGCGGCTGGGCGGGCCGCCGCAGGCCGGTGGTCCGGTAGTCCGGGAAGTCCAGGGGTGGGTGCGCGCCCTCGGGTCGGGCGAATCGCGGCGGCAGATGGAGCACGGGAACCTCGCGTGTCGAAGTGGCAGGGACGGGACGAAGCGGCGTCAGTTGTCGGGCCAACCGGTGTATCCCTCGGCGAGATACTGCTGCCCGTACCGGGATCCGGTGACGGCGGCGAGCTCGCCGAGAGCTCGTTTGTGTTCGAACGACGTTGCTTCGGAACGTGTGTGGAGCATGGAAGTCATCCAGTAGGAGAAGTTCTGGGCTTTCCAGACCCGCTGCAGGGCGGTCTCGCTGTAGTCGTCGAGCAGTGCGGTCGAGCCCGCGGAGAAGTACGAGTCGAGGGCGCGGAACAGCAGGCCCACGTCCGCCAGGGCGAGGTTCAGGCCCTTCGCACCCGTGGGCGGAACGGTGTGACCGGCATCGCCGGCAAGGAAGAGATTGCCGTGACGCAGCGGCTCGCACACGTAGGAGCGGAACGGCAGGACCATCTGCTCGAAGATGCGGCCGCGCTTCAGTTCGAGACCGTCGGGACCGTCCACCCGCCGCTGCAACTCGTCCCAGATGCGCTCCTCCGTCCAGCTCGCGGCGTCCTCGGCCGGGTCGCACTGGAAGTACATGCGCTGCACGGTGTCGCTGCGCTGGCTGATGAGCGCGAAGCCGTGCTCGGAGCGGGCGTAGATCAGTTCGGGCGCACTCGGCGGTGCTTCGGTGAGGATGCCGAACCAGGCGAACGGATATTCGATGAAATGGTCGGTGCGCACATCCGCCGGGATCGCTTTGCGGCAGATGCTCTGCGATCCGTCCGCACCGACGAGGATGCGGCACCGGATCTCGGCCGGGGTGCCGTCGGCCTCGGTGAAGCGGATCTTTGGGGTGTCAGTGGTGATGTCGAGGACCTCGGTGTCGCCGACCCCGTAGCGGACGTCGCCACCGTCACGTGCCCGGGCGGCCGCGAGATCGACGAAGACCTCGTTCTGGGGATACAGCCACACCGATTCGCCGACCAGGTCCTGGAAATCGATGCGGTGGCTGTGACCGCCGAATCGCAGGTCGATGCCGTCGTGGCGATGGCCTTCGGACAGGACGCGGCCGTCGACTCCGCTGTTCGTGAGCAACTCGACGGAGCCGTGTTCGAGGATGCCGGCGCGGTGGGTGGTGCGGATGGTCTCATGATCGCGCTTCTCGATGACGATGTTGTCGATGCCGGCCTTGGCGAGCAGGTGCGAGAGCATCAGTCCGGCGGGGCCGCCGCCCACGATGCCGACCTGCGTGGTGACGGTCGTGCGGGGTGCGCTCACGGACTTCCTCCACGGGGACGGTGTGCTCGGGACGAAGAGAAGTGTTGTAGGCCACTCGTCTCGAGCGAACATCTCTTCTCATTGAACGAGAAAACCCGGAATGTTCCGTCCCGGTGGCTGTTCCCCGGCCTCCCGGGCGATGCCCCGTGCGGCTGCCATGAGCACTGCGATGATCGCCTGCCGCTGGGCGACGCCGGTGGGCACCACCACCCCGAGCGCCGCCACGGCGTGCCCGGCCCGGTCCACGACCGGAACCGAGATGCCCGTGGTGCCGTCGTCGAGGACACCGTCGTAACTGGCGTATCCCAATCGTCGGATCTCCGCAAGCGCACGACGGAAATCACTTGCGGTAGTGGAGAACCGATGCTCCACCTCGGGGTGCAGGCGTCGGTACTCCTCCTGTACCTCGGCGGGGGAGAACGCGAGCATCACCATGCCCATCGACGTGTCGTGCGCGGACATCCGGCCCGCGACCGAGGCCTGGTTGATCACCGAACCGGACGACGAGAGCCGCTCGAGGACGAGCACCTCGCCGTCCCGCAGCACGGAGAGCTGCGTGTGCTGGTGCACCACCGACTGCACGTCCTGCAGGAACGGCAACGCGGCCTCACGCAGATCCTTCGCGGGCGAGCTGCGCGCGACCAGTTCCCACAGACGCAGCCCCAGCCGCACGGTGCCGTCCTGCTCCCGCGACAGGATCCCGTGCTGCACCATCTCGCCGACGAGCCGGTACATCGTCGCCTGAGGGATCCCCGAACGCCGCGAGAGCGCCCGTACGGTCAGTGCCGGTTTCTCGTCGTCGAACGCTTCGAGGATGCGCACGACGCGATCGAGGATCGAATCACCGGACGACGAATTGGCCATACTCCCGATTATCGGCTCTGCCCCGGGGTCAGCCGCGCAGCAAGGAACCCCAGGATCTCGTCGCGAGCGGCGAGAGTCGGCTCGCCCGCGGCATCGATCAGGTGCGCCGTCACCACACTGTGCGGACTCGCCACCACGTCCGCGAAGAACGGTGGAGGTGTGGGATCGGCCGCGCTGTCCGGGAGTACCGTGCCCACGAAACGGTTCCCGAGCGCGGATTCGTAGGCTGCGAAACGCTCTGCACGGCACCACTTGTCACCGGAGAAACGGTATGCGAGCACGGTCAGGTCGTCGCGGTCGATTCGTTCACGCACCGCGGCGAGATCCTCCGGTGCGATCTCCAACCCGGCGGGGTCGTCGAGCGGAAGGGACGGCTGGCACAGCACCGGCGCGAGGACCGACGGCTCGAGCGTCATGGTCAGGGCGAAGTTGCCGGTGAAGCACATGCCCACCGCCCCGGTGCCGGGGCCGCCGCACTCCGTGTGTGCGGCGGCGGCCAGGGCGCGCAGCCATCGGGTGACGGGGCTGGTCCGGTTCGCGCCGAACGCCCGGAACTCGGCGCTGACACACGCGCGCTGCATCACCGCGGTGCCGTCCTCGACGGTGGGGACCGCGCCGTCGCGACCGAACAGCGACGGCAGGAACACGGTGAAGCCGGCGTCGCGAATCCACCGCGCGAAACGGGCGACATGAGGACTGATGCCCGGCATCTCCGGCATCACGACGACGGCCGGGCCCGAGCCGGAGACGAGCACGCGTTTCATGACCGAATCGAAGGTGAGGTGCCGGCGCTCGAAGTCCTCGAGCGGATCGTCCCCGGTCGTCTCACGAGTTGTCATGGCTGGTCCTGTTCGTCGTGTGGTTCGGATGAACAGGCTCGATCCTCGTCGGCGAACGCGCCGGGGAAGGAGGGGCGCGATCGCCACCTTTCGTGCGGATCCGGCCACCGCGTCGTCCGGTGTCAGCGGGTGCGGAACTCGCGGCGGTAGTCGCCGAGCCCCATGCCGACCCGCTCCAGGAAGAGCCGGCGCAACGTGCCCGGGTCCTGGTATCCGACGCGTCGAGGGATCTCGCCGATCGGCACATCGGTGTCGGTCAAGAGCCGTTTGGCGGCGCCGACCCGGGCCTCTCGAAGGAAGTGCAGCGGTGAAGAGCCGGCTTCGTCGGCGTAGCGGCGCAACACCGTCCTGGTGCTGACGTGGAACGCGTCTGCCAGGCGCGCGAGGCTGTAGGGCTCGGTCAGGTGATCGACCAGCCAGCGCTGGACCGCGATCGCGAACGGCCCGGCCGTCGTCTCCACCATGGACTCGACCACGTACGGCGCCTGGCTGGTCCGGTTCTCCGACACCAGGGTGATGCGCGCGGCGGTCCGCGCGACGTCGGCGCCGAGGTGGTCCCGGACGATGGTGGTCGCGAGGTCGAGCGACGCGGTGAACGCGGCGGTGGTGGTGATCCGATCGTCGGTGACGATCAGGGACTCCGCGCACACCGTCGACTGCGGATATCGCCGGGCCAGTGTCGATGCGAACAGCCAGGAGGTGGTGCATCGTCGTTCATCCAGGAGGCCGGCCTCACCGAGCAGGAAGGCGCCGACACACACCGAGGCGATGCGGGTGCCGCGACGTCCGGCGGTGCGCAGGAAGTCGATCTCACGGCTGCGGTCGGCGAGCCGGACGTCCAGGTCGGTGGCGGGCGTGAGCTCGAACCCGGGTACGACGAGCAGATCGAAGCCGTGACGCCATGGACGCGCCTCGATCGTGAATCCGCCCGCGACGGTCACCGGCTCCGGCGACGCCGCGACCACCGAGGTCCGGAACAATGCACCGGCGGCGGTACCGTTGTCGCGGGCGACATGGTTGGCGATGCGGAGAAAATCGGAGACGGCGAACACTTCGGTGGCGAAACAGCCCTCGTAGGCCACGATTCCGATGCGCACAGTACCCACTTCCGAGCGAGGCGGCTCCGGGCGGCGGGACGCCCCGGCCGGATCGCAGGAGACGTTACAGAACGGTTCGCAGTGCGATACCGGCCTCGTTCGAGAACGGAAACGACCGGTCCGGCTACACCGTTCCGAATACCATGTGGACACCGAATGGAGGAGGACGCCCGTGCTCACTCGTATCCTCGCGACGGCCGCACTCGTCATGGGAGCCCTGCTGGCGACGGCGACAGCCGCCTCGGCAGAACCCGCCGACGACCCGTACGGCTTCAACGCGGTTCGGGACCGAACCGACTACTTCGTCGCGCCCCTCGACCCGGGCGCACTGATCGGCGCGAACACCCACAAGCCGATCATCCTGAGTCCGTACGGCGCCGCGCGGAAGATCGAGTGCCGCGGTGACGGGCACTACGTCCAGATCCACGAGTGCGTTCAGTACGACACGAACGATGTCGCGCACGAGCTTCGATCGATCCCCAACCCGATCCGCCCGGTCTACGTGTATTTCTGACCGAAACTGCTGCGGTGGCCGGAATTGCTCAGCCCGTCACCGCAGAGTGTGCGGTGCGATTCCTGCGGATCAGGTAACCGGCGGTGATCACCGCGACCACTCCCGGCCCGCTGTGCACGAGGAGCACGCCGAGCAGGGTCGGTCCTCCCCAGTCGTCGCGATAGCTGGCCGGGTCGCCGAAGTCGACGACGAAGAATTCGGCGACTCCGCGCGCGATCGCGAACGCACCGGCGACTCCGGCCAGACCGTAGCCCAGAGCCTTCAGTATCCGCGGCCGCCGCGTGTGATCGACGGCGGCGACGATCAGCAGAACGAGCAGGGCGATCATGGCGGCGAGTGCGACGACGCCGAGAATCCGATCCGGAACGGATTCGGCAGCGGCGGCGGTCACGAATGTCATGCTGGGATTCCACCAATTTCCGCGCCCGCGCACATCCGGGAGATCCCCCGATCTGTTCGGAAACGTTCTCGGGGACACGTCCGGGTACCGGCCTGTGACACGCGTGTCGCCGGAGGACCGTAATCGCAGATCCGCGTCACCCGCCGGTACCCACCACCCTCGGCGTGGCCTGCGCGCCCGAATTTTCCGTCACGGAACGGAGTTTCGCGATGAATCGGAGGAAATGGGGATCGAAGCGAGTCGGATCGCTGCCCGCCATCTCGTCGGCCGTCCACCATCGGCCGCCACGGAACTCCCGTGGATCCAGGGCGAACTCGGTGCCGCTGCCGGCGGCGACGGCGTACCAGAGGCTGACGTCGACGTGCGCGGCGCCGCTGCCGACCGTGTTCGTCACCGTGAGGAAGAGAGGGGCGGTACCGGCGACACCGAAGTCGGCCTCGATTCCGAGTTCCTCCCGCACTTCGCGGATCGCGGTGTCCCTCGGGTGCTCGCCGGGCTCGACGTGCCCGCCGGCAGGAAGCCACAGGCCCGCCTTGATGTGGTCGACGAGGAACACACTCGCCTCGCTCGGGTCGACCACGACGACATAGGACACGAGATGCTGCGGTGGGGTCGCGGGTGAACGTCTGCGGAAGACGTCGTCCGTACCTGCGATCCACTCCAGCGCTGCCGACCGGTGACTTCGCTCGAGGTCGTCCCACGGTTCGACGGCGGAGACGATCTCGTGGACGGAACGAACGGCGGGTTTCATCCGCCGATGATCGCACCCGGCTCCGACGGGGACGGTGTGGCCGGTGATCCGGCCTACCGCCAGGAGCCGGCGTTCTCGCACAGGTGCCCGATGGGGCAGAGCACGACGTCGCCGTGCGGATCGACCCAGACCGGATCGGCGCCGTGCAGACGAGGGCGCAACAGGTGGCGCCCGCGACTCGGCCACTGCACGAATTCGTAGCCGGCCAGATCGTCCTGCACCACCTCGGCGACCCAGGCCGCCGCTTCACCGTACGAGACATCCACGGTGAGGCCGCCACCGATGCCGAAGCCACCGAGTCCGCGGATGCGCTGCCAGCCGACCGACACGTGGTAGTCGCCGTTGATCGACAGGTCCCAGACCAATCGATCGAGGTTCACGGACCGTCCGTGGCGCAGACACCTCAGGTCGAGCGCGACTGCGGCGAGGGCGCGTGCCCACGCCTCGGGCGGGTCGAAGGACGGACGGCCGGTGCCGGAGTCCGCGTCGATCCCGGAGACCGTGTCGAACAACGGGATACGCCAGGTGATGCTGTCGTCCCACGGGCTCCACGGAGTCACGGTGTCGTTCTCGCTTCCCGGCCGTCCTGTCGGCGCAGCCGCACGTCAGGCGACGTAGCCGAGTTCCTTCAGGAGGGCCAGGCCCTGCTCGGCCGTTTCGGTGGAGAACTGCACGATCAGGCCCCGCGACCTGTCGACCACATCGAACATCACGTAGGGGCCGCTCGGGTCGTAGCCGACGATGCGGCTCCCGTCCGGGGACGTGATCGTGGTGTACGCGCCGGTCTTGTTGTCCCGCAACTGGATCAGATGAGACCGCGCGTACTCGTCGTCGCGCCATGCCGTGACACCGAGGTATTCGTTCGCTTCCATGCCGACGGCCTTGCCGAGGTTCGAATTCACGTTGACGAGGCAACGCACCTGCAGGGCCGAACTGCCGGACGAGAAGCCGGATTTCTCGCATGCCGTCGACGAGGTGATCAGCTTCGTCGGAAGCAGTGACGTCACGTCGTCGGTGGATTCGCTGATGAACGTCGAGTCCGCGGTGGCGGCCGGGGCGGAGCTGTCCGCCGGCTCGGTGGCGTCGATCACGACGGCGGCGCCGGGTTGCGCCGCGGCCGCGGACGCGGGATCCGTGTCCGGGCGGGTGACGAAGAAGATCGCAGCTGCCGCGACGAGTACCGCAGCGACGGCCGCGCCCACGATCATCAGCGGCGTACGGGATTTCTGTTGCGCGGCAGCGGGAGCGGGTGGCCGGGCGAACGCCGGGCCGTGGAATACGGATGCCGGTGCCTGCCGTGGGTGCCGGGGTTCGCGCTCGAGTACCTCGGTGGCCCGCTGCGCCGCGGGATCGGTGCCCCGCCCACCGGCGACGAACCCCGCCGCGCCCCTGGCCACCACGGTTTTCGGGTCGTCCAGCGTGGCGATCGGGCCGAGCTCGGCCAGCCGCCGATGCACGTACGGGATACGCGAGGACCCGCCGGTCAGGTACAGCGCCTGCAGGCCCCCGCGGTCCACGCCGGCCTCGCGCAGCACCGTCGCGGCCAGCTGCACGGCGCGGCCGATCTGCGGTTCGATCATCTGCTCGAACTCCTCGCGGGTGAGGGTGACGGTGATCTCGGTGCCGTTGCCGGTGACCCGGATCGTCGCCGAGGGGGCGTCGGTGGCGTCGAGGTTCTTGCCGCCGAGGGCGTTGTCGCCGGCGGCGCGCAGCACTTCGAAGGTCCATTCGTCCGTGGCGGTCAGGACGGCGACGTCGAGGGTGCCGCCGCCGAAGTCGAACACGGCGATGGTGGAGCCGGCGACGATCTTGGCGTCGTGGTGGCGGGAGTAGTGGAAGGCGGCGGCGCGGGGTTCGGAGATGAGGCAGACGTGTCCGCCGAGGCCGGCGAGGGTGGCGGCGTGGCGCAGGACCGCCAGTTCGCGTGGGGACCAGGCTTCGGGGTGGGTGAGGACGATGTCGGTGGGGGGTTGGTTGTTGTGGGCGGTCAGGGCGCGGGTGTGGACGGTGCGCAGGACCGCGGCGATGGTGGTGGCGGTGGGGATGTCGTGGCCGCGGGTGTGGACGGTGCCGGTGGTGACGTGGGCTTTGGGGGCGGCGATGTAGCCGGCGGGGTCGAGGGTGGCGTGGTTGACGGCGACGTCGCCGGTGGTGATGGTGCCGTGGGGGTCGAGGTAGACCGCGGAGGGCATCAGGTTGCTGGTGTGGGTCAGGGGGAGGGATTCGATGCGGTCGGGTCCGGTGCGGTGTGCGGCGGAGGTGTTGGAGGTGCCGAAGTCGACCGCCAGGACCCAGCTCATCGTT
>NZ_LRRH01000207.1 GCF_001646785.1 Rhodococcus phenolicus
CTCGTCGCGGCACTCGCGCTCGGTGCCGACGGCGTCAACATGGGCACCCGGTTCATGTGCACCGTCGAGTCGCCCGTCGCGCACGCGGTCAAGGAACAGATCGTCGCGAACAGCGAACTCGACACGAAGCTGATCTTCCGGACCCTGCACAACACCGCGCGGGTCGCGGCCAACGCGGTCAGCACCGAGGTGGTCGAAATCGAGTCCCGCGGAGCCGAGTTCAAGGATATTCAGCACCTGGTCGCCGCGCCGGACGCCTCACGGGTTTCCTCGACGCGGCGGCGGTGAAGGCATGACCGGCGGCGGCGAGGCGGCGGTGCAGGGCCTGCGGTCCGAGCTGACCGACGGCGTGCTGTGGCTGACGATCGACCGCCCCAAGCGGATGAACGCGGTCGACCTCACGACGACGCGCGCCCTGCGGGAGGCCATCGATTCGGCGGGCGAGAATCCGGACGTCCGTACCGTGGTCATCACGGGGGCGGGCGCGGCATTCTGTACCGGCGCCGATCTGGCTGCGGGAGCGGAGAATCCGGTCGATCCCTCGGTGACGATGGACACCGCGAACGCGCTGATCCGTTCGATCGCGA
>NZ_LRRH01000208.1 GCF_001646785.1 Rhodococcus phenolicus
GATGGAGTCGCCGCCCAGATGGAAGAAATCATCCTCGACACCCACCCCCTCCACACCCAACACATCCACGAACACCGCACACAACACCCGCTCCGCAACCGAAACAGGCTCCCGACCGGACCCCACCGACACCGACTCCGGCTCCGGCAACGCCGCCCGATCCAACTTCCCGTTCACCGTCACCGGCAACGACTCGAGCACCGTCACCGTCGACGGCACCATGTACTCCGGCAACACCTCACCGACCGCCGCCCGCAACACCCCCGGCGCCACATCCACCCCCGGCACCACCGTCACATACGCCGCCAGATACGACTCCGACCGACCCGGCCGCTGCCGCACCACCACCGCCGCAGACCCCACCTGCGACAACGACTCGAACACCGCCCGGATCTCATCGACCTCGATGCGCTGACCCCGAATCTTCACCTGAAAATCCGACCGACCCACATACTCCAACCCACCCGACGGCAACCACCGCACCACATCACCCGTGCGATACAACCGCCCACCCGCGGTGAACGGATCGGCGACGAACCGCGACGCCGTCAGACCTGCTCGCGCGTGATACCCCCGAGCCAACTGCACCCCACCCAGATACAACTCACCCACCACACCCACCGGCACCGGACGCAACCACCCGTCCAACACCACCACCGACGTATTGGCCACCGGCAACCCGATCGGCACCGACGACCCCGCCGACCGCTGATCGGCCCGCCACGACGTCACCTCCACCGCAGCCTCCGCCGGACCATAGGTATTCCACACC
>NZ_LRRH01000209.1 GCF_001646785.1 Rhodococcus phenolicus
CAACCCGATCGGCACCGACGACCCCGCCGACCGCTGATCGGCCCGCCACGACGTCACCTCCACCGCAGCCTCCGCCGGACCATAGGTATTCCACACCGGCACCGACCACAACGAGGACACCCGATCCACCACCGACCAGGTCAACTCCTCACCACCGGCCGACAGATACCGCAACCGCGACCCCGCCAACGACACCCCCGACTCCACCATCGCCGACATCACCGTCGGCACCAACTCCACGAACACCGCACCCGAATCCACGATCCGCCGACCCAGATACTCCAGATCCCGCTCACCCCCCTCCCGAATCAACTCACACCGCGCACCCACCAACACCGGCCACAACACCTCCGGCACCGCCGGATCGAAACTCGGCGACGTCTTCTGCAACACCACCTCACCCACACCCACCGGGAACTCCGACTGCCGCCACCGCACCAAATTCACGATCGACTCGTGCGAGACCACAATCCCCTTCGGCCGCCCCGTCGACCCCGACGTATAGATCACATACGCCGCCGACCCCGGCAACACCGACACCACCGGACCCGCATCAGCCGACGCCGACACCCACTCCGCCGAATCCACCAACACCACCGACGCACCCGACGCCGACAACACCGACGAAAAACGCTCCGCCACAACCGACGACGTCACCACAACCACCGGATCGACATCCGAGATCATGAACTCCACCCGCTCGGCCGGATACCCCACATCCACCGGAACGAACGCCCCACCGGCACACACCACCGCCCACGACGCCACCACCGACTCCACCGACCGCGGCAACAACACCACCACCCGCGACTCGGACCTCACCCCCACCGACGCCAACAACCGCGCACACCCGAACACCCGCTCACCCACACCGGCGAACGACAACGACACCCCCGCATCGTCCGACACCGCCACCGCATCCCCGAACGCGGCCACCGCCTCGGTGAACAACACCGGCAACACCGACGAACCACCCACACCCGGACCCAACGGCAACAACTCGACCGCCGTCACATCCGACACCACCGACCCCGCCGCCTCCACCGGCGACAACACCGACACCCCGGCCACCGGCACACCCACATCCACCGCACACTGCGCCAGAACACGCACGAAGCGGTCGACGAGGTCGGTCGAGAGGGCTGCGGGCAGCTCGGGGTGGTACTTGACGATCAGTTCGAGCTGTTCACCGGGCAGTACCAGCAGGGTCAGCGGGAAGCTGGTGCCGTCGTCGATGCCGCGCAGCTGCACGTCGAGCCCGCTGCCGGCGGTCGCTCCGGTGAAGTCACCGGGGTAGTTCTCGAACACCACGAGGGTGTCGAACAGTTCGTCGAGACCGGTGATGCGGTGCAGATCCGCCAGACCCACATGGTGGTGGGCCTGCAGCGCGGCCTGCTCGGCCTGCACCCGCCGCAGCAGTTCGGCGACGGTCTCCGCGGGACGCAGCCCGACACGCACCACGATGGTGTTGACGGTCATGCCGATCATGGCGTCGATGCCGTCGAGGTCGGCGGCGCGGCCGGACACGGCGGTGCCGAACAGCACCTCGTCGCGTCCGGTGACGGCGCCCAGCGCCAGTGACCACGCGACCTGCACGATCGTGTTGAGCGTGACCCCGGTGGCGCGCCGCAGTTTTTCGAGTCCCGAGGCGATCTCGGCGTCGACGGTGAGCGTGTGATCGACGCACGAGCCGGGTGCGAGGGCGCGGCCGCTCGCGAGCAGGGTGGGCTCGGACACGCCGGCGAGTGCCGCGGTCCACGCCGCCAGGTCGGCAGCCTCGTCGCGGTCGCCGAGCCACGTCAGGTAGTCGCGGTAGCGACGAGCGGGCGCGGCAACGGCCGGCGCGGCTCCGATCGTGATGCCGGTGCCGTAGGCACGCAGGAGAGCGTCGATCACCAGCGGCAGCGACCAGCCGTCGAACAGCAGGTGATGGTGGGTCAGCAGCATCCGGTGCTGACCGGACCCGTTGTGCACGAGGGTGATCCGCATCAGCGGCGGTACATCGAGATCGAAGCGGGTCTCGCGGTCCCGCACGGCGAGCTCGGTCCAGCGCCGGTCGAGGTCGCCGGGTGCCGAGTCGGACAGGTCGACTTCCTGCCACGGGACGGACAGACCGGTGGCGACGACCGCGACCTGGCGGCCGCCGTCGGTCGTGGTGAACGCCGACCCGAGCTGGGAGTGCGCGGCCAAAACCGCGTCGGCGGCGGCGCGCAACCGGACCGGATCGAGATCCCCGGTGATGTCGAGTGCCATCTGCACGACGTACGCGTCGTGTCCGGTGGTGTCGAACGTCGACTCGAACATCAGACCCTGCTGCAGCGGCGTCAGCGGAAGGACGTCGATCGCCGACGGGAAGCGTCCGGTCAGCTCGTCCAGTTCGTCGAAGTCGACGGAGGCGAGGACATCGGACGGGGTGAGTCCTCCGGCACTGCCCGACCGGCCGTGCACGGCAATGCCTTCGAGCAGTTCGATCCACAGTTCGGCGGCGCGGTCGACGACGCCGGGCCGCAGCGCCGCGGCTGCATATCGCCACTGTGCGGTGATGCCGACGGCGGTGGCCGCGGCATTGATCTCGAGCGGATGAGTCATGGGCATCGTCGGGTCGGACGACACACCGAGCGTTCCGACACCGTCCGAATTCTCGACCGGGCACAGCGTCCACGCGCCGTCGGCTCCGGCGGCGGGGGCCGAGTCGATGCGGCCGAGATAGTTGAACAGCACCGGGTGCGCCGGCCCCGCAGTGAGTTCGGTGGCGTGGTCGCCGCGGTACCGGGTGAGCAGTCCGTAGCCGATTCCGCGGTCGGGAATCTCGCGGATCTGTTCCTTGATGCGCTTGACCAGGCGCCCGGCGGTTGCCGTCCCGGCGACAACCGCATCGAGGTCCACCCCGGCGACGTCGAGTCGCAGCGGGTACAGGGTGGTCAGCCACCCCACGGTGCGGGAGAGGTCGAGTTCGGGTGCGATCGAATCGGATTCACGCCCGTGCCCTTCGACATCGACGACGAGCGCGGTCGCACCGGCTTCCTCGGCTGCGGCGGTCAGCGCCGCGGCCAGTGCGGCGAGCAGGATTTCGTCGACGCCGACGCGCAGCGCCGGGGCGACCACCGACGACAACGTCTCGAACACCTCGGGTGCGACGGTGATGTCGTGGACGGCCGACGCCGCGACGGTGTCCACGGCCGGATCGAGCGCGCGGCCGGTGAGCACGACGGCGCCGGCGGGGTCGACGACCTTCCGCCACAGGTCGGCATCGTCGGCGGCGAGGTCGGCGGCGGCTTCGAGCGCACGGCTCCAGGTGCGGAAGGACGTGACGGGACGTTCGAGCGATCCCGGCTGTTCGCACAGGCGTCGCAGATCGTCGAGCAGGATGTTCCACGACACCGCGTCGACGACGAGGTGGTGCGCGACGATCAGCAGGCGGGGTGCGGGTCCGTCGACGAGGAGGACGAACACGACCATCGTGCCCGACGCGGGATCGAGGGCGCGGTATGCAGACTGGACCGGTGCGGGATCGTCCGGATCACAGTGCTGTAGAACGATTTCGGTCTCGTGTTCGGCAGGTACGGTGAGGGTCCGGCCGTACGTCGGGTCGTCGACGACCCGGGCGCGGAGCACCGCGTGGGTCGCGACGAGCTCGCTCAGTGCGGCCCCGAGCGCGGCGTCGGTGAGGTCGGCCGGGAGCGTGACCACGCGGGCCTGGGCGTACCCGTCGACCCACGCGCCCTCCTGGGCGAGCAGATCGGTGACCATGGCGGTCGGCACGACGACACCGAGCGCGTCGTGAGGGCTCTCCGCCGCAACGACCAGCGCGTCGGCCGGGACCGCCCGCAACGCGAGGTCGGCGGGGGTCGGGGCTTCGAAGACGTCACGCGAGGTCAGCGCGAATCCGGCGCGACGGGCGGCGGTGACGACACGCAACGCGACGATGGAGTCGCCGCCCAGAT
>NZ_LRRH01000004.1 GCF_001646785.1 Rhodococcus phenolicus
CGTCGTCGCACCACGGTTGCGGGACCCGGGCGAGTTCCCACGGCATGTACGGGTCGGCGGTCGCGAGGAGCACGCTCGGCGGACCGCCCGTAGCGGACGCCGCGGTCTCGAGCGCACGCCACACCGGATCGGGGATCGCCTCGGCGATGCGCAGGCCGACACCGCGCAGGTAGTAGGGCAGGTCCGTGTCGTCCGCCCGATCCTCCACACCGGTCATCAGCTGACGCACGGTCGTCGCCACCGTCGCCGGGAGTTCCGCGCCGACGAACTCGCCGTCACCGACCGTGGGGTGTGGCGACCGGAAGTACCACAACAACCGACGCGGCCCGCCGGCGTCGTTGCCTGGCGCAACCAGAAGTTCCAGGTCGGGCCGCGTTCCCGGGTCGGTCGGCAGAACCCAGTCGGCATCCGGCCGGGCCGGCTCGGCGACGACCGGGCCGTCGCCGACCAGCACGGACCGGGTGGCGATGCCGATCGTACGGCCCTCGATCGCGAACACGGCGAGGACGCTGCGCGCCTGTGCGAGGGCCGGATCGTCGACCGCGCGCAGGCGGATCACGTCGTACGCGTACGGATCGTCGGGGCCCACCGCGATCGTGCGGATCAGGGAACCGCCGAGGACATCGAACCCGTCCGCCAGCACAGTCACCGTCAACGTGAATCCGGTGTCGGGGACCGCGAGGGGGCTCGGGCTAATCACTCCGCGACCGGGTGATTCCGCGATGCCCACCCGCAGTTCGAACACGTCACCCGGGGCCACTCCGTCGGGGGCGTCGAGCCGTGCAAAGGCAGTGCGGGTGCCGCCCGTGGGTTTCGGTGCCGCAGTGGATTCGAGGACTCGGTAGTCCGGAATCTCCTCTGCCGTTGCCTGTTCCGGAGTCTTCCGCCGCGCATTCGTCCCCGGATCGGCGAAGAGGACGCCGAGGGCGCGAGTCAGTGCGTACACGAACATCCGCACCATCCGGGCCAGGAGACCGGCCATCGAGTGGCCGGTCTCCGGTGCGCGCTCCTCACCACGGGTAGGCATCGCGGATGAACTCCTTGTCCGTGTCGGACAGTTCCGAGTTGAGATCCGCAGAGAACCCGTCGGTGGTCCACCGGGCGGGAATCGGATACATCATGATCGAATCCGGGTCGGTCGGGGTCGCCGACACCGAGCGCGGATCGTACCGTTCGAAGATGTTGTGCTCGATCGTCTCCGGGGGCCAGTAGTTGGGCGGACCCGACAGGTCGGCGATGACCGCGCGGCGATTCCAGGCGATCGGCCGATCCGGATTCTGGTGCTCGTGGATGAGCCCGAGCGCGTGCCCGAACTCGTGGAGCACCACGCGGCGCACCTCGTCGTCCGGTGAATCCGGGGTGAGCCACCCGTAGTTCATGGTGCGTTCGGACGGCGAGATGCGCCGGCACTGCGTTCCGAGGTACGACCAGGACCCGTCGCCCTGCTCGAATCCGACCCGCACGTCCGCGGGACCCGAATTCACGAAGTGGAAGGACAGATTCGCCATCTTCTCGCCGGTCCATTCCTCCGCGACGGCACGGACGCGTCGTCGAAGGTCCGGATCGCCCTCGAGGAATCGGACGGTCACCCGATCCCCGACACCCCATTTCGTTTCCTTCAGCAGTGCGGCCCTCGTCTTCGCGGCGGCCTGTGGCGGCAGCACGAGTGAGCAGAAGTGTCGGGCATTGTTCTCGGTCATGGTTTTTCCTCGATGAGTTCTCCGGCGGGACACGAATCACGCCGGTTTCGGCCAGGGGATATGGGTTTCAGGGATTCAGGTTGACGATCGTGTTCTTCCCTCCGGTGTCGACCTGCCGTGTGCCCACGCGGCCGATCGCGGCTGTCGATCCGAGTTGGAGACACGAATCGAAACTGTTGCGATAGACGTACATCGGGCCGAAGTTGCCGACCCAGCGCGCGCCGT
The DNA here is from genome assembly GCF_001646785.1 of Rhodococcus phenolicus. Lineage (GTDB taxonomy): Bacteria > Actinomycetota > Actinomycetes > Mycobacteriales > Mycobacteriaceae > Rhodococcus > Rhodococcus phenolicus. The sequence continues at coordinate 1,926 of NZ_LRRH01000004.1, forward strand.
CGCCGGCCTCGGCGTAGAAGCACATGTACCGGTTGTCGGTGTTGAGCACGTGCGCCATCTGACCGGGCGCGATGTTCCACCATCCTCTTGTTCCCCAATTGCCGTGCTGTCCACAGGTTCCGGGGCTGAAGAACATCACCGCCACCGACACAGTGGCGGAATAGTTGTTGCGAAAGCGAATCTCCATCGTCGGTCACCCTTCCGATGCATACTGGCGGATCAGGTCGGCGACGGACGCCGTGGGGATGTCACCTTCGCTGCGCGGCGCAAGTGCCTGCGCGCCCTCCTCGGACGGGTCACCTGCGACACCGGCCGAGTCGTCGAAACCGACACTGTGGTCGATCTCCGTTCCGGCGAACACGGGAGCGCCGAAATCGGCGGTGGGTTCCGGTTCGCGAGAAGAACTTCGGGAGTCCGTCATGGTTCCTCCTCGTCGGGACTGTGCGGACCCCCAGTCTGTGCCGGTCCGGTACCGGCGGTCACGAGTAGCGCGCTACCTGTGTGCGGAGGTCACCTCCCCTCGGCACCGTCGAGGACGTGCCGGGGAACGTGCGTAGTCGGACAGCGACGAGTTCGCGTCACGCTGATTCTGATCATGGCCGGTGAGGACCGAATGCGGAATCTTCTCGGAAGACCCCGCGCGACAGGAGCCCATCGTGACCGAACCACTCGAACTGAGTACCGACGTTCTCGTCATCGGCGGAGGGCCTGCCGGCACGTGGGCGGCGTTGCGTGCCCGCCGGGCGGGGGCAGAGGTGGTGCTCGTCGACAAGGGATACTGCGGAACCAGTGGCGCGACAGCGCCGTCGGGCACCGGAGTCTGGTACGTGGCGCCCGAGGAGGCCGCGCGGGAACAGGCCAAGGCGAGCCGGGAGGCCCTCGGTGGCCACCTGGCCGATCACCGCTGGATGGACCGGGTGCTCGACCGGACGTACGAGAACATGAACCTGCTCGCCGACGAGGGCCGGTACCCGTTCCCCGTGGATCCCGACACCGGGCAGCAGATCCGCACCGGCCTGCAGGGCCCGGAGTACATGCGACGGATGCGTGCCTGGATCACACGTGCCGGCGTGCGGATCCTCGACCACTCACCGGCGCTGGAACTGCTCGTCGACACCGACGGGCAGGTGCGCGGCGCCACCGGCTACCGGCGACAGGACGACCGCGACTACCGGATCACCGCCGGTGCCGTCGTCGTCGCGAGCGGAGGCTGCGCGTTCCTGTCCGGCGCGCTCGGCACCAACGTGGACACCGGCGACGGCGCGCTCATGGCCGCCGAGGTCGGCGCGACCTTCTCCGGCATGGAATTCGCCAACGCCTACGGGATCGCGGCGGCCGGCTCGACCGTCACCAAGACCGCCTACTACGGGTACGCGACGTTCTTCCACGCCGACGGGCGCGTCCTCGAAGGGGCGGGCTCGTCGAAGGGCCGGTCGGTGATCGCGCGGACCCTGCTGACCGAGCCGGTGTTCGCGCAGCTCGACCGCGCCGACCCCGCGGTGCAGCGGAAGATGCGTGCCGGTCAGCCCAACTTCTTCCTGCAGTTCGACCGGCGGGGCATCAACCCGTTCACCGACCGGTTCGAGGTGACGATGCTCGCCGAGGGCACCGTCCGCGGTACCGGCGGCATCGACCTCGTCGACGACACGTGCGCGACGTCGGTACCCGGTCTGTTCGCGGCCGGTGACGCCGCGACCCGCGAACGGATCTGTGGGGGCTTCACCGGCGGCGGCAGCCACAATGCGGCGTGGGCGATGTCGTCGGGAAGCTGGGCGGGAACCGGAGCGGCCCGTTTCGCGCGTGGCGTCGTGCCCGTGCCCACCCGTGAGCTGCGTCCGGCGGGCCGCGCGGGGCTGCGTCCGGCCGGTCGAGCGACGCTCGAGCCTGCGACGGTGCTCGCCGCGGCCCGCGACGAACTGATCCCGGTCGAGAAGAATCTGCTGCGCGACGGCGCCCGACTGCACGCGGCTCTCGACCAGCTCGAACGACTGTGGGCGGACGCGGCACGGGGTCTCAGCGCCTCCACCGGCGACGAGCGGGTCCGGGCGCGGCAGGCGGCGGCGATCACCGCCGTCGGGCGCTGGATCTACCATTCGGCGCTGGCCCGCACCGAAACCCGCGGCATGAGCAAGAGAGCCGATCATCCCGATCTCGATCCGGGCCAGCACCACCACATCCTCACCGGCGGCCTCGACACGGTGTGGACTCGAACCGGTGCGGTGCGGAACTCGGCGCTGGTGGCGTCGTGATCGAGCTGCTGATCGCCGACGCGTGCATCGGCTGCGACAAGTGCGTCGCCGCGTGCCCCACCAACGTGTTCGAACGGACCGCGACCGGCGTCCCGGTCATAGCCCGTCAGAGCGACTGCCAGACCTGTTTCATGTGCGAGGCATATTGCCCGACCGACGCACTGTACGTGCATCCACAGTCCACACCGGTGTCCGCCGACGACCTCGACACCGAACACATCGGCCGGTACCGGGCCGAACTCGGCTGGGGACACGGTCGTGTCTCCGGTGCTCGTAGAGCGGTCGGGCCGACGCTGCCGCACGGACCGTTGCCGCCGCGGCTGCCCGCCGCGGTCCTGCGGAGCGGGCCGGCGTGACTGGGCCGAGGGTCGCGGTCCTCGGCGCCGGTGGACGTGCGGGTGCGGCGGTGACGAGAAAGCTCCTCGCGGACGGGTATTCGGTCACGGCACTGGTGCGGTCGAGCGCACGGCACCCGTGGTTGACCGCGAGCGGGGTCGCCGTCGTCGAGGGGGACGCCACCGACCCGGGCGATGTGGCCCGCGCTGTCGCCGATGCGGATGCGGTCGTCAACGCGGTGACCCCGTTCTCCGCGCCACCCGCATCGTTCGACGGGTTCGACGAGTCGTTCTACGAGCGGGTGCTGGGCGGGATCCTCGCCGCGGCACGCTCGCCCGCGGTGCGGATCGTCACGGTGGGATTGTTCGCGAATCTGCAGTTGCCGGACGGTCGTGCCGTGTCGGCCAATCCGGGGATCTTCCCGGACTTCCTGGCGCCCTTCGCCCGAGCCCACGCGCGGGAACACGCGGTGCTGTCGCAGGCGGACCCGTCGCCGGACTGGCTGATTGTCACCCCGCCCGCGGGTCTGTCATCCGACGCGGCCGGGACCTCGCCGTACACGCTGACCGATTCCGTCGTGGACCCGGAATCGCTCGGCGCAACGTTGTCGTACGAGACGCTCGCGGCTGCCGTCGCCGACGAGATCGTGCGGCCGACCGTCCGGCGGCGTCAGGTGCTCGTCCTGCCGTCGACCTGATTCGCGCGGGCGGCATTTGATGACCGCGTCCCCAGGGTTCGGATCGTGATGAGCGAAACCCTGGGCCCGTGCGTGGTTCTGGTAGCACCGACTACCAAAATCACGCACGGGGGGAGGGGTGCGGGAGTTGCTCGCGCAGCGTGGCCAGCCCGGGGCCGGTGAGATCGTCACAGTAGGCGGCGCGGCCCGCCATCGCCATGACGAGCGCAACGGTCGGGCCGGTGGCGAGCGGTCCCGTGCCCGAGGTGAAGGGACCGTCGGTCGCTTCGAGGCGCAGGCCGTCGGCGGTGGTCCTGCTCGGGACCGCGAAGTCCTTCCGCGCGTAGAACCGGGCGACCTCGGTAAGGGTGGAACTCGGTGGGACGGTGGTGATGCCGAGTGGGCGACGGATGTCCTGGGCATGCACGACGACCTCGCCGAGCCACGCGGCCGTCGGCCCGAGCGGTGCCGTCGTGCTGGTGCGGACCCGGCGGAACCGTGCGAGTGTCTCCTCGGGCGTGGCACCGAGCTGATCGGCGAGACGTCGCGCGTTGTGGCGGTCGAAATCGAACCGGGCGCCGATGACGCTGGCGAACCAGCGCGCCGGGCCGATGCTCGCGGCGGCGGTCAGATGGGCCAGCACTTCCTCGACGGACCACTGGCCGCACAGCGACGGCTGCTTCCATTGTTCCGGTGTCAGCGCGGACAGATCGTCGGCGAGTGCAGCCCGTTCGGCATGGACGGCCGACCAGAGCGGGTCTCGGTTGCGCGGCATGGGTCCGATGGTGCCCGACCTCACCGACATCCGCTGCTCATGCCCCGTGCGTGCTTCTGGTAGCGGCCGCTACCAGAAGCACGCACGGGGCGCGGAGCGCCACGTCAGGTCGAGAGGATGGTGGCGGCGGCCGTGCCGGGAGCGCCGTAGAGCTGCGCGAAACCGACGCGGGGTGTGCCGTCGACCTGGCGGTCGCCCGCCTCACCGCGAAGCTGCCGTACCAGCTCGTGGACCTGCCGCAACCCGGATGCGCCGATGGGTTCGCCGTTCGCGATGAGGCCACCGTCGGTGTTGACGGGCAGGCGGCCGTGGATCTCGGTGTGGCCGTCGGCGATCAGCTTCTCCTGGTCGCCGTCGGCGCAGAACCCGGCCTCGGCCATGTGAATGACCTCCGCGCCGGCATCGGTGTCCTGCAGTTGCACCACATCGACGTCCGCGGGCGCGATCCCGGCGGCTTCGAACGCGGCACGCGACGCGTAGACGGTCGGGGCGGCGTCCTCGTCGACGGGTGCGAACGTCGTGTTGACCTCGTAGGCTCCGTAACGCCGCGTCCGGATCTCCACCGCCCGCACATAGACGGGGGTACGGGTGAAACGGTGCGCAAGGTCCGCCCGGCACATGACGACCGCGGCGGCGCCTTCGTCGGGAGCGCAGAACATGTAGTGCGTCAGCGGATAATTCAGCATCGGGGAGCCGAGGATCGTGTCCTCGTCGACGGGCTTGCGCCGGAACGCATTCGGATTCAACGCTCCGTTGCGGTAGTTCTTCGCCGCGACCTTCGCGAGAGTGCGTCGGGAGATGCCGTGGTCGTGCAGGTACCGGTTGGCTTTCATCCCGAAGAACTGGGTGGTGAGGTACTGGCCGTTCTCCCCGTACCACTTCGGCATCCCGACCAGGGTGGGGTCGACGGTGAAAGCCCCGCGCGGATGCTTGTCCATCCCGATCGCGATGCCGATGTCGAAGCGGCCCACCCGGATCGAATCGGCGCACACCTGGGTGGCGCTCGCCGCGGTCGCGCACGCGTTGAACACGTTCGTGAACGGAAGGCCGGTCAGACCCAGCGACCCGACGATCTCGTCGGGGTTGGCGATCTCCCAGCTGCCGCCCACGGCGAACTGCATGTCCTTCCACTGCACTCCCGCATCGGCGAGCGCCGCGTGCACGGCGTCGGCACCCATGTCCATCGCGCTCTTGCCGTCGAACCGGCCGAACGGGTGCAGTCCCACTCCGATGATGGCGACATCGTTCATGTCGGGCACTTCTCCTCGTCGTTCGGACCGAGTGGGTCAGATTGTGCGGAACGCGAATGTGACGGTTTCGGTGCCGTCGTCGCCGACGGCGATCGGCACCATGGTCAGCTCGACCTCCATGCCGAAAGCCAGTCGGTCCGGGTCGTTCTCGGTCAGGCGTCCCTCGACGCGGACGACGTCACCGAGCTGAACCAACCCGACGCCGAACGGGGTGAACATCTCTGCCGTCTCCCGGCCGGCGTAGGGCGGGCCGGGGAGGAAGCCCTGCGTCGTCCACGACACGAGGGTGCCGCGCCGCGGCAACGTGGTCTCGGCGACGTTGCCGGAACTGCATCGCGGGCACCGGCTGTGTACGGGAAACGCGACGGCCCCGCAGTCGCTGCAGCGGCTGCCGATGAGCTGCGGATCCGGCGCGGGCCAGGTGGAGATCTCGGGTGCCAGGGCCTTGGGCATCGGCGGTTCTCCTTCGTCGCGGGGCGGTGCGATCCGAACGTCGACGAATATACGGTAAGCCATACAGTAAAACCATCCTGGGGTGTGGTTGCCCCGGATCGGGAGAAGCGCCGTCCAGCCGGACACCGCACGTCGTCGACTCGGATTCACCACATGGTTGCCAGCCGGATGCTTCGGACGCTTAACTTCACGGACGCGCGTCCGGATTCCGGAGAGGAGCTTCTATGACGTTCCGCAGGTGTGCAGGGGTGGCCGCGATGATCGTGGCGACGACGATGACGGTCTCGATGCCGTTCGCCTACGCAGATCCGGTCGTGCCCGCGGCCCCCGTGGCCGAGGCGTTCACCCTGCCGGAACTGATCGGACCGTATCCGTCGGACCTTCCTGCGCGGGGCACCTACATCGGTGTGCTCGACGGCTTCACCGAGATCCGCGACACCCGCCCCGACCTGATCCGGAGCAATCTCGACCTCGGCGTGGAGATCAACAACGCCGCGACCCCACTCGAACAGCAACGCGCCCTGTTCGATCACAATCACGACCGCCTGCTGTCTCTGTCCGACGGTCTCGGTGACGGACTCGGCGCCCTCTTCCGCACCGCGCTCGACGACCACCGGCTGCCGAAGGTACAAGCTCTGCTCGCCGGCGACATCGCCCGCGCCGGCGGCATCGCGAACTCGACGCTCCTCGAGAAGGAACACTGGAGCAATCCGAGGCCCTTCGAGCTCGCACCCGAACGTATCGTCGCCTACCGCGGTGACGGCATCAGCGGCGCCGCCGACCCGTTCGCCGAGGTGTACGGCACCGACTCGTACCCATCCGGGCACGCGGCGCAGGCGTACTGGAAGGGAATCCTGCTCGCCGGCATGCTGCCCGAACTGGCACCGCAGATCCTCACCCGCGCCTCCGAGATCGGCAACGGACGCATCGTCCTGGGCGTGCACTACCCACTCGACATCATGGGCGGTCGCATCATGGGCCAGGCGGCCGCAGCGGACCGGCTCAACGATCCGGCGTTCGCGCGACTCCTCGACGAGGCCGGAACGGAACTACGTGCCGTTCTCGAAGCTGCGGCCGGCATGCCGCTCGGCGACTACATCGCCACCGACCGCCCGTACCGGTCCGCGGACACGGCCCGCGCCGAGTTCACCGAGCGTCTCACCTACGGCTTCGAACAGCTCCACCCCGATCTCGTCAACGACATTCCCGCCGAGGCCGCGGTGCTGTTGCGCGCGGTCGCGCCGGAACTGACCGACAGGCAACGCCTGGACGTACTGCGGCGGACGGCGATCCCCGCCGGCTACCCGCTCGACCGGACCGGCCCCGACGGCGGCTGGCTGCGCATCGACCTCGTCGCCGCATACGAGGCGGTCGGCGCGCGCTGATCCACGGACTCGACCTCACCCACGAACTCACCTCCGACGAGATCGCCGGGGTCGCGACGCGATCTGATCCCCCCGCCCTCGGGTGATGGGAACCTTCAGCCGGTCAGACCGAATATCGGTTCCCATCACCCGATCTACTGCAGGTCCTGCTTCAGGGCGTTCACGACCGCGGTGACCGGGCCGTCCCCGTCGGAGGTGGGGATGTCGCTGTTGACCGTGGCCACCAGGATCGTGCCCGACGCAGGCAGATAACCGGCATAGGTGTTGTAGCCGGGGAGTTCGCCGGTGTGCTCGAGCCATCCGTTGTCGATGCCCCAGCCGAAGCCGTACGCGCGCTCCGGAGTAGCCGGTGGAACGTCGTAGTTGAACGATTCGAGCCGGTACTGCTGGGTTTCGGGTCCGAGAATGCCCTCGCCGGTGCCCAGCGCCTTCGCCCAGCGCTGCAGGTCGTCGATGGTGGAGATCACCGCTCCGGCCGCCCAGCCCCACGACGGGTTCCAGTCGGTGGCGTCGGCGGTCTCCCCGTCCGGCTGACCCTGTTCGGTGATGCCGGACAGGTGCGGCTCAGGGAACGCCGCGTCGGCGGGCAGGGACGTCTCGGTCATGCCGAGCGGACCGAACAGGTTGTCCTGGAAATAGTCGGCGAGGCTCTGCCCGCTGACCTGTTCGACGACGAGTCCCAGCGCGACGTAGTTCGAGTTGGAGTATTCGAACTTCTCGCCGGGCGCGAAGTTCGGCGGATCGCCGCGCACCACATCGAGAAGCTGCTCCGGGGTCCACGGGGCATCGGGGTCGGCGAACAGCTTCTGCTGGAATCCGGGGTCGAAGGTGTAGCTCGGAATGCCGCTGGTCATCGTGGCGAGCTGGTCGAGTGTCGCGATGTCGCCGTTCGGCAGGCCCGGCACGTATTTGCCGATCGGGTCGGTGAGTTCGAGCCGGCCGTCCTCCCACAGTTGCAGGACGGCGGTGGCCGTCATCGTCTTGGTGAGACTGCCGACGCGGGTGTGGTCCTCGGGTGTCGGCGGGCGCTGGTCGTCGACCCCGGCGACGCCCGCGGTCCCGGTCCATTCCCCGTCGGGCCCCACGACCCGTGCGACGATGCCGGGGAACCCGATCTCACCGTGCAGGCTGTCGATGGTCTCCTGCAGACGGTCCGCCAGCGCGGTGTCCGCGCTGTCCGCGGACGCGGAGGTGGTCGTCGTCGAGGTGTCGGTGTCGCTGGTGCAGGCGGGAACCAGGACGACGAGGGCGGCGGTCAAGGCGATCGGGAGTCGGCGCATCGGGCCTCCGGTGTATCGGTTCTGCTGTGTCGGCTCTGCTGTATCGGCTCTGCTGTACGGGATCGTCCGGGCGAACTGAGGAAACGTGGCTCGGCCAGTATGCGTCCGCCGCGACCGGCTTCGCGGGTGATCACCGAATCCGCCCGCGCCACCGCGGCCCCGTCCTACCGTGGGGCGACGGATCGGAGTTTCGATGAAGCCGCTCATACACGTATCGCAGCACGTGCGTGACGCGGTCGCCGCCGGGCGACCTGTCGTCGCACTCGAATCCACCATTTTCACGCACGGACTGACTCCGCCCCGCAACCTGGAGGTCGCGTTCGAGGTCGAGCGGAACCTGCGCGATGCCGGTGTCGTACCCGCGACCGTCGGAGTGGTCGGCGGCGTCCCCATCGTCGGGTTGTCGGCCGGGGAGATCTCCGCGCTCGGATCGGAGGCGGGAGTGGAGAAACTCGGCGTCCGCGATCTTCCGGTCGCCGCGGCGAAAGGGCTGTCGGGTGGCACGACCGTCGCCTCCACCGCGGTCCTGGCCCATCACGCCGGCGTGCGGGTGTTCGCGACCGGTGGCCTGGGCGGGGTGCATCGGGGCGCGGCGACGACGTTCGACGAATCCGCCGACCTGACGACGCTGGCGGCGGTGCCGATTCTCGTCGTCAGTGCCGGCGTGAAGTCGATCCTGGACGTTCCGGCCTCGCTCGAACGTCTGGAAACCCTGGGTGTTCCCGTCGTCGGGTATCGGACGCGGCGGTTCCCCGGGTTCTATGTCCGCGAGAGTGGTTGCGCGATCGATTATTCCGTGGAATCGCCCGTCGAGGTCGCGGCGATCGCCGACGCCCGCGATCGTCTCGGCACGAAATGCGCCGTACTGCTGGTCAATCCGGTGGCCGAGGAGGACCAGCTCGACCCGGAACTGCACGATCGGGTGCTGCGCGAGGCAGTGCAGGCCGCCGAGGCCGCGGGGATCACCGGCAAGGCGACGACCCCGTTCCTGCTCGACCACCTGCATCGCGCCACCGGGGGACGCAGCCTCGACGTGAACGTGGCGGTGTACCGCGCGAACGTCGCCCTCGGCGGCGCCGTGGCCGCGGAACTGGTGTCCCGGTGACCGGGCACTGGGTGCTGCACGTCGACCTCGACCAGTTCATCGCCGCGGTCGAGGTGCTGCGCAATCCGGCGCTGGCCGGTCGGCCGGTGATCGTCGGCGGCCGCGGCGACCCGACCGAACGGGGTGTGGTGTCCACCGCGTCCTACGAGGCCCGCGAGCACGGCGTCGGATCGGGGATGCCGTTGCGGGTCGCGGCACGCAAGATTCCCGACGCGGTGTTCCTTCCCGTCGATGCGGACGCCTACAACGAGGTCTCGGACACGGTGATGGACACCCTGCGCGGGCTCGGCGTCGTGGTCGAGGTGCTCGGCTGGGACGAGGCGTTCCTCGGTGCGGACACCGACGATCCCGAGTCGGTCGCGCGGACCGTGCAGCGCGCGGTGTTCGACGCGACGGGACTGCACTGCTCGGTGGGCATCGGCGACAACAAGCTCCGCGCCAAGATCGCCACCGGGTTCGGCAAGCCGCGCGGCATGTTCCGGCTCACCCGGGACAACTGGTTCGCGGTGATGGGGGAGCGCGGCACCGACGCGTTGTGGGGTATCGGGTCGCGCACCGCGAAGAAACTCGACGCGCTCGGCATCCGTACCGTGCGGGAACTCGCGGCCGCTTCGGAACAGGACCTGGCGGCTCGGTTCGGACCGAAGACCGGACCGTGGCTCGTCGGACTCGGCCGCGGGGTCGGCGGCACCACGGTGACGGCCGAACCGTGGGTGGCGCGGTCACACGGGCGGGAGGTGACGTTCCAGCAGGACGTCGACGACTGGGCGCAGGTCGCCGAGCATGCCCGCCGGCTCGCCGCGCGCGTCACCGACGACATTCGTGCCGAGCAGCGGCCGGGGGTGCGGGTGGAGGTCAAGATCCGGTACGCGCCGTTCACCACCCACACCACCGCCCGGGCGCTGCCCGATCCGACGCTGGATCCGCAGGTCGTCGCGGACGCTGCGGTCGCCCTGCTCGACCGGTTCGATCACAGCCGGCGGGTGCGGCTGCTGGGGGTGCGGGTCGTGATGACCGATCCCGTGAAGGACTAGCGAGCCGTCCCGTAGAAGCGTTCGACGCGAATGCGCAGCAGCAGCCGCCGGTCGGTGACCATCGCCGCGCGGAACTCGTCCCAGTCCGGATGTTCGCCCTGTACCTGCCGATACAGTTCGACCAGCTGCTCGACGGTGTCGTCGTGCGGGAGCGCCGCGACCGGGGACAGTTCGGCGTATCCCTCCGCGACCGCGTAGGACCAGCCGTCGTCCGAGTCGGCGAACACGCTGATGCGGGGGTCGCGGCGCAGGTTGCGGGTCTTGGCGCGGCCGTCGGTCACCGACACGGAGAACGTCCGGGTGCGGGTGTCGTAGTGGGCCGCGACATTCGACAGCTGCGGCCGCCCGTCACGTTTGAGGGTGACGAGCGTGACGACTTTCGTGGTGGTGAACAGCGCTTCGAACGGATCGGCTGCCGGTGCCATGCGGACAGCCTAGTGGCCGGGTGTGCCGCCCTTCCGGTGAGCGGCGGAATACGCAGTGCGTCATACGGTTTCGAGCGACGCTCCGATGAGCTCGGCGAGTTCGCGCGGCGCGTCGCCGTGGACCGAATGACCGGCGCCCGGAACGGCGAGGATGCGCGCGGCCGGATTGCGGCGTCTCACCTCGTCGACGTCGGCGTCGGTGACGAAACGTGATGCGCCCCCGCGGATCAGTGTCAGGGGAACCTGGATTCCGGCGAGATCCTCCCACAACGGGGTGGTGTCCCGGCCGCTGTCGTGCCGGTCGTACCGCCACACCCACCGGCCGTCGGGTCGCTGCCGGGTGTTGTGGACGACGCCGCGCCGGATCGACGCCCGCGACCGCTGGGGCGAGGCGGCCGCCGCGAGTTCGACGATCTCGTCGAATGAATCGAAGCTGTCCGGACCCTGGATCAGGGTGGTCGCGCCGCGTTCCGTGCCGGTCATCTCGCGGTGCCGCTGCGGTGCCGACGGCGTGACGTCCACGATGATCGCGCGGCGCACCAGTTCCGGGACGATCGCGGTGAGCCGGATGGTGGTGAGCCCACCCAGGGATGCGCCTACGACCGTCTCCGCGTCGGGTGCCCATCGGCGGACGGCGTGCGCGACCGCGTCGGCGGTCGTCCAGGGTGAGTAGTCGCTGTCCGCGCGCCACGACGAATGCCCGTGTCCGGGCAGGTCGACGGCGAGGGCCGGCAGGCCGAGCGCGAGGATCAGCGAGTCCCACGTGTGGGCGTTCTGCCCCCGGCCGTGGAGGAAGACCACACGCGGGCGCTCCGTGCCCCATTGCAGGGAGCTGACGTGGAGGTCGTCACGGATCTCGGTGCCCACGCGCTGCACGATCGGCACGGCCGTCGGTTCCAGGCCGAGGTCGGCGGCGGTCTCGGGCAGCAGTGCGAACTCGTCGTCCGAGCGTTGCGAGGCCATGAATCCCTTTCTGCGCCCGCGGCACTGTGCCAGGGTCGCCGGCAGACCTAGATCATATTTTCTCCCGGTCGATCCGGTGCGCCAGTTGTGGACGAGCACAGACATCGGGGACGCGATTCTCGTCGCGGTCGGAAACGACGCGGTCCTCGTGGCGGTCAGGGGACGCGGAATCCGCGGAACGCCACCCGGGCGCGCGGCCGGAAGCCCAGCCGGGTGTAGAGCGCGATCGCGCTCGCGTTGCCGTCGACGACGTGCAGGAACGCGCCGTCGCCGCGCGCCGAGATACGTGCGGCGAGGGTCCGGACCAGTCTGCCGGCGTGACCGTGTCCGCGCGCCTCGGGCGCCGTACACACGGCGCTGATCTCGGTCCATCCGGGCGGTTGCAGTCGCTCACCGGCCATCGCGATCAGCGTGCCGTGCTGCCGGATCCCCAGATAGGTGCCGAGTTCGGGGGTCCGCGGCCGGAACGGGCCCGGTCGGGTTCGTTCGACGAGCTCGAGCATGTCCGCGCGATCCGAGGGGCCGAGTTCGACGAGTTCGGTGCCCGTGGTCAGGCCGGTGTCCGGCGCACCCGCGTCGGACGCGGTGACCGGCGGAGCCACCATCTGCAGCCCGTCGACCGCGAAGACCGGTTCCCAGTCCGCCGGCGGCTGCGCGCGGCCGCTGAACAGGTCGGCGAGGGCGCCGGAACCGAGCAGCCGGGCCAGATCCGCCCAGTCACCGGGCTCCGGCTGTGCCGGCACCGAGCAGAACGTCGCCACCTCGGAGCAATAGGTCGCTGCCCGGCCGATCCGGCGGGACAGGTGCGCGTGGTGGCCGTCGAGGGATGCCTCCACCGGGTGGTCGAGAGCAGCGACGTCCGCGACCGGGACAGGGCTGCTCGGGCGGCTGGGCAGGTACTTCTCCGGTGACATGATCCCGACCTTCTCATCTCGCCGTGGCGGCGGTTCCGGCGGGTGATGGCCAAACCGCCGGTACGCGCGCGTGCGCGCACCTAAAATCGAAAACTGCCAGAGACCCGTGATCGCCGTGAGGTACCGGCATGGCCGACGACACCGAGCACGCCCCGCACCGGCAGCACCGTCTTCCGGCCGTCGTGGACGGACTGCTCGACAGTCCGCTCGCCGGCCTCGCCCCGTGGATCGTGCTGGCGGTGTTCGAAGGGCCCGGCAGCATCGCGTGGGTGGCGGCGGTGGCCCTGGCACTGTCGGTGGTGTTCGTCGTCCTCGACCTGGTCCGTGGCCGGTCCCTGAAACTGCTGGGCGTCGTCGACGTCGTGTTCTTCGCGGCGTTGCTGATCACCCATTTCTCGCTGAGCGTCGACAACCAGTTGTGGCTGGAGACGTGGATCGGTGAGATCGCGAACATCACGCTCGTCCTCATCGCCGCCGGATCGATGCTGGCGCGGATGCCGTTCACGATCCAGTACGCCCGGGAGCAGGTCGATCCGCAGTATTGGGATTCGCCGGTGTTCCTGCGCACCAACTACGTGATCACCGGGGTCTGGGCGCTCGCGTTCCTGGTCGCCGCGGTCGCCGGGTGGATCGGCGACGCGGTGCTGCACGACGACGACAACCTGTGGACGGGATGGCTGATCCAGGTCGCGGCGATGGTCGCCGCGATCAAGTTCTCCGCCTGGTATCCGGACCGGGTGCGCGCGCGGGTCGGTGATGCCGCGGGATGAAGGCGGGCGTCAATCCTGATCGTCGAGGTAGAACAGCACCAGGGTGACGGCCAGGATCAGTGCGGGAACCCACGCGGCGCGCCCGCCGATCCACTGGGCGACGAGGGCACCGAAGATCGCCCCGCCCGCGAATGCCGCACAGATCGCGGCGTACACGGCGGTGTGCCGGCGGGCCACCGGATCGTGGTCGACGAACCCACGGAACCAGGCTTCGGTGAGCCGCATCAGATTTCCGGTGGTGGCGATGGACATGTAGGTGAGGTCGCCGATCGTGCGGTACAGCCCCATCTGCAGCGCCGCGACGAACGCAATGGGCACCGTGACCGCCGCGGCGTGGACACCGGCCGGCAGGAACCCCACGATCACGAGGATGACGGCCTGCAGGCCCGTCGCCCACCTCAGTGGGCGGGTGACACGACGTTCGATACGGCCGGTCTTGACGAGCATCGCGACGCCGATACCGGCGAGGAACGCGAGGATCGGATACAGGTGGGCGAGCGTGGCGCGCCACTGCGCCTCGGCGAGATCGATACCGCCCAGGATGACGTTGGCGGTCTGCGTGTTCGCGAAGACTCCGTCGCGAGTGATGAACGTGTAGGCGTCGAGATAGCCGCCGACCAGCGTGAGGACCAGCGCGAACCGTAGGGATGTCGAGGTCTGCGTCGCCATGAACCGGGTTCCTCCGCCGGGGTGCTCAGACCACGGTAGTTCGGCCGTCGCGGCGCCTGCACGGTTTTCGATGACCGTCCAGGGTACGGACCGCGCCGATCCGAATTCTTCACCGCGACCGGCCGGACGGGGGACCATGGACCCCGGTGTGTCCGTGCTCGCGGACACCGGTCGACGAGAGGCGCAGCCCATGAGTGTCACCGACGAGTACCTCGAGAACAACAAGAAGTATGCCGAGACCTTCACCGGCCCCCTGCCGTTGCCGCCGAGCAAGCACGTCGCGGTCGTCGCCTGCATGGACGCCCGGCTCGACGTGTACCGGGTGCTGGGGATCCGCGAAGGCGAATCGCACGTGATCCGCAACGCCGGTGGTGTCGTGACCGACGACGAGATCCGATCTCTCGCGATCAGCCAGCGGTTGCTGGGCACCCGCGAGATCATCCTCGTCCACCACACCGACTGCGGCATGCTGACATTCACCGACGACGACTTCAAGCGCTCGATCCAGGAGGAGACCGGCATCAAACCCGCCTGGTCGGCGGAGGCGTTCCCCGATGTCGAGGAGGACGTGCGCCAGTCGCTGCGGCGCATCGAGGCCAGTCCCTTCATCACCGCGACCGAATCGTTGCGCGGCTTCGTCTTCGACGTCGCCACCGGCCTGCTCACCGAAGTCACCCGGGACTGAGGCGGCGCCGTGGCGACGTACGTGCTGCTGCCCGGCGCCGGATCGGACTCGTGGTACTGGCATCTGGTGGTTCCGCTGTTGCAGGAACTGGGGCACACCGTGATTCCCGTGGACCTGCCGTACTCCGACGCCGCTGCCGGACAGTACGAGTACGCGGATGCCGTGGTCGCGGCGACCCGGGACGCGGTGGGCCCGCTGGTGCTGGTCGGACAGTCCATGTCCGCGTTCACCGCGGTGATCGCGGCGGAGCGCCTGCCCGTCGACCGGCTGGTTCTCGTGGCGCCGATGATCCCGGCTCCCGGTGAATCTCCCGGCCGGTGGTGGGGTGCGGTCGGGCAGGAACAGGCCAAACGCGCTCGAGATGTCGCGGACGGCCGTGATCCCGACGCGCCGCTGGACCCGCGCGAGTTGTTCTTCCACGACGTGTCCGCCGAGATCGCCGAGGAAGCCTTCGCCCACGACGGTCCGGTGCTGTCGGATTCGGCGTTCGAACCGCCGTGGCGCGCCGACCGCTGGCCGGACGTTCCGGTGCGGGTCGTCGCCGGCCGGCACGACCGCCTGTTCCCGCTCGACCTGATCCGACGGATCTCCCGCGAGCGGATCGGCGTGGAACCCGATGTCGTCGACAGCGGGCACCTGGTGGCACTCGCGCGGCCGCGTGAACTCACCGAGCTGCTGGTCACGCCGGTCGCCGACGGCCGCCACCGGGCGTGACCGTCAGCGTCCGTCACCGTTGCCGGTGAAGGTGTGCTGGGCCGCGAGGGCCTCGGGCATCGGCTCGTGACGCAGGTAGCCGCGGGCGAACTCGGCGGTACCCTGCGTCAGCGCGCGCAGATCGACGGGATAGCGCGCCAATTCGAGTTCGGGGACCTCGGCGCGCAGCAGCGTCATGCCCTGCCCGGCGTTCTCGGTGCCCAGAACCCTGCCGCGCCGGGCCGAGAGGTCGCCGAGGACCGCGCCGAGATAGTCGTCGGGCAGCACGACCTTCACCGCGTCGACGGGTTCGAGCACCCGCATCGTGGCGTGGGCGGCGGCGTCGCGCAACGCGAGTCCCGCAGCGGCTTGGAACGCCGCGTCCGACGAATCGACCGAGTGGGCCTTGCCGTCGACGAGCGTGACCTTCACATCGACGAGCGGATGCCCGGTCGCCACGCCCTTCGTGGTCGCCGTGCGCACGCCCTTCTCGACGGACGGAATGAACTGGCGGGGTACGGCGCCGCCGACCACGTGCTCCTCGAACCGGACTCCGCTGCCGACCGGCAGCGGCTCGACCTCGATGTCGCACACCGCGTACTGGCCGTGCCCGCCGGACTGTTTCACCAAGCGGCCGTGGCCGTTGGCGGCGCCGGCGAAGGTTTCGCGCAGCGCGACCCGGTAGTCCACGACATCGACGTTGACCCCGTGCCGGGTGCGGAGCCGGTCGAGGACGACCTCCGCGTGGGCCTCCCCGGTGCACCACAGCACCAACTGGTGTGTGTCCGGATTGTTTTCGAGGCGGACCGCGGGATCCTCGGCGGTCAGGCGGGCGAGGGCCTGCGCGAGCTTGTCGTCGTCGCTGCGGGTGTGCCCCTCCACGGCGACGGGCAGCAGCGCCTCCGGGAGCGGCCACGGGTCGAGCAGGACCGGATGGTCCGGGTCGCACAGGGTGTCGCCCGGCACGGCGCTGCCGAGCTTGCCGATGCACACCAGGTCCCCGGCGACGGCGTCCGCCACGGGACGTTGCTGCTTGCCGAACGGGCTGGTCAGCGTGGGGACACGCTCGGTGGTGTCGTCGGTGTGGCCGGGACCGCTCAACCGCACGAACGTGTCGGGGCGCAGCGTGCCGGAGTAGACGCGCACGAGGCTGATGCGCCCCACGTACGCGTCGCCCGTGACGCGCACGACCTGCGCGGCCAGCGGTGCGTCGGCGTCGGCGGCCGGTGCGCCCGGCCGCCGGTGCGTCGGATCGGGGAACACCGCGGCGATCAGGTCGAGGAGTTCGGCGGCGCCGACCCCGTAATCGGTCGCGGCGGATGCGGGATGCAATGCGCACGAAACCATTTCGCGTCGCATACCGTCGGCGAGCGAGTCGGTGTCGAGGGTCTCGCCGGCGAGGTACCGCTCCATGAGCGAATCGTCCTGCCCGGAGATCGCCTCGACGAGGCTCTCGCGGGCCTGCGCGAGATCGGGTGTCTCACCGGGGTCGCCGTAGCTGCGGCCGAGCAGCACGTCCACCGACCCGCACGGGCGGGCGCCGTCGTAGGCCGGCACGAACACCGGGCGCAGCGTGTCCGGACCGAGGCCGAACGCGTCGTGGCATTCGGTGAGCATCTCCTCGTATCCGCTGCGCGCGATGTCGAGCTTGGTGACGACGATGCCGCGGGGAAGGCCCGCGTCGGCGCATTCCCGCCACAACGCCCGGGTCGCGGCGCTGATCGGGTCGGTCGCCGAGACGACGAACACCGCCGAGTCCGAGGCGCGCAGTGCGGCGCGCACCTCGGCGTCGAAGTCGGGGTGGCCCGGAGTGTCGATCAGGTTGATCTTGATGCCGTTCCATTCCAGGGGAATCACGGCGAGCTGCACCGAACGGCGGTGCTGCTGTTCGATGGGCTCGAAGTCGGAGATGGTGGTGCCGTCCGCGGTGCGGCCCGCCCGTCCGATCGCACCGGCGGCCAGCGCGAGCGATTCGGCGAGGGTGGTCTTGCCGACCCCGCTGCACCCGATCAGAACGACGTTGCGCAATTGGTCCGGGCGTTCGACGACAGGCGCCCGTTCGGTTCGCGCCGAGGTGCGGTCGGGCATCGGAGGTCTCCTCCCGTGGCATCCGTGCCACCGCGCGACACGGCCTCCGACCAGGGTATCCCACGGGGTCAGTACACGTCTCGCACGTACCGCTTCTCGCGCTTGAGGGTCGTGACGTATTCGGCGGCGGCGTCCTGCGACAGACCACCGTGCTCGGCGACGATCTCGTGCAACGCCCGGTCGACGTCCTTCGCCATCCGTGAGGCATCGCCGCAGATGTAGAAGTGGCCGCCGTCCTGGAGCCACGCGAACAGCTCGGCGCCGTGCTCCTTCATCCGGGTCTGCACGTAGATCTTCTCGGCCTGGTCGCGGGAGAACGCCAGGTCCAGGCGGGTCAGGACCCCGGCATCGACGAACTCGGCCAGCTCGTCCTCGTACACGAAGTCGCACTCGCGCTTCTGGTCGCCGAAGAACAGCCAGTTCCGGCCCGTCGCACCCCGCGCGCGGCGTTCCTGGAGGAAACCGCGGAACGGCGCGATTCCGGTGCCGGGGCCGACCATGATCATCGGGGCGGCGTCGTCCACCGGCACCCGGAACGCCTTGTTCTTCGTGACGAACACGCCGGCGGTGCCGTTCTCGCCGACCCGGTCGGCCAGGAACGTCGAGCACACGCCGCGACGTTCGCGGCCGTCGGTGCCGTACCGCACGGCAGCGATGGTCAGGTGCACGCTCTGTTCCGTGGCGTTCGGGCTCGACGAGATCGAGTACGCGCGGTGCTGCAGCGGCTTGAGCAGCGCCAGGAACTCCTCGGCGGTGAGCTCCGGGGTGGGTTCCAGGCGCAGTACGTCGAGAATGTCACGGCCCCACAGCCAGTCGTCGAGCGCGGCTTTGTCGCCGTGCCGCAGCACGTAGGTCAGTTCCTCGTTGCGCGTGCGCTTCTCGACCTCTTCGAGAAGGTCGATGTTGGGCGCGGTGATCTCGAAACTGTAGGTGAGCAGTTCGGTCAGGGTGCGGTCGTGTCCGGCGGGGACGACGGACCCGTCGAGACCGAGTGTGTCGAGCAGCGCCTGCACGAGCCCGGAATCGTTGACCGGCACCACGTTCAGCGCATCGCCGGCCTCGTATTCGAGGCCCGAGCCGGTGAGGTCGAACTCGTAGTGGCGGATCTCCTTGCCCGACCCGTCACCCGAGAGCAACCGGTTGACGGTGACGGCCGCGGGAAACGGATTCTTGCGGTTCCACTGGGACTTCACGCGAGCCGGTGCCGAGGTCGCGACAATTGCGGCAGCCGCCGTGCCGTCACCGTGGATGCCTTCGACGGCCGCGACCAGCGGCAGGGTCTCGGCGATCCAGGTGGCGGCGATGTCCTCGTAGTCGACATCACAGTCCACACGCGGGACGATGCGCTGCGCGCCGAGCTGTTCGAGCCGCATGTCGATGAGCTTGCCGGCCTGGCAGAACCCGTCGTAGCCGGTGTCGCCGAGCGCGAGCACCGCGAAGTCCATGCCTTCGAGGCGCGGCGCGGACTCGGCCGCCAGTGCGTCCCAGAACAGTTCGGCATTGTCGGGCATCTCGCCCTCGCCGTAGGTGGACGTCACGATCAGCACGCGACCGAACGTCGCGAACCGGTCGAGGTCGACGTCGTCGAGGGCGCACACCGTCGGGGCGAAGCCGTGGCTCCGGGCCGCGGCGGCGGTGTCCTCGGCGACCGCTTCGGCGTTGCCGGTCTGCGATCCGTACAGCACGTGCAGGGCCGGCGCCGAGCCCGCGGCGCCCGCGGTGTCGGGACCGGTCGCGAACAGGCGGGTCTGCATGCCGGCGAGGAACCCGGCGAGCCACGACCGCTGGTCGGTGGTGAACGGGGCGTCGGTGGGGATGAACGGGGTCATGCGGGAGCCACCTCCGTGGACAGGGCGGGCGACTGGGTGAGCAGATCCGGCACCGCGTGCCGCGCGAACAACTCCTCGTACCCGGGCAGTCGTCCGACGGAGACGTGGTTCTTCCTGTCCTGCAACAGGATCCACCCGTACGTGCCGGGGGTGTGCACGGACCGGACGTTGCGCAACGCCAGCGACCGCTTGTAGTCGGTGAGGCGCTTGTCGGCGACGAGTACCGCGAGCTCCTCGTCGGTGCGCTCGGCGATCGCCTCGAGTGCGTACCGCTGCAGCTTCTTGACCAGGAAGAAATCCTCGGTCAGCAGCAGGTTGCGCACCGCCTTCTGCACGGCCGGGGCGGACGCGTCGGTGGCACCGGGGATGCGCTGCATCGCCATCGACTGGGCGGCGGCGAGCACCGTGTAGTTGTTGAGCAGCGCGAACATCGCCTCGCTGTCGGTGCCGTCGGGGGTGACCCCTCCGGCGACGGGCGTGCCCCGCTGGTAATCGGTCTTGAACTTGCGGACCTGATGTTCGACGAGGGCCGCGGCGACCTCCTCGGCGAGATCCTTGCGGGACTTCGCGGCGAGGATCTCCCCGGCGTCCTGGTACTGCAGCAGAGCCCGGGGCATGCCGTAGACGAAGTGCGCCTGCTCGGTCTGCCAGTTGTCCAGCAGGATGCGGGCCTTGACGGACCCGGTGGCCTCCACGTGCCGGTGCAGCAGCTCCAGCACGGCCGCGTTGTGCACGGCGGCCTGCGGGTCGTCGCCGGTGATCGCACCGAGCACGATCGAGTCGGCGCTCGCCTTGCCGGGCAGCAGCCCCTCGGGGTCGTACTGGTAGACGAACCCGCCGGACATGCCGTTGCCCAGGCCCTTGCCGAATCCGCCTAGGTTGAGCACGACACCGTTGGTCATGTACTCGCAGGCGAATTCACCGACACCCTCGACGACCGCGGCCGCACCGGAGTTGCGGACCGCGAACCGGTCGCCGGCCTGCCCCTGCACGAACAGCCGGCCGCCGGTCGCGCCGAACAACGCGAAGTTGCCGATGAGCACGTTGCCGCCGTGACCGGAGGAGCCGCCGCCGGGGGAGAGGACGACGATCTCGCCACCGCACTGGCCCTTGCCGACACCGTCGTTCGCGGTTCCGGTGTGCGCCAGCACCATTCCGTCGTTGCAGAACGCACCGAACGACAGCCCGGCCGAGCCGGTGGTGGTGACGGTGACCGCGCCGTCGCGCAGCCAGCGCCGGCCGCGCTCGTCGCGCAGCGCCGCGGGGATCTCGCCGAGATCCTCGTGAACGAGCATCCGCTCGATGTCGATCGCGAGCTGGGCGCCGACACTCTTGTTGCGGTTGGTCAGTGCGATCCCGTCGCCGAGGGCGACCACGGACTCGCCGGCCTCGACCAGCGCCGCACGCAGTTCACCGATCCAGCGGTCGTCGAGTTCGTAGTCCTTCTCCAGGTACACCGGGTTCTCGATGTGGACCTCCGGCACGACGGTCAGCATGGCGCGCAGGTCCAGCTTCCCGACGGACGACGGGTGGTCGAGCAGGTGCAGCAGATCCGCGCGGCCGCGGGCATCGCGCAGCGACCGCAGGCCCAGGCGGGCCAGCAGCTCGCGGGTCTCGTGCGCGACGTTGAGCAGGTACTGCGCCATCGCGCGCGGATCGCCGTCGAACACCTCGGGATTGGTGGTCAGGCCGGCGGGGCACTTGACGTTGCAGTTCTTGGCCATGACGCACTTGAGCATCATCAGCGCGGTGGTGCCGAACTCGAAGCTGTCGGCACCGAGCAGCGCCGAGGTGATCACGTCGGACGCGGTCTGGTGAGCACCCGAGCAGCGCAGCACCACCTTCTCGCGCAGTCCGTTGGCGCACAGCGCCTGGTGCACCTCGGCGACGCCGATCTCCGCGGAACGGCCCGCGTACTTGAGGGAGGTGACGGACGCGGCGCCGGTGCCGCCGGTGTTGCCGGCGACGTTGATGACGTCCGCGCCGGCCTTCGCGACACCGACCGCGATGGTGCCGATGCCCTCGGAGGACACCAGCTTGACGATGACCCGTACCCGGGCGGCCTTGCAGTCGTGGATGAGCTGCGCGAGGTCCTCGATCGAGTAGGTGTCGTGGTGCGGCGGCGGGGACACCAGCTCGACGCCGGGCGTCGCACCGCGCGCGGCGGCGATCTCCACGGTCACCTTCGGCGCGGGGAGCTGACCGCCCTCGCCGGGCTTGGCGCCCTGCGCGATCTTGATCTCGATCTCCTCGAGCATCGGGTCGGCGAGATAGCCGGCCCACACCCCGAAGCGGCCCGACGCGAACTGCTTGATCCGCGAACCGCGGATGGTGCCGTAGCGGGAGATGTGCTCGCCGCCCTCACCACAGTTGGACATGCCGCCGACCATGTTGGTGCCGTGCGCGACCGCCTCGTGCGCGTTGGAGTTCAACGCGCCGTGACTCATCGCGCCGGACGCGAGGGTGCGGGTGATCTCGTGGGCGGGCTGCACCCGGTCCAGCGGCACGCCGTCGGGGGCCTTGCGGACCTGTGCGAGATAGTCGCGGGCCTGGCCGGTGGCCTGCACGGTGACGGTGTCGCCGTAGCAGCGGTAGCCGGTGATCTCGTCGCCGAACCGGGCGAGCAGCGACTGCGCGAGCGCCTCGAGACGGTCGGCCTCGTCGGCGCGCGGACCGGTGAGGCGCAGCACGAATTCCTCGTCGCCGACGCGGGCCGCGGAGACGCCGCGCACCAGCATCGAGTTGTTGCCGTAGCGGGCGAACCGTCCCATCTCGCGGCGGAACTCGTCGGCGGTGGTGGCGTAGGTGACGTCGGCGGGGGTCGCCAGGACGTCACGGAGCGCGGCGGGACGCTGCGCCCGCTCGTCGGCCATGGTGCGCGCGAACGCCCGATAGCCGGGGGTGATCGCGAACCGGTCGATCTCGTCGGAGGTCAGCGCCCGGAATCCGCCGTACCGGTAGGCGGCGTCGTCGAGTCCGTGGGCGTCGCCGAGCCGGTGCAGCGGCAGCAGCCGCAGCGCATCGGTGAGGTCGGGCTCGCCGTCGCGCTCGCCGGCCGGCAGCGTGATGGGCTCCTCGGTCATGTCGACGAAGCCGCGCACCGCGGTGGTGCCGTAGGAGTGCCCGGCGCCCTCGGCGCGTTCCTTGAACAGGCCGAGCAGCGGCACGTCCTTCTCGGTGGCGACCGTCAGGGCACGCTGGTGCCAGTCCGCCACCGCCTGCGCGATCGTCGTGAAGCCGACACCGCCGACCGGGGTACGGACGTTCGGGAACCAGCGACGCAGCGCGGCGTCGTCGGTGTCGAGGTAACTCGGTTCGAAGAATTCGCCACCGATGTACGACTCGACGGTGCACAGCCCGACCCGGCCCATCGTCTTCATCAGCGACTTCTCGGCGGCTTTGCGGAACTTCAGGAACGCGGTGTCGGCGTCGTCGCCGTACTTCTCCTCCGCGCGCATCTGCACCGTCAGCGGGTACACGCCGGCGGCACCGAAACCGAGGGTCGCGGCGATGTGGTGCGAGGAGAACAGCTGGCCGGATTCGACGATCACCGAGACGCGCAGCCGCAGGCCCTCGTCGATGAGCCGCTGGTTCACCGCGGAGGTGGTCAGGATCATCGGCAGCGCGGCACGATCGGTCGCGACGTGCCGGTCGGTGAGCACCGCGATGCCGCCGGATTCGCGGGCGAACGAGACGATCTCGTCGGCGACGGTCTCGACGGCCGCTTCGAGCGCGGCGGCGTTCGAGGCCGGATCGCCGAACACCGGCGTGTACAGCATCGGGAACCGCCGCACGGGGGTGTCTGTCTGCTCGCGGATGCGCAGCATGTCCAGGTGGGTGAGGATCGGCGACGGCACCACGATCTGCCGGGCCTCGGCGGCACCGGAGCCGGGACGGGCACCGAGGGCGACCCGCAGGGTCATGCCGTCGGCCTCGCGGATCGAGTCCAGCGACGGGTTGGTGACCTGGGCGAACCGCTGTGAGAAGTACTTGGCGACACCACCCTCCTGGTCGGACAGCGCGTTGATGGCGTTGCCGTAGCCCATCGCGGAGATCTTCTCGGTCCCCGAGGCGAGCATCGGGTCGAGCATGAACTTGAACGACTCCTGGTTCAGGGAGTACGACACGTACCGCTGGTAGCGGTCGAGATCACCGTTGTAGCGCAGCGGCGAGCCGGCCTTCTCGGCGGGGATCTCCGGCAGCGACGCGAGCTCGGCGCGGGCGTCGGCGACCAGCGCCGGGTAGTCGCGGCGTGCGGCGAGGAGTTCGAGCGCCTCGACGGTGCCGTACGAGCGGCCCTGCTCGTGGTCGAAGTACAGCATCCCGCCGGCCTCGATGCGGCCGCGGCGCAGCACGCTCTCGGGCGCGAACCCGAACTGGCCGGCCTCGGAGGTCACACACAGGTAGTCGGCGGTCTCGACGGTGCGCAGCGGACGCAGCCCGAGCCGGTCGAGGCGGGCGCCGACGACGCTGCCGTTGCCGAAGATCAGTGCGGCCGGGCCATCGTTCTTCTCCTCGTACAGCGAGAAGAACTCGAGCATCGCGCGCACCTGGGGTGACAGGGTGGTGTCGTTCTCCCATGCGGGCGGCATCATCTGCACGACCGCGGTCACCAGATCGAGCTCGTCGTGGACGAGCCGCGAGGCGAGGGTCTGATCGAAGCGGCAGCTGTCGGACTGCCCGGGCGGGCGGATGATGTTGCGGCCCAGCGCACGAGCGAGTGCGCCCTCGAACAGCCTGTTCTTGCGGTCGGTGTTCAGTTCGCCGTTGTGCGCCATGAGCCGGAACGGCTGCGCCATCGTCGGATGCGGGTCGGTGTTGGTGGAGAACCGGGTGTGGAAGTACAGGGTGTGCACCGCGTGCGCCGGATCGGTGAGATCGGCGAAGTAGGGGATGACCTCGTGAGAGTTCAAGCGGCCCTTGAGGACCTGAGTGCGTGCGCTGAGGGAGAGCGGGTACAGCCCGGCCATTGCCGGATCGGTGTACGCCTGCGCCTCGACGGCGAGCAGCACCGTGTGCAGGATGCGGTCGAAATCCTGTGCCGTCACCGCAGATTCGGGACGGGTGAAGATCCACTGCCGGATCGGCAGCTGGTAGACGAGGGCGGCCGGCCGCAGCACGCTGTCGTCGACCGGCACGTCCCGGACCGCGAGGACGTCGATGTCCTGCGCCGCGAGGGCCGCACCGATCAGGTCCTCCGCCGCGGGGCGCGCCGCCGGATCGGTGGGGAGGAAGAAGTTGCCGACACCGAATTCGCCTGCCCGAAGGCTCTTTCCGGTGAGTTTCGAGAAGAACGCGACCGACAGGTCGACGTTGACGCCGGCTCCGTCGCCGACACCCTCGGCGGACATACCGCCGCGGTGCGGGACCACGCACAGGGCCTCGTGACCGCGAGTGAGGACCTCGCGCGTCTGCACGCCGTCCTTGCGGGTGATGAATCCGACGCCACAGCTGCTCTTGTCGAGAGTGCTGTCGTACAGGCCGGTTCCGCCGGCATGCGTAAGCAACGGACGTCCTCCTCGATGGATCGTGTCGGCAGCCGCCACAGCAGAGCCCGGAAACCGGACTCGGTGGATTCGGATGCCGACGTCTGAAATGAGGCAGACGTCGTTGTCTGGCAACCCGCGCGTAGCAGAACCGAAACCCGCGAGTGCTGTGTCAGCGTACCGCACGACCCGCCCGGCGCGGACGCCGTCTTCGTCACACTGCCCGAGCGAGCGCTCGGCTAGGCTGCAGGGCGGAGTGTCCCAGAACACACCGCGACCGCGCCGCAGAGAGGGAATTGGCATGACCGACGTACTCGACCGCTCCAGGATCTACATCGACGGCGCCTGGGTGGACTCCGACGGAACCGGACGCATCGACGTGATCGATCCGGCCACCGAGGAGATCATCGCCGTCGTCGCCGAAGGCACCGCCACCGACGTCGACCGCGCCACCGCCGCCGCCCGCGCCGCGTTCCCCGCCTGGTCGGCCCTGTCCGGCGCCGAACGCAGCGCCTACCTCGGCAAGGTTGCCGCGCTTGCCGCCGACCGCGCCGGGGAACTGACCGAACTCGTCTCCCGCGACATGGGGATGCCGCTCAAGCTCGCCGCAGCCGTGCAGATCGGGATGCCGCTGCACAACATCGCCGCCTACGCCACGCTCGCCGGCGAGTACGACTTCGACGACCGGGAGATCGGCAACGCCCTCGTCGTACGCGAACCCGTCGGGGTCGTCGGCGCCATCACCCCGTGGAATTACCCGCTGCACCAGGTGGTGCTCAAGGTGTTCGCCGCCCTCGCCGCCGGCTGCACCGTCGTCCTCAAGCCCACCGAGGTCGCGCCCCTCGTCACCTACGCGCTCGTCGACATCTGCGACGACGCCGGCCTGCCCGCGGGCGTGTTCAACCTCGTCAGCGGATACGGACCGGTCGTCGGCGAAGCCATCGCCGCCCACCCCGACATCGACATGGTCTCGTTCACCGGGTCCACCCGCGCCGGCAAGCGTGTCGCCGCGGTCGCGGCCGAAACGGTCAAGAAGGTCGCGCTCGAACTCGGCGGCAAATCCGCGAACATCATCCTCGACGACGCCGACCTCGCCGCCGCCGTCACCGAGGGCGTCTCCAAGTGCTTCCTCAACTCGGGGCAGACCTGCACCGCCCTGACCCGCATGCTGGTGCCCGCCGACCGCCTCGACGAGGCCGCCGAACTCGCCGCGACGGTCGCCCGGGCCTACACCGTCGGACTCCCGTCGGACCCGGCGTCCAAGCTCGGTCCGCTCGTCAACGCGACCCAGCTCGCCCGGGTCCGGTCCTACATCGACAAGGGCGTGGAGGAAGGCGCCGATCTGGTCCTCGACGGTCGCGAGACCGGTCTGGCCACCGGGTACTTCGTCGGCCCCACCGTGTTCGGCAACGTCACCGAGACCATGACCATCGCCCGTGAGGAGATCTTCGGGCCGGTCCTGTCGATCCTCGGCTACCGCGACGAGGACGACGCCGTGCGCATCGCCAACGACAGCGAGTACGGGCTGTCCGGCGGCGTGTGGTCCGGCGACCGCGACCGCGCCGAACGCGTGGCCCGCCGGATGCGCACCGGCCAGGTGTACGTCAACGGGGGCGCGTTCAACACCGACGCGCCGTTCGGCGGCTACAAGCAGTCCGGCCTGGGCCGGGAGGCCGGAGTGTTCGGCCTCGAAGAGTTCCTCGAGATCAAATCGATCCTGCGCTGACCGGTTCGACTACGCGGGCCGCCGACGCCGCAGGCGGTCCCGCGTAGTCGTCGATCGCGACACGCGTAGGCGACTACGCGTGACATTCCTCACGCTCGCGACGATGGTCGGAGTAGAGAGACGCGAGGAAAGAAGCGGAGCCATGTACCAGCCGGCGGCAGAAACGACCATCGCGAGCAGCAGCGGCGAACGCGCGCCAAGCATCCGCGCGAACGAGGTCCGGACCCTGGGCGTGGACCGGGAACGGCTCGTCGGTCTGCGCGAAGTCCTCGAAGGAAAACTCCCCGATCTCGCGCCGTGCGCGCGGCTCCTCGCCGGCGACGCGGCACCGGAGATCCTCGACCGCGCGGTCGCGCGGGCCGCGGCGACCTGGCGCGGGCCCGTCGGACCCGAACTGTGCGCCTACGTGCTGTGTTGGTTCGTCCACCTGCAGCGCCCCCGGAAGGGGCACGTCGGCCGGGTTTCCGGCGACTGCCCCCACGGCGCGGTGCTGTTCGCGACGCTGCCGCCGACCGAACAGCTCGCCATCGTGCTCTCGGCGTACGAGGAACTTCCCGCCGATCGCATCGCCGCGGTCGCCGGCCGCGTTCTCGCCGAGTTCGAACTCGAGAAGGTCGCGCCGCTCGGTCCTATCGTGGGAGCACCGTGAGGACCCGGACGATGTGGTCCCGGAACTCCGACATGTAGTTGCGCAGGAACGCTTCCGTCGATTCGTTGTGGACGGTGCCGTCGTCGCCGAACACCTCGGGTGTGTAATGGATGTACGCCTCGGGGGCGGTCATCAACCGGGCGTTGCAGAACGCCATCACCCCGCGCAGGCTCTGCTGGCCGACCGCGGTGCCGATGGCGCCGATCGATGCGCCGATCAGAGCGGTCGGCACGTGATCGAACGAATTCTGGCCCCACGGTCTCGACGCCCAGTCGATGGCATTCTTCAGGGCACCCGGAATGGACCGGTTGTATTCGGGAGAGACGAACAGCACCGCGTCGACCGTCGCGATCGTCTCCTTCAAGGCGGTGCCCTCCGGTGGATAGTCCGCGTCGTAGTCGGGGCTGTAGAGGGGGAGATCCTTGATGGGGATCTCCAGGAACTCGAGCTCGTCCGGTGCCAGCCGGATCAGCGCCTTCGAGAGGATCCGGTTGATGGAGCGCGACGAGAGACTGCCGACGAAGTAACCGACCGTGTAGGTGGGCATGGGCGATGTCCTTCCCGGGTGACTTCGGTCGAGTATCCGCCGATCACGACGTCGGCAGTGCGCTTTTCGGCCGACCCCGACTTCCGGTCACCGTGACGGCAACCGGTGGCGGCACCCCGGTCGCGGGCTAGCGTCGGCGGTGAACCAACCGGAATTTCGTGAGGAGCACCATGGATCTCGGCCTCGAAGGCAAGCGCGCGATCGTCACCGGAGGTAGTCGCGGCATCGGCTACGCGATCGCCCGGGCACTGGCGACCGAGGGAGCCGACGTCGTCGTCGCGTCCCGCACCGCACACGACCTCGAACTCGCTGCGAAGGCACTCGCCGAGGAAACCGGCCGCCGCGTCGTCGCAGTCCCCACCGACACCGGCGACCAGGACTCGGTGGACGCTCTCGTCGCCCGGGCCGTGAAGGAATTCGGGGGTGTGGACATCCTCGTGAACTCGGCGGCCACGCCGTGGAGTGCGAACGCCCCGACCGATTTCGCCGCGACCACCGACGATGTGGTGCGCCGCGAGATCGAGATCAAGGTGCTCGGCTACCTGCGCACCGCGCGGGCCGGCGCGCCGTACCTCGTCGACCAGGGCTGGGGCCGCATCATCAACATCAGCGGCCTCGGGGCGCGGGCCGCCAACTCGATCGCGCAGACGGTCCGCAACGTCAGTGTGTCCGCGCTGACGAAGAACCTGGCCGACGAACTCGGACCGCACGGCATCAACGTGACGGTGGTGCATCCGGGCCGGACCCGGACCGAGCGGCTCGTCGCGCAGGTCGCGGCGCGGTCCGAGGAGACGGGAGTTCCCGTCGACGAACTCGAGCGCGAACTGGCACAGAACTCGCTGCACCGGCTGATCGACGCGAGCGAGGTCGCGGACGTGGTCGCGTTCCTGGCGTCCCCGCTCAGTGTCGGGATCACCGGCGACGCCATCGCCGTCGGCGGGGGCGTGCCCGGCGCGGTCTACTACTGAGGAAGGACGAAGCCCCCGCACCGATCGGGTGCGGGGGCTTCGTGGCCCGTTGGGCGGTCGTCAGGAAGCGAGGCGCGTACGGCCGAGACGCAGCAGCGTCATCGCGAGGGTGTTGCCGTCGGTGCCCAGCTCGGTGAAGCGGTCCAGAACCTGCATCTCGTGGTTCTGGGCCTCACGGGAGTGGCCGGTGGCCTTCGCCGCAACGCCGATCAGCTGAGACAGCTCGCAGCGCCGCTTGATCACCTCGAGAATCTGGGCGTCGAGTTCCTGGATCTCGTCGAACAGATGAGCGAGTTCGACTTCGGCCGAAACGAGCTCGACCTCGGTCGAAGCAGCCTGCTCGGCGGTTTCGATGCCAGGCGAATCAAGCTGGACAGTCATGCAGATTCCTCCGGTCTCGTCTGAATCGTCACAGATTGTGTCGTGCCGATCGCCGAAGGTGTTACTCATCCGTACACAAAAATCCGCGTGTCTCTTCCGTGCCATTCGATTCCCCCCAGTGAAACGCTGCCTGAACAGCGCAAATACGACGACTGACTCTCCAGTATGGTGATGATCACACTGGTGCAGGAGATATTTGTGTGCATTCTCCAGGCCAGTGTGACCAGCTTCGCCGCTTGCTGGGCAAATGTCCAGCTCCGGGCGTGTCTACCCGCTCGAGCGCCTCCGCTGCGGTAGCGTTCGCGCCCAAACCGGCACCGGTCGGGGGCGGCGGGGTCCCCTGGCGCTTCCGGAAGGGGAATCGCAGTGGGACGGGCGTTCGTACGGCGGGATGACGAACCGGAATCCGCACCGTCCGCGGCACCGCTGGAACGGCCCCCGGAATGGCCGGAGGGCTCCCGGAATCCGCGAGTGGCGGTCGCGATCGTCATGGCCGCCGTCGTCTTCGTCCTGGCGCTGTGGCGCGCCGGTACCGGCGACGCCGACTCCGGCGCGGTGACCCGCTTCTTCCTCATACTCGCGGCGCTGATGGGACTGACGGCACTGTTCGGATGTGTCTATTGGCGGCCGTGGCGCGGTGAGCCCGCGGTCCGGTACGTGCCGAACGGCACGGCCGGCGTCACCGAGGTGCGGTCGCGGCGGTCGGTGTTCGGGCTGCTCGTTGCGATGGTGGGATGCGGCGCAGCGCTGGCCGTCGGTGCCGCCGTCGAGGTGTTCGTCTTCAGCAGCGGGTTCCCCTGGGTGAGTCCCGTGCTCGCGCTGCTCGGGGTGCCGTGCGTGGCGTTCGTCGTCGAGGTTCTGCTCGGCCGCATCCGCTGTGGTTCCCTGCTGCTGGGGCCCGACGGGATCCGTCAGCGCGGATGGACCCTCGAGTCGTATCTGCCGTGGGTGTCGGTCGCCGGCGTGCGTGCCGACCACCACGGGTACCCGGAGACCTGGGTGCTCGGCGCCCCCACCGCGGCGTGGGCCAGGCGACGCACCAGCCGCCTCTTCCGGCTGGATCGGATCCCGGACGCGCCGATGATCGAAGTGGACTCGCGGCGATTCGACATCGACCCGGTCCTGCTGCACCGGGTACTCGAGTTCTATGCCCGCTTCCCGGAGTTGCGCCGCGAACTGGGCTCACCCCGCGCGACGGAACGGATTCTGCAGCGCGACCTCGCCGACCCGCGCTGACGGTGTCGCACCGGGTCGGGGGTGTGGCCGATCACGTGGCGCAGGTAACTTGGTCGGCGGCAGTGCTGACACCCGATGCCGGGATTCCCCACACCGGGATCTCCGGGCGTTTCGAGAAGATTGGACACGACATGACCACTCCGGAACCGATCGTCGTCGTCGACGGGGCGCGGACCCCGGTCGGCAGCTTCGGTGGCGTCTTCAAGGACGTGCCCGCGCACGAACTCGGTGCGACCGCTGTCAAGGCCGCCCTCGAACGGTCCGGTGTGGCCGCCTCCGACATCGACGAGGTCGTCATGGGGTGCATCGGGCAGGTCGGTCCCGATGCCTACAACGCCCGCCGTGTGTCCCTCGCCGCCGGAATTCCCGACTCGGTTCCCGCCTACACCGTGAACCGCCTGTGCGGTTCGGGTCTGCAGGCCGTGTGGTCCGCTGCGATGCAGATGCGTTGGGGCGGTGTCGATCTGGCGGTCGCAGGCGGCGACGAGAACATGTCGCGGATGCCGTTCTACGACTACTCCGCGCGGGCCGGCTACAAGCTGGGCAATCACACCCTCGTCGACGGCACCGTCGGCATGCTCACTGACCCGTTCCACAACATCCACATGGGTGTGACCGCCGAGAACGTGGCCCGCAAGTACGGCATCACCCGCGAGGAGCAGGACGAGTTCGCCGTCGAGTCGCAGCGCCGCGCCGCGTCCACGGCCGCGAAGGCCGCGTTCGACGAGGAGATCACCTCCGTCGAGATCGGTGGCCGCCGCCCGGTCACCGTCAGCACCGACGAGCACCCGAAGCCGGAGACCACCGTCGAGACGCTCGGCAAGCTGCGCGCTGCGTTCGAGAAGGACGGCACCGTCACCGCCGGCAACGCGTCCGGCATCAACGACGGCGCCGGTGCGGTCGTGCTGGCCCGGCAGTCCGTCGCCGAGGAGAAGGGCCTGACCGGCCTGGTCACCCTCGAGTCCGTCGCGACCGCTGCGATGGAACCGGAACTCATGGGATACGCCCCGGTGCTGGCTCTGAAGAAGCTGTTCGAGCAGACCGGCACCACGGCCTCCGACATCGACACCGTCGAGCTGAACGAGGCGTTCGCGTCGCAGGCGGTCGCCGTGATCCGCGACGCCGGCCTCGATCCCGAGAAGACCAACCCGTACGGCGGGGCGATCGCGCTCGGGCACCCGGTCGGCGCGACCGGCGCGATCCTCACCGTCCGCGTCGCCAAGGATCTGGTGCGCCGCGACCTCGAGCTCGGCATCGTCACGATGTGCATCGGCGGCGGGCAGGCCCTGGCCGCGCTGTTCCGTCGCATCCGCTGATCCGGCGTGCGGTGGGGGCGCTGATGCGCACCCACCGCACGACACGCGGCTCAGATGCTGTGTGACCGATCCGCCCAGAAGGGCGCGCGCAGCGACCGCTTGAGGATCTTGCCGGTCGGATTGCGCGGCAGCTCCCCGACGATGTCGATGCTGGTGGGGCACTTGAACTTCGCGAGATGTTCGCGGGTGTAGTCGATCAGCTCCTGAGCGTCGGCGGTGCTGTCCGCGGTCGGCACCACGACGGCCTTGACCGTTTCACCCCACTTCGGGTCCGGCACGCCGATCACCGCGACCTCCGCCACGGCCGGATGCTCGACGAGCACTCGTTCCACCTCCGGGCAGTACACGTTCTCCCCGCCGGTGATGATCATGTCCTTGAGCCGGTCCTCGATGTAGACGAAACCACCGTCGTCGGCACGGCCCATGTCGCCGCTGCGCAACCAGCCGTCGACGATCGCCTCGTGCGTCGCGTCCGGTCGGTGCCAGTAGCCGGGGGTGGTCTGCTCCGATCGCCACCACAGTTCCCCGACGGCGCCGGGCTCGACGTCGGTGAGGGTCGCCGGGTCGACGATGCGCATCTCCACACCGGGCAACGGGGTCCCCGCCGACGCCATCCGCGCGACCTGCGTCTCGTCGCGATGCACGTCCGGGAGCAGCGCGGTGATCACCCCGGCAAGTTCGGTCATCCCGTAGACCTGCACGAATTCGGTGTCGGGCCAGGCCGCCAGCGCCGCGCGCAGCAGCGGCAACGGCATCGGGGCCGCACCGTAGGTGATGCGGGCGAGTGCGGAGAACGCCTTGACGGCCTGCTCGCCGGCGGCGAGCACCCCGGCGATGACCGGCGGCACCAGGAACGCGATGTTCCCGCCCGCCGCGAGCCCCGCGAACAACGACGGTGCGTCCGCCTCGCGGGTGAACACGCAGCGTCGTCCGTCGTGGATACCCATCGCCGCGTAGCAGGTGCCGCCCACGTGGAACAGTGGCATCGCCACCAGCAGGCAGTCCCCGTCGGTGAACGGCAGCACCGACATCACCGCCTCGGCATGCGCGACCAGATTCCGGTGGGTCAGTTGCACACCCTTCGGGTGACCGGTGGTGCCGGAACTGTAGAGCAGCAGTGCCGTGGTGTCCGCGGCGACCTCCGGCAGTTCCGCCGGCGGCCCGGAGCGCGCGATCGACGGTTCGAACTCGTCGTTCTCCCCGCCCACCACCAGTATCTGCGGGGTGCTGCTCAAGCGGTTTTCGATGGCGCCGATCTGTTCGACGAATTCGTTGCCCACGAACAGGATTCGAGGCCCTGCGTCGTCGAGTACGTGGACGAGTTCGTCGCCGGCGAGCCGGAAGTTGGGTATCGCGGTGGCCGCACCGAGGGCGGACGCGGCGTAGGTGACCTCGATGCACGCGAGGTTGTTCTTGTCCACGAATGCCACCGTGTCGCCGGGGCCGACACCGGCGTCGGCCAGTGCTCCGGCGAGCCGCAGCAGGCGTTCGTGCCACTGCGACCAGGTATGGCTGCGGTCGAGGTACCGCACGGCTTCGGCATCCGGTGTCGTGCGCGCCCAGTGTGCGACACGTTCGAGCAGGGTGGGGCGGGTCGACTCGGACATTCGGGGAGCCTCCTTCTCGTCGCCGGTCGTGCACCGCGACGTTGGATCAGAGGCTATAGCCGGCCGGTGCGGCCGTCCCGGATTTCGCCGGACCCGCCCGGTGATAGGAACCTTCAGTCGGTTGGACCGAATATTGGTTCCCATCACCGGAGGGGGGTCAGCTGGTGGGGAGCAGGTGCCGACTGTGGCCGTCCCAGTGCACGTGCGTGGTCACCGCGGAGCTGTCCTCGAGCCGCCGCACCTCGTAGATGTCGAGGGCGGGAACCTGTGGCACACAACCCCACAGGGCGTGACCGGTCATCACGAAGTCGATGTCGAGCCGGACCAGCAGACCCATCAGCTCGCCAATGGTCGGATCGTCGATCTTCGCGAACGCGTCGTCGAGCAGCACCAGTCGCAGGGCCCGGTCCACCTCGGGCAGGCTCGACAGATAGCCGTCGGCGGCCGCGAACAGCGTCACGTACGACACGAACCGGGTTTCGCCCTGGGAAATCTTGGCGCGCTTGGAAATCCGCCTCTCCTGATCGGGTTCGGGGCCGAGGATCGTCACGTCGACGGTGTGCCAGTTCCGGTAGTCCAGTGCGTGTGCGAGATGCGCGGCGTACCCGGCGGACGGATCCGTCGTGTGCGACGCCTCGACACGACGGCGCAGCAGTTCGATCAGCTCCGTTCCGTTGCCCGCCCCGGCCTGATCCGCCAGCAGCGCGGTGATACGGGCGATCTCGTCGTCGCCGCGGTTGGGGGCCCACCCGATGCGCACCCCGATACCGTGACTGGTGCGGCTGCCGGACAGGCTCGTGTTCATCGCCTCGACGAGTTCGCCGGCCCGCTCGATGCGGCGACGCAGTTCGTCGGCGACACCCCCGAGGACGAACCCGGTGAACACGTCCCGTTCCCGCTGGGTGAGCGCGCGCCGTCCCTCGTCGACCCGCGCGGTCACGTGCTCGAGCACCTCGGTCGGGGTTCCGCCGGCACCCGCCCCGGTCACCCGCACCACGTGCACGCCGTTGTCGACCGTGTGCTCGACGTCGAGCCGGCCGGACACCACCCGGCCGAACTGCTGCAGTGCCGCCAGCGCCCGGTTCTGTCCGGTCGTCTTGCCGGAGGGCAGGGCGGCGCGCACCGCATCGGCGACCGCTCGCACCGTGTCCGGATCGTCGGTGTGCGCGACCGGATCGACCTGCACGTCCGTGGCGGCGGCGATCGACGGCAGCTGCAGCCGCGCGGACAGGGTGGCACCCGCCGCGGCCAGTTCCTCCCGGTCGCGCACCAGCCGCTCGCGGATCGCCGAGCAGCGTTCGCGCACCTGCGCGACGTCCTTGCCGAGCTGTTCCCGGTGTGCCTGCGTGCGCCGGCACTGCTCCTCGGTGCGGGCGTGCTCGGTGACGGAGTTCGACAGTTCGGCCTCGAGGTCGGCCACGCTCATCGCGACGGCCTCGTGTTGGGCCGCGACCACCGCCGCCCTGCCGTGCCATTCGTGCCAACGGACCTCGGCGACGGTCTCGGCGTCGACCCGCCGCGCGGCGCTGTCGGTGAACCGGCGCAGCGCGCGGGCGTGGCGGTCGCGGCTCGCGCGCACCTCGTCGAGGCCCCGGGCGAGATCGACGCAGGCTCGTCCGGCGTCGGCGCACGCGGCGACGACCGCCTCGAGGGCGGGGACATCGGACGGCATCTCGAAGTGTGCGCACGTGGCACGGTGCGTGTCGAGGTCGGCGGACCAGCGGGCACGCAGCTCGGCGGCGCGGTCGCGTGCCGCGGCGGCCGTCTCGGCGCTGCGTGCCGCGCGGGTCTCGTGGTCGCGGGTGCGGACACGGGCCTCGCGCAGTGCGAGCGACCGCGGCGCGGTCGGCAGGTGGCTGTCGAGGTCGCGGCGATCCTGTTCGAGGGTGCGGCGGCGCTCGGCGCGTTGCGCGTCCGCGGCGTCGGCTGCGGCCAGTTCCGCGGCGATCTCGTCGAGCCGTTCGGTGTGGCGACCGGAATCGCCGGGGTTCGCCGCGCCGATGTACCGGGCTTCGTCGGCGGTGTGCCGTCCGCGCAGCACACCGTTGTGCCAGCGCCCGTCCCGGGAGACCGACGCGACCGCGCCGGCGTCCTCGAATCCGATCGCCGCGAGGACGGTCGCGATCGCCGTCGTCGGCACCGGTGCGGTGGCCGAGGGCGTCAGCACCGTCGACAACGGATGCCGCGGGGGGTCGTTGCGGGGTGAGACGAGGACCTGACCGGACTGGGCGCGTAGGCGCCCGTCCCCGTCGACGGTGGCGGTGAGGAATCCGGCGGCCAGCAGTGCCGCCTCCACCCCGGCCCGATCGTCCGCACCCAGGCTGTCGGCGAATTCGACTGCGCGCCAAAGTGCTACACCGTCGTTTTCGCGGCGCCACGGGGCGTCCTCGGGTCCGTGCCGGCGGTCCGCTTCGAGGGTCTTGCGTTCGTCGAGCAGGGCCGCGCGGATCCCGGCGGCGGCCTGGTCGGCGAGTTCGAGCGCGACGAGTTCGGTGGCGATGTCGTCGCGGGCGGTGCGGGCGGCAGCCTCGGGCAGGTGGTCGAGTTCGGTGAGGGCGGCCCCGGCGTCGGCGCCTCCGGTGCCGGTGAGGGCCTCGAGGTCGGAGGAGAGCACCTGCAGGAGTTCGCGGCCGGACCGTTCGACCGTCGGCAGGAGCCGCGTGGTGCGGGCGTCGGTGATCCACGCCTGCCACCGGCGGTTGAGGTCGATGGCGGCGTCATCGCGGACCCGGGCGGACTCCGCGAGGTCGGTACGGTCGCGTTCGGCGTCGCCGGCGGTGCGTTCGGCGTCCGCCTCGGCGGCGCGGACGGCGCGTTCGGTGGCCTCCAGGCGGCGTGCCTCCTCGAGCCGCCGCCCGGCGCGGTCGCTGCGACGGTGGGCGGCGGTGGCCGCGTCGTGCGCGGCGTCGCGGGCCGATTCGAGGTCGCCGGGCCGCAATTGCACGTCCGCGACGGCGGGGCGCACCTGCGCGACCGGCACGCTGTCGCGGTCGGTGCGGACCGGTTCCATGTGCGGTGGGGTGGTGTCGATGTGCAGCAGCACTTCGGCCGGGAGCGGGCCGTGCGACATCGAGGCCGCGGCCAGGCGCGCTTTCGCGTCGGCGAGCAGTTCGGCGGTCCGGGACACCGCCGCGGTGAGTTCGCCGACGTGCTCGGCCGCGACGTCGGCATCGACCTGTTCGTGGTGGCGGGCCCGGCCGGCGCTGTCGAGTGCCTGTTCCGCGGCGTCCGCGAGGGCGGCGACGGTCGCGCGCCGCTGGGCGAGATCGTCCGCGTCCCGGAACAGCGGGCGCGATTCGAGTCCCCGGACGGCGCGTTCGAGTTCGTCGAGCTGATCGCGACGTTCGCGCAGCCGGGTGTCGGCGGCGGCGGACTGGGCTTCCAGGTCCGCGGCGTCGGCGTCGGCATCGGCGAGTTCGGTGAGGGTCGCCGCCACCCGGTCGGCGGCGCGGGCCGCGGCGTCGGCGGCCTCGCGCAGCACACCGGTCGCGTAGCGGCGGTACACCCCGTGGAACTGCTCGAGCTGGTCCCGCGTCTGTTCGAGATGTTCCTGGACGGTGCGGGTTTCGGTGAGTCCGTCGAGCCGGTCGCCGGCGGTGGTGAGCAGGTTCTCGCTCAGCGGCGGCAGCGCATCGGACAGGATCTGCGGCAGGCGGCCCTCGTCGATGCGGTTGCCGACATCGGGGGAGCGCAGGGTGTGCAGCAGTTGCAGCAGGCCGGTGTAGCGGTCGCGTCCGGTTTCGCCGCGCAGGCCGAAGACGTCGGCGCGGACGGTGTCACGGTGTTCCTCGGGGCTGCGGGTGACGCGGTCGGCGCCGACGGCGGCGATCAGGTCGTCGCGTGAGAGCGGCATCCGATGCTCGTCGATCAGTGTCAGATCGTGGCCGACGCGCAGCCCGGTGGTGAACAGATGCACCTCGCTGCGATGCGCGGCGGCACTGTACCGGATGTGTGCACCGATCGTGAAATGACCATCTGGACAGGCGAGTTCGAGCCACAGATAGCCGATCCTGTTGTCCTGGTCGCCCGCGCCGGTCCGCATCAGCTCGTCCAGGTTCACCTTGCCGGAGCCGGTCGCGTCCATGCGTTTGCGATCGCCGTCGAGCAGGTACGGCAGCAGCATCTCGAGCGCGCGGGACTTGCCGGAACCGTTGGTGCCCCGCAGGATCAACCGACCACCCGAGAGCGTGAACTCGGTGTCCAGATAGTGCCAGACGTTGACGATGCCGGCGCGCGAGAGCCGCCACCGCCGGGGGTGGTGCACGGGTGCGATCGAGTCGGTGGATCGGGTCATGGCTCGGGTCTTTCGGTGGCGGTGTGTCTTTCGGTCACGGTCGGGCGGTAGCGGGCGGCGGGGGCGCGCAGCACCAGTCCGTCGCCGTCGGGGCGGGCCAGGTGCAGTTCGACCAGCAGCTCGGTGATCTCACGGCGCACGGTGCCCGGGTCGCGCACGTACCGTGCCCGCCAGTTCCGGCCGTGTGCGGCCAGCAGGTTCGCGATCGCCGTGTCCACTGCGGACGAGGTGACCGCCAGATCCGCTCCCGGGGTCGGCTCGTGTTCCTCGATCAGTGACGAGATGAGAAGCAGTGCGGCCTGTTTCAGCGTTCCGGCACCGGGGAACGACAGGTCGGTGAGGGAACCGTCGGCGTCGTAGGCGAGGGCGCCTTCGGTGCGGACCTCGAGGGTGAGGCCGAAGTCCTCGTCGAGGCGGTGCGCCAGATCGACGCGGTCGCGGTGCAGTTCGTCGAGCTCGTCCGCATCGAGGTCGTCGCGGGCGACGACCGGGTCCTCGACGAGCCTCCGGTACAGCCGCACGCGCGCGGGAACCTGCGGCTCCGGGGTACCCGCCGGCTGCGGTGCGAGCACATGAGCGAGTAGCGGACGGTGCACGTCCAATACCCCGTCGGCGCTGCCGTCGGCTGCCCAGCCCTCGATGATCCCGGCGTCGTCGGTCAGCACGCCCCAGTCCTGCAGTGCCCGCAGCGCCGCCACCAGCTGCCGCCGGTCCGCGACCGGATCGGATCCGGCGATGCCGAGTGCGGTGGCGTCCACGCGTACCTGCTCGGCCAGCGCCGAGACGAGCACGTGATCGCCGATGCCCGGCGCGAGCAGCGCCGCGCACACCAGCGTCAGATTGGCGTAGGTTGCGGCCCCGAACGGTTCGCCGCCGTCGCGAAGCAGCGGCCGTGGACGTGAGTCCGCGGTTGGAGCTGTCTTGACCAGGCGGGCGAACGTCGACTCCACGACGAGCGTGTAGCCGAGGCGCGTCGCGAACATCGTGCGCAGTGCGGTGGCGTGCCGTCGGATCAGCGCCAGCGCATCCGGATCGCGTCCCGCGGTGAGAATCGGCTGCTGCAACAGGATGCGTGCCGCGTCGCGGCGCCCCGTCACGTCCTGCGCGGCGGTGCCGGTGCCCGTCGTCACTGCGCGCTCACCTGCCACGAATCCACGACGGTCGCGCGCAACAGAACCGCGTGCACTGTCAGGTCCCCGTCCGGGCCGTGCACCACGGTGTCCGGGCCGGGCGCGGCGTGCAGGCACAACCCGAGATCGCTGTCGTGGACCCGCACCGCCGTGTCGAGGGTGCGGTGCCGGGCGAGCAGCGCCGCGAGCCGGTCGAGCAGCAGTTCGCGAGCCGCGGCGGACACGGTCGCACCGTTCAGGTCGCCGGCGGCGGCGAGTTCGGCCGCGGCCGCGCGCCGCGCGTCCGTGTCGGCCCGGGCGAGGGCCGCGATCCGCCGGCGGTCCGCCGTGGGGTCCGGCACGCGCGCACTGTGGCCGCGGGGGGACCGGTCTCCGCGCTCGCGCAGCGACACCGGCACCGGAACCGGGTCGGCGTCCCACCACGACGTGCCCGGTCCGATCCGCGGGTCCGGTTCGTCGGGTCCGAGCAGCAGATGCCGGCTCGGGTACGCGGCGAAGGCCGCGGTGAACAGCCGGTGGGCCTGCGCATCCGAGGATTCCGCGAAGCGGCCGGCCAGGGCCAGCAGGTCGGAGCGGCGCGAACCACCCGCACCCGCGGGTGCGAGGTGCCGCCGGGTGTGACCGAGCAGCCGGCCCAGTGCCTGTCCGGCCGCCTCCCGCAACTGCCGGGGCCCGGCGTCGGCGGCGTACCACGCGGCGAGTTCCTCCCAGTCGCTGCGGGCGCGGCCCGCGGGCCGTGCGACCGGGGTGCCGTCCGGTACGGGCGGGCCGGGAAGCGCCGCGAGCAGCGGATCGAGCCGGGGGATCAGCGCGCCGAGCCGCGCCGCGATGACCGGGGTGTGTGAGGTGACGTCGCCGTCGAGCAGGTCGACGTATTCGAGCAGCAGCGTCTTGAGCCGGCCGACGTCGTCTCGGGACAGTTCGAGCCGCGCCAGCACGTCCGCGAGGTGGGCATAGAAATCGGCGATGCTGTCGGTGAAGGTCCGGTGATGGGTGAACACGCTGGTGACGAGACCGGCCACCGCATCCGGGTCGACGCGGGCCGTCCGGAGCGCGTCGGTGAGGCGGTCCAGGTCCGAGGCGATCAGGCCGAGTACCTCGCGGGCCACGTCGCGTGCACCGTCGTGCGCGGTCAGGACCGCGGTGGCCTCGCGGTGCACGCGCCCGCCGAAGACTGTGACCCGGAATCGGTCGCGGTCGGTGTCCGTGTTCACGCCCACCGGGCGGGTCGCGGTCAGATTGCCCCATTCGACCAGGCGGCGGCAGCGTTGCTCGACGATGTCGGCGCTCAGCGGGCTGCCCGGGATGCGCGCGGCGATGTCGGCGGCGGACAGATCGGACACGAGCGTGCCGGAGAGACAGGTCACGATTGCGAGGTAGTCGTCGGCGTTGTCGTCGATGAGGTGGCGGAACAGATCGCGGCGCCGGTTCTCGCCCATTGCCGTGCCAACCTCCCCACCCATGTCCCTGCGTACGGACAGGCTAGCCGGGGCCCGCGGACTTGGGCCACCCGGTGCGGAAAACCATTGCAGCCGGGCGCGGCTCCGGACATAGTGCGAACCGGCCGGTGCGGCGCAGCGCCGGGACCCGCCCAGCCAGGAGCGCAGAGCGATGACACCGAGGGGTACCGAGCGATGGCACCGAGGGGTACCGAGCGATGACACCGAGGGGTACCGAGCGATGACACCGAGGTCCGGGTCGCAGGCCGTGGAACGCGCGATTGCCGTGCTGGCATGTTTCGGTGGTGGCGAGGCCGAGATCGGGGTCAGTTCGCTTGCTGTGCGCACCGGACTGCCGGTGAGTACCGCGCACCGGATCGCGCAGGCTCTCGTCCGCGGCCGGATGCTCGAACGCGTTCCCGGCGGCGAGGGTTATCGGGTCGGCCCTGGTTTGTTCTCGCTCGCGGTGCCGCCGTTGATGCGGCTCGGTGTCGACCACTGGGCTCCCGATCTGTATGCGTTGGCCGCGGACATCGACCTTGCGGCCAGTCTCGGGGTCGCGCGTTCCGGTGAGGTGCTGTCCCTGTTCTCGGCCCGCCCGCCGGACGGGTGCTGTGACACGCAGATCCCGCGGTCGAGCGAGAGCATCGACGACAGCGTGATGGGCCGCGCGATCCTGGCGTTCGGTCCCGCGCAGCCGCGCCCACCGGCTCTGGCCGCCGAACTCGAGCTCGTCCGCCGCCGCGGATATGCCCTCGAGTTCCGGAGCGAGCGGTCGTCGGTACTGGCACTGGCGGTGCCGGTGTTCGGGACCGATCGTCGACCGTGGGGTGCGGTGGGTGTACAGGCAGGACGGCGCCGCCTCACCGACCGTGCCGTCGGTGAGGTGGTGCCGGCCATGCAGCGTGCCGCCGCCCGCATCGGCCGCCGGCTGCCGCCGGCGAGCAGTGTCGAGAAATATTCGGGCTGAGTCTTTTTCGCATGGTGAAAAGCGGGTTTCGCAGGGGGTTCCCGGGCGGCACGGTGGTGGCAGGCACCGGTTCCGGTCCGAATCACGATCGTCTCCACAAGTGAGGGATTCCCATGACACTCGCATCCGAAGCACCCGTCGGCGTCGCAGGCACGTTCACGGTCACCCCGGTCGCCGGTCACATCGGCGCCGATGTGGGCGGACTCGATCTGCGAAACCCGCTCGCGGACAACATCGCCGAGCAGTTGCGCGCCGCTCTGCACGAGCACAAGGTGTTGTTCTTCCGCGATCAGGAGATCGACCACGCACAACACATCGCGTTCTCCCGCAACTTCGGCACCGTGACCCCGTCGCACCCGTACGACGACGAAGCGCCCGAAGGTTTCCCGGAGATCCTCGCCGTGGACAGCCGAAAGTACGAAAAGCGTTTCGGCCGTAAGAAGTACAGCTACGACAATCAGTGGCACACCGACGTCACCGCGGTCGTCAACCCGCCGGCGGTGACGCTGCTGCGGTCCGGTGAGGTCCCCGAGCGGGGCGGCGACACCACCTGGACGAATCTCGTCGCCGCGTACAACGGCCTGCCCGAGCCGTTGCGGCGGCTCGTCGACGGGCTGCGCGCCGAACATCGATTCGGTGGACGCCGGCCGCAGTGGTCCTCGGACAGCGACTACGGTCGCCGCGTGCAGGAGAACCCACTGGTCTCGGAGCATCCGGTCGTGCGGGTCCATCCGGTGACCGGTGAACGTGCCCTGTTCGTGCAGCCCGGATTCACCGCCCGCATCGTCGGATTGTCGCCGTCGCAGAGCGACCGGCTCCTCGATCTGCTGTTCGAGGAGGTCACCAGCCCCGCCTACACGGTACGTTTCCGCTGGCAGCCGGGCTCGATCGCGGTGTGGGACAACCGCGCCACCGCGCATCTCGCCCCGACCGATCTCGACCACCTCGACGTCACCCGGGTGCTGTACCGCACGACCATCGAGGGGGACGTCCCGGTCGGGACGGACGGTCGCGCGTCGGTGTCCCTCGCCGGTGACGCCTTCCGCGGGCAGGAGTGAGACCATGACCGCACTCGCAGAGCACGCCACCGACCTGAAGGTCGCGCCGATCGCCGGATACCTCGGCGCGGAGGTCGACGGGGTCGACCTGAGCGGCGAGCTGGACGCGGCCACCGTCGCGCAACTGCGCGCCGC
The DNA here is from genome assembly GCF_001646785.1 of Rhodococcus phenolicus. GTDB lineage: Bacteria > Actinomycetota > Actinomycetes > Mycobacteriales > Mycobacteriaceae > Rhodococcus > Rhodococcus phenolicus. The sequence continues at coordinate 44,447 of NZ_LRRH01000004.1, forward strand.
GCTGCTCGAGTACAAGGTGCTGTTCTTCCGGAACCAGCCGCTCGACCACGCGCAGCAGATCCGGTTCACGCAGTACTTCGGCCGGGTCACCCCGGCGCATCCGTACAACTACGATCCTGCCTCGCGGTTCCCGGAGATCCTCGAGGTCGACAGCCGCAAGTACGCGGAGCGAGCCGGAACCAGGAAGTACTCGTACGCGAACTTCTGGCATTCGGACATTTCGGCGCTGGTGAATCCCCCGGCCATCACGTTCCTGCGTTCCGAACTCGTTCCGGAGGTCGGCGGTGACACCACGTGGACCGACCTGGGCGCGGCGTATGCGAATCTGCCCGATTCCCTGAAGGTCTTTCTCGACGGTCTGCGGGCCGAGCACCGGTTCGGTGGCCGGGCACCGCGGTGGGCGTCCGGCAGCCGATCGGAACAGCACGTCGTCACCGAACCGTATGTGACCGAACATCCGATCGTGCGGGTCCATCCGGAAACCGGGGAGCGGGCGCTGTTCGTGACCCCCGGTTTCACCAGCCGCATCGTCGGGGTGTCGCCGCGTCAGAGCGACCGGCTGCTGGACCTGCTGTTCGAGGAGATCACGAACCCGGCCTACACGGTGCGGGTGCGGTGGGAGGACGACAGCATCGGCGTGTGGGACAACCGGATCACGGCGCATCAGGCGCCCACCGACCTCGATCACCTCGACGTGGTGCGCGTTCTGCACCGCACCACCGTGGAGGGTGACGTTCCGGTGGGACCGGACGGGCAGCGGTCCGTCTCCGTGATCGGCGAGCCCTTCCACGGGCGGGACTGACGAGGAGATGCAGATGCCGTCGATGCTGCGAAGAAGGGTTTCGGTGGGCACGGCCCTCGCCGTGCTGCTCGCACTCGTGTCGGCGGCGTGCGCCGGCCCGTCCGGGGACACCGGAGAGGTGTCCCCGGACGGGAAGACCGTGCTTCGATACGAGGGCACGGCGAGTTCGGTGACCTACCCGGAACTCGCCGAGGACCTCGGGTTCTTCGACGAGGTGACGTTGGAGTGGCTGGGCGACAACACGAGTGGGCCGTCCAGCATCCAGAACACCGCGACCGGTGAATCGGATTTCGGATCCGCGTTCTACGGGGCGATCGCCAAGCTGGTCGACGCGGGTGCTCCACTCACCGCGGTGATCGCGAACTACGGATCGGACGGCGACACCGAGGAGGACAGTTTCAACGGGTACTACGTGCTCGACGGCAGCCCGCTGCGGTCGGCACGTGACCTGATCGGCAAGAAGATCGGGATCAACACGCTCGGCGCGTACCACGAGTACGTGATCAAGGAGTGGTTGTTCCGGGAGGGTCTGAGCGACGACGAGATCGCGCAGGTCGAACTCGTCGTGGTGCCACCGCTGAACACGGAACAGTCCTTGCGGCAGGGGCAGATCGACGTCGGCAATCTCGGCGGTGTCATCAAGGACGCGGCGCTGGCCCGCGGCGGACTGCGACCGCTGTTCACCGACGTGGACCTGACCGGGCCGCTGGGCATCGGCGGGATCGTCCTCCGGGACGACTTCGTCGCCGAGCATCCCGACGAGGTCGCCGACTTCGTGCAGGGGACCGCGCGGGCGCTGCGGTGGGCGCAGGTCACGCCGCGGCAGGAAGTCGTCGACCGGTTCGTCTCGATCATCGACGGCCGCGGACGCAACGAATCCACCGACTTCGTGCGGCAGTGGAAGAGCACGGGAGTGCCGACACCGGGCGGGGTGATCGCCCCGGACGAGTTCGCGATCTGGATCGACCAGAGCGTGCGGCTGGGCACTCTGCAGCCGGGCGCTGTCGAGCCGGAGGAGCTGTTCACCAACGAGTTCAACCCCTATGCGAACGGAACCTACCCGCCGGACAGCGGACCGGACGGGGAACCGACTGCGGGATAGCAGGGGGATCCGGCAGTGTGCCCCGGGACGTACGTCGTCCCGGGGCACTGTCGTGTCCCGGTGAACCGTCGTATCCCGGTGAACCGTCGCGTCCGGAGGAACCGGCCGCACGTCCCCGGCGGAGTGTGGGGTGATCCAATGGCCGGACCGGATCGTTGTCACCGGATCCGGTACGGACCGAGGAGAAACCCACGTGAGTGCACCGCAGAGCCTGTTGTATGCCGAAGATCTGGTCGTCGGCGACCGGATCGAATTGGCGACCCACACGGTCGGCGAGGACGAACTGGTCGACTTCGCCCGTTCCTGGGATCCGCAGTGGTTCCACACCGACCGCGACGCGGCGGAGTCGGGACCGTTCGGCAGCCTCATCGCCAGCGGTATCCACACCCTCGCGGTCGCGCAGCGGCTGACGGTCGAGGCCGCCTACGGCCGGTGGGCGGTGATCGCGGGCAGGCGGCTCAGCCAGGTCCGGTTTCTGAGTCCGGTGCTGCCGGGAACCACGCTGACCGGGACCTATGTCGTCGACGACGTGACGCTCGACGACCGGGGCCGCGGGTTGGTCGTTGCCACGGTCACGCTGCTCGACGACAGGGGAACGGCCGTGCTCGACGGGACGGTCGAGTCGTACGTGCGGCGCCGCGGGTAGGCCGATTCGTGGTCCGCGCCACCCGAGGCTTACAGTTGCGCTGTGCAACAGAACCACTCCGCGGTCGGAGATGTCGCCGGCACCGAGCGTCCGCTCGTGCCGGCCGCCGTGGGCGAGGTGTACGACGAATTCGTGAACCTCGTCCGCTACCTGACCGCAGGGGAACGTGCGCACGACGGTGCGCTCAGCCTCGCGCAGCACTCCCTGCTCGGGTACATCGCCCGGCACCCCGGATGCCGCGCGACCGACATCTCGGACGCCTTCGGTGTCAACCGGTCGACCGTGTCCCGCCAGCTGCGTAGTTGCGTCGACGCCGGCTGGGTCGCGGCGGAACCGGGACCGACCCGGCTCGGGCATCCGCTGAACCTGACCGATCACGGCCGGACCGTCCTCGCGGACACGGTCGGGCGCCGGCACGACGAAGTGCGTGCGGGGCTCGCCGGTTGGGACCAGGATGAACTCGACCGGTTCGTCCACCTGCTGCGCCGATTCCGTCACGGTGTGGACACCATGTCCGCCGCGACGACCGACCCGAACGATGGAGATGCCCGTGCGTGAGTATTCGACCCCCGCCCAGTTCACCGTCGGTGACGACGAATCCGTCGTCCACACGGTCTTCGTGCATGCGGAGAAGACCCCGCACCGGGTGATGTTCTCGCGACCCGAAGGCCGGGACGAGTGGGTCGCGGTGACCGCGAGCCAGTTCGCCGAGCAGGTCGCGGGTGTCGCGAAGGGACTGATCGCCGGCGGTGTACAGCCCGGCGACCGTGTCGCGTTGTTGTCCGCAACCCGCTACGAATGGTCCCTGCTGGACTACGCGATCTGGGCGGCCGGGGCGGTGTCGGTGCCGATCTACGACTCGTCCTCGACCGAACAGATCCGCTGGATCCTGCAGGACTCCGAGGCGGTCGTCGCCGTCGTCGAGTCGGCACGTCACGAGGCGCTGTTCGTGGAGATGCCGACGACGCTGCGCCGCATCCTGCAGATCGACGGCGGTGCCGTGGACACGCTCACCGCCGAGGGCGCCGGTGTCGACGACATCGAGCTGAAGACCCGCCTCGAGGGGATTCGCGCCGACGACCTGGCCTCGCTGGTCTACACCTCCGGCACCACCGGCCGGCCCAAGGGCTGCATCCTCACCCACCGCAACCTCCTGTCCGAGGTCCGCGCCATCCTCACCTCCGCGGTCGGCGAGGTCGCCAGGCCCGGCAACCGCGGCCTGACGTTCCTGCCGCTCGCACACGTTCTCGCGCGCGCGGTGGCGCTGGCGCTGTTCGAATCCGGCACCGCGCAGTCGCACTGGTCGGACTTCTCGACGGTGTCCACCCAGTTCGAACGGTATTCGCCGAACATCATCCTCGGCGTGCCCCGGGTGTTCGAGAAGGTCCGCGACGCCGCCGCGGGCAAGGCGGCGGCGGGAGGCAAGCTCAAGGCATCGATCTTCCGGTTCGCCGAGGAAACCGCCGTCGCCTACAGCGAAGCCCTCGATCACGGCGGGCCGTCGCTGGCGCTCAAGGCCAAGCACACGATGGCCGACAAGCTCGTCTACTCGAAGCTGCGGGCCGCGATGGGCAACGACTGCTGGTACGCGATCTCCGGCGGCGGTGCGCTCAGCCCGAAGCTCGGTCACTTCTTCCGGGGCGTCGGAGTACCGATCTACGAGGGTTACGGCCTCACCGAATCCACTGCCGCGCACAGCGTCAACACGCCCGGTGCACAGAAGATCGGCTCGGTCGGTCAGCCCATGGGCGGCAACAGCACCCGCATCGCCGACGACGGCGAGATCGAACTGCGCGGCGGCGTGGTCTTCCAGGGCTACTGGCGCAACGAGAAGGCCACCGAGGAGGTCTTCCGCGACGGCTGGTTCCGCACCGGCGACCTCGGCGAGATCGACGACGACGGCTATGTGTACATCACCGGCCGCAAGAAGGATCTCATCATCACCGCCGGCGGCAAGAACGTCTCGCCCGGCCCGCTCGAGGACCGCATGCGTTCGCACACGCTGGTCTCGCAGGCCGTGGTGATCGGCGACGGCCGCAGTTACATCACCGCGCTGATCACCGTCGACCCCGACGTGTTCGACAACTGGAAGACCGAGAACGGCAAACCCGCCACCGCGACGATCGCCCAGCTGCGACACGACCCGTCGCTGCGGGACGCGATGCAGACCATCGTCGACGACGCCAACACGACCGTCTCGCACGCCGAAGCGATCAAGAAGTTCGTGATCCTCGACCGCGACCTGACCGAGGCGACGGGCGAACTGACCCCGACCCTGAAGATCAAGCGCAACGTCGTCACCGAGCGTTTCGCCGAGGACATCGAGAGCCTGTACACCCGCTGATTCCGCTCACCGCCGCGGACCCGCCCGGAATCCGGGCGGGTCCGCGGCGTCGTATCGGGTGCGCGGGAAGTGTCAGCCGCGGACGGCGGCGGCGAGCGCGGCGAACCGGGGGTTGTCGGCGAGGTCCTCCAGCAACACGGCCCTGCCGCGATCGTCGGCGAGGGGGACCCGCCAGTTCGGATACTCGTCCTCGGTGCCCGGCTGATTCTGGCTGCGCCGCTCACCGACTGCATCGGCGAGTGAAACCGCCAGCAGCGCAGAGGGACTCGCCGCGATCAGTCGGTGCAGGGCTTCGACGGTGCGCCGGTCGTCGGCGCCCTCGCCCGCGCTGTCCGGGTCGGCCTGTGGCAACAGGCCCCGTTCACGGGCGAGCCGCAGCACCGCATCGCGTTGCCGCATCGCGTCGGCCAGTTCGTCGTCGAGATCGCGTTCGAGCAGACCGAGTTCCGAACGCAACCGCACGTGGTCGCCGGCGAGATAGCCGGTCGTCGGCGGCAGATCGTGCGTGGTCACCGACGTCAGGCACAGCCGCCGGTAACTCTCGGGCGGGCGCGGATCGTGCCCGTCCGTCTCGAACCACAGGATCGACGTGCCCGCGATACCGCGACCGGCCAGGTACTGCTGCACCCAGCCTTCGAACACCCCCAGGTCCTCACCGATCACCACGGCCCCGGCGCGCTGCGCCTCGAGCACGAGGATCCCGACGAGTGCCTCGTGGTCGTACCGCACGTAGGCACCCTCGTCGGGGGAACAGCCGTCGGGGACCCACCAGGTGCGGAACAACCCAAGGATGTGGTCGACGCGGAGCCCGCCGGCGTGCCGCAACGCCGCCCGCAGCACGTCCCGGAACGGCCGGTATCCGAGTTCGGCGAGGCGGTCCGGCCGCCACGGTGGCTGGTTCCAGTCCTGGCCGCGCCTGTTGAAGTCGTCGGGGGGTGCCCCCACCGTCACTCCGGTGGCCAACGCATCGCCCAGCGTCCACGCGTCGGCGCCGTCGCGGCGCACCCCGACCGCCAGGTCGTGCACGATGCCGACGTCCATCCCCGCAGTCCGCGCCGCCCGCTGCGCCGCCGCGAGCTGCTCGTCGCACACCCACTGCAGCCAGCAGTAAAAATCGATGCGGTCGGCGAACTTCGAGCGCAGCCGCTCGAGGTCCGGATGATCCGGGGACGGTGCGCGCTCAGCCCAGCGCTCCGGCCGGTCCCCGAACTTCTCGGCGAGCGCGCACCACAACGCGAAATCGGCGAGCGGGCGGCCGCCCGCGATCCGGAACGTCTCGAACCCGAGCCGGCGGGCGGGGGACCGCGGCACCCGGTACACGTGTTCGAGCACATCGAGTTTCGCGCGCAACGTCGTGTCACGGTCGAGCCGCTTGCCCTTGCGGTTCGCCCCGGCGAACTGCGCGGCGTACTCGGTGAGGCGCTTGCGGTGCTTGCCGGGCAGGTAGACGGCCTCGGGGATGTCCTCGACCCGTAGATACAGCGGATCGGCGAACCGCCGCGACGACGGCAGATAGGGCGACGGCTCGACCGGAGGCCGCGGATCCCCGGCGTGCACCGGGTTGATCAGCAGGAAGTCCGCGCCGTACCGGGCGCCGGTCACCGCGGCGAGGTCTGCGAGGTCCGCGAAGTCACCCAGACCCCACGATCGTCGCGACCGAACCGAATACACCTGTGCCGCAACACCCCAGCGGCGCTTCTGCAACAGGCGGTCCGCGCCCGCGAGCCGCGCGGGCGTCACCACGAGCGTCGAGACGGCCTCGACGTCGTTGCTGCGCGCGTGCAGCGTGTGCCATCCCGGCGGAAGATCCGGCACCGCAAAGGTCGCCCGGCCCACGAGCCGGCCGTCGACGGTGCGCGGATCGACCCACACGTCGAGCTGCTCCGCCTCGAGTTCGGTGCCGTCCTCGGCAACCACCCACACCTCGACCGGATCGCCGTGCGGGACGTGCACCGGAAAGGTCCGGTGCTCGCCCTCGACGACCACCAGCGACGGCGGCACGACACGGCGCCACGCGCGGTTCGGGACGTCGTCGAGGGAGGCGGCGATCTCCTCGTCCGTCGTGGCGGGGACGTCGAGTGCCGCGAGCACCGCCTGCAGGGTGGGGTCGCCGACGTAGTGTTCCTGGCCGTCCCAACCGTGGTACGAGCAGGACACGCCGGACTGTTCGGCCAGTTCGCGGAGCTTCGCCGTCGCCGTCACGGGTGGGATCATGCCAGGAAAGGATCCGTCCGTCAGCGTGGAAGGAGCGGACCATGCCTGTCGTCGAGGTCGTCCCGGGAGACATCACCCGGATCGCGGCGGATGCCATCGTCAACGCGGCGAACTCGTCGCTGCTCGGCGGGGGCGGGGTGGACGGCGCGATCCACCGGGTCGGCGGCCCGGAGATCCTCGCGGCCTGCCGGGACCTGCGCGCCACCGCTCTGCCGGACGGGCTGCCCGCGGGCGACGCCGTCGCCACGACCGCGGGTCTGCTGCCGGCCCGATGGGTCATCCACACCGTCGGGCCGGTGTATTCCGCCGACGACGACAGGTCGGCGATCCTGCGCTCGGCGTACACGCGCAGCCTCGTCGTCGCCGACGGGCTCGGCGCCCGCGTCGTGACGTTTCCGCTCATCTCGTCCGGCGTGTACGGGTGGCCCCTCGACGATGCCGCCCGGCAGGCGGTCGCCGCGATCCGCGCATCGGTGGCCGGCGTCGAGCGGGCCCTGATGGTCGCCTTCGACGCGGCCGCCGAGGAAGCGCTCCGGCGCGCGGCGGCGAGCGACCACTAGTCGAACAAGGTCGGCTCGTCGGGATCGTCGAACAGCGCCGGCTGATCCGGTGCCGCAGGTCGTGCCTGCCGGTGCCGTTTCACCGCTGCTGTGCGCTCCGAGTCCTCCGCGGGCCGGTCGAGGAACCGGAGTGCCGCGGTCAGCGACCGGCCCGTCAGCTCCCACTCGAGCGCCCGGGCGTCGGCGGCCTCCACGCCGTCGTCGTCGCCCGCCGCTGCGCGCTCGAGCGCCTCGCACTCCCAGCCGACCTGCTGCTCGACCGTCATCGCGAGGAACCGCTGGAGCTCGGTGGGCTCGTTGTCGCCGATCGCGGCGACGGTCTTGACCTGGATCTCCACCGCCCCCTGCTGGTGGAAATCGCGCAGCGCCAACAATGCGAGCGGCAGATCTTCCTCCGAGTCGGGGCTCCACGGCGGGTCCTCGTCGTCGTCCGGCGCGCAGACGTGGTCGGGTTCGCGCAGGAGTTCGCCCCCGAGATGCGTGGCGAACTCCACGTCCAGCGTCTCGAGGAACTCGGCCATCCGATCGAGGCCGGACAACAGATGGGCGGGCACGAACGGCGAGCTCTGCAGATGCAACGCGACCGCGACCCGGTCCTCGACCAGGACGAACTTCAGGTGCGGCCAGCGACGGTTGAGATCGGCGACGACCTCCGCGGCCCGCGTGCGACCGGTGATGGTGTGCACGATCGGCGCGAACAGATCCACCGTTCCCGAGCCCTGCCCGATGCCGACGAACAACAGGACCCCGGCCACCCGCAGCACGATGTCGCCGTCGTCGTCCCACGGCGGTGCCGCCCCGATCCGCCGCTGCACGGTCGCTTCGACGAGTTCGCGCAGGTGGTCCTCACCGGTGGGTTCGACGGCCACTGGCAACGCAGGAGCGCCGGGTGCCTCGCTCACCGTCGGGACCGCCTCGAACGTCGGGGTGCGGCCGGGACCGAAGGTCTCGATACGCAGGAACAGCGGATGGGGAACACCCCAGATCTCGCGCAGTGCCCGCACGGACACCGCGGCCAGTTCGTCCGACCAGCCGGTGGGCCGGTCCATCCAGTACGCCGGAGACCCGCCGTCCTCCGGATCGTCGGGACCCCGGGTCGGTTCCTGCAGGCCCAGGTCGGTCAGCAACGCGCGATCGGTGGAACTCAGGTGGCGGTCGCCGTCGAGGTGCGCATCGGACGGGACCTCGCACCGCACCTGCCCGCCGTCCCACGCATAGAACTGCACGCACGGCCCCGCCGGACCGGCGGACTCCTCGGCCAGCGGTTCGAGAACCAGGCCGTCGCCGTCGCGCATCGCCGCCACATGGTCGGCCAGGCGCACCCGGAATTCTCTCCAGGCCCGCTCGACGTCGCGATCGAACCGGGTGTCGGCCTTCTCCCACGGCGTGCCCGGCATGATCCGCCTCCCTTCCCGCTGTAGCCCGAACAATGTGCCGGAAAGACTAGCGGGGGACACCGACAAAAGACGGGTGTCGCAGGTGGCGGTTGCGATCGCGCTGATCGGAACGGTTCCGTCCGGTCGGTTCGGCGGGTCATCATCGCCCGATGACCGGATCCGCCGTGCTCGGCCTCGCTGTCGCTCTGCTCCGCACATTCGTGGACGCCACGGGCGTGTCCGCGTGCGCCGGAGACGCCGTGGCGACCACCGCGATCAGGTTCGCGCTGTGAGCGCGTTCACCGCCGACGTCCTCGTCCTCGGAGGTGGACCCGCGGGGACGTGGGCCGCGCTCGCCGCGGCCCGTGCCGGCGCCTCCGTCGTGCTCGCGGACAAGGGTTACTGCGGCACCAGCGGACCGACGGCCTCCGGCGGCAACAATCTGTGGTACCTGCCTCCCGGACCGGCCCGCGCCGAGTCGGTACAGGCTCGCTACCGCGAGGGCGGCCGGCTGTCCGAACCGGCGTGGATGCATCGCGTCGTCGACGAAACCTACCGTCGCATGGACGATCTCGCGACGAACGGCCGCTACCCGTTCCCTGTCGACGCCGGCACCGGGGAGCAGCGGCGCAGCAGTGTGCAGGGACCCGAGTACATGCGACGGATGCGCCGGCTCGTGCACCGCGCAGGGGTGCGCATCCTCGACCAGTCGCCGGCGTTGCAGCTGCTGGCCGACTCCGACGGCGTGGTCTCCGGTGCGGCCGGGGTGCACCGGCAGGACGGCTACGCGGCGTGGACGGTGCGCGCAGGCGCGGTCGTGCTGGCGACCGGGGGTTGTGCGTTCCTGTCCGGCAGTTTCGGCACCGACGTGGACACCGGCGACGGACACCTGATGGCTGCCGAGGTCGGCGCCGAGTTCTCCGGGATGGAGTTCGCGAGTGCCTACGCCCTCGCCCCGGCGTGGAGTGGGCACACCAAGGGCCTGTTCATGCAGTTCGCCCGGTTCTACGACGAGGACGGCCGTTTGCTCGGCGACGGCGGCCGTGAGACCGCGATGCATCGGCTCGCGACGGGCCGTCCGGTGTACGCACGGCTCGACCTGGCCCCCGGGGACCGGCACGCGCTGATGCGAACGTCGCAGCCGAACTACTTCCTGCCGCTGGACAAGGCCGGCATCGACCCGTTCACCGACCGCTACCCGGTACGCGCGGTGCTCGAGGGAACGGTCCGCGGGACCGGGGGTATTCGTCTCGTCGGAAACGACTGCAGCACAGGAATACCCGGTCTGTACGCGGCCGGGGACGCGGCGACGCGCGAACTGATCACCGGCGCCCGCAGCGGCGGCGGCAGTCACAACGGCGCCTGGGCGATCTCCTCGGGAACGTGGGCCGGGTCCGCTGCCGCAGTCTTCGGCCGCGGCCGCACCGTCGCCGATCGGGTCCGCGGCACAGGCACGGTCGGACTCGACCGCGACGACCGGCGCGATCGTGCCCGCGCGGTCATCGGTCTCGTGCAGGAACACACGCTGCCGTTGCGGCGCACCTACCGGCGCTCGGCCACGAGTCTGACCGACAGCATCGGTGTCCTCGACGAGGTGTGGGGAGGTGCCCGCGAACTGCTCGGCGGCACCGGCCGGGAGCTGGTGCGGGCACGGTCGGCCGCGGCGCTGCTCGCCGTCGCCCGATGGGTCACCTACAGCGCCGCGGCGCGAACCGAGACGAGAGGCATGCACGTGCGCACCGACTTTCCCGACACCGATCCCGGGCAGACCCGGCGGTTGATCGCCAGAGGACTCGACGAGGTCCTGGTCGAACCGGAGAGCGGGCGCAGCCCGATCGCGACCGGAGCGCGCGGATGATCGAGGTTGTCGTCACCGATCGTTGTGTGCGGTGCGACATCTGCATCGAGGTGTGCCCGACGGACGTGTTCGCTCGCGGTGCGGACGGGTTACCGGTGATCGCGCATCAGGACGACTGTCAGACGTGTTTCATGTGCGAAGTGAACTGCCCGACCGATGCGTTGTACGTCGCACCGTATGGTCAAGCGGTCGAACAGGATTCACCGCATCGCGACGCAGGCCACCTGGCCGAGCGCGGGGCACTCGGGCGGTACCGCGAGATGGTGGGCTGGGGTGGTGGCCGCACCGCCGGGGCGCGGGCAGACCACAACCATCTGTTCACCGGACCGCGCTGAAGTTTCGCCCGTGTGTCTTTGTGGCGCCTCTGGGCGCCACAAAGACACACGG
>NZ_LRRH01000210.1 GCF_001646785.1 Rhodococcus phenolicus
AGGTGATCGGGTTCGTCTGAACACGCCGACCTCTACCATGCACGCCGTGCTGGTGCGGTGCCGCATCAACCGGCTCGCACATCGACATCCGCGCCGGCAGGCGAACCCGCCGCCGACGAATACCCCACCCGGGGGATGATCCACCTCGACGTCAGGAAGCTCGGAAACCTTGCCGTCAGCGGCGGTGGCAATTCGCCGGCCGCACCACAAGTGCGCAAGAACCGTCATGCCCCGGGACCGGCCGCAACAAGCACTACAACGAGCTGCTCGAGTATGCGTTCGTACACACTGCGGTCGACGATCATTCCTGCGGCGTCTAGGCCGAGGTCCACGATCACGAACCGCCGGTACCGCTGTCGATGCGCTCCGGCGGGTTCGCCGAACGAACTCGCGGTCAACAGCTTGCGGATGCGAGGCCTCCAGTTGAGCGCGCAGTCCCGAGCCGGTCGATCGAAGCGGGCAGCAACAAACAGTTTGCGCTCGTCGACCTGGATCGCACACGTAGTGGTCACGTTCAACAGCACAGATCCGAACCACATCCACAACTGCCAACGCTGATCAAGAAGCAACTGCTTCCATCCGTGGACGGCGATGCCAATCCTGACGCGAGCATGCCGACTGCTCGACGATCCTACTAGCCCACTAACGCCGCACACTGTAACGGAACCGCGGTATAGCGCCGATCACCCGCAACAGCACTGCGCACCATTCCGGCCGACCAATGTCCAGTAGCTGAACGAGCGCACTTTCGTCTGGCACCACCAGTTCAGACGGTTGCCCGGCCGCTCTAAAGTACTAGCCTACCTGCACCAATGCTTGCTCAAACTCGCCTGCAGCGACATCCGCTTGAGACCCCTGCGCGTCTGAGACTACTGAGGAAGTGAACCCGAGACGTTCAGGAGGAAGACCTTCGAACCCGAGAGCCGTAGGAGCCCTGGGTTTACCTTCGCCGGGTTGCGGCGCGCCGCGGCTCGATTGTGGCACGATCGAGCAGGATTCACAGGAGGTGGACGAGGATGCTTGAGGACGGTCATTGGAAGAGCCATCGGCATCGGACCGCGATTGGCCGAGCGGACTTATCCAGACCGTTGCGAATGGCTCTTCAAGACGGAGTCCTTCACTCCGGTCAGACAGTACTCGATTACGGATGCGGGCGCGGTCAAGATGGATAGTGCCCCGTGGAGT
>NZ_LRRH01000038.1 GCF_001646785.1 Rhodococcus phenolicus
GCTATCTGCGGCACCCGCCCGCCCGTTTCGACACCTCCATCGCGCGAGGCGCCCGCGTCACCGCGCGGTGCAGCACCGATGCGGCCGGGTGCCGCAGATAGCGGCCCACGCCGTTGTCGGCGAGCCCGGACGCGGCGGTCGCGATGAGCCCCACGCCGACGATGCGGGTACCGATCGCGGCCGGGTACAGCCGCGCATACACCATCGCCACCATGCCGCCCATCGAATATCCGGCCAGCACGATCGGGCCGGCGGGCACCAGCGTCCGCAGCACGGCGTCGAGATCGCCGGCGAGTCCCTCGAGCGTCAGCGCGGAGACGTCACCCGATCCCGAACGGCCGTGTCCCCGTTGGTCGTAGCGCACGATACGTACACCTGGCCGGGTCACGCGGACGCAGACGTCGTCCCAGCTCCCGGCCTCCTGGCAGTGGCCGTGCACCAGGACGACGGTCAGCGCCGCATCCGGCGGACCTTCGATCGTCGCGGCCAACGGCACCCCGTCGTCGGCGACCACCGTGACACGCGAGATCCCGTTACGGGCGGACCCTGTCGACAGCTCGGACATCTCGGACATGGGCACTCCTGCGATGCGGTCTGCCCGGGTAGTCGTCCGACGACCGAATGCCGTTAGCCGCCTTCACCGAATCGTGATCACTGCTCGACGATCACCCCGAACGCGGAGGCCATCGCCACCGCCTGCGTGAGGTCGATCTTCGCGCCCTCCAGCTTCGCCGACGTCCACAAGGCCGCCCCGGCATGCGCGCCGCGCAGGTCCGCACCTTCGAGCCGAAGACCCACCGTTCGCGCACCCGACAGGTCGACGCCCCGCAGCGAGGCGGTACGCAGGTCCGCCTCGACGAGGTTCGTCTCCCGCAGCCGGCAGCCGGTCAAGTCGACGCCGCGCAGGTCCGCCCGGCCGAGAGAAGCCAGGGTCAGATCCACCTCATCGAGCACCACCGGACGTATCCGGCACTGCTCGAACGTCGAACCGAGCAGACTGGAACCACGGAATTCACTGTGCCACAACGTGGTCCGAGTGAACGTACACGAACGGAACGCCGTCATCGTGTGCCGGGACTCGGACAGATCGGCACCTGTGAAGTCACAGTCGGTGAACACCACATGGCTGGTGTCCAGCCCGCTCAAGTCGGCATCACGAAAGCTGCACCCGGTGTAGTTCCGGTTCGTCCAGCGCTGACCGTCCAACCGCGCGTCCGAGAAGTCCTCGCCGACGAATTCCTGATCCTGTTCCGCACTCATGCCCCCGATCCTGCCTTGCCGGGCCGACACCGCCGGCAGGGCCACCTGTTCGACACGGCCGGGACCGGAGAGAACACACCGCTACGGGTCTTCTATCGATATGCGGCAGACTCGAATTCGAGGTATCCGCCGTACGACGCGGGGTCACCGAGCGGCAGGATCTGCGTCGCCCAGAACCCGGCGAGGCCGTTCTCCCGGTCGATCCAGTAGTAGAGATTGGCCAGGCCCGCCCAGCCGAGCGCGCCGGCCGGACGCCCGGTGGGCGCGAGTTCCTCGTTCACCATGAACGGCAGTGCCCAATTCTTGCGGATTCCGGGGAAGAACTCGGTGTCGTGCGACAACGTCGGGTCCACGCCGCGCAGCATCGTGACCTCCCGGCCGTCCAGACCGCCACGGACCGCCTCGGCGACGGTGTGCGCGGACAGCACCCGCCCGCCCGGGCCGGCACCGTCACCCAGCCACATGCGCAGGAACCGCATGTAGTCCGGCACCGTCGTGTACAGGCCGTGTCCACCCATGTGCACCTCCGGGTCCTGCGGCAGCTGCAGGTCGGGAAGCGGAATCAGGGTGCCGTCGTCGGCCCGCTGGTGGACGACGGCCAGGCGGTCACGCATGTCACCGGTGAGGGTGAACGCCGTGTCGATCATCCCGAGCGGTTCGAAGATCCGCTCCCGCATAACGTCGCCGAGCCGGCTGCCGCGTACGGCCTCGACGACCAGCCCCGCCCAGTCGATGTTCGTACCGTAGTTCCAGCGTTCGCCCGGATCGAACAGAAGGGGCGTGGTCAGCGCAGCCATCGTGGCGGACAGGACGCCGGGCCGGGCGTGCTCGGTCGCGAGGCGCCGATAGGTCTCGTCGAAGAAGTCGTAGCCCAGGCCCGCGGTGTGCAGCAGGAGCATCCGGGTGGTGATCTCGCGCTTCGGGGCACGCAACAAGGGGTTGCCGTCGTCACCGAATCCATCGATGACCTGCAGTTTTCCGATCTCGGGCAGGTACTGAGCCGCGGGCGCATCCAGATCGAGCAACCCGTCCTCGGCACACTGCAGCACGGCGGTGGCGGTGATCGCCTTGGTGGTCGAGAACGCGGCGAACACCGTCTCCGCGGTCATCGGAATGCCGGATCCGAGGGCTCGTTCCCCGGCCGCGCCTTCGAACACCGTGCCGTCGCGATCGGTGAGATGAGCGACGACGCCGGGGACCCCGGCCGGGGTGGCGGTGAGCGCATCCAGGACGGGTCCGACGATCGATGCGAAATCCTCGTACACGGGGTTCTCCAGGGTTTTCGGGAGGCGGCCCCGATGGCCGCCCGTTCGCAGCTGCGACGCTACGAACCCCGATGTGACCTGCGCCACCTCCGATCGGCACACCACGTCGCCGATCGGCACCTTCTTCTCCGGCGCGTTCAGTCGCCCCGGGCGAGGGTCTGCGACGGGTTCTCCCCGAACCTGCGGCGGTACGACGCGGCGAACACCCCGAGGTTGACGTAGCCCCACCGCGCAGCCACCTCCGAGACGGTCGCTCCGGGCCCGGCGGCCACGAGTTCATCGCGAATACGATTCAAGCGCACGTCGCGCAGATAGCGGCTGGGTGTGGTTCCGCGGTACCGCCGGAATCCGCCGGACAGCGCCCGCACACTCACCCCCACCGCGGCGGCGACCTCGCTGACCGTGGGGAGCTGCCCAGCGTGCTCGTCGAAGTACTGCTCCGCTCGGCGCACGTAACCCGGGGTCGCCTGCCGATCGCTGCCGTCCAGAGGCACACCCGCACTGGTGGCCCACTCGGTGAGCAGGTGCCCGATCAGCATGTCCTGCAGGTGGATTCCCGGCCGGCCGTGCGCGAGACCGGCAGGGTCCGCCAGAACGGACTGGACGGCGTACGCAAGGAGCTTCGTCCAGCCGGATTCTCCCCCGCCGACCACGCATCTGTGCCGCCACAGCCGATCGTCCGGCAGGAAACCGAACCACCGCTCGGCGAGGTCCGCGACCAGGGTGTGCGGGATCGTCAGGTTGAGCTGCAGGTCCTCGTGGTCGAAGTCGCTACGGTGCTCGATCCGGCTGCAATCGACCACGAAGCATCCGCCCGGCCCCACCTCCACAGAGCCGGCGGCGGTCTGGTGCAGCCCGAGACCACGAACAGTGTTGAGCACCAATATTTTTCCGGCTTCAGGGGAGAACCGGTCCACCGCAACCGGGATTCCGTACCGGAAACGGGTGAGCGTGATCTGCGCGATGTCCGCCGAGAACATGCTCGAACTGGGCCGGACGACCCGACCGGTGGGACGCACCCGATAGGGCATGTAGACGGTGTCCGACCATGCCCGGATCTCGTCCCAATCCGGCGAACGGGTCGCGCTGTCCCGCGGTATGCCGACCGCGAAGGGATCCAGCGACTGCGTCAGGTCCACATCGGCGAGGGTATCGGAGGTCTGACCGCGGATACCCGACGCGGTCCCGGATCGGGACCGCGGGGGGCAACGCTCACGCTGTCGTGGTTGTTCGGTTCGTGATGGTTGTCAGGTCGTAGCGGTGTGATGCTCGTGCGTGAACGGCTTCGTTCCGTGCACCTCGGGTCCACCCTCCGGGTTGTTCTCCGCGCCGTGGTTCTCCCGGATATCGGTGCCGAGCCACTGCTCCGTCGGCGCTTCGACGTACTCCCATTCCATGCCCTGCGGCCACGGTCCCTGGCCTTCGTTCCAGGGCCCCCGCACCGAGTCCGCACCATCGGACATGTTGAACGCGAGATTCTGGAAACGGTCGTCGCCCGCCAGTGCCCCGGGCGGGAAGTTCACCGGCAGCTCGTTCAGCGCCGCGGTGAACTGCTGGTAGTGCGCGACTTCACGAGTCATCAGGAAGGTGAGCGTCTCCTGCACACCGGGATCGTCGGTGAACTGTTTGAGGTACTCGTAGACGATCTTCGCCCGGGTCTCCGCGCCGAGATTGCTGCGCAGGTCGACCGTCGGATCGCCGTTGGAGTTGATGTAGGCACCGGTCCACGGCGTTCCCGCCGAGTTGCTCACATCCGGTCCGCCGCCGGTCAGCGCCAGGTACAGCGGATTGACGGCGACCTGGTGAATGGCCTGTTCCTTACCGTCGGCCGTACCCACCAGCGGCATCCAGTCGCATCGTTCGTTCGCGATCTTGAGATCGTCGTTGAGGCCGTCGAGCAGCATCGTGATCATCGACCCGACCATCTCGAGGTGACTCAATTCCTCGGTGGCGATGTCCATGAACAGGTCGTACATCTTCGGGTTCTTCCGTCGCAGCACGAACGCCTGCGTGAAGTACTGCATCGCTGCCTTCAGCTCGCCGTTCGCACCGCCGAACTGTTCCTGAAGCAACGTGGCGAATCGCGGATCGGGCCGGTCGACCCGCACCTCGAACTGCATATCCTTGTTGTGGATGAACATGTCACTCCCATTTCTGTGTGTGCAGAGGGTCGGGAGCCGGGTACCCGGGCCGCACCAACGGAAACGACCCGTATTCGTCCGCGCCGGTGGGGCACGACCGTTTACCGCCCGCCTGGGACGGGTACGCCGTCGCCACCACGGACCGGAGGCGATGACAATGGTGGATGCGTTCACACTTCTCAGAAACGATCACGAAAGCGTGCTGGGCATGTTCGAGGTGCTCGACGGTGCCCCGCAGGGCAGTGGTGCCCAGCTCAGCGGATTGGGCACCATGGTGACCGATCTGGTCGTCGCCGAGTCACGGCACGAGGCGATCGAACAGCAGCACTTCTGGCCCTTGGTGCGGGAAACCCTCGAGGACGGCGACCGGCTCGCCGATGACGCCATGGCACAGGAGAACTCGGGAAAGCACCTGCTCCAGAAGCTGGAGAACGGCAAACCCGGCGAACCCGAATATCACGGTGCGCTCGCCGCTTTCATCGAAGCGGGCCGCAGGCACATCGCGTACGAGCAGAACGTGGTGTGGCCGCGCCTGGCCGCCGCACTGAACGAGTCCCAACTTCAGGAGCTGGGGGCCACCCTGGCCCGCGCCAAGGAGAAGGCGCCGACGCGCCCGCATCCGGACACACCGTCCGGACCGGGTGCCCAGAAGACGATGGGCGCGGCCGCGGCAACGCTCGACAAGCTCCGCGATGCGGTGACCGGCCGCGAGAATCCCCCGGACCCGCCCGCTCCGTGAGCGGCCGGGACCACGGTCAGCGGGGCGCCAACGCGCGAATCGCTTCCGCGGGATCACCCGGGGTCACCAGCGCAATCGCCGGTGTCGTCACGCCCGCGTCCCGATAGCGCTCGACGTGCTCACGGCACGCGTCCGGACCGCCGTGGATCACCAGTTCGTCGACGACGCTGTCCGGGATGGCTTCGAGCGCGCCCTTGCGGTCACCTTCCGCCCACAACCGCCACATGCCCGCGAACTCGTCCGACCGGCCGAGAAATTCGTGGAACGCGCGGTAGACGGGGACGTTCATGTAGGAGGCGATCATGCGCCGGCCGAGCGCGCGGGCGGTGTCGGTGTCGAAGCCGTGGAGCACGAAGATGCGCGCCACGATCTCCTTGCCGGCACCACCCTCGTGCACGTAGGGCGCGACGGTGCGCACGTCGTCGGCCGACAGCCAGTTGACGATCGCGCCGTCCGCCTCCCGCCCGGCGAGCCGCAGCATGCCGGGACGCAACGCGGCGAGCAGGACCGGGGGTACAGGATCGGCGACCAGGCCGGGGCGGAATCCGTCGATCGCGAACGTGTCGAACTCGCGGCTCACCTTCTCCCCCGCGAGCGCGGACTTCAAAAACCGCAGGGTGTCACGGGCGCGCTTGAACGGCTCGTCGAACGCGATACCGTTCCACTTCTCGACGATGACATCGGACGAGGTGCCCACACCCAGGACGAACCGTCCCGGCGCCGCGGTCGCGAGAGTCGCGGCGGACATCGCGAGGGTCGCCGGACCACGCGTGTAGACGGGGACGATCGCAGTACCCAGACGCAGGGCCGGCGCCCACACACTCGCGAGCGCGAGGGGGGTGAACGCGTCCGCCACGCTCGACTCGGACGACCACACGTCCGTGTATCCCAGATCCGGGAGTTCCTCGATCAGCCGGCGCTGGTCGGGAAGCGGAATGCCGTCGAGGGGGACGGTCAGGCCCCAGCGTCCTGTGGTGTGCGTCATGGTCGCCACCCTAACCACCGATGCACCTGTTTCGCAGTCAGGGCGCCAGTGATGCCCGGGACCTCGTGGGTCCCGGGCATCACTGGTGTGGTCCGGCGCTCGTTCCAGCGGCGCTCCGGTTACTGCGCGGACCTGGTCTCGGTGAAGACCGTGCTCAGTTGCGGTCGCCGGTGGCGGGCAGGATCCGGGTGCGGACCTCTCCGAAGCCGATGCGGGCGCCGTTCGGGCCGGGTGCGGTCGCCGAGATCGCGATCTCGTCGCCGTCCTGGAGGAAGGTGCGGGTCTCGTCACCGACCTGGACGGGTTCTGCTCCGCCCCAGGTAAGTTCGATGAACGCACCGCGCTGGTCCTTCTCCGGTCCGGAGATGGTGCCGGACCCGAACAGGTCGCCGGTACGGGTCGCGGCGCCGTTCACCGCGGTATGTGCGAGCATCTGCGCCGGCGACCAGTACATCTGCGCGTACGGCGGGCGGCTCACGACGTGACCGTTCCACTCGACCTCGAGATCGATGTCCAGACCCCACTTCTCATCACCCTGCAGGTAAGGCAGCGGTTCCGGGTCCTGCACCGGGGTCGCGATGCGGGCCGCCTCGAGCGCGGCGAGCGGCACGACCCACGGGGAGATCGACGTCGCGAAGGACTTGCCGAGGTTGGGGCCGAGCGGCACGTACTCCCACGCCTGGATGTCGCGGGCGGACCAGTCGTTGAGGATGACCGCACCGAAGCAGTGGTCCGCGAACTCGTCGGGGCTGATCTGCGAGCCCATCGGGGATCCGACGCCGACGATGAAGCCCATCTCGGCTTCGATGTCGAGCCGGACGGACGGGCCGAAGACCGGTGCCGGATCGTTCGGGCCCTTGCGCTGTCCGCACGGGCGCACGATGTCGACACCGGACGCGACCACCGTCGACGACCGGCCGTGGTAGCCGACGGGCAGGTGCTTCCAGTTCGGCATCAGCGGATCCGGGTTCTGCGGGCGGAACAACCGGCCGAGATTCGACGCGTGATTCTCGGATGCGTAGAAGTCGACGTAGTCCGCGACCTCGATCGGCAGGTGCATCGTCACGTCCGCGACGGGGAACACGGCGTCGTCGGTGACATCATCACCGACGAGTTCGACGATGGCGGAACGCACTTCGTCCCAGCGACGACGACCCTGCGCCATGAACGCGTTGAGCGACGGCTCGGCGAACACGACGTCGTCCTCGAAGATCCGGCTCAGGTCGAGGACCGTGTCGCCGACGCGGACGCCGACGCGGGGTTCGCTGTCCTCGGTGGAGAAGATGCCGTAGGGGAGGTTGTCGATGCCGAAGAGCGAGCCCTCCGGGATGTCGATGACGGTCATGCGGGAGATCCTTCGATAATCGGGGTAACGGTCGCAGGCACCAGGCCGAGGTCGACGAGATCGACGAGCGGTTCGAGGATGCTGCAGGTACCGAACGAACGGAAACGGCTGCGCACCTCTGCGATCCGCGATGCACTCAGCGCGGACAGGCGGGCAGCGAGGAGAGTTCCGTCTCGCTCGGCCAGCACCGCGGCGATCGCGGCGACGTCTGCGCCGTCGAGCGCCGCGTCGACGGCCGCGAGCACGTTGACGAAGCCGTGCTGTTCGAAACCGGTGTGCGGGTCGGTGTTCCGGACGGCGTGGTGCAGTCCTGCGGTCGCCTTGAACGGTACGCCGAGAGTCACGGCGGCCCGGATCGCCTCGGCCAGTTCGGTTTCGTCCGGGTACGCCTCGGCGACGACACCGCCGGTGCGGAACTTGGCGGCGTGCGCGGTCCCGGCGAGCCCGGCCAGGAGAGCGGCGCGGCGGTCGTCGCGCGGCACCTCGACGAACAGCGAGACGTCCGGCAGC
The DNA here is from genome assembly GCF_001646785.1 of Rhodococcus phenolicus. Lineage (GTDB taxonomy): Bacteria > Actinomycetota > Actinomycetes > Mycobacteriales > Mycobacteriaceae > Rhodococcus > Rhodococcus phenolicus. The sequence continues at coordinate 8,246 of NZ_LRRH01000038.1, forward strand.
ACCGCGGCGACGGTGTCGAGCGCGGTGAGGAATTCGTCTGCAGTGTGGTCGGCGGGTACCGCGATCTCGACCGCGTCGACGGTGACGCCGTCGAGCTCGCGCAGCCGCGCCACCGCGGCCGGCACGGTCGCGGGCCCACCCGGAGCCGTGACGCTGAGGGCGAGCTCACCGCCGAACGGACGGGCTTCGAGCACGCTGGTCAATTCGTCGATGCGCGGGACGGGAAAGACGAACAGTCCCACCAGATCTGTGTAATCGGAGACGCGGTGTCCCGCGTGCGCCGGAAGCGCCTGCTCCAGCGGAGCGTTCCCCGGCGGGAACAACGCCGCGTCGTCGCACAGTCCGGTGAGCAGGGATCCGAGGGCGGTCATCGGCCTGCACCTCGGTTGCGGTTCCAGCTCCCGGCATACGTGGGGTCTTCGCATGCGAATGCACCCTCGCCGAGTTCGAGCGGACGGAACGTGTCGACCATGACGGCGAGTTCGTCGAAGAACTCGACACCGATGCTGCGTTCGTACGCGCCGGGCTGCGGGCCGTGCGCGTGCCCACCGGGGTGGACCGAGATGGAGCCCTGAGCGATGCCGGATCCCTTGCGGGCCTCGTAATCTCCGCCGCAGTAGAACATGATCTCGTCGGAGTCGACGTTCGAGTGATAGTACGGCACCGGGATCGACAGCGGGTGGTAGTCGACCTTGCGCGGCACGAAATTGCAGATGACGAAGTTGTTGCCTTCGAACGCCTGGTGCGCCGGCGGCGGCTGGTGAACGCGGCCGGTGATGGGCTCGTAGTCGTGGATGGAGAACGTGTACGGGTACAGGCAGCCGTCCCAGCCGACCACGTCGAACGGGTGCGTGGGCACGACATAACGGGTGCCGACGATGCCGTGCGACGTGCGGTGCTTGACAAGCACCTCGACCTCGGCCTCGAGGTCGGCGACCTCGACGAGCGCGGACGGTCCGTGCAGGTCGCGCTCGCAGAACGGGGCGTTCTCGAGGAACTGACCGAACCGCGAGAGGTAACGCTTCGGCGGCACGATGTGGCTGTTGGCCTCGATGACGTAGGCGCGCAGCGGCTCGTCGCCGGTGGGGATCCAGCGGTGTGTCGTCGCCATCGGCAACAGCACATAGTCGCCGGACTTCGCTGCGAGCGTTCCGAAGACGGTTTCGACGGTGGCCGTGCCGGATTCGACGTACACCATCTCGTCACCGACGACGTTGCGGTACAGCGGCGACTCCGTCGCCGACACCACGTACGAGATGCGCACGTCGGCGTTGCCGAGGATCAGGCGCCGCCCGGTGACGACATCGGTGTCCGCCCACACCTTCTCGGGGAACAGCTCGTGAAGCTTCAGGTGCCGCGGCTGGAGCGGGTGGTTCGGGGTGGTCGCCTGGTCCGGCAGCTCCCACACGGTGGCGTCGACGATCGCGGACGGGATGTGCCGGTGGTACAGCAGCGACGAGTCGGACGAGAAGCCCTCCTCACCCATCAGTTCCTCGTAGTAGAGGTTGCCGTTCTCGTCGCGGTGCTGAGTGTGACGCTTCGGCGGGATGACGCCGAGCTGTCGGTAGAACGCCATGGGGGTTCAGCTCCTCGCAGGTTCCTCAGGCCGATCGAGGCAGTCACGCCTCGGTATTAATAAACACATTAACTAGTTTTCGGGTGCGAGTGCAACCACGGGGCGATCACAAGGTCGTGACGATCCGGTCTGCTCGGCCACCACCCCACCGGGTGACGGGAACCTTCAGCCGGTCAGACCGAATACTGGTTCCCATCACCCTGGGCTGCGGGGGTCGCCCGGAAAGGTGCGTGCGCGGTCAGTTGCGTCCGCGCACGTCGAACTGACTGCGGTTCGTGATCAGCTTGTTCAGCAGCATGACGAGGATCTGCTGCTCGGCCTCGGTCAGCACCTCGACCCACGCTTCTTCGCGCTCGTTCTGCACGCGGAACGCCTCGGCGATCTCGGTCTCCCCCGCCTCGGTCAGCGACAACTGGACCGAGCGACCGTCGTGACTCGCCGGGGTCCGTTCCAGCAGACCCGCCTCCACCAGCGGTTTTGCGAGATTCGACACCGCGGCGCGGCTCATGCCGGTCAGCCGTGCGGCACCCTTCGGCTCGATCGGTCCGGCCAGCCAGACCACGAACAGCAGGCGGTAGGCCGACCACGACCGGCCGTTGGGGCGGTGCACGGTGGACTCGAGGTCGTAGGTGACAACGTCCGACGCCCGGTTCAGGGTGAGCAGGACCTCGGTGGCGTTGCGGTGATAGTCGCCGAACCTGTTCCCCAGCCGGCTCTTCGCGAGCTCGACGAACGACCAGTAGTCGAGCGAATCCGGCGCGGCCGGCTCCCCCGCCTCGTTCCGCGCATCGTCCATGCGCCCAACCCTATCCCGGCCGGTGGAAGGGGTCTTCGGCGCGGACGGTTCCCGGTGACTCACTGGAATAGTATACGTATTGACTATATTTCCGGTGGGTGTTCCGCCGCGGGCCCGCGCCCACGCTTCCCGGCCACCGCCGTATCGCGGGCGTTACCGCTCCGCACCGAAAAGTCTGTACAAAGGACTCGAACGGACAGCCCGCCGGACGGCCCGAGAAGGACCTACATGAGCACTCTGCAGACGCTCGATCGTGGGCTGCGCGCACTCGATCTCGTGTCGCAGTCGCCGTCCGGAATCTCGGTCGCGGACCTGGCCAGGGAACTCGACGTCCACCGGGCCATCTGCTACCGGATCGTCGCCACGCTCGAGGAGCACTCGCTGGTCACGCGCGCCACGGACGGCCGGATCCGTCTCGGCGTCGCCGCGGCTGTGCTCGCGTCGAGATTCGAACCGCAGTTCGCGGTCGACGTCCAGCCCGTCCTGCACACGCTCGCCGACACGACCCGCGCAACGGCGTTCGTGTCGGTCGCCCAGGGACAGAACTGCGTCGTGATCATGGTCGCCGAGCCGGAAGGCACCCTGTTGCGGGTCGGCTATCGGGTCGGCAGCAGCCACCCGATCGACCGCGGTGCCGCCGGCATCGCGATTCTCGCCCTGCGACCCGAGTCGCCGGGCGACTCCGATGCCGTACGCCGCGCCCGCGCCGACGGCTACAGCCTCACCCGCGGCCAGCTCGAGCACGGTGCCGTCGGCATCGCATCCGGCATCGCGCTGCCTCGGGGTATCGGGGCGAGCACCGGGCTCGAACGCAGCGTGGGAGTCGTCGCGATCGACGGCCTCGACACCGCACGCGCCGCGGATGCGGTCAAGCGCACCGCCCGCGAGGTCGAGCGCCTCATCAGCATCTGACGCTCCCCGCACACCCCCCTTTCCGCAGATCCCGCGCCCACCCGCGCACCCGCCGTGCGGCGACGGCCGGGGTCGGCGCATCCCGTCTTCCGAACCGGCTCCACCCCCGCCGGCCGAGCTGCGTCGTTGCCCGGGCCGCACTTGACCTCGAATGTGACCGCACTTACTCTGTGCGGAGTTCGCTCACCGATACACGATGTGCGTTATTCGTAACTTCGCAGTTCAATGCGGGTTAGACACAGATGGAGAAGTAACCCATGAGCGCATGCCCGATCGATCACACGAGCCTGCACCCCACCGGCTGCCCGGTATCCGCCAACGCCGCGGCCTTCGATCCGTTCACCGGCCCGTACCAGGTGGACCCCGCAGCGTCGCTGCGCTGGTCGCGCGACGACGAACCCGTGTTCTACAGCCCCGAACTCGGGTACTGGGTCGTGACTCGGTACGAGGACGTCAAGGCCGTCTTCCGCGACAACATCCTGTTCTCTCCCTCGATCGCGCTCGAGAAGATCACCCCCGTCTCGGAGGAAGCGACCGCGACGCTCGCGAAGTACGACTACGCGATGGCGCGCACCCTCGTGAACGAGGACGAACCCGCGCACATGCCGCGCCGGCGGGTGCTGATGGACCCGTTCACCCCCAAGGAACTCGTCCACCACGAACCGATGGTCCGCCGCCTCACCCGCCAGTACGTCGACCGGTTCGTCGAGTCCGGCAAGGCCGATCTCGTCGACGAGATGCTTTGGGAAGTCCCGCTGACCGTGGCCCTGCACTTCCTGGGCGTGCCCGAAGAAGACATGGACACGATGCGCAAGTACTCGATCGCGCACACTGTGAACACGTGGGGCCGGCCGGCGCCCGAACAACAGGTCGCGGTCGCCGAGGCCGTCGGCAAGTTCTGGCAGTACGCGGGCCAGGTGCTCGAGAAGATGCGCAAGGACCCGTCCGGCCACGGCTGGATGCCGTTCGGCCTCCGGGTCCAGCAGGAGCAGCCCGAGGTCGTCACCGACTCCTACCTGCATTCGATGATGATGGCGGGAATCGTTGCGGCACACGAGACCACGGCCAATGCGTCTGCGAACGCCTTCCGGCTGCTGCTCGAGAACCGCAGCGTGTGGGAGGAGATCTGCGCCGATCCGAGCCTGATCCCCAACGCTGTCGAGGAGTGCCTGCGCCACTCCGGTTCCGTCGCCGCGTGGCGCCGACTCGTCACCGCCGACACCACGATCGGCGGTATCGCCATCCCCGAAGGCTCGAAGCTGCTGATCGTCACGTCGTCCGCCAACCACGACGAGCGCCATTTCGACAACGCCGACGACTTCGACATCCGCCGCGAGAACTCGAGCGACCACCTCACGTTCGGATACGGCAGCCACCAGTGCATGGGCAAGAACCTCGCCCGCATGGAGATGCAGATCTTCCTCGAGGAGTTCACCACGCGCCTCCCCCACATGGAACTGGTTCCCGACCAGGAGTTCACCTACCTGCCGAACACCTCGTTCCGCGGCCCGGATCACGTGTGGGTGCAGTGGGATCCGGAGAAGAATCCCGAACGCGCCGATCCGTCGATCCTGGACGACCGACGTCCGGTGAAGATCGGGGAGCCGTCGAAGACCAACATCTCGCGAACCGTGTCGGTCGACACGATCACCCCTGCCGCCGACGGCGTTGTCCGTGTACGGCTGTCCGATCCGGCGGGCAGGCCGCTGCCCAAGTGGACTCCCGGATCGCACATCGATCTCGAGCTCGGCGAGCTGTCGCGGCAGTACTCGCTGTGCAGCGACCCGAACGACCTGTCGCACTACGAGATCGCCGTGCTCGAGGAACCCGCGAGCCGCGGCGGCTCGCGCTACGTGCACCGCACCCTGCAGGCAGGGCACCGCCTGAAGATGCGCGGTCCGCGCAACCACTTCAAGCTCGACCCGGATGCCCGCCGCTACATCTTCGTGGCGGGTGGAATCGGCGTCACCCCGATCGTCGCGATGGCCGACCACGCGAAGGCCGCAGGCAAGGACTACGAGATCCATTACTGCGGAAGAGATGTCGACACGATGGCACTACTCGACCGGCTCACCGCCGAGCACGGCGCCGAGCTCGAGGTGCATTCGAGTGCGGCGGGCAATCGCCTCGACATCCCGGCCCTGCTCGCGACGCCTGTCGAAGGCACGCAGATCTACTCGTGCGGCCCGGAGCGTCTGCTCACCGCCCTCGAGGACGCGACTGCGCACTGGCCCGAGGACTCGTTGCACGTCGAACACTTCACGTCGAACCTGGCCACGCTCGACCCGGCCGACGAGCACGCGTTCGAGGTCGAACTCCGCGACTCCGGACTGACCGTCCAGGTGGCGGCCGACCAGACGGTGCTCGACGCCCTCCGTGCGTCGAACATCGACATCCAGAGCGACTGCGAGGAGGGGCTGTGCGGATCGTGCGAAGCCCCCGTCCTCGACGGCGAGGTGGATCACCGCGACATGGTACTCACCAAAACCGAACGGGCTCGGAACAAGTCGATGATGACGTGCTGCTCCCGCGCGTGCGGCACGAAGATCACCCTCGCCCTCTGAACCCGCCCCTCCAGAATTTCCAGCACCCGAAAGGATCCGTCATGGGATCACCGACCGTCACCGGGGCCGACGTGCCACCGGGCCAGGCCGTGACCGACCAGCCACCCAGGTCCAGCTTCAAGCGCGTCCTCACCGGAAGCATGGCAGGCGCCGTGCTCGAGTGGTACGACTTCGCGATCTACGGCATCCTCGCCGCGACCGTCCTCGGTCCACTCTTCTTCCCCGGGGACAGCGGGGTCGCCAAACTGCTGCTGGCGCTGGCCACACAGGGACTCGGATTCGTCGCCCGCCCGTTGGGCGGCATCGTCTTCGGGCATCTCGGTGACAAGTTCGGCCGCAAGCCGATGCTCGTCGCCACCTTCCTCATGCTGGGCACCGCGACCGCGGCGATCGGTCTGCTGCCCACCTACGACCAGATCGGTATCTGGGCGACGGTCCTGCTGGTCGTGCTGCGCATGATCCAGGGCTTCGCGCTCGGCGGCGAATTCGGTGCCGCGGTGCTGCTGGTCAGTGAGTACGGCGAGCCGAAGAAGCGTGGCTTCTGGGCGTCCTGGCCGCAGGCGGGCGCACCGATGGGCACCGTCCTGGCCACCGTCGTGGTGTCCGCGATCGGCCTCTTCCTCACCGACGAGGCCTTCGACCAGTGGGGGTGGCGCGTCGCCTTCCTGTTCGCGATCCCGCTGCTGATCATCGGCTTCTGGGTGCGTCGCGGCGTCGAGGAGTCCCCCGTGTTCAAGGCGGCACAGGAGCAGGCCGCGAAGGCCCCTGCGGCGCAGGAACGTTCGTCGATCCTCGAGGCGCTGTCACGTCCGCGCGCGGTCCTCACCGGCCTGGGCATGCGCCTCGGCGAGAACATCGCGTTCTACGTGTACACGGTCTTCGTCATCGCGTACGCCACCACGTACTTCGACTTCCACCGCGGTGACATCATCATGGCGGTGACGTTCGCGTCGCTGTTCCAGTTCGTCGGCATGATCGGCGGCGGCGCGTGGTCCGACCGGGTGGGCCGCAAGAAGGCGATGCTCGTCCCCGCGATCGTCCTGGTGGTGTGGGCGCCGGTGTTCTTCTGGCTGGTCCAGCTCGAGAGCCTGCCGATGCTGTGGGTCGGTGTGTGCGTGGGTGCGTTCTTCCACGGCATGCTCGCCGGCCCGGAAGCGGCGTGGATCACCGAGCTGTTCCCGACGCGCTACCGCTACGCCGGTTCGTCGCTGGTCTTCCAGGGATCGTCGATCATCGCCGGTGCCCCGGCCCCGTTCATCGCGGTCTGGCTGATCGAGAACTTCGGTGTCGGCACGGTCGTCGGCTACCTGGTGGTCACGATGACGATCACGGTGATCGCGCTGGCACTGAGCCGGGAGACCAAGGGCGTCGATCTCGACGACGTCGCGTAACCTGCAGCGCCCCTTCGACGAACTGCTCCCCGGAGGCCGGACCGAGAATTCGGTACCGGCTTCCGGGGAGCAGTTTTCGTGTGGTCGGGTGCGTACCCGGTCAGCTCGTGACGGGCTCCTTGGCGGACTCGCCGGAGCGCACCATCGCCGGGACCTTCACCAGCGCCAGCATGATCTCGGAGACCACGAGGCAGCCGATCGGGAAGTACAGACCGATCGTGACAATGATCTGCGGCAGGAAGAACGTGAATCCGTACAGACCGCACGCGGCGAACAGGTTCGCCACGGCCGGGTGCAGGATGCGCGGGTTCTTGATCGCCGCGAGCTGCTGCTTGAGCGCCACGATACCGAGCAGGATCGTCGGCGCACCCTGGAGGATGAACACCCAGCGCCAGCCGCTCAGGTCGAACCAGGTGATGTGGTCGAGGATGAGCCCGCCGGTGAAGCTGCCGAGGATCATCGCGATCGGCTGGGCGAGGGCCATCGCGGCGATGGCGCGGCCGCGCTCACCCTGCCGGAACCAGAACGTCAGGTACAGCAGCAGACCCGGGTAGAGGCCGGCCTCGGCGATACCGAAGGCGATCCGCGCCACGTACAGCTGGGTGACGCTGTTGACGAAGCCCATGATGACGGTGACGATGCCCCACGTGATCGCGATGCGCGCCAACCAGATTCGTGCGCCGTACCGCTTGAGGGCCATGTTGCTCGGGATCTCGAAGACCACGTACGCGAGGAAGAATATCGACGCGGCCACGCCGAACGTCGCTGCCGTGATCCCGAGCTCGTGCTGCATGCCGAGCTGGGCGTAGCTGATGTTCGTCCGGTCCATGTAGTTGAAGATGTACAACAACTTAACGTCTCTCCCGCCCGAGGCCAGGAGATTCCCGGCTCAGACCGCAACCGCACCACCACCCGAAGGGAGGTGATCCACTTGACTCACGTCGTCGACACCGGTGTGGCCACGCTCCGCCACAGCCAGAATCACCCTGGCAGCGTTCCGATCCCGGCATGCGGTGTGCCCGCACACCCAGCACCGGAAAATCCGTTCCCCGAGCCCGAGGGGTTGCTTGGCTCTCGCGAAACACCCCGAACACGTCATCGTCGTATACGCGGGCCGCACCACCACCACCTTCCGGCCGGCCCGCCTGCCCTGTTCGACAAGTTCACGCTTGATGGTCGCGACCGCGGCATCGGCGGCCTTGCGCGCCATGGTGGTCTTCGACAGGAACTTGGGTTTGAAATCCTCCACCGCGATGAGGTGATGCGCCTCGACCACGGTCCTGGCCCACATCCGGCCGTCGTGCCGGTTCTGCCGCGCCGCCTTCTTCTGGATTCTCGCGGCCTGCTTACGGGCCTGCCGGTAGCCCCTCGACGGCGGATGGCCCCTGCCGCGACGCCGACGCGCCATCCGGCGCTGGGATTTCGCCAACTCCGCCGCACACCGTTTCCGGTGCCCGGCATGCGGCAGATCGAACCGGGTGTCGGTCGCGGTCGCAGTCTGCGTGACACCCCAATCGATCCCGACACCACTACCCTCGTCGGCGACGGGGATCGGCTCGGCGACGCGGCTCACCACGAACGAGGCATACCAATGCCCCACCGAATCACGCGTGATCCGCACACTGGACGGGTCGGACGGCAGTGCCCGGGACCACACCACCGGGATACTCACGCCTTTGGGCAACACCAGACGTCCGCCGCGGATCCGAAACCCGCGGCGCGTGTACTCGAGCGACGGCAACGTCTTCTTCCGCGCCTTGAACCGAGGCCGGCCCCGACCCTTGACCGTGAACGAAACATCCAACGCCTGCGCGTAGGTACGCAACATCTGCTGCTGCGCGACCTGGGAACCATCCCGCAGCCACGACGACCGTGCCCGAGTCTCGGTCAACAACTTGCTCAGTTTCGCGAACGTCGGTTTCGCGCCGGTCTCGGTTTGGTGGACCGCTTCGTTCCACAGGAACCGGCACCGATGCCACTCCTCGATCAGGGCGCGTTCGGCGGTGGTGCCCGGCCGCAGCCGATAGTTGTAGCGCACCACCTCGGTCCTCATGCCGGGCACGGTAACCGACCTCACCGACACGTTTCCTCGACTTTCACCATCACATCTTTGAAAGGGAGGTCGGCGCTGCCTCTCCCCCCGTGAACGGAGGAGTATCCACGCCGAGCAACGGATGACGATCGGCATGATCCGTACGGCGACCTTCCGGATCGTTGCACGGCCGAGGTCGCTGTCCGCGACCTCCGACCACAAGCGGATCTCGCTGGGCACCGGGCTGGTCACTCTCGCCGAGCCGGTCGAGCAGGATCTGCGCACACTCGCACGGCCGGTCCTGGAAGGCCTGGCCGACGCCGTCGGGGCGACCGCTCACCTCGTGGTGCGCGAATCCGAGCACGAGGCGCGCGCCCTGATGGTCGTCGAGCCTCGGCGCGCGACCGTGCACATCGCGTTCCGGCCGGGCCAGAGCATCCCGATCGAGCGCGGATCCGCGGCGATGGCGATCCTGTCCGCACTGCCCCCCGTCGAGGGCGAGCGCCCGGAGATCGCGGAGGGGCGGCGGCGCGGCTGGGCGATCTCCGAAGGCGAGGTCGTACCCACCACGATCGGCATCTCGGCGCCGGTGCCGGCCCGTCGCGGGGGCCCGCAGGCCGCGATCGGCATCTCGGTGTTCGACGACACGCGCGCCGAGGAGCAGGCCGCGGCGGTCACTGCCGCGGCGCGCGAACTGGGCGAACTGCTGCGCTGACGGTCAGGCGTGCCGGGTCCGGCGCTGTCGCACGCGAGGCGCCGGATCCCGCAACGCCTTCACCCAGCCTTCACCGATCTCCCACACGGCGATCAGTGCCACGACGACGATCACCGTCGTCGAGGCGACGCGTGCGGAGTCCGTCGCCTCACCGAACGCGGCGACGAGATAATCCGGCTCGAACAGTTCGTCGCTCGCCGCCAGCCAGATGACCGGAACCGTGAACAGCAGGTTGAGAACCGTGTTGATCACGGCGAGAGGGACCGTCCATCCTCCGATCGCGTACCGGACGATTTCGAAGACAGCGCTGAGCACCAGCAGGACGAGCAACGCCGGGATCCAGAACGACCAGAGGCCGGGTTCGAGAATCGCAATCGCCGTCCCGTCGTCGGAGTGGAATCCGGAATAGGTGCGCTGGAGGATCAGGAACACGAACAGGAACACGTAGACCGCGACCGCGAACACGGTGTCGGACAGGGACACTCGACGCTCGTCGTCGCCCTCCGGAAGGCGTTCCGGAGTCCACGCGCCCGTGGGGTTTTCGGCAGATCCTCCGGTGCGCTCGAGGACGGCGAAGACCAGGGTCGTCCAGAACACGATGTGCAGGGCAACCGTTGCCGCGGTCCAGATTCCCGATCCGAACGCGGCGAGCACCGAACTTCCCTCGAACGCATCCAGGACCAGGACGACGATGCCGGGGATCGGGGCGATCCACAGCAGCACCGCAAGGAGCCGGCGCCAGTCCAGGTAGAGATCGGGCCCGATGAGATACAGCGGCCGCTCCGAGTAGTCGGCGGCCAGCCGGGCCGGGTCACCGAGATCGGTGAGCACGTACTTCTCGGCCTCGGCCGAGTCGTCGCCGGAGTCGATGCGCGCGTCGACCGCGTCGGCGATCGACCCGCGCAGTTCGCGTTCGATGTCGTCGCGTTTGCTCGCGGGGATGTTCCGCAGGGTCGCAGCGACATAGCGATCGGTGAGCGTCACGACGCGCCTCCTTCGGTGGTGGGTTCGGTGGGGCCGGGGTCGAGCGCGCCGAGACTGCGGGCCAGGGTGTTCCATTCCCGCAGCAGGGATTCCGCGAGTTCGCGGCCCGCCGGGGAAGTCCGGTAGAACTTGCGCGGTCGCGATTCGTCGGTGTTCCACTCGCTGACGAGCAGCCCCTGCTTCTCGAGGCGACGGAGCAGTGGGTACAGCGTGTTCGCCTCGACGGGAAAGCCCGCGTCGGCCAGGGCCTCGAGCAGCCCGTAGCCGTAGCCGGGCGTGCGCAGCATCAGCAGGCTGGCCACCACGACGGATCCGCGGCGCACTTCCTGTTCGTGTACGGCGACAACCTCGGGATCGAGCATGCCGAACACGATAGTGTGTGTCACACACTATCGCAACGGACACAGGCAGCTCGGATCCGGCAGAGGGGTCTCAGCGTTCGAAACCGCGCCGCATGTCGTCGACGATCCGCGGCCGGTCGAGAGTCGACGGCTCGAGCACCCGGCGCTCGCGGTCCAGCGGAAACACCGCCGCCGCGGCGAGCGTCGACGGATCGAGGAAGCGCCGCGACGCGGCTGTCGGCGACAACGCGAGTTCCGGTGGTGTGCCCGCCTGTGCCAGCGTGTAACCCCAGTCCCCGAAACTCGGCACGTGGACGTGGTACGGGGTGACACCCAGGCCCGCCGCCTCGATGCTCGCCACGGTCCGCCAGAACGCATCCGGCGTCGAGTACGGGCTGCCCGACTGGACGACGAGCAGGCCACCGGGGTTCAGCGCCGCGGCGGTGAGCCCGTAGAACTCCGTGGAGTACAACCGGCCCAGCGCCGGGGTGTCCGGGTCGGGCAGGTCGACGATCACCGAGTCGAACCCGGCACCGGCGTGTTCACGCAACCAGCGGAACGCGTCGTCGGCCACGAGGGTGACCCGGTCGTCCTGCAGCGCACCGGCGTTGAGATCGCGGAGGCGGGTGTTGGCCAGGTCGACCACCGCGGGGTCCAGTTCGATCTGCACGATCTCACGAACGGTGTCGTGGCGCAGCACCTCTCGCGCCGCGAGGCCGTCGCCGCCCCCGAGGATCAGGACCCGCTCGGGGTCCCGCGCCAACGCCGGATACACCAGCGCCTCGGTGTAGCGGTGCTCGTCGCGGCTCGAGAACTGCAGGTCGCCGTCGAGGTACAGGCGCACGTCGCCGGCCCTGTCGGTGACGACGATCTCCTGGTACTGCGACCGCTGCGCGAACACCACCGGATCCGGGTACAACCGCTGCCGCGACGTCGTCTCGATATCGGCGGCACGCATCAGCAGCCATCCCAGCAGCGCAGCCGCGATCAGCAGTGCCGCGACCGACAGCACCCGCGCGACCGGCCGCAACTGCCCGCGCAGCAGGAACAGTGCAGCGACCGCGGCGGCACACAGGTTCACCATCCCGGTCAGTGCGGCGCCACGGATCAACCCCGCCGCCGGCAGCAGCACCAGCGGCCACACCAGCCCTCCGATCAACGCGCCCGCGTAGTCCGCCGCGTTGAGATTCGCCAGCACCTTCCCGGTTTCGCGGGCGTCGGAGTCCCGGCCGGTCTGCAGCAATGTCATCAGCAGTGGCACCTCGGCGCCGACGAGCATGCCGATCGCCGCGGTCGCGACGACGAGCACCCACGTGGACGAGCCGACGAACGTGAACGCGACGTACAGCGCCGCCGCGCTGAGACCTCCGACCAGGCCGAGAACCACCTCGACGGCGACGAACGCCTGCGCCGCGTACGGCAGCAGAGGCTTGGCGAGCAGCGCGCCGACACCGAGAGCAGCGACGAAACCCGCTACGATCAGCGATGTTTCGGTGATGCCGCCGCCGGTAAGACTCACCGACAGGGTGAGCAGCGCGAGTTCGTACACCAGGCCACACGCGGCGCACGCCGCCACCGCGGCGAGCAGCACGACCCGCGACCGGCGATCGAGGGCCGGCGCCTCCGCGGCCGGTGCGATCGCGCGCGTCGTCACGAGAGTGCAGCGGCGTTGACCAGGCCCACCGAGACGAGCGTGACCGCGACCGCCCACGCGGCGCCGCACATCCGCGGTTCCGTCACCAGCGCGACCAGGCGGCCGGGCAGCACCCGGTTCATGATCACCAGGGCCACCGCCTGCAAGCCGATCCCGACGAGGCCGTAGACCGCCGAATCCACCAGTCCCTGCGCGAATCCGTCGGAACTGGTGAGAATCGCGGTCACCACGATGATCGCGAGTGCGAGGTGGTTCGCACCGAGCAGCAACGCCGCGTTCGGGTTGCGATCGACGTACACCTGGTGGCGCAGGTTGCCGGGGGTCAGTGCATCCAGGACCGCGAATCCTGCCGCCAGGACCCCGATTCCGACGACGAAGTACGCCAGTGTCGCGAGGACACCACCGACCAGCAGGGCCGGGTCGACGGTGCCGATCTCGGTGTCCGCGGCCAGCCATGTTGCGGTCATGTTGTCAGCTCCCGAATAGAGTTGTGGTGCGGTCATTTCGCGTCCCCCGACCCGCCCGAGGTGTTCCCGGCGGCGGGTGATCCCGGTGTGAAGCCCGGCCCCAGGTAGGCGAAACCGCCACTGCTGTACCGGCCGCCGAGGTCTTCGACGACGATGGTGCTTCCGCCGCCTGCGGCGGCAGCGACGGTGACGATGTCGTCGTCGTACCGCAGGTACTCGCGACCGCCGTCGGCGCTGCGCGCCGCCGGTTCCCGCTCGTCGACGAGGCGGGACACCGTGGTGCCCACGGGATCCGGACTGTAGTAGGTCTCGACGTCACCGGTGCGGTCGCGCAGTTCGTAGGTGTCGGCGATCCAGTCCCGTACCGGCGCACCGCAGCCGGCGGAGAACAGCGTCATCACACCGAGCACGATCACGGCGACCGCCCGCTTCACGGTTGCCACCGGCTCTCGGTCTCGACGATCACCGACTCGTCCCGGTACGGATACAGATGCCAGGTACGCCAATGCCACTGCCCGTCGGCCGCGGCCGCGGTCAGGACGGTGAGCGCGTCGCGGTCGCCGGGGAACGCGGCGCACAGCCAGCCGGACCTGTCGGCGGCCTTCGCGCGGAGCGTCTCGGCACGGCGGCCCAGTGCGCGGCGGGACACCGACTCGGTGCGGCTCGCGAACCGGTAACCGCCCCGGTGTTCGGCGTCGGGCAGCGGCCGGCCACCGGCACCGATCGCGTCGCACGACACCTGCTCGGTGAGGGTGCGGCCCCGTGCGGTCGCGGTGACCACGTGCGAGGCGCCGAGCACACCGAGGGTCAGCGCCCCGGCGACGGGATCGGTCAGGTTCAGTGCCACCAACGGGCGGGGGGCCGGTGCGTCGACGACGAGACCGAGCCGGCCGGCGGACACGTCCCGGGACTCGACGTCGAGCAGGTGCACGGTCACCGTGCGGGACCGGCGTGGATGACGCCGAGTTCACCGCGGGTGACGGCGCGTCCGGTCGACACCTCCCAGGACGCGGTGCGTGCCCACCGTTCGAACGACAACAGGCCGGTACGGTCGGCGGTCGCGTAGTCGGCGTAGTCCACGGTGCCGGTGGGGGCGGTACCCGTCGTGCCCTCCGCGGTGAACCGTGCGGTGCCGCGTTCGATCTGCCGGTACACGCGGTCGTCGAGGATCACGTCGCCGCCCGGTTCCAGGCCCGTGCCCTCACGACGGATCCACAGCGTCATCTCGAGTTCGCCCTCGTCGTTCTCGACGGTGAGCCAGCGGCGGCCGGTGGATCCGTCGAGCAGGTGCTCGTGCCAGCGGTAGCCCTCCTCGTCGAGGGTGATGGTGCCGCGCACCACGTGATCGATCCCCGCGTAGGAGATGATGTCGCCCACCCCGATGGCGTACGGGTCCCACACCTCCGGGAAGTCGGCGAGCGGATCGACCCGTGCTGCCGGTGGCCGCTTCCGGGCCCGGATCACGACGACGGTCGCCACGACGACGAGCACGATCAATACGACGATCAGAATCTCGGTCACTGCGGTGAAGCCCCCTCGGATATACGTCGGGGCCGACCTTACCGGCGTCGAGTGAGGCGTCTCGCGTCGCGGTTGCGGCGTGGTTCTCGACACCCGCGGCTCGCCGGACGCCTGTTTCCGGGCCGTCCGTGTGCACAATCTATGGGCCGGACCAACGGCCCGGTACACGTGGACGAAGGACCTCGCCGCACGCTGTTCGCCGCCCGCCCACGGAAGGCCGGTATGAGTTCCACCGAGAACGTCATCGATCCGCATCACGGCACACTGCGCAGTCCCCGCTTCTGGCTCGGACCGATCCTCGTGGTGACCGCCCTGATGGCGGCGCTGTCCTATCTGTACCTCGGCAGCATGATCAGCCCCGCCGACAACCTGCGGAAGTTCCCCATGGCGATCGTCAATCAGGACGTCGGGGACGTGATGCCGGGCTCGGACGTCCGCCGGAACCTCGGCGACGAGATCACCGCGGGAATCCTCGACGGCATCGACCCCGAGCGCATCGACCTGCAGCCGATGGGTATCTCGGCGATGAACTCCGGGCTGGACAGCGCCGCCCTGTACGGCGCGATCGTCATCCCCAGCGACTTCACCAAGCGAACCGCGATCCTCGCGCAGGGCAGTGTCGTGCCCGGTGACATCGAGAGACCGATCCTCACTGTCTACACCAATCCTCGTACCGGCACGTTCGGCTCGAACATCACCCAGACCATCGCCGACCAGGCCATGACCACGGTGAACACCACGATCGGCGAACAGCTCACCCGCACCGTCGAGGACACCCTCGCCACGAGCGCCCCGGATCTCCAGTTGTCGGGGGGAAGCCGGATCACGCTGGCCGATCCCATCGACGTCCGCGTCGTCGCCCACCGGCCGCTGCCCGACAACACCGGCGCCGGACTGTCGGCGTTCTACTACACGCTGCTGCTGATCCTCGCCGGGTTCACCGGCGGCATGATCGTCAACACCATGGTCGACCAGTCCCTCGGCTTCCTGCCCGCCGAGTACGGCCCGCGGTTCATCGCCCGCGAGACGACCCATCTGTCCCGGATGCGGGTACTGCTCGTCAAGTGGGGAATCATGCTCGTCGTCGCGATGCTGGCCTCGGGCGTGTTCCTCGCGATCGGGACCGCGCTCGGGATGCCGTTCCCGCGTGCGCTGCTCATGTGGGAGTACGGCACCCTCGCGATCACCGCGGTCGGTGTGACCGCGCTCGCCGTCGTGTCGATCTTCGGCCAGGCCGGCCTGCTCGTGAACCTGCTGCTGTTCATCGTTCTCGGACTGCCGTCGTCCGGCGGCACGGTGCCGCTCGAGGCGATGCCGCCGCTGTTCGAGTGGCTCGCGACCTTCGAGCCGATGCATCAGATGTACATCGCGACCCGCGCGATCCTGTACTTCGACGGCCGCGGCGATGCGGGCCTGACGCACGGGTTGTGGATGACGATGCTGGGTCTGGGTATCGGACTGGCGCTGGGCGCGGTGATCACGATGATCTACGACAAGCGCGGGTTCCATCGTCGCCGCGACGCCGCCACCTTGCCGGCGTAGAAGCCCTGACTCCGGCCGGCCCGCCGTGTTGTACTGGTTCGACGCGTCCACCGACCGGACGATCCAGGGGGCCCGATGGCCGAATCGGTATCGACGGACACCCGGAGCGACGGCGAGCCGATCCCGCCGCCGCGTCGGAAGCTGCCGATCTTCACGATCGTCGCGCTCGCGATCGTCGCGTTCTTCGTCGGTGGGATCGGCGGGTCGTTCCAGGGCGAGCTCACCGAGGTCCAGAAGAACGACAACGCCTCGTTCCTGTCGCGCACCGCGGAATCGACGCTCGTCGCGGACGAATCCGAACGCTTCGTGCCGGTCCAGTACCTGCCCGGTTTCGTGGTGTTCCATCGCGACAGCGGACTCACCGATGCCGACCGCGCGGCCGTCGAGTCGGCGCGCACCGCGATCACCGGAGTCGAGGGTGTCGACGTCGAGGGGATGACCCCGACCGAGTTCTCGGCCGACGGCACCACCGCCGCGATGTTCGTGCCGTTGCTCGCCAGCCGTGACGGCACCGACGTCACCGGCGATCAGCTCGTCGCCACCGAGGAAGAGGTGCTCGACGCCGCGCGCACCGCCGCCGGGGACACCGGGCTCGAGGTGTATCCGGCCGGGGTCGGCGGGCTGCTCACCGCGTTCATCGGCGCGTTCGAAGGCATCGACAGTTCGCTGCTGCTCACGGCGCTCGGCGTGGTCGTGCTGATCCTGCTCGTGGTGTACCGATCGCCCGTGCTGTGGGTCTTCCCGCTGCTGTCGGCACTGTTGGCACTGGGTGCGGCGTCGATGATCGTCTACTTTCTCGCGGACGCCGACATCATCACGCTCAACGGTCAGAGCCAGGGCATCCTGTTCGTGCTGGTGATCGGTGCCGGCACCGACTATGCGCTGCTGCTGGTGTCGCGCTATCGCGAGGAACTGCACGCCTACCCGAACCGGTTCGACGCGATGATCCGTGCGTGGCGGGAATCGGTGGGGGCGATCACCGCGTCGGCGGTGACCGTGACGGTGGCGCTGCTGTGCCTGATGTTCTCCGAACTCAACTCCAACAAGGGCCTGGGCCCGGTCGCGGCGATCGGTATCGCCTGCACCTACGTGGTGATGATGACCTTCCTGCCGGTGTCGCTCGCGGTCGCGGGACGATGGGTGTTCTGGCCTCGCCGGCCCCTGCCCGACCACGCCGTCGACCTCGCCACCCACGGAATGTGGGGGCGGATCGCGTCGTGGGTGGGGCGGCATGACCGTCCGGCGTGGATCGGAACGACCGTCGTGCTGATCGTGTTGTGCGTCGCCGGCATCGGCAGCCTGCACACCGACGGACTCACCACCACCGAGAGCTTCACGACGAAACCCGACGCCGTGACCGGCCAGGAGCTCTACACCGAGAAGTTCGCCCCCGGTGCCGGTGCGCCCGCGGTCGTCACCGCGAACGCCGACGCCGCCGATGCGGTGATCGCGGCGATCTCCGGTGTCGAGGGCATCGCGACCGGTCCGGGCGCGGTGTGCCCGCAGATCGACTACGCGAAGGCGCGGGCACTGCTCGCGGCGAACCCCGGTCTCGCGGCCGCACCGGCCGAAGGATGCGCGCCACCGGTTCTGACCGTCGCGCCGGTCGACGGCCGCACCATGATCAACGCCGAACTCGCCGACTCCTACGATTCGCCCGCCGCCCTCGCCACGATCGAACGGCTGCGCGACGCCGTGCACGCGGTACCGGGAGCCGATGCGAGGGTCGGCGGAAACACGGCCGCGACGCTGGATGTGCAGCAGTCGTCGGTACGCGACCGGAACCTCATCATCCCGATCGTCCTGGCAGTGATCTTCGTGGTGCTGGCGGTGCTGCTGCGGTCGCTGCTCGCACCCGTGTTGCTCATCGCCACCGTGGTGTTGTCGTTCGCCGCGACCCTCGGGGTGAGCGGGTTCTTCTTCACGCACGTCTTCGGGTTCGCCGGCGCCGATCCGGCGTTCCCGTTGTTCGCGTTCGTGTTCCTGGTGGCGCTGGGCATCGACTACAACATCTTCCTGATGACGCGGGTCCGGGAGGAAACCGGACGGAACGGCACTCGCTCCGGGGTGCTGCGCGGCCTGGCCGTCACCGGCGGCGTCATCACGTCCGCCGGTGTGGTGCTGGCGGCGACGTTCTCGGTGCTCGGCATCCTTCCGCTGGTGTTCCTCGCCGAGATCGGTTTCGCTGTGGCGTTCGGGGTACTGCTCGACACCATCGTGGTGCGCAGCATTCTCGTTCCGGCGCTCGCCCACGACATCGGCCGGGCCATCTGGTGGCCGTCGGCGCTGGCGCGCGGGCGTCCGTAGATCGTCCTCGACCTCACCACAAACGAAACGCGCTCAACCGCAGGACAACCGCGCACGGTCTTCCGCGCACGGCTGTCTCCGCCGCGTGCGGGTCAGGGAATCCGGTGGGTGAATTGTCGGACCGGACGCGCACACTGTACCGATGCGAACGGTCCTGGTCCCCGATACCGCATCGGGCGGTGAGATACCCGGCGCGAGCTTCATCTCCGTCGACGGGGACGGCCGGCCGCTCACTGCGGCGACGCACCATCGCGATGTCGCGGAGGCCGTGCGCGCCGTCGAAGCCGCGGACCGGCCGCGGTGGATCTGGTCGAACACCGCCACCGTGTATCCGCTGCTCCTGCGAGCCGGCGTGCGGGTGCAGCGCTGCCACGACCTGGCGACCACACGCGCGATCCTCGGTATGCGCGCAGGTCTGCCGGTTCCACCGGGCGACGAGCCGATCGACGATCGGCCCGGCTTGTTCGACACAGCGCCCCCCACCGACCCGAATGCGGTGGTCGCCGAGTTCGCCGAGCAGCGCGGGGTGCTGGCGGGCAACGGGCGGCTCGATCTGCTCGTGGCGGCCGAATCGGCGGGCACGCTCGCGGCCGCCGAGATGGGATTCGACGGCCTGCCGTTCTCCGCCGACGCCCACCGGCGGCTGCTCGAGGAAGCCCTTGGGCCGCGCCCGATCGGCTACGACCTGCCCGTCCGGATCGCGGAGCTGAACGAACGGATCGGCGACGCGTTCGGGCGCCGGCTCAATCCGGCCTCCCCCGCCGAGGTGATCGACGCGTTCCGGCGCGCCGGGATCGAGCTGACATCGACCCGCAAGTGGGTGCTGCGGGAGATCGAGCATCCCGCGGTGCCGTTGCTGCTGCAACACCGGGACCTGTCGAAGCTGTTCAGCACCAACGGCTGGCACTGGCTCGACACGTGGGTACGGGGCTCGCGGTTCCGGCCCGTGTACGTGCCGGGCGCGGTGGTGTCGGGACGGTGGGCCAGCCGCGGCGGCGGCGCACTGCAGATTCCGAAATCGTTGCGCTCCAGCGTCATCGCCGATCCCGGGCACACGTTCGTGATCGCGGACGCCGGGCAGCTCGAACCCCGCATCCTCGCTGCCGTGTCGGGCGATCGACGAATGGTCGCGGCAGCCGGCGCCGACGACCTGTACGCGCCGGTCGCGGCCGACGTGTTCGGCGGGGACCGCGGCAAGGCGAAGGTCGCGATCCTCGCCGTCCTGTACGGCGGAACCTCGGGCGACGCACGCCCGCTCCTGCCGCTGCTGCGCAGTCGTTTCCCGGTCGCGGTCGACTACGTGGAACGCGCGGCCCGCGCCGGTGAGCGCGGCGAGGTGGTGCATTCGTGGCTGGGCCGGGCGTGCCCGCCACCGGAGGACGGATTCCACGAACGCGGCGATGCCCGGTCCCGTGGACGCTTCACCCGCAATTTCGTCGTGCAGGCCACCGCCGCCGAATGGGCACTGTGTGTGCTGGCGGAACTGCGCCGCCGGCTCCTGACGGATCCGGATCGGACCGTCGGCGAGCTGGTGTTCTTCCAGCACGACGAGGTGGTGGTGCACACCCGCAACCCGGAGGCTGCGGCCGCGCACATCGAGGCGTCGGTCGCCGTGGCCACCCGATTGCTGTTCGGGGACACGGCTGTCCGCTTCCCGATGAAGATGTCGGTGCGCACCAGTTACGCAGAGGACGATCCGGCGTCGGCCGGTACGGAGGCCGACGAGTAGACCGTTTCGGTCCACAGGTGGGTCGCCGCGTAGGCCCGCCACGGACTCCACGGTTCCGCGCGGGCTTCGGCTTCACCGGCCGTCGCGACGCCGAGCGCGCGCCGCAGCACCAGATCGCCCCCCGGGTAGGCGTCACGATCGCCGAGGGCACGCACCGCGAGGTAGTCGACGGTCCACGGCCCGATACCCGGCAGCGCCAGCAATTCGTTGCGGAAATCCGGCAGTGCGGGGCTCAGTCCGTCGGCAGCGGCACGTGCCAGTACCTGCACTGTCCGGGCGCGCGCCCGGGTCAGCCCCACCGCGGCGCGCAACTCGTCGGGGTCGGCGTCGGCGAGTCGGTGCGGCAGTGGGAAACACATGAATCCGCGCGGCGCGGGCTCGCCGTAGGACGCGACGAGCCGCGCGGTGAAGGTGCATCCGGCCGCGACACTGACCTGTTGGCCGATCACCGTCTGCACCGCCGTGTCGAACCAGTGCGGAGAACCGAGCACCCGCAACCCGGGGCGCGCGGTGACGAGCGGCGCGAGCAGCGGATCGGCGCTCAGGGCGGTGTCGACGGCAACCGGGTCGGCGTCGAGGTCGAGCCAGCGACGCACGGTCTGTTCGAGTGCGGGTAGGTCGTCGCGGTGCGCGGCGTCGATGGCCGCCCGCACGGTCGGGGCGCGGTCGAACGTGACGGTCACGAGGGCCGGGCCGTGTGCCCCGCGCACCGCCCTCGTGTGGCTGCCGATGGTCGTGTCGTGCCGCTCGAGTCCGGGCACGGTGTGGCCGCGCAGCGATGCGAGCAGCGGGGCTGCCGCGAACGGTTCAGCCACCGGAAGGTCGACGAGTGTGCTCATCCCGACGCCTCCAGGTGCAGCAAGGCGCGTTTGGCGTCGACCCCACCGACGTACTGTCCGATCCCGCCGTCGCTGCGCACCACCCGGTGGCACGGAACGATCACCGGCAAGGGGTTCTTCGCACACGCGGTGCCGACCGCCCGGACCGCACGGGGGCTTCCCGAGGCCGCTGCAACCTCCGCGTAGCTGGCGGTGTGCCCGTAGCCGATCTCCGGAAGATGCACGATGACGTCGCGCCGGAAACCGGTGGCGAGCCGCAGATCGAGCGGCAGATCGAAGGCGTGACGGCGGCCGTCGAAGTATTCGTCGAGTTGCCGTGCCGCGGTGTCGAGGCGCGCAGGCGCCTCGAGGATGCGGGGGCTGATGCGGGTGGCGAGGTCGTCGAGGATGTCGTCGTGTCCCTCGACGGAGAACGCGACCCGCACGATTCCGCTGCCGGTGGCGGCCACGAGCAGCGGGCCGACCGGCGAGTCGACGACGCGGTACGCGAGGTCGAGGAGCCCGGCGGTCTGTGCGTCGACGACGAGCCGGGTGTGCAGCCAGGCGAGATCGGTCGCGGACGCCTCGGGGTGGGGAAGAGTCATCACCGGATTCCTGTCTCGACTTGGTAGTGACGCCGCAGCGCCGCGCGTCCGTCCGCTGCCGCGCGGCGTGCCGCGTCGGTGCTGTTCCCGAGGATCGCCGCGATCTCCGCGTACGGCAGTCCCGCGACGTGGTGATAGACGACGGCGGCGCGCTGCGTGAACGGCAGTGCCGCGACCGCCTGCCACAGCTCGTCGTCGCCGGTGCCGGGCACGCCGGTGGCGGTGGGCCTGTCCGGCAGGGTCTCGACGGGCACGGGAATGCGGGCGCGCACGCGGTGCACGTCGATCGCTTTGCGGTGTGCGATGGTGACCAGCCACGCCTCGACGTTGCTGCCGGGTTTCAGATCCGGGTAGGCCCGCAATGCAGCGAGGAACGTTTCGGACCAGGCATCGTCCGCGTCCACCGGTCCGAGCAGTGCGCGGCACACACGCAGCACGGTTGCTCCGTGGGTCGCGACCACCCGTTCGAAGGGCGGTATCCGCTCAGGCCGGGGCATGGAGGGACCGGGATTCGCGGTCGAGGAGGAACCGCTTGCGGTCGAGCCCGCCCGCGTAGCCGGTGAGGGTGCCGTCGCTGCCGATGACCCTGTGGCACGGAACCACGATGCTCACGGGGTTCCGGCCGTTCGCGGCTGCGACCGCACGGATCGCCGTGGGCCGGCCGATCGCGGTCGCGAGCTCCGTGTACGTGCAGGTGGTGCCGTAGTCGATCGCCCGCAGCGCAGCCCAGACACTGCGCTGGAACTCTGTCCCGGTGAGCGTGAGCGGCATGGTGAATTCGGTGCGGCCACCGGTGAAGTACTCGTCGAGCTCCTCGCGGATCTGCTCGAATCCGCGGTCGGTGTGCGGGCCGAAGGTCGCCGGGTCGGGCCGGTGGCGGTGCTCGGTGAGGTAGAGCCCCGACAGCGCTCCGTCGGTGGTCACCAGGGTCAGGTCGCCGATCGGCGAGTCGATCACGGTGTGTGCTCGCGCTGCGTCCACGATGTCGATCCTTCCATGCGGGGCCGGGGTCTCGTCCGGTAGACGCTGCGACGCCCGCAAACGTGAGATCGACTCGGATGGGTCGGGCCGGGCACCGTCGGGCAGGATGATCCGGTGATCTCTCTACCCGCCGTGCCGTTGCTGTCCTCCGTCGTCGATGCGACCCGCACCGCGCTGGACCGCACGGTCGAGACCGCGGTGTTCGCGGTGTCCGTGCCGGGCCGGGTCGCGGCACTGCTCGACACCGCCGAGGCACTGGTCGCCCGCGTGGACGCGGTGGTCACCGACGCGGCCGCCGCGGTCGCGCACGCCACGTCCGTCATCGACTCGACCACCGCGGTCGTCGCCCATGCCGCCGCGGTCGCCGCCCGCGCGCAGGACGTGGTCGACTCGGCGGGACGCAGCGCGGACACCGCCGATGGGCTGCTCGACACCTACGGTCCCCTCGCCCGGCAGGCCGCTCCCCTGGCCTCGCAGTTCATCGAGGAACTCAGCCCGGAGGAGGTGCACGCCGCGGTGTCGATGCTCGATCAGTTCCCCGACCTCGCCGACCACATGCGTGCTCTCATGCCGATCCTCGGCACCCTGGAGTCCGTGGCCCCCGAGATTCACGAACTGCTCGGCGTCGCCAAGGACGTGCGTCACGCGATCGTCGGGGTGCCCGGGTTCGGCTTCCTGCGGCGGCGCGGCGAGGACAAGGAAGACAACGGCGACGACTGATCGTCACGCCCGGTAGGCGTCGGCCCCCGCCCGGCTGAGCACGAGCCGCGACAGCACCGCTCGCGACGAGAGCTTCAGCAACGCGTCGACCATCTCGACGACGTCGTTCACCTCGAGCATCTCGTTCGCCGGGATCTTCTCCTTGATCCAGTCCGACATGTCGGTGTCGACGTACGCAGGGGCGATCGCCGACGCACTGATCCCGTTGCCCGATTCCTCGGCGTTGAGGGTCTCGACGAGGGAGATCAGCGCGGCTTTCGTGGCACCGTAGACGGACAGTCCCGGTTCGGAGAACACGCCGGTGATCGACGACAACGCAATCACCTTCGCACCCCGGTCGGGTTCGGCGGCGGCAGCCGCGCGGAGCAGCGGAAGCGACGCCTGCAGCAGCGCGAACGGTGCGGCCAGGTTCACCGCGAGGGTCTTGTCGAACCGTCGCATGGGGAATTCGGCGATGGTGCCCGCGGTTCCCACCCCGGCGTTGAGCACGAGAGCCCGCATCGTCCCGAAAGTCGTCTCGTGGGCGCCGACGACCTGCTCGGCGGCAGCCGGGTCGGCCAGATCGACGGCGACGGCCCGCACCTCGGGTGCGCCCGCCGCGAGCAGTTGCGCGGCGACCTTGTCGAGCCGTTCCGGGTCGCGGGCGCTGATCGTCAGCCCGTAACCCTGCCCGGCCAGGCGGGTGGCGACCCCGAGGCCGATACCGCGCGAAGCGCCGGTGACCAGCGCGCTGCGAGAACTCACGACGTCTGTCCCTTCAGGGCCTCCAGGCCCGCTGCCACGAAGGCCGGGACTGCTTCGCCGGCCTTGTCGAATCCGTCACCGACGGTCGCGCCGACGCGCCACCGGTGGTTGATGCCCTCGGCGATCACGGCGAGCTTGAAGTTCGCCAGGGCGAGGTAGAAGTCCCAGTGCGCGATGTCGCGGCCGGACGCGACCGCGTACATCTGGGCGAGGTCGCCGGTGGACGGCAGGCGCGGGCTCGTCCATGCGGCGGGCATCCCGAGCACCAGGTCGAGAGCGGGATTGCGGTACACGCACATCAACGCCAGGTCGGTGAACGGGTCGCCGAGCGTCGCCATCTCCCAGTCGACCACGGCCACGACCTTGCCCACGTCGTCGTGGGAGAGGATGGTGTTGTCGATGCGGTAGTCGCCGTGCACGATCGACGGCGCAGGCGATTCGGGAATCGAATCGGCGAGCGCCGCGTGCAGCCGGTCGATGTCGGGCAGGTCGCGGGTCTTGACCCGGCCCCACTGTCCGGCCCACAGCTTCACCTGCCGGGTCACGTAGCCGTCGGGGCGCCCGAACTCGCCGAGCCCGACGGCGCGGTGGTCGACGTTGTGGAGTTCGGCGAGAACCCGCACGAGTTCTTCGGTGCACGAATCGATTTCGGTATCTGTCAGGCTGTCGAGATCGTCGGTGCTTCGGATCACGCGGCCGTCGACGCGCTCGACGACGCTGAACGGTGCTCCCATCACCGTGTCGTCCTCGCACAGCGCGACGGTGCGCGCGACCGGGACGGCGGAATCCTGCAGCGCGTGTGCGACCCGGTATTCGCGGGCGACGTCGTGTGCCGACGGTGTGAGTCCGGAGGTGGGGGGACGACGCAGCACCCAGGCGGAGGAGTCGTCCGAGATGCCGTAGGTGAGGTTCGACTTGCCGCCGGAGATCAACTCGGCCCGCAACTCGCCGTCGACGGCGACTCCCGCGGTGTCGAGGAATCGGCGCAGGGCAGGAAGATCCAGTCCTTCGTGCCGCACGACGGTCACGACTGTGCCGTCTTCGCGGCGGCCGCCTTGCGGGCGGCGCCGACGGTGCGCTTGGCGATGGCCCAGCGATGTACCTCGGACGGCCCGTCGTATACGCGGAACGGGCGGACTTCGCGGGACAATCGCGCGAGCGGCAGGTCTTCGGACACGCCGAGACCGCCGCACATCTGCACCGAACGGTCCACGATGCGGAAGATCGCCTCGGCCGCGAAGGTCTTGGCGATGGAGGTTTCGTTCGCCGCGTGCGATCCGCCGTCGAGTGCCCAGCACGCGTGGACGAGCAGCGCCCGGGTGGCCGCGATGTCGATCTCGTTGTCGGCGACCATCTTCTGGATCATCCCGAGATCGCCGAGCCGGGAGCCGAAGCCTTCGCGTTCGGCGACATATCCGACGGCGATGTCGTGGCCGCGGCGGGCGGCGCCGAGCCAGCGCATCACGTGCGTCATGCGGGCCGGTCCGAGCCGGACCTGCGCGTAGGCGAAGCCCTCGTCGGGCTTACCCAGCACTGCCGAATCCGGAACGAAGAGGTCTTCGAAGAACACCTCGCAATGGCCGCCGATCATCGACTTGTCGAGGGTGCCGATGTGCCGCCCGACCTTCAGGCCGGGGGTGTCGGCGGGGGCGAGGAACATCGTCGCGCCACCGCGCTCGCCGGGTTCCCCGGAGGTACGGGCCATGATGATGAAGAATCCGGCACCGTCGGCGCCGGTGATGAAATGCTTGTGGCCGTTGATCTTCCATCCACCCGAGACCTTCTCGGCACGGGTACGCAGCGCGTTGGGGTCGGCTCCGGCGCCGGGAGCGGGTTCGGTCATAGCGAACGCGGACCGCACGTCCCCGGCCGCGAGGGGCGCCAGGAACTGCTGCTTCTGATCGTCCGTCGCGATGTGGGCGAGCATGTGCATGTTGCCTTCGTCGGGTGCCGCGATGTTCAGCGCGGTCGGCCCGAACAGGGAGTAGCCGGCAGCCTCGAAGACCGGCGCCCGGTCGACCATGCCGAGGCCGTGCCCGCCGTATTCGACCGACACGTGCGGGGCGAAGACACCGGCGTCCTTGGCGGCCTTCTGCAGTTCGACGCGGGCGCTCTCGCCACCCGCGACGGCGATGTCGCCGCCGTGCGCGTCCTCGACGGGCAGCACCACGTCGCGGATGAACTCCTCGGTCTTCGCGACCAGTTCGACCACCCGGTCCGGGTAGGACAAATCGACTGCCATCGCCACTCCTTCCGTCACCGACCGATCGATCGCTCGGTCTGCCCAACGGTGGCACATCGACCCTGCGAGGGTCAACCCCGAGAGGAGCCCGTCAGCGAGCGCCGACGGAACTGCGCGCGATGGCCAGATACCGCTCGACGATCTCGTCCGGGGACAGTGGCCCGTCGGCCCGATACCAGGTGGCCACGGCCACGCACATCGTCGTCACGGCCCGGCTCGCATCCTCCGGATAGACGGTCGCGAACTCCCCGGCGTCGACGCCTTCCCGGACGATGTCGTCGATCATGCGCTGCTGGATGTCCCGCAAGGCGACGAACGCCTCCCGGCTCTCCGGTTCCATGCTGCGCATCTCGGTGGACGCCACGAACGCCTCGTTGCGCCGGAACATGTGGAAACGCAGCAGCGACTCGACGACCGCGTCGAACCGTTCCGACGGCGTCGGCCCCGCCTCGGCCAGGGCCCGGCGGCTGCGGTCGAGCAGGTCCTCGAGCACCGTCGTGGTCAACGACACCAGCAGTGCCTGCTTCGACGGATAGTGGTGGTACAGACCGGGAACCGAGAGTTCGGCACGAGCGGCGACCTCGCGGATCGAGGTGCCGTCGTAACCGCGTTCGGCGAACGCGTCGAGCGCGGCGGCCAGCGGCTTCGGCAGCACCGCCGGTTCGTAGGTGCGCCACGAGCCGGGGCTGCCGGCGTCCGAATCCTCTCGGGTGTCCATGGATAACACCGTAGGCGACGCCGGCAGCCCCGTTCGACCGTCCCGGTCGGGAATCAGTGGTCGTTGTCGCCGTACAGGACGACGCCGCGCAGGTTCTTCCCGTCGTGCATGTCCGCGTAGCCCTGGTTTATGTCCTCGAGCTTGTACGTGGTGGTGACCAGTCCGTCGAGTTCGAGTTGCCCGCTGCGGTACAGATCGAGAAGCTTCGGGATCTGCGAGCGAGGTCCGACACCCCCGAAGATGGCACCCTGCAGGCGTTTCTGCAGGAGAGTGAGCTCGAACAGGCTCAACGTGACCTGGGTGTCCGTCGCCGCTCCCATGCCGGTGACCACGACCTGCCCACCCTTGGCGGTCAGCCCGAGCGCAGGTGCGATCATGTCGCCGTGGATCTCGCCGACGGTGATGATCGTGACCTCTGCCATTGCGCCCCAGGTGATCTCGCCGATCACCGGAGCGGCCTCCTCGATCGACGCGAAGGTGTGGGTGGCACCGAATTCGACGGCCTTGTCGCGCTTGAACTGCACGGGGTCGATCGCGACGACGTGCCGCGCGCCCGCGTGGGCGGCGCCCTGGACCGAGTTGATGCCGACACCGCCGACACCGATCACGACGACCGTGTCGCCGACCTGGGTGCCGCCGATCGCCGTGGCCGAACCCCATCCGGTGGCCACACCGCAGCCGAGCAGTGCCGCCTTCTCGAGCGGAATATCCTTCTCGATCTTGATGACGGATGCTTCGTTGACGGTGACGTACGGCGCGAACGTGCCGAGCAGGCACATCTGGATGACCGGTTCGCCGCGCAGGCTCACCCGATACGAGTTGTCTGAGATCGCCTGGCCGGTGAGCAGACCGGCACCCATGTCGCAGATGTTCTGCAACCCCTTCGCGCACGAACGACAGCGACCGCAGGCCGGGATGAACGCGAGGACGACGTGGTCGCCCTCCTCGAGGTTCGTCACGCCCGGCCCGACCTTGGTGACGACGCCCGCGCCCTCGTGCCCGCCGAGGACCGGATAGAACGGCAGGGGCGTGGCGCCACTGCGGAGGTGTTCGTCGGAGTGGCACAAGCCGGAAGCCGCCAAGCGGACCTGCACCTCTCCGGCCACCGGGTCGCCCAGGTCGATCTCGTCGATCTCCCACGGCTGACCCGTCCCCTTCAATACTGCGGCCTTGATCTTCACGAACCCTCCATCCGATACCGATGTGGCATGCGTCACCAGTGAGTGAAACAGGACGGCCCGGGTTCGGCAGCAGATTCGAGGAAGCGTTTCCCTCGGGCCGAGTTGCCGATACAGTCAGTAACAGTAATTTGCATCACGAAGGGTTCGCCGCATGATCCACGTCCGGCACAGTGCCGTCGCAACAATCCCCGTCGATGTGGCGTTCTCCTATGTGGACGACCACCGCACGGTCCCCGAGTGGATGTTCGGGGTGAGCCGGTTCGAACCGGTCGGGGCGCAGGTCAACGGGCTCGGCGCGGTCTTCGACGCCGCGATGCAGATCGGGCCGAAGAGCCTCGATTCCCGCCTCGAGGTCGTCGAATGGGAACGCGACCGCGTCATCGTGCTGAGCTCGATCTCGGGTTTCCGCACGTCGTCGAGCTGGAGCTTCACCGACCTCGGCGACGGTCGCTCGCAGCTCGACGTCGACTTCGGATACGAACTTCCCGGTGGTCTCGCCGGGCGCGCGCTGGGAATGCTCATCGAACCGGTCGTGGGCACCGCCGTCCGCCAGACCGAACGGGATCTGCGCACGCGCCTCGGACAACTGACCTGATCAGAAGTTTCCGCGCGCGGCCTGCTCCCGCTCGATCGCTTCGAACAAGGCCTTGAAGTTGCCCTTGCCGAACCCGAGCGATCCGTGCCGTTCGATCAGTTCGAAGAACACCGTCGGCCGGTCGCCGATAGGTTTGGTGAAGATCTGCAGCAGGTAGCCGTCCTCGTCGCGGTCGACGAGGATCCCCCGCTTCTGCAGTTCACCGATCGGTACCCGCACCTGTCCGATCCGGGCCCGCAGTTCGGGGTCCTCGTAGTAGGCGGGCGGAGTGGCGAGGAATTCGACGCCCTCGTCGCGCATCCGATCGACGGCGGCGAGGATGTCGCTCGTGGCCAGTGCCAGGTGCTGGACCCCGGGACCGCGGTGGAACTCGAGGAACTCGTCGATCTGCGAGCGCTTCCTGCCGACGGCCGGCTCGTTGAGCGGAAATTTGACCCGGTGATTGCCGCTGCACACCACCTTGCTCATGAGCGCGGAGTACTCCGTGGCGATGTCGTCACCGACGAACTCGGCCATGTTCACGAAACCCATGACCCGGTTGTAGAAGTCGACCCATTCGTCCATGCGGCCGAGTTCCACGTTGCCGACCACGTGATCGAGAGCCTGGAACAGGTTGTGCGGCGGATCGTCCCGCTTGCGGTAGGTCGACGTCCTCACCACATACCCGGGCAGATAAGGCCCGGTGTAGCGCGAACGGTCGACGAGCGTGTGTCGTGTCTGCCCGTACGTCGCGATCGCCGCGACCCGCACCGTGCCGTGTTCGTCGGTGACCTCGTGCGGTTCCTCGAGGACGGTCGCGCCGCATCGGCGAGCGTGGCCGATGCACTTGTCGACGTCGGGCACCTGCAGCGCGATGTCGACCACCCCGTCACCGTGCACACGATGGTGCTCGGCGATCCGACTGTCCGGATCGACCGCGCCCTCGACGACGAATCGCACTGCACCACTGGTCAGTACGTACGAGTGCCGGTCGCTGTTCCCGGTCGTCGGGCCGGAATACGCGACGAGATCCATGCCGTACGCGGACTGGAGATAGTGGGTGGTCTGCGTGGCGTTTCCGACCGCCCACACAACGGCATCCCACCCACCGACAGGGAAGGGGTCACGATCGGGATCGTGTTCGACGAGACCGATCAGTTGCCTGAGCGTCTCGGGGTCGAGTCGCGCGAGCTTCTCGCTGTCGGTCAGCGTGTACTCGAGGGTCATGGCGGATTCCTCCTGCAACAACGCCCGGGGTGCCGACGGTGCGGCCTGTGTCCTCAGGAGAACGCGCGCGCGGGAACTGTGCAATCGCGAGCCGTGCAGGTGGTCGAACTGCCTGGAACCGGCGGCCTCGACCCGATCCAGCTATACAATCGGTACAGTTTCGCCCGCGATCGGGAGGACGGGGCCGTGCGCTCAGCCGTGCAACTGGACGAACTGGACTTCGCACTGCTCGAGGCACTCCACGACGATCCGAAAACCGGTGCGCTGGAGTTGTCCCGGCATCTGCGGGTCGCCCGCGCAACCGTGTCGGCGCGTCTGCACCGCCTGGAGGAATCGGGACTCGTCGCCGGGTACGAACCGCGAATCGACCTGGCGGCGGCGGGGTTCGAGGTCCAGGCGTTCGTGACGATGGAGATCGCACAGGGCGCCCTCGAAACCGTCACCGGGGAACTCGAAGCGATCCCGGGCGTCCTCGAGGCGTTCGTCACCACCGGGTCGGGCGACATCCTGTGCCGCATCGCGGCCATGTCGCATCGGGGACTGCAGCACACCCTCATCGAACTGAACCGCTCCGCGGTGATCACCCGGTCGACGAGCGTGATCGTGCTGTCCGAACTGGTTCCGTACCGCACGATGCCGTTGCTGCGCACCCTGGAACCCGGCAGGGCGGCCAAGGCACCCGCCTACCGCCGGCGATGAGGTACCTGCCCCCGGACGGTCTGTTCCGTATGAAAGCCAGGAAAGGAGGATCGGATGAAATTGACGGTGACCACATTCGTCTCGATCGACGGGGTCGCGCAGGGCCCCGGCGGACCCGACGAGGATCGGAGCGGGGGCTTCGACCGTGGCGGCTGGGTGGTGCCACTGTTCGACGACGACACCGGCGCGTTCATCGCCGAGTTGTTCGGACGGGTCGACGCGTTCCTGCTCGGCCGGAAGACCTACGACATATTCGCCGCGTCGTGGCCGAATTCCACCGACCCGGACGACGTCGTCGCCGACCGGCTCAACACACTGCCCAAGTACGTCGCTTCGACCACCCTGAAAGATCCACCGTGGGGGCCGACCACTGTGCTGGACGGCGACATCGCCACCGCCGTCACCGAACTGAAGGCCCGGCCCGGCCGCGAACTTCAGGTGCACGGCAGTATCGATCTCGTGCGCGCCCTCCACGAACACGATCTCGTGGACGAATACAACCTGCTGACGTTCCCCGTTGTCGTCGGCCAGGGCCGCCGGCTGTTCGCCGATCACGGCCTCGATACCGGCATGACGCTCGTCGAGACGCGCAGTACGAGCACGGGCGTGATCATCGCCGTCTACCGGCGAGCGGGGCGTCCCGAGTTCGGCACGATGGAAGTGGAGTGAATTCGATCCGGTCGGGAACTCCGAGGCGACAGCAGACCGCGAGTTCGTGCTCACCCCTCCATGAGCACGAAACCTCTTGGCTTACAGAACTGCCGGCGATCCTCGGTGACCGTCGGACGAAACCGAGATCACTGTTCCCGACCGGATCCGCCGATCGGCCGGTCCCCTGCACCGGCCGACCGGACATCTTCCGGTGGATGTTCTCTGTGGATGCTGAGTCTGCGTCGATCAGCGGTACGAGTAGTCCGAGTACGACGGGATATCGTTCACGGCCGACATGGCTGCCGCGAAGACCACCACGTAGAACACGACCAGCACGACGAGGAAGATCACCCACAGAAGCAACGCGATCCTGCCGAGTCGCTTCGCACTGTCCGACGCCGCCTGCGCACCCGCATAGTCGCCCGTCGCCCACAACGGGTACACCTTCGCAGCGTGCGAGAACGCCGAGAACGCCAGCGGCCAGAAGAAGATCAGTGCCGCGACTGCCCATCCGGTGTTCTGGGACGGTAGCGCCGGGCGGATCTGCTCGACGGGAGCGTACTGGAATCCGCCGGGCCGAATGTTCTGAACCTGATGAGTCATCTCGCCTCCGTGAGCAGCCGTGTTGTCGTGTCGTCTGTCGGCCGGATCCCTCTCCGTGAACCCCACCTGACGATGAGATGCAGCGGCGTGGCGAAATGTTCCCGGGCTACCGCCCGGTGTGCCTTTTCGGCGGCTCCGAGCCCCAAAAGGCACACGGCACGGTCAGGCGGCCATGGTCGGCGCGATCGCCTCCATCTGCTCGAGCACCAACTTGATCGCAGCGGGCTGCCGATCCGGCGGGTACTTGTAGCGGGTCAGCAGGCGTTTGACCTGCGACCGCAGTTTCGCCTTGACGTCCTCTCGTACCTTCCAGTCGGTCTTGACGTCGCGACGCATCACCCCGACCAGTTCCCGGGCAATCTGGGCAAGGGTGTCCTCGCCCATGTCGGACAGCGCCGACTCGTTCTGGGCGACGGCGTCGTAGAACGACAGTTCGTGGTCGCCGAGCGGCGGATCGAACCGCTGGCCGCGCTGCGACTCCGCCTGCACTTCCTTGGCGACCTCGACGAGCGCAGCGATCACCTCGGCGGAGGTGAGCTGACTGTTGGTGTATTTGATCATCAGTTCCTGCAGCTTCTGCGAGAATGCGCGCTGCCGGACGAGGTTGTGGCGGGCGACCTTCCGGGATTCCTCGGCGACGAGTTTGCGGAGCGCCTCGATCGCGAGGTTCGGATTCTTCGCCTGCAGGGTCCGTTCGAGGAAGTCGGCGTTGAGGTCGGCCAGCGACGGCCTCGGCATACCTGCCGCGTCATAGATGTCGAGCACCTCACCGGACTCGACGGAGGCCGCCATGAGCGCCCGCAATGCCCGCTTGACGTCCTCGGGTACCGCGACGCCCCGCGCCTGCCGGTCGGCGGCGTCGAACTTCGCCATGTACACGCGAACTTCCTCGAAGAATCTCGCATCCCGGGCGAGCGGTCGCACATCTTCGTGGCCGCTGCAGATTGCCCACAGCCGCGACAGTTGCGATGCGTGCTTGCGGTACCTCGCGGCGAGGGTGTCCTGGCCTTGCTCGACCTTGTTCTCGGGGTTCTGTGGATCCCGCAGGTAGGCGACGGTCGCGAGCACGATGTCGAGCCAGCCGCGCTGACCGGTGGCCGCGCGGTGTGCCTGCCAGTCGAAACCGTGCAGCATGTTGCCGAGAATGGTGAGGGTGTTCTTCACGGCGTCGACGGCTTCGGCGACGGGCCGGCCGAGCGGTTTGGTGGTGCGGTCCGACGCCGTGTACTCGGCGAGCGCGTCGGCGAGATTGTCCGCCACCGGCGCATATGCGACGAGCAGACCGTCGCGTTTGCCGCGGAAGGTGCGGTTCACGCGCGCGAGGGTCTGCATCAGCAGTGCACCCTTGAGCGGCCGGTCCAGATAGAGGGTGTGCAGCGGCGGCGCGTCGAAACCGGTGAGCATCATGTCCTTGACGATCACGAGTTCGAGTTCGTCGTCGATGTCCTTGATCCGCTTCTTGATCGCAGCGTTCGCGGAATCACGTCGGACGTGGTTGCTGATCGGCGGGGTGTCTGCGGCGTCGCCGGAGTACACGACTTTGATGCGACCGGTGGAGATGTCGTCGGAGTGCCAGTCCGGCCGCAACGTCACGATCTCGTTGTAGAGATTGGCGCAGATCTCGCGGGTCGCGCACACGATCATCGCTTTGCCGGATGCGGTCGGATTGTCGTCGGATCCGACGAATTTCGCCATCTCGGCTCGGCGGTTCTCCCAGTGTGCGACAAGGTCACCGGCGAGCACCTTCAGCCGCGCCGGCGTCCCGTACACCGCGTTGATCACGGCGACGGACTTCTCGATGCGGGCTCGTTCGGTGTCGTCGAGTCCCGCGGTGGCCTCGTCCGCGGACGCGTCGATCTGCTCCTCGGTGACCTCACCGGCGAATGCCACTTTCACGAGCCGGCTTTCGAAGTGCACGGGCACCGTAGCGCCGTCCTCGACGGCGCGGGTCAGGTCGTAGACATCGATGTAGTCACCGAACACGGCCTGAGTGTTGCGGTCCTCGAACGAGATCGGCGTTCCGGTGAAGGCGATGAGGGTTGCGTGTGGCAGTGCGTCGCGCAGGTGGCGGGCGTAACCGTCGAGGTCGTCGTAGTGGCTGCGATGGGCCTCGTCGACGATGACGATGATGTTGCGGCGATCGGAGAGCTGGGGATGACTCCGGCCGGTTTCGCGTTCCTCGCGGCTCTTGCCGAATTTCTGCAGGGTCGTGAAGTAGATACCGCCGGTGGTGCGTCCCGACAGTTCGCTGCGCAGCTCTTCGCGGCGACGGATCTGCCGGGGATGTTCCGGTAGCAGCCGGGACCGCGAAAAACCCTCGTAGAGCTGGCCGTCGAGTTCGTTGCGGTCGGTGATCACCACGATCGTCGGATTGGCGAGCTTGGGATGGCGGATGACCTGATTCGCGTAGAGCTCCATCTCCATGGACTTGCCGGAACCCTGCGTGTGCCAGACGACACCCGCCTTGCCTTCGGATTCGACCGCAACGACGGTGGAGCCGACGGCTTTGGCCACGGCGAAGTACTGGTGTGGCTTCGCGATTCGCTTGACGAGACCGTTCTCGCTCTCATCGAACGCGGTGTAGTTGCGGAGCAGTTGCAGGAACCGTTCCTGATTGAACAATCCGAACAGGGCGACGTCGAGCGGATGGTTGTCGCCGGTGAACTCCACCGGCTTCCCGTCGTCGTCGACGTTCCACGGCGAGTAGTGCTCGAAGGGCGTGAACGGGGTGCCGTAGGCGGCGCTGATGCCGTCGGAGACGAGTCCGATCACCGCGTACCGGAACGCCAGCGGGAACTCGCGCAGATACGTCCGGAGCTGGGCGTGCGCGTCTGTGAGACCGGCATATTCACTTCCGGCGTTCTTCAGTTCGACGACGGCGACCGGCATTCCGTTGAGGTAGAGCACGAGGTCGAAGCGCCGCTCGTAATCCCCGCGGATCACGGTGACCTGGCTCGCGGCGAACCAGTCGTTCTCGTCGGGGTCGGTCGAGAGCAGACGGATAGTGGGGGTGACCGCGATACCGGTGTCGTCGACGTACGACACGGCCCGCAACCCCTCGGTGAGATGGTTGTGGATCGCCCGGTTCTCGGCGATGGCATCCGTGGAGGTGGCGGTGCCGATGAACGCGACCGCCTCGTCGACCGTGCCGGCGGGCAGTCCGGGATTGAGCGTGGCGATCGCCGTGCGCAGTCGCGCCGGGACGAGCAGATCGTCCCACGACATGCGTTCACCGGTTCCCGGAGCGATGTCGCTGCCGGGCAGGTGCTGCCATCCGAGCTCGCCGAGAGTGTCGAGGGCCATGTGCTCCCACGACGATTCGGTGAGCCCGCCGGTGAAGTCCAGAACGTCTGCCATGACAACAACTTAGAAGGTCGACACCCCAGGAGCGAGACTGCCGATCGATAACCGGGGTTATCAATCGGAAACTGTCCCGCGGCCGAACCTGGACCGACGATCGAATCGTTCCGTTCCCAGCCCAGGAGGTCGCCGTGACCACTCATTTCGCCCCGGCACCCGTCGAGTTCGACCAGCCGGCCGACAGCCGGTTCTGGCCCGGCTTCTCGGTGGGCGTATGCGCGGCGACGGTGGTCGCGGGAGTGATCGCGACCGGCGCGCTCCTCGCCGATCGGATACCGACCACCAGCGTGTTCGAGATGAACGGCACGCTCACGGTCATCAGCGGCTCCGCGGACAGCACCGTCTCCGCTTTCGAATGCGTCGGCGACCACGGCTTCGACGACATCGCACCCGGCACCACGATCTCGGTGTCCGACGGAGCCGGAGCGGTCCTCGGCGTCGGTCCGCTCACCCGCAGCGTCCGCGAGGGCAACTTCTGCACGTTCTTCTTCGCGGTGCCCGATGTCCGACGCGGTGCGTCCGACTATGCCGTGCGGATCACCCACCGCGGATCGGTGTCGTTCGACGAGACCGATGCCAAATCCGGCGTGCATCTCACTCTCGGCAATTGATCCGCGTCGCCTCCCCTTCTACGAAACGAGTTGTGCAATGACCACTCCCCAGCAGCCTGATCCCCGCATCCAGCCTCCGAACTACGTGCCTCAGCAGCCGGGCGGATGGCAGCCCGCCGCCGGATTTCCGCCGGCGCAGCCGCCGAAGAAGAAGAGGAAGTGGCCGTGGATCGTCGGCGGTATCGTCGCGGTCTTCGTCGTCGCCTCGATGGCCGGCGGCGAGGACGACAATCCGTCGGGTTCGGCGAATTCGGACAACCCGGCCCGGGTGGTGGATGCGCCGGCCGCCGCGCCGGTGAAGGACAATACGCCCGCTGCGATGAACACCCCGGTCCGTGACGGCAAGTTCGAGTTCGTCGTCACCGGCGTGGAGTCCGGCTTGGCGTCGCTCGGTGACAACCCGTTCCTCGCGGAGGAAGCGCAGGGGCAGTTCGTGATCGTCACGATGACGGTCACCAACATCTCCGATGCACCGAAGGGCCTGAGCCCGAGCGACCAGAAACTGATCGACGCGCAGGGACGCGAATTCGGTCCCGATACGTCGGCAGCGTTGAACCTCGACACGGACGTCGCGTTCTGGGACGAGATCAACCCGGGCAACACGGTGACGATGCCGGTCGTGTTCGACATGCCCGCCGGCGCAGTCCCGGACGCGATCGAACTGCACGACTCCATGTTCTCGGGTGGCGCGACCGTCTCCCTCCGGTAGCCACCCGCAGCCGCCGGTGCGCCCGAGAGGGGTCGGGCGCACCGGGGGCGCATCCCGTCCCGTGTCTCCTTTTGGCGGTCCCCACCGCCACAAAGGAACACCACACGGGCCTCGTTTCCCGAAAGGACTTCGACAATGAGCGACGACAAAACCCCCGCTCCGGCAGGCTGGTATCCGAACCCCGATGGTGGACAGCGCTTCTGGAGCGGGTCCGAGTGGCTCGACCTGCCCGACCCCGATACGGACGGCAAACCGAAGCGGCGAATCCCGAAGAAGCCGATACTCATCGGCCTTGCCGTACTTGTACTTGCGGGTGCGGGCGGAACGGTGGCATGGAAGGTCAACCACGACGCCCAGGTCGCAGCTCAGGTTGCCGCGGCGGAGGAAGCCGCGAACCGGGAGACCGAACGCGTCGCAGCGGAGAAGGCCGAGCAGGAGAAGCGCGAGGCCGCCGAACGCCTCTCCCGACAGCTGAGTGTCGCGCAGATCGAATCGAGCATCGAAACGATGGCGAACGAACACGTCGACAAGGGCATGTTCGACGGGCCGGTCCTCAACGTGAGCTGCTCCCCCACCAACGGCGGTTCCACCGACAACCTCACCGAAACCACCACGGTGTTCGAATGTTTCGTCGCTACCGAAGATATCGGGGACGGGCGCATGCGCGGGTACAAGTACCACGCGACGATGAACTGGTCGACCGAGGAGTTCACCTACGGCTTCGGGGCGCCGTGACCGGGCGACCAACTCCGACGGTCGAGGCGCCTACATCGCGGCGCGTACTCCGGCGATGTAGGCGGCAGCGTCGAAATCCTCGATCAGCGACTTCTGGATCATGAATCCCTGGACCACCCCCAGCACGACCGGCGCGACCTCGGTGGCCCAGGTACGCGAATCGACTCCGGATGCAGGCGGATTCTCGACTGCCCAGGCGGCGAGCATGTCGATCACGGATTCGCGCATCCGGGCGAACACGGCGCGAACGAGGTCACCGATCTCCGGATCGATGCTCCCCTCCGCCCACACCTGCAGGACGGCGCTGCCGAGGGAACTCTCGTCCAGGTTCCTCAGTATCGCGGCGACGATGTCCCCCAGGCCGCCGACCTCGGACCCTCCGATGGAAACGAGAAGTGCGCGCCGATCGCCGAGGACGTGGTCGGCGACGGCGACGAGGAGTTCCTGCTTGCCGCCGAAGTATCCGTAGATGGCGCCGGCGGACAGGCCGGATTCGGTGATGATGTCGGCCATCGTCGTGCTGCGGTAGCCCGAGCGCGTGAAGCAGCGCAGAGCTGCGTCGATGATCTCGGCACGCCGAGCAGCGCGGTGCTCCTGACTGACCCTGGGCACGACCGGTTCCCTTCCATCCTCTCGGGGCTGTTGACAAGCACCTTATCCGAGGCATTTTATAGAGAACGAATATTCGTTTTCTCTTGGAGGGTTTCCATGAGCGCCACCCCGGCAACATCGGGCAGCACACCGGTTGCACGCGCGATCGCGCTGGCGGTCGGCGCCGCCGCAATCGTCGGAATCGTTCTGCTGGCCTTCACGTGGCCGGCCGTCACATCGGAACCCCGCGACCTTCCGGTTGCGGTCGCAGGCCAGGAAGCAGCGGTCGCGCAGATCCCCGGCGTCGTCACGGCCCAGGCCGGCGACACGATCGCGCCGGCTCGCGTGACCGACCGCGCGGCCGCGGTCGACGCCATCGAGCATCGGGAGGCCTACGGCGCGATCGTGCTCGGTTCGGCGCCCGGCGACGCCCTCGAGGTCCTGATTGCCTCGGCCGCGAATCCTCAAGTCGCCCAGATGCTTCAAGCGATGGCCGCGCAGATGGGGCAGCGGACCGGAGCGGCCGTCACCGTGACCGACGTGGTGCCGTTCGACGGCGCCGATCCGCGCGGCGCGAAGATGTCGGCAGCCGCGTTCCCGCTGGTGCTCGGTGGAATGGCGGGAGCTGTGATCATCTCGGTTGCGATCGCCACGGCACTTCCCCGCGTAGCGGCACTCGCGGCGTACGCGGTCGCTGCCGGGTTGCTGCTCGCCGGCATCCTCCACAGCTGGTTCGGCGGGCTGCACGGCAGCTACTGGGTCAACGCCGCCGCGGTCGGGTTGACGGTGGTCGCTATCTCGGCGCCGATCGTCGGGTTGCGGAGTCTGCTCGGCATGCCCGGCATCGGGGTCGGCGCGGTACTGATGATGCTGATCGCGAATCCGATCTCCGCCGCCACGATGCCGGTCGAGTTCCTCGTCGGCCCCTGGGGCGCGGTCGGGCAATGGTTCCCGCCCGGCGCGGGCGCGACCCTGCTGCGTGAACTGTCGTACTTCCCCGACGCGAACACCGCGTTCCCGTGGACGGTCCTGGCCATGTGGGCGGCTGCAGGCGTGCTGCTGACGTGTATCGCCGCTGCGCGGGAATCGAAGGCCGACGACGAGGTCCCGGAACTCGCGACCGTCGAATAGCCGGAGTTGCGCTTCAGGTTGGTTGAAGCTCGATGATGGCGAGGTGCAACCTTCCGAACTGATGTCGATCGGGGTCTTCGCCGGGCGTTCGGGTCTGACCCCGAGTGCGCTGCGGTTCTACGCCGACTCCGCGCTACTGCTACCGGCCGAGGTCGATCCCGTGTCGGGTTACCGCTTCTACCATCCCGAGCAGCTGCCCCGGGCCGACATGCTCCGGCAGCTCCGCGAGATCGGCATGCCATTGGCGTCGGTCCGAGCGGTCCTGGACGCGGGACCGGAAGAGGCGGCTCGGATGATCGACGATCACGTCGCGAAAGTGCTCGGCGATGCCACCGCGGCGCGACGCCGGGCGGCCCGCCTTACGGCGACGCTCACCGATACGGCCGCCGCCGTTCCGATCGCCACGTTGAAGGGGCCGGTGCTGGCCGACGCGGTCGAGCAGGTCTCGAGCGCCACGGCGCGCGAGCCCGCAATGCCGGTACTCGACGGCATCCACATCGAGGCCGGCCCGCACGCGATCACCCTGACCGCAACCGATCGGTATCGGCTCTCGACGCGCACCCTGGTGCCCGAGGAACCGATGGCTTCCAGCTGGTCCACAACGGTCGATGCAGGAGACCTGCGGTCCGCGGTCGCCGAGATGCGCCGCTGCACAACGGTGCGCGTGGAAGCATCGGCGCGCGGAATCCGGCTGCGGGCGGTGGAGCGCGAGGATCAGCACTGCAGGCTCGTCGCCGAACCGTTCCCCGACTACCGGGCGATGCTCGCGGATCTGCCGGAGCCCACCACTCGTGTGACCGTCCCCAAGAACGTGCTGCTGCGGGCGCTCGAGGACAGTGCCGGCGAACACATCACGCTGACCGTGGCCGACGGCGTTTCCGAATTCCTCACCGGCGACGAACAATCCCTCGGTTCACTGAACGCCGAAGCGACAGGCGCGGATCTCCGAATTTCGTTTCAGCTCACGACGTTCTACCCGGCGATCAGCACCGCAATCGGACCCGACGTGATGTTGGACCTACGAGGATGGGACCTGCCCGTCACGGTTCGCTCCGCCGACCGCGGTGATCTCACGACCCTCGCAATGCCCATCGACCCCGGCCACACCGCCTGACCAATCCCGAGGAGCACCCGATGACTGTCTCCGCCGAATCC
Source organism: Rhodococcus phenolicus (assembly GCF_001646785.1). Classification (GTDB taxonomy): domain Bacteria; phylum Actinomycetota; class Actinomycetes; order Mycobacteriales; family Mycobacteriaceae; genus Rhodococcus; species Rhodococcus phenolicus. The sequence goes on from NZ_LRRH01000038.1 coordinate 48,832, forward strand.
GACCCGACCATGGATGCGATCGCACACGCCGTCACCACAGGACGAGCCGGCGACGCCGCGGCCGCCCGAGAACACTTGCTGGACTTGTGGTCCGAGATCGGCGTCCTGGGCGACCCATTGCACCGCTGCACACTCGCGCACTACCTGGCAGACCTCTACGCCGATCCCGCGCAAGCCTTGACCTGGGACATACGCGCCCTCGACGCGGCCGATGCCGTGACCGACCAACGAGTGCAGGAACACCACGCAGGCCTGCACGTCGCCGGCTTCTATCCCTCGCTGCACCTGAACCTGGCCGACAACTACCGACGACTGGGTTCTTTCGATGCTGCCGCCGGTCACGTCACCGCCGCCCGCGAGCACGCCCCGAACCTGCCGGACGGGCCGTACGGCGACACCGTTCGGGCCGCCATCGACGAGGTCGCCGATGCCATCGACCGGAGGGACCGCACGCGACGCGTCTCCGCACCGGGTGCTACCGGCTGACACCTCGAAGTTTCAGCGCACCACGCCGAGTACCCGGCTTGCCATGTGCGCCATGCCGGCGGCGTTCGGATGCAGCGGGCTCGACGACGGACCGGCCTCACGTCCCTCGAACCATCGTTGCCCTGGTGCGGCACAGGCGTCATGCCCTTCTGCGCCCGCAGTGACGTCGACGAACTCGGTACCGGACGTCGCTGCCGCCGTGGCGAGGACTCCGTTCATCATCGCGAAGAAGCCTTTCGCCCAGACAGCGTCGGCGTTGCTGATCGGAAGGTTCGGCCAGCATCCGCGATCTCCGAAGATTCCACCGTGCCCGACCAGCACGATGCGCGCGGCGGGCGCCTTCATCCTGATCGCGGCAAGTGTGGACCAGACCTTCGGTCCGAGTCCGGCGAGCGCGGACAGCGCCCGGTCGCTGACTGCCGGATCGTTTCGGCATCCGGCGTCACCGCCAGGTGCAGTGGCATAGCACTGGGAAACCAATGTGGGCCAGTTGATGTCGTTGCCACCGATACTGAGCGTCACCAGTGTGGCGTCCGAGGGCATCCGTTCGATCTGCGGGAGCACCACCCCCATCGACGTCGGCTGCGGCGTGTTCGTCACATGCTCGGTGCGGGCTCCGGTGCACGATAGGTTGAGGAACGACGCCGCACCGACTCCCTGGGCGACAAGCGTCGGATAGCCGAGGTTGGAGCGGCCGCACCCGTTGGTCTGCGCGGTCCGGTCGAGAGAGGGGCCGGCGGCCCGCGAATCCCCCAGCGCGACGTACCGCACACCACCGCTCGCAGGAGCCGCCGAGACGGGGGCCGGAAACGCGAACGAGACGGCGGCGGTAGTCGCGACGACGGCGGCGGTGACGGCGGCGCGGAGTCCAACGGGCTTGCTCATGATCAGCAGTATCCGTGACGGCTGCCGTGACAACATGGAGATCGGGTGACGTGTTTCTGTGTCGTGGAACAATGAGGATGGGTCGTCGCACCTGCACGCGCCGACGACCTCGCATCGCGCGCATCTCCGACGGGGTGCGGCCGACGCCACCATTCGCCGTGTGGGCGTGGACTTTTCCGAGCGAACGATACATTCACTCGATCTGAAGAGCTGAGCGATACATTCGCTCGGGCGCGGGCGCCACCACCCTCCGACATCGGCACGCTGACCGCGGCACGTGAACAGCACTAGAACAGCCGTTCGAGTTGACCGCCCCCACTCCGCGTGGCACCATCCCAAGATCACCTGAAAACAGGTCGACCCCGGCCGGTGCGCCAACACCGATCCGGGGTCTGGGCACACGACAGACAGGACTGTCATGCACCGTAGGCTGGATTCTATCCACGCGCCCGATCGAGGCGCGCACCGACGAGCGACTCCGCTCGACCCCCTGTCGACGTCCTGACGCTTCCGCTCCCCGACCCCGCCGGTCGAGGAGCTACAGGCGTTTCCTCCACGGTATGCACGAGGGCCGTTCCGGTGACCGAGGCATGACCGTGTCCGTCGCTACCCTCCCGTAGTCCGACGTCAGCGCATCGCCGCTGCGGGTCTTTCGGCCACGGAGCCGAACCCGAAACCGACAGGGCACCAGTACCTTCAGCCTCCACAGCTGGTGGTGGAGCACCCGATCGCACGGGTCGACACGCACGACCGGGTCCAGCCGAAGCCACACGTCACCACCGACGTGGGGCCAGAAGTGCTGGCCGAGACGGTCTATCGGGGCATGGCGACCGGGCAGCGTTGGGGAAGGGGCCGAGCAGACTCAGGGACCCGTAGGGTCTCCGATCGGTTCAGGGCAGCCGCCCTGACATTCAGCCGTGCAGGATCAGGGCTGCGCACCTCTCGCCGATCATGATCGCGGGCGCGTTGGTGTTGCCACCGGTCACACTCGGCATGATCGATGCGTCGGCAACGCGCAGTCCGTCGATTCCGCGAACTCGAAGCTGCGGGTCCACGACCGCCCGCTCGTCGACCCCCATCCGGACCGACCCGACCGGGTGATAGACGGTGTGGATACGGTTGGGCAGTTCTTCGCGCAACGCTGCTTTGTCGGTGAATTTCGCACCCGGAATGAGTTCGCCCTCGTTGTCGCCGGTTCCCGCCATGATCTCGCGGACCATGTTGATGCCCTCGAGAAGCACTTCGGTGTCCTTGGGCACCGTCAGATACGCCGGATCGATGAGGGGTGCGGCCGTCGGATCTGCTGAAGCCAATCGGACGGTCCCCCGGCTCTCCGGGTAGATGAGGGCCGGGAAGACGCTTTGACCTGGTTTTTTGCTAGCAGGAACGACTCGCTTGTCGGAGTCTTGATTCGGCGACGGATATACCCAGTAGAGGCTGAGTAGTTGCAGGTCGGGAATCTCGCGCGCATGGGAGGTGCGCACGAAGGCGACCGATTCGAATGAGGAACCAGCCGCCCACGACGATCCCGGACGGACCCGTTCGGCCGCCAGTCCACGCATGAAGTACGGCGCCGTCGGCCTGCGCAACGCTGATTTCATCTTGAACGACAGGGGGACGAAGAGGTGGTCGTGGAGGTTGTCGCCCACCGGCAGATCTGCGTGGACGACGATGCTGTGCTCCTTCAGGTGCGCGGCAGGACCGATCCCGGACAGTTGCAGAATCTGAGGCGACCCGTACGTGCCGGCCGATACGACGACCTCGCGCGACGCTCCGATCACCTGCTTGCCGCCCTCGACCAGGATTTCCACGCCTGTCGCGCGGGAGCCCGCGATGACGATCTTCGCCACCGTCACATCCGTTAGCACGGTGAGATTGGGCAACGGATCTTCGTGCAGGTAGCCCTTGGAGGTGGAGTACCGCAGACCTTTCGAAACACTCTGTTGAAAAACTGCGACACCTTCCTGGCTCTCGCCGTTGTAGTCGTCGAGCTTCGGCACACCCAGGCGCGTCGCGGTGGCGTCCATGAACGCGTGCGCCGCGTCGGTGATGGTGTGCTGACGGGTGACCTTGATCGGACCGCCGGACCCGCGCAATGCGCTCGCGCCGTCCTCCCAGTCCTCCATCCGCTTGAAGTACGGCAGGACGTCGTCGTAGGCCCAGCCCGTGCAGCCTTCGGCGGCCCAGTCGTCGAAGTTCTTCTTGTTGCCTCGGACGAAGAGCATCCCGTTGACCGAGCTGGATCCGCCGAGGATCCGGCCGCACGTCATCGGGATCCTACGGTTGAGCGCGTTGCGCTGCGGCGTCGACTTGTAGCCCCAGTCGAACAGCTTTTTCAGCTGCGGCGTCGAGTGCATGACGTTGATCGCACCCGGGATCTGGAAAAGCAACTTGGCCCAGCCCTTGTTGTCCGCTCCTCCCGCTTCGAGCAGCGCGACGGACGCGCCGCTTTCGGCGAGCCTGCGCGCGACCACACAGCCCGCGCTGCCCGCTCCAACAACTACGTAGTCGGCCTCGGTCATGTCTGTGCTCCGTACGCGACTCGACGCAAAAGGACACCCGAACACAGGGTATTCGCTCTGCACCGCCGGCAACACCGTCACGACGTTGCGGAATGAGGGAGATGCAGCGATTCGTGAGACAGAATCGGCAGTCCATCCGGACCGGACATCCGCGTCCGGTCGTTCTGCTATCCGTCGACGATGGACCGAAGCTTATCGATCTGTGCGATTCTCTCCGACGAATCACCATGGAGGAACTTGACATTGAGAGTGGTCGCACCGGACTCCGCAAAGGCCGCGACTCGCTCGCGTACGTAGCTTTCCGGACCTATCAACGAGATGGCCCGGACCAACGCGTCCGGCACCGCCGCAGCAGCTTCGTCCTTCTTCCCGTCCAAGTACAGGTCCTGGATGACCTTCGCCTCGGCCTCGTACCCGTAGCGGCACGCGAGGTCGTTGTAGAAGTTCTTTCCGCGCGCGCCCATACCGCCGATATACAGCGCAAGCGTGGGTTTGACCAGGTCCAACAGGTGGTCGACGTCGTCGCCGATCGCCAGTGCCGGGCTCGCATAGATATCGAGGGCACCGAGAGAAGGATCGCGCAGCGCGCGTCCCTTACCGAGCGATTCGCCCCACACATCGTGTGCGCGTTCCGGGTTGTAGAAGACTGGTTGCCACCCTTCTGCGATCTCCGCCGTCAAAGCCACGTTCTTCGGTCCGAGCGCGGCGATGACGATCGGGATGCGTTCACGCACCGGATGATTGATGATCTTCAACGGCCTCCCGAGTCCGGTTCCCCGATCCGGGGGCAGCGGAATCTGATAGTGCTTGCCGTTGTGGATCACCGGTTCGCGCCGCCACACCTGGCGGCAGATGTCGACGAGTTCACGGGTACGACCCAGCGGCGCGTTGTACGGCACCCCGTGGAACCCTTCGATCACCTGCGGCCCGGAAGCGCCGATGCCGAGCACGAACCGGCCGTCGGACACGAAGTCGAGGCCGGCCGCGGTCATCGCCATCAGCGACGGGGTACGGGTATAGATCTGGAAGATGCCCGATGCGAGCTGCACACGTGACGTTTTCGCAGCGAGGTATCCGAGTTGGCTGACGGCATCGAACGAGTACGCCTCGGCCATGAAGATGATGTCGAGGCCGGCGCGTTCGAGATCGGCGACCTCGGCGACGGTCTCGGCGAATCCGCCGCTGTAGGTGATCATCGTTCCGATGCGCATCGAGAAGTTCCCGTCCAATTGTGCGGTGCGGTCCTGGGATCCGCATGCCACGATCTACGTTCGCAGTTCAGCACCTGGCCGGACGCGACACAAGGACGCATCGCCGATGGGTTTCATCGCCGCTACCTATGTGACGGTGGTGGTTGTCCGGCCTTCCATGAACGAAAGGGCACCCACAGGCCATTTCGGAATGAGCTTCGACGTGGTAGATGACGTTCGAGGCCCGGTCGGTCGGTGATCGAGCGACTTGGGAAGATCCCCGGAGTGAAACGCGGTCCAGGCGACCGGAATGCTCACGAAATTCGCCTGGACCGTCTGTGCCGCGGTCCGCGGAAGCCCGTTCCGGACCTCCCACCCGCAAACTACTGCGAGTTCTGGTCTTGGGCCGGTGTCTGACCCGTCTGGCCGGTGCCGCGGATCTTGCGCCACTGGGTGGTGACGACGTACTTGACGAGCAGACCGTAATTGCGGAGCTTCTCCATCGTGAATCCTTTCGGGGCTGAATTGCATGTCGAACCGCGTGGATTCTACGGGCCGTCCGCATCGTTTGATCGATTCGATCAAATATTGATTCAAGTAACTGCAACAGGACATTTCACGGTCGCGATCACTGGGCATCGTCACAATCACCGAGCGCCGGACGCCGCGCTGTCGTGGTCGCCTTCGTCGCAGGAATCGTCGCAGTGATCGTCAAGCCGTCGAAGTCGAGAGTTCCACCGGCCGTGCCCAATGCGATACAGGCGAGTTGGTACACGGACCCGCAGAACCCGGCGATGGTGCGCTACTTCGACGGTTCGATGTGGACCTCGCAGACCAACCTCGCGCGCAGACCCCGTCTCGTAGCTCTCCAACCGCCGACAGGCCTCACTGATCGAGTGAGACGAATCGTGGAGGGGCGACCGCGCGAACCACGAACACGGCCTGTTCCCACTTTCAATATATACACGATTCGCGGCCCTCATGAGGCCCCGATTTTCGGTCCATAATCGCCCGCAGAACGCCGGAACCAGCGGGGAAGGGCATGCGGCATGGACTATGTACTGGGCTTCGAGGAGATCGGCCGGACGCAGATCGAGGTGGTCGGCGGCAAGGGCGCGAACCTCGGGGAGTTGTCGCGCATCGACGGCGTTGTCGTCCCGGAGGGCTTCTGCGTGACGACCGAAGCGTTCCGCCGTGTCGTCGACGGCGCGCCGTCGCTCGACGCACTGCTCGATCGGCTCGCGGACCTCTCGTCGGACGATCGGGAGCAGATCGGTGCGGTGAGCGCGCAGGTCCGACGCACGATCGAGGAGTGCGGCGTCCCGGACGAGGTGTCGGCGGAGATCGAGCGGTCGCTGTCGCGGCTCGGCGGCGACACCGCGTGCGCCGTGCGGTCCAGCGCGACCGCCGAGGATCTGCCGTCGGCGTCGTTCGCCGGGCAGCAGGACACGTACCTGAACGTCACGGGTCCGGACGAAGTCCTGAAGCACGTCCGCCGATGCTGGGCATCGTTGTTCACCGAGCGTGCCGTCACCTATCGGCTGCGCAACGGGATCGACCACCGCAGGGTACACATGGCGGTGGTCGTGCAGCGGATGGTGTTCCCGGAGGCGTCCGGGATCATGTTCACAGCCGATCCCGTCACCTCCGATCGGACGGTCGCCTCGATCGACGCCGGGTTCGGTCTCGGTGAGGCGCTGGTGTCCGGCCAGGTGAACCCGGATGTGTACACGGTGCGCGACGACGTCGTGATCGGCAGGAAGGTCGCAACCAAGCCATTTGCGCTGCACGCCGCGTCGTCGGGTGGGACCCGGATGCAGGAGGTCGCGCCGGAGCGGCAGAACGAAGCGGTGCTGACAAACGAGCAGATCGTGCGGCTCGCGCAGTTGGGCCGCCGGATAGAAGCGCATTTCGGCTGCCCTCAGGACATCGAGTGGTGCCTGCTCGACGACGGATTCCGGGTCGTGCAGAGCCGTCCGATCACCACGTTGTTCCCGGTTCCAGAATCGGACGACGGCAAGAACCGCGTCTACGTCTCGGTCGGACACCAGCAGATGATGACCGACGCCATGAGGCCGTTGGGAATTTCCTTGTGGCAGATGACGAGTACAGCTCCGATGCGGCACGCCGGTGGGCGGCTGTTCGTCGATGTCACCGAGCGGCTCGCGTCCCCGACCGCCGGCACCGCTGTGGTGGCTGCGCTCGGCAAATCCGATCCGTTGATCGGGGATGCGCTGCAGACCGTTCTCGACCGGGGCTTCGTCCCGCAGCATCCGGACGACGAGCCGAAGGCTGCACCGATGTTCGGCGCCGCGGACCCGATCGACACCGATCCGGCGATCGTCACCGAGCTGATCGCGCAGAGCGAGGCCTCCCTCGCGGTGCTGAAACGCGACATCGCGACGAAGACCGGGACGGAACTGATCGACTTCATCCGGGCCGATATCGGGGAGCTGCGGCGAGTGCTGTTCGACCCGCGCGGCTACCAGGTGCTCGTGGCCGGAATGAACGCCGCCGACTGGCTGAACGATCAGCTCTTCGACTGGTTGGGTGAACAGAACGTGGCCGATGTTCTGACGCAATCGGTTCCGAACAACGTGACGGCAGAGATGGGCTTGGCGTTGCTGGATGTGGCCGACGCGATCCGGCCACATCCACAGGTCGTCGCGTTCCTGCAAAACGGCGAGGATGCGGGTTTCGACGACGACGCGTTCCTCGACGAACTGGAAAAGCTCGACGGGGGTCGCGAGGCACGCGTCGCGATCGAGGACTATCTCGACAAGTACGGCGTGCGCTGCGTCGGCGAAATCGACATCACCCGACCCCGTTGGAGCGAATCTCCGACGACACTCGTGCCGCCGATCCTGGGAAATATCAAGGGTTTCGGGACGGGCGAGTCCGCTCAGCGCTTCCAGCAGGGCCTCCGAAACGCCGAGCAGAAAGAACACGAGGTGCTGGAACGCTTGCGAGCCTTGCCCGATGGGGACAGCAAGGCCCGCGAGACGAAGCGGATGATCGATCACGTCCGCACGTTCACGGGGTATCGGGAGTACCCGAAGTACGGCATGGTGAGTCGCTATTTCGTGTACAAGCAGGCGCTGTTGCGCGAGGCCGACCGCCTCGTCCGGGACGGGGTTGTTCGCGACCGGGAGGACATCTTTTATCTGCGGTTCGACGAGCTCGCCGAGCTCGTTGCGACGCAGCAAGAGCGTGGCGAGCTGATCGATGAGCGGCGGGAGGAGTTCCGCTCGTACCGGTCGCTGGCAGCACCGCGCGTGCTCACCTCCGACGGCGAGGCTCTCACGGGGGCGTACCGACGCGAGGATCTTCCGGACGGTGCGCTCGCCGGAATGGCCGTGTCGTCCGGGACCGTCGAGGGGCGTGCCCGCGTCGTCCTCGATATCGCGCACGCCGACCTGGGGGCGGACGACATTCTGGTCACCGCCTACACCGACCCGAGCTGGACGCCGCTCTTCGTTGCGATCAAGGGACTGGTGACAGAGGTGGGTGGCCTGATGACGCACGGTGCGGTGATCGCACGGGAGTACGGATTGCCGGCAGTCGTAGCGGTCGAGAACGCGACCCGGCTGATTCGCGACGGGCAGAGGATTCGGGTGCACGGGACGGACGGGTACGTCGAGATCCTCAGCGAGTGATCTGCCCTCTGTTCGGCCAGAGCCCGGCATACCAAGACCCCTTGGTAGATTCGCTCTCATTGTTCGTGCTTGAACTCACCAAATCGAGCACGGTGCGCGAGCCCAACCATAGATTCGTCAACTGCCTCCTCCCAAGGAGGACTCCGAGAGGACATTCGATGTACACCGTCGTAGGGGAACACCGCGTGATTTCTACGAACGACCCCGCGTGTGAGATCTATCCGGGAGTGTTCGTCGTGAAGGGACGAGGTGGGGTCCTATCGCCGTATTCGGGGTTGGCACAGTTCGGTCCTCCGTGCGAACCGCTGCCGGAAGGAACACAGATTGTGTTCGACATTTCGGAAAAGCAACTCGAGGAAGCCATCCAGTACGCCGAAGCCATTCATCGCCCAAGCTTCCTCGAGCGACGACAATCTCGACGCCGACCGCCTGACTTGCACAGATTTAG
>NZ_LRRH01000211.1 GCF_001646785.1 Rhodococcus phenolicus
CACCCCGAACCGTGTTCGTAAGTCCAATCCGCAGGGGTTGCGCAAGAACCTCCGTTTGCGTGACGGCCGGTGGTTTTGGCATTGGGATCCGGCGTTTCTTCGTCACGGTGACGAGCCCACTCGCCAGGCCGATTCGATCATGCGGTACGAACGCGCGCGGGATGCTGCGGCGGCGATCACGGTGCCCACCATGCTTGTTCGGGGCAAGCAATCGAATGTGGTCAGCGAAGAAGGTGCGAAGGAACTGCTCGACCTGATCCCGACCGCGCACGTCGATGCAACACTCCCCTACCGACCACCGAACCCGGGACTACGGCACGATCCAGACTGACGGCCCAACGCTGACGCGAACCGGTATCAGCTTCGAAAACCCTTGAATTGAACCGTCCCGATGCCCGTAGTATAACGACGAATCCGACTTATCAGACCAGTCGTCCTGTTTCCGACCCGTTCGACATGCCTGACCGGCGGTGCTGTCGCGGCAACACTTCTGCGTGGTTCCGGT
>NZ_LRRH01000039.1 GCF_001646785.1 Rhodococcus phenolicus
TCCGCACCCAACAACGGGACGCTGCGGACCGGCAGTGACGGGTCGGCGTCGACGAGCGCGGCGAGGAAGTCCAGGAAGCGCGCGTGGTGCGCGGCGTTCTCCTCCGGCGTGTAGCGGTCGGGATTCGCCTCGAAGTCGATGTTGAGGCGATTGCCGTTGACGTTCTCGTAGAAGTTGATGCCGAGATCCTCGACCGTGCCGGTCGAGAGGATGGTGAGTTCGCCCAGGATGGGACCGAACGGGATGCCGCTGTGGAACAGCATCACGTTCACCAGGGGGCCGAACAGCCCTCCGTTCGGATCCGCCGAGTCGCGGCGGATGTCCTCGTGGCGGAACAGTTGGTGCCGCAGCGCGCCGGTCACCGCGACCTGGACCTGGGTGATCAGCTCGCCGACGGTCGTCTCGTGCCCGACCCGAACGGTCAGCGGAACGATGTTGGACAGCATGCCGCCCGATTGCCGGGTCAGCGCGGTGGTCCGGCCGGTGACGGGCAGGCTGAGGACTACGTCCTCGCGCCCGGTCATCTGGGAGAGGAAGGCGGCGACGGCAGCGATGAGATAGGTGGACCGGATGGTGTCGTGACGCTCCACGGCAGCATCGAAACGTGTGGCCAAGGTCTCGGACAGCGTGGCCGACGACAGTTCCTTGCGGGCGGCCGGCGGCGCGATCCGCGCGCTCAGACCGACGCCGTCGTCGAGGCCGGCGATGCGCTCGGCCCAGTACGCCCGGTCGCGTTCGAAGCGGGCGCTGTCGCGGTAGGCCAGCTCGGCCTCGCGCAGGTCCGGAAGGTCGCCGACCACGAGCGGTTCCGCCTCGCGGCCCTCGACCGCCGCCGTGTAGAGCTCCGCGACGCGCTTCATGAAGTTCATGGCGCCGAAGCCGTCGAGGACGACGTGGTGCACCCGGGCATACCAGTAGTAGCGAGAGTCCTCGAGGCGCAGTGCGGCAGCGACGATCAGGCGGTCCGCGACGATGTCGATCGGGCGGCTGTACTCGGCGCGCATCCACTCCGCGGCCGCCTGCTCCGGGTCCGGAGTGTCCCGCAGGTCGATGAGCTGGAGGGGTGTGTCGAGGGACGGATCGACGATCTGGTGGGGCACACCGTCGATCTCGAGGAGCCGCACGAATCCGGACTGGAGATCGCCTGCGGCGATCCGGCTGACCCGTTCGAGCACCTCGGTGTCGAGGTCCCCGCGGAGGTCGACGTACTGCGCGTTGTTGATCGCCACGGACGGGTTACGGTGCTGCGCGTACCACAGTCCGAGCTGCGCCGGAGAAAGCGGGAATGCGCTTCCCTGCAACGCCTGATCAGCGCTGTCGATTCCGTCGATTTCTCGCGGGTCCAACCGTTACCTCGTTTCCGGAACATCTTCGAGTTCCCCACACCACAAACGCCCAGTTCCTCACCCGTACAGACACAGGAACCGACCGCTACTCGCACAAAAGCAACCGATGCTTATCGTCTATAGCCGGTCGGTCCTACTCCGTTTCACCAGCGCACCTGCGCCTACCCCGTACGGACCTCCGGCCCCTCCCCCCGTGCGCCGAAGACCGCCCCCTTCTGCCGGGGGCGGTGAGGTGGGCATTCGGCGCACGCACATCGCCCCAATCTACCGTCTAGTCACACGCCGCCGAAAACGACCGCACGGGACCCGACGCTGCGCGCCGAACCCCGCGGGAGTGAATCTACCGAGCAGTAGCGACACCGGTCGCGTTTTCCGATCAACCGGTCACCACAGGACCGCGATGACCACGTTGAGAATGCCCAGACCGCCGATCGTGTGTGCGAGCGCACCCGTCGATCCGGGGTTCTGCTTCTCCTTCTTCAGGCCGACGATCGCGAGGACCAGGATCGCGACGGCGACGACGAGCTTGATGCCGATCTTCATGTGGTTCAGGTCTGCGCCGTCGGCTTCGTTGAGCCCGACGAGGGCGAGGCCGCTCACGAGCTGGAGGATCGCGCCGTGCAACATGCCGGTCACGACGCGCGGATCCTTCACCACGGCGAGCCAGGAACCGATGATGCCGGCGAGGCCGATGAAGTGCAGGATCAGGAAGATGTTGATGGCGACGTCCATGCCCGCCATCCGAGCACCGGCCAGGGTGTTTTGTCCAGTTAGGCCACGCTCAGCACGTGGCCGGTGTCACTCACCGCCGCGGCGGCGGCCGAGCGTGTCCGGATCGGCGGCACGACGCGTGATCCACGACACGCGAGGGCGCCGCGGCGTCGCCCGGAACCCGCCGGTTCCGGAAGCGACGACGCGGCGCCTCGATGTCACTGCACCCGGCTGCCGGGTTCGGTGGTCGCTGCTTCTTCTGTCAGCGGGCGCCGTCACCACCCGACGGGGCATGCCCCTTGACGCGGGCCTCGACCGAGCGGTGCAGGATCTGCTCGGCGTGCCGGAGGACCGGCGCGTCGACCATCTTTCCTTCGAACTGGAACACGCCGCGTTCCTCGGGCACTGCGGCCAGAACCCGGCGTGCCCACTCGACCTGCTCCTCCGTCGGCGCGTACGCCTGCCGGATGACCTCGATCTGTCCGGGGTGGATCGCGACCTTCGCGTCGAACCCCACCGCGACGGCGTCGAGTGCCTCGGCGCGCAGACCGTCGTGGTCCTTGATGTCGAGATACACCGAATCCAGCGCCCACCGGCGGTAGGTCTTCGCCGCGAGCAGCGACGACGAACGCACGTGCCGCGCGACGTCGCGGTACGAACCGTCCGCGTGCCTGCTGGACTGCCCGCCCAATCCGACGACGAGGTCCTCCGCACCCCACATGACACCGATCGTGCCGGCCGCCAACGAGATCTCCGCGACGGCGAGGGCGCCGGGCGGGGACTCGATCAGCGCGATCACCTCGCGCGGTGCGAGGGACGTGACCTGCTGCGCGGATTCGCACTTGGCGAGCATCACGCGGGTGTACGCGGTCTGTGCGAGCGCCTTCAGGTCCTCGTCGTGTTCCTCGGTGCCGACGGGGTTGACGCGAACCACGGTCCGGTCGGGATCGAGCGGTGTGTCGACGAGGCAGCGTCGCGCATAGTCCTTGTCGGCATGCGCGACGCCGTCCTCGAGGTCGAGGATCACGACATCGGCGATCGCGGCGGCCTTCCCGTAACGCTCGGGACGGTCCGCCGGGCAGAACAGCCACGCGGGACCCGGAATGGTGCTCATGCGTCGTCAGCCTTCCTGTGCCGGATCGTCCGGCCGCTTGTGGACGAGAGTCTGCCGCACCGCGAGGGCAACGACGTCGCCGTGCTGGTTGCGGGCGGTGTGTTCGAACGTCACGATGCCCTGTCCGGGCCGGGACTTCGACTCGCGCTTGTCGGTGATCAGGGTCTCCGCGTACATGGTGTCCCCATGCCGGACCGGGTGCGGGAACTTGATCTCGGAGAAGCCCAGATTGGCGACGATCGTGCCCTGGGTGAGCTGCGCGACGGACAGGCCGATCAAGGTGGACAGAGTGAACATCGAGTTGACCAGCGGCTCACCGAACTCGGTGCCGGCACTGTAGGCGGCATCGAGGTGCAGGGCCTGGGTGTTCATCGTCAACGTCGTGAACAGGACGTTGTCCGCTTCCGTCACGGTGCGGCCGGGCCGGTGTTCGTACACGGCACCGAGTTCGAACTCCTCGAACCACAGTCCACGCTGGACGACCCGCTTGGCGTTGTCCGGAGCGCTCACAGGCCCAGCTCCCGCGCCACCAGCATCAGCTGGACCTCGGTGGTGCCCTCGCCGATCTCCAGGATCTTGCTGTCGCGGTAGTGCCGCGCCACCGTGTACTCGTTCATGAAGCCGTAGCCACCGTGGATCTGGGTGGCGTCGCGCGCGTTGTCCATCGCCGCTTCGGACGCGATGAGCTTGGCGATCGCGGCCTGCTTCTTGAACGGCTTGCCCGAGAGCATGAGCGCGGCAGCGTCGTAGTAGGCGGTCCGGGCCGTGTGCGCCCGCGCCTCCATGCGCGCGATCTTGAAAGCGATCGCCTGGTTGCGCCCGATCGGCCGTCCGAACGCCTCGCGTTCCTTGGCGTACTTCACGGACTCGTCGACACAGCCCTGGGCCGCACCGACGGACAGTGCGGCGATCGCGATGCGGCCCTCGTCGAGGATGCGCAGGAAGTTCGCGTAGCCGCGACCGCGCTCACCCAGCAGGTTCTCGGCCGGCACCCGCACATCGGAGAACGTCAGCGGATGAGTGTCCGAGGCGTTCCAGCCCACCTTGTTGTAGGCGGGCTCGGCGGTGAAGCCGGGGGTGTCGGTGGGCACGACGATCGTGGAGATCTCCTTCTTGCCGTCGCGTTCGCCGGTGACGGCGGTGACGGTGACGATCTCGGTGATGTCGGTGCCGGAGTTGGTGATGAACTGCTTGTTGCCGTTGATCACCCACTGGTCGCCGTCGAGCTTCGCGGTGGTCTTCGTGCCGCCCGCATCGCTGCCCGCGCCGGGCTCGGTCAGGCCGAACGCGCCGAGCGCACGACCCGCGGCGAGCTGCGGCAGCCATTTGTTCTTCTGCTCGTCGTTGCCGAAGCGGTGGATCGGCATCGCACCGAGCGAGACACCCGCCTCGAGGGTGATGGCGACGGACTGGTCGACCTTGCCGAGTTCCTCGAGCGCCAGGCACAGCGCGAAGTAGTCGCCGCCCTGGCCGCCGTACTCCTCGGGGAAGGGCAGACCGAACAGGCCGAGCTCGGCCATGCCCGCGACCACCTCGTAGGGAAACGTGTGGTTGGCGTCGTGTTCGGCGGCGACCGGCGCGACGACGGTGCGTGCGAAGTCCGCGACCGTGTTCTTCAGGTCCCGGTAGTCGTCGGGAAGCTGTTCGGTGGAGAGGTAGCTGCTCATGTGCGGTCCTGGTTCTCGGCTGTGTCGATGGGGACTGAGGAGTCGGTGGGGGCGGGAACGATGCGAGCGAGGAGCTGGTCGACCTTCACCTGGTCACCCGCCGCAACCAGAAGTTCGACGGTGCCGTCGACCGGAGCGGTCAGGGCGTGCTCCATCTTCATGGCCTCCACCACCACGACGGTGGTGCCGGCGGTGACGGTGGCTCCGGCCTCGACGGGCGCGGCGATGACCGTGCCCGGCATCGGGCTGGTCAGTTCCGCTTCCCCCGCGTGCGCATCCGCGCCGCGGATGTTCGGTTCCCGGGACTCGCGCACCGGCCAGGTGCCGCCGTTGCCGGCCAGCCACACGTGGTCGTCGTCGACGGCGACCCGGAACACCGAACGCCGCCCGTCGAGGGTGACGGTCAGGACCGCCCCGTCGAGCTCGGCGGTCAATGTGCGCGCGGCACCGTCCTCGATGCGGGCCGTCGCGGCAGCGGGAGTGCCGGTGATGTGCACGTGATCGGTGCGGGTCGGGGTCTGCAACCGGACGGTGGTCGGCGCCGCGGCCCCGATACGCCAGCCGCTGGGCCGGTCCCACGGATCGACCGGCGCCGCGGTCGTCGCGACCGGCCAGCGCCGCAGCCAGTGGTGAGCGGCGGCAGCGACGAGCACCTCGTCGGGAGTGCCGGGAGCTTCGTAGTCCCCGAGCCTCCGGTCCAGCAGGCCCGTGTCGAGCGCGCCGGCCTTCACGTCCGGGTCGGCGAGCAGGAACCGGGCGAAGTCGATGTTGGTGACGACGCCGAGCACCGCGGTCTCGGACAGCGCGCGGTCGAGCCGGCGCAGCGCGGACGCCCGGTCCGGGCCGTGCGCGATCACCTTCGACAGCATCGGGTCGTAGTCGCTGCCGACGACGGTGCCCTCACGCAGCCCGGAATCGACGCGGACGCCCGTACCGGATGCTTCCTCCAGGCCGAGGACGGTGCCGCCGGTCGGCAGGAACCCACGCGCCGGGTCCTCGGCGTAGACGCGGGCCTCGATTGCGTGCCCGGTCAGGGTGATGTCGTCCTGCGCGAAGCCGAGCGGCTCGCCGGCGGCGACGCGCACCTGCCATTCCACCAGGTCCAGGCCCGTGACCAGCTCGGTGACCGGGTGCTCGACCTGCAGACGCGTGTTCATCTCCATGAAGAAGAACTCGTCGGGTGCGTCGGCGGAGACGATGAACTCCACCGTTCCCGCGCCGGTGTAGTCGACGCTGCGGGCGGTGTTGCACGCCGCCTCGCCGATGCGGGCCCGGGTCGCCTCGTCGAGCAGCGGCGACGGCGCCTCTTCGATGACCTTCTGGTGGCGGCGCTGCAGGCTGCATTCGCGTTCGCCGAGATGCACGACGTTGCCGTGGGTGTCGGCGATGATCTGCACCTCGATGTGGCGGGGCCGCTGCACGAACCGCTCCAGGAACAGCGTGTCGTCGCCGAACGCGGAGGCCGCCTCACGACGCGCCGACGCCAGCGCGCCGGCCAGCTGACCGTGTTCGGTGACCAGGCGCATGCCCTTGCCGCCGCCGCCGGCGGACGGCTTGATCAGCACCGGGAAGCCGATGTCGCCGGCGGCGGCGGTCAGTTCGTCGTCGGTCAGGCCCGGCCGGGAGATGCCGGGAACGACGGGCACGTCGAACGCGGACACGGCGTTCTTCGCGGTGATCTTGTCGCCCATGGTCTCGATCGCCTTGGCGGGCGGGCCGAGGAAGATCAGCCCGGCGTCGGCGCAGGCCTGCGCGAACGCCGAGTTCTCCGACAGGAAGCCGTATCCCGGATGGATGGCCTGTGCACCGGAGATGCGCGCCGCCTCGATCACCTTCGCGATGTCGAGGTAGCTGTCGCGGGCGGCGGCCGGGCCGAGCCGTACCGCGGTGTCCGCCTCCCGGACGTGGAGGGCTCCTGCGTCGGGGTCACTGTAGACGGCGACCGAACGAATACCCATGCGGCGCAACGTCCGGATCACCCGGACCGCGATCTCACCGCGGTTGGCGACCAGAACGGTATCGAACATGCCGGTCCCACCGGCGGTGTCGCTCATGCTCATCTCACTCACATCCGGAAGACGCCGTAGGAGACCGGCTCGAGCGGCGCGTTCGCACACGCCGACAGGGCCAGGCCGAGAACTTCT
Source organism: Rhodococcus phenolicus (assembly GCF_001646785.1). GTDB lineage: Bacteria > Actinomycetota > Actinomycetes > Mycobacteriales > Mycobacteriaceae > Rhodococcus > Rhodococcus phenolicus. Next base: position 6,983 of record NZ_LRRH01000039.1, read on the forward strand.
CTGGTATCGAGGGGATCGATGATGCCGTCGTCCCACAGTCGCGCCGTCGAGTAGTAGGGGTTGCCCTGCGCCTCGTACTGATCGCGGATCGGCGCCTTGAACGCCTCCTCGTCCTCGGGCGACCACGGCTTGCCCGACGCATCGAGCTGCTCGGATCGGACGGTCGCGAGGACGGAGGCGGCCTGCTCGCCGCCCATCACCGAGATCCGGGCGTTGGGCCACATCCACAGGAATCGCGGCGAGTACGCCCGGCCGCACATCGAATAGTTGCCCGCGCCGTAGGACCCGCCGACCACCACGGTCAGCTTCGGCACCCGCGCGCACGCGACCGCGGTGACCATCTTCGCCCCGTGCTTGGCGATTCCGCCTGCCTCGTAGTCGCGGCCGACCATGAACCCGGAGATGTTCTGGAGGAACAACAGCGGAATGGACCGCTTGTCGCACAGCTCGATGAAATGCGCTCCCTTGAGCGCGGATTCGCCGAACAGCACGCCGTTGTTGGCGACGATTCCCACCGGGTGGCCGTGGATCCGCGCGAACCCGGTGACCAGGGTCTTGCCGTACTCGGCCTTGAACTCGCGGAAACTCGAACCCGGCCCGGCCGGGTCTCCGTCGACGACCCGTTCGATGACCTCGCGCACGTCGTAGGGGGTCCGCGAATCGGTCGGCACCACGTCGTACAGGTCGGACGGGTCGGTCGCGGGTGCGAACGTCGGCGCCACGTCCCACGGGCGGGGGCTGCGCGGCCCGAACGTGGCGACGATGTCGCGCACCTTGTCCAGGGCGTCGCGGTCGTCCTCGGCCAGATGATCGGTGACACCGGACACCTTCGAATGCAGGTCGCCGCCGCCGAGTTCCTCCGCGGTGACCACCTCGCCGGTCGCGGCCTTCACCAGCGGCGGGCCACCCAGGAAGATGGTGCCCTGGTTGCGGACGATGACGGCTTCGTCGCTCATCGCCGGGACGTATGCGCCACCGGCGGTGCACGAGCCGAGGACCGCAGCGATCTGCGGGATGCCCTTGGCGCTCATCGTCGCCTGGTTGTAGAAGATGCGACCGAAGTGCTCGCGGTCGGGGAAGACCTCGTCCTGACGGGGCAGGAACGCTCCGCCGGAGTCGACGAGGTACAGGCACGGCAGGTTGTTCTGCAGCGCGATCTCCTGCGCGCGCAGGTGCTTCTTCACCGTGATCGGGTAGTAGGTGCCGCCCTTGACCGTCGCGTCGTTCGCGACGATCACGCATTCGCGGCCCGAGACGCGGCCGATGCCGGCGATCATGCCCGCTCCGGGGCACTCGTCGTCGTACATGCCGTTCGCGGCCAGCGGCGCGATCTCGAGGAACGGGCTGCCCGGGTCGAGGAGAGCGTCGACACGGTCGCGGGGCAGGAGTTTGCCACGTGAGACGTGGCGTTCACGGGACTTCTCGTTGCCACCGAGGGCTGCGGTCGCAAGGCGTTCCCGCAGCTCACCGACGAGCGCGGCGTGCTGCTCGCGGTGGGTGGGGAGAGTCGTTCGAGGGGTTGTCACAGCATCGTCCTCGTCACTGGAGTTAATCTTCGATAACTGAAATCGAGGTTAACTGTGATTAACTGAGTTGTCCAGATGTATCGGAAACGGAAGGGGAACCGATGTCGGAACCCGACGTGCGGGACGCCCCCGAGACCCCCGCGATCACACCCGAAGAGCGACCCGCGACCCGGCGCAGCCAGGCGAAAGCGGACAGGCGACGGCAACTGCTCCAGGCCGCGGCGCGGCTCGTCGCCGAACGCGGCTTCGCGGGCGTGCGGCTCGAGGATCTCGGTGCCGCGGTCGGCATCAGCGGTCCGGCGGTGTACCGGCACTTCCCCAACAAGGACGCGCTGCTGGTCGAACTGCTGGTCGACATCAGTCGTCGACTGCTCGCCGGCGGAACTGCGGTCGCCGCCGATACCACCGACCCCGTCCGCGCACTCGTGCGTCTCGTCGACTTCCACCTCGACTTCGCGCTCGGGGAACCCGATCTCATCCGTGTCCAGGACCGCGAACTGCAATCGCTGCCCGACGATGCACGCCGCGAGGTACGGCAGACACAGCGGCGCTACGTCGAGATCTGGGTGGATGTGCTGCGACGCATCGATCCGGCGCTGCGCGAATCGGACGCGCGGACGATGGCACACGCGACCTTCGGGCTCATCAACTCCACACCCCACAGCGCGATCCCCTATTCACCCGTCGCGGCACGGGTGGTGTTGCGGCGGATGGCGCTGGCCGCACTGCGGACCGGCACCGGGGACTGACCACGCACCTCGGCCACGGGGCGGGCAGAGAAATCGGGTAGTCGACTACTCGTGTGCCCCGGCAGTGCCGGCGGGAGACTCGAATCGGCGTCGTCTCCCCGCGAAAGGTCGGCCCCGTGTCCACTCCGCCCCGCCCCTCCGAGAACCTGGTGAGTCGCCTGCGATCGGTTCCGACGATGCAGGCGCCTCCGCGGGTGCCCACCAACGGGTCGTCCCGCGCCACTTCGACCGCTACCGCCGGCGACCGGAAGACCGCTGCCTCCGGCAAACCGGCATCGCCACATGTTCGGCAACTGCGGCTGGCCGTCGCCATGCGTGGCGGCGTCAGCCTGGCCGTCTGGATGGGCGGCGCATGCAGCGAGCTGGTGCGTCTGCGCCTGGGTTCGCTCCCCCACGGCCCGGAGACCGCCGGTGCAGGCGTGTACCGCGAACTGCTGAAAGCGTGCGGCTACGACCAGCCGGTCGATATCGATGTGATCGCCGGCACGAGCGCCGGTGGGCTCAACGGCGTTCTGCTCGGCTGGCACCTCGCCCATGGTGCGAGCTTCGGCGACGACGTCCGCGACATGTGGCTCCGGCTGGCGGATCTCGGCGATCTGTCCCGCCGTCCGCTGTTCGACGGCAACACCTCCCTGTTGCGCGGTGACGACTATTTCTTCCCGCAGGTACGGGCCGCGCTCGAAAAACTCCGGCGCCTGAGCTCGCCCGACGCGCGGGCGCAGCATCCGTTGCGACTGCTGGTCACCGCCACCCGGCTGCGACCGCGCACCGACGCCGTCTTTCCGGGTACGGGACCACGGCTCGGCGCCGCGGAGTCGCGCTCGTTCTTCCGGTTCCGCTACCAGGGGACCGAACGTGAGTACCAGGACTGCAACGACTTCCTCGACGCGGAACGGATGGCCTACGTCGCGCGCACCACATCGTCATTCCCGGGCGCCTTCGAGCCGGCGACCGTGAATCCCTGCGATCCAGGATCGAGCGATCCGGACGCAGCGGGGGTCAACGTTCACGGCGTGAGCTCCGAAACGCGCGTTACCCCGGCCGATCCCGACGACCAGAGGCTCGAGCTCATCGACGGCGGGGTTCTCGACAACGTGCCGCTGACCTGGGCTGTGCGCGCGGTCGCGGGGATGCCCGCCGAGCAACCGGTGAACCGGTGGCTGCTCTACCTGCAGCCGGATCCCGGTAACCACGTGGAGAATTCGCCGCACACCGACTCGGCGACCCGCCTGGTGAAGTCGTTGCTTCAGACGACCCGGCTGAAGGGCAACGCCGAGTCGATCCTCGACGACGAGGAGAACCTCCGCCAGCTGGCCGCCGCGGAGAGCCGTGAGCAGGCGGTCCTCCTCGGCATCGATCCCGCTCTCACCTCGGCCGGGCGTACCGGCCAGGTTGCCGCGAAGATCGGTACGTACCGGATCAGAGCCGGCCTCGCCGAACTTCGCAGGCTGCAGCGCCTGGCGAGCGCCCCCTTGAGCGTCGTCGGACTCGACCCCCTGCCGATCCCCGACACGGAGCTGAGTCTGCGCGCCGCGTTCGACGCCTACGACCGATCCGACGGCGGACCGCTCACGCACACGGCCGAAGCGAACCCGGGAGATCTCGTCCTGCCCGAACACGCGGACGAGGTGCACGTGGGACGGGGCGCGCGAAGTCCGCTCGTCGCAACTCGGTCGGCCACCCTGTTGCTGCACGTCCTACGGCAACTCGAAGCGACTCGGGATGCCCGGATCAGCGAGGAGGAACTGAAGGATCTGCGCCACGAAATCTACGATCTTCGGTCCCGTTGCGAAAAGGCGGTCGCACGGCGGGACCGACTGCTGCTCGAGACGATCGCACACGAACCCTGGCGCACCCCGGAGTCGTTGCTCGCCAAGGTTTCACACCATCCGGACGCCGAACACGTGGAACAGCGTCGAGGAGACGCCGAACCACCCGACGGGACGTGGAAACCCGAGCCGTACCGCGACCTGTGGGACGACGTCGTCCAGAAGGCGGTCGCGGTGGCGAACCTTCTCCACAAGTCCCTCCCGGAGAAAACCCGGGTCGAGCCGTTGACGGCGGTGCTGCGCGGAGCCACCGGCACGAACGCCGCCGACCGCGCCCTGCGCCGGCTCGAGATCACCACCGGCGCGTCGCGTCCCGACCCGCTGGGAGCCTCGATCGCACCCCGGCTCGTGGTCGCCTCCGCCGCCGAAGCCAGCCCGCTCGAGGAACGGATCTACGGCAGGCAGTTGCAGGCGCCCGAAAGGATCGACTGCAAACTCAACGGCAACCAGGTGGGCAACTTCGCGGCGTTCCTCAGCGCACGGTGGCGTCAGAACGACTGGTTGTGGGGACGGATGGACGGAGCACAGAGCCTGGTGAGCCTGATCACCAGCCGAGACCGCGTGTGCAGGATCGATGCCGCAACGTTGAGGAAGATCTTCTTCACCGATCTGCCCGAAGACCCCCACTACCGTCGGCTGCTCGAACAGGAGTGGCGGAACGGGATGTACGCCGGCGATCCGGTCCGCCTGGCCGGGCGTGCGATCACGACCCGGCTGCACTGGGACATCCTCAGGCACGAACTCGAGCATCTGCGGAAGCTGGACAACCGAAAGCTCGGCAAGGACCGGCCCCCGAGTGCCTCCGGGAGGGAATTGCGTTCGCCGGAAAACGATTTCGCCGACGATCCGGAGCCGCAGCTGAAACTGCTCGCGTCCGTCGGCGGCGAATCGGTACCCGATCTGCTCCGCCGGCCCGATCTGCGCCGGACCCAGCTCCAACTGGCGTTGGTGGCACTCGGGGCGGTGTTCCCCGACGGCTGGAAGGGCAAGTTGAGTTTCGGCGTGTCCAGTGTCACCGCCGGGCCGCTGGCGATCCTGCCGCTGCTACTGGCCGTCCTGGCCCCGTGGGGAATGGTCGTGTCGATGCTCGCGCTCGGGGCACTCACGGTGCTGCTCACCGGGCAGACGATGTCGCCCGCACAGATCCCGTCCCTGCTCGGCATCGTGATGGTCGCCGTGTACCTGGCTCCGAGATTCTGGAAATGGCGCGACCCCCGATTCTTCGTGGGGGCGCTCGGGGTCGCGAGCATCGTGACGTTGCTGGTGGTGGGACGGAACTGGAAACCGTGGATCCTCGGCCAGTCCTGGACGAACGAATCGCTCGCCGTCACGTTCGCCATCGCCGGTGTTGCGGCGATCGCGGTGGGCGCGCCGATGGTCGCAACGATGGCCGGCGCCGTGTCCCACGCCCTGCGAGCGCACGAGCGCAGCTTCCGCTGGCTCCTGCCGGTCGGCGCCCTCGCCCTCGCCGCCGCGGTCACCCTCGGTCTGACATGCGTGTTCCTGAGGTTGTTCGGGCCCGACTCCGTCAGGACGGACCCGATAGGAACGTATCCCGTGTGGGTCGCCGCCGCCCTGGTGTGGGCGTTGCTCGCAACCGGTTTCTGGGGATTGCTGGGCGCACTGTCCGTACCCCGGGCCGGCCCGGCACCCGACCGACGCTGAACTGCGCCGCGCCCGGTCTGTGCAGCGCGGCCGCGTTCCAACAACATCGCCGCAGCACTCCCGTGGGAGCGCTGCGGCGACGTGTGTGATCCCACCCGCCGGCAAGACCGGGCGAGCGCGGTACTGCGACCTGCCTCAGCGGTTTCTGGTCAGCGAGGTGTAACCGAGCGTCAGCACGGCGGCTGCGGCGATGGAGATGATCCAGCGGATCCAGTCGATCCCGCCGGTGTCGCCCTTGTCGAGCAGCCCCTCCCACACCCAGTAGCCGATCAGGGCGCCCGCGATACCCAGCACGATCGTGATCACCCAGCCCATTGCCTGCTTGCCCGGGATCACGAGGCGGGCCAGCACGCCGATGACCGCACCGAAGATGATCGTGCCGATGATGTTCCCAATCATTGCGAGCTCCTTTTCGTCCGACATGAGCCGTACGGACGGTATGTCACCGATGATCATGAAGATAGCGACACGACCGGATCGGCTGGAAGGAACCGGGTAAATCGTTCCCGGACCGTGCCCTATTCCGCGTGCACGATGACGCCCCGGATGTTCTTTCCGTCGCGCAGGTCCTGATAGCCCTGGTTGACCTCCTCGAGGGTGTACCGCGTGGTGATCAGCTCGTCGAGTTTCAGCTGCCCGGCGTCGTACAGCCGCAGGAGCCGCACGATGTCGTACTGCGGGTTCGCCGACCCGAACAGCGATCCCTTGATGGTCTTCTGGAACAGCGTCAACTCGCAGCCCGAGACGTGCACGGTGAGTTTCTCGGGGTTTGCCAGGCCGGTGATCACCACGGTCCCGCCCTTGCCGATCACGGACGTCGCCGCCGAGACGACCTCCTCGTCCACGGTTCCGACGAGGATCAGGGCCTCGTCGGCCCCTTGACCCCAGCTCAGTTCGTTCACCTTCGCAGCGGCTTCTGCCGCGTTCGCGAATGCGTGGGTGGCACCGAACTTCAGCGCCTGGTCGCGCTTCATCTCCACCGGGTCCACCACGACGATGTACTTCGCGCCCGCGTGCAGGGCACCCTGGACGGCGTTGATCCCCAGGCCACCGATTCCGTAGATCACCACGATGTCACCGGGCCGCACATCCCCCGCGTACACGGCGGTCCCCCATCCGGACGGCACACCGCAACCGACGAGCACCGCGGTCTCGAGCGGCAGCCAGTCGTCGACCTTGACGACCGAGTGCTGGGAGACGGTGGCGCGTTCGGAGAAGGTCCCGAGCATGCACATGGCACCGAAATCGGTGCCGCCGGAGTGGAACCGGAACGATCCGTCGGGCATGGAACCCTCGAGGATGGTGGCACCCATGTCGCACAGGTTCTGCCGGCCCGTCGAGCAGTATCGGCAGGTGCCGCAGTTGGGGATGAAACTGCACACGACGTGGTCGCCGGGCTCGACCTTGGTGACGCCCGGGCCGACCTCCTCGATGATGCCGGAGCCTTCGTGGCCGCCGACGATCGGGAATCGGGGCGGAAGGTCTCCGTCCGTCAGGTGCAGATCGGAATGACACAGGCCCGCTGCGGTGTATTTGATCAGGACCTCACCCGGGCCCGGTCCGTCGAGGTCGAGTTCCATGATCTCGAACGGTCGTCCGGTTTCGAGCAGCACTGCCGCCTTGGTCTTCATCGTCATCTCCTCGGATCGACGTCGGATCGACTCCCCGAGTTCAGTGTGTCACGGATCACATGTACTGCCCGCGGGACGGGGATACCGGGATGCACGAACCCGGCACGTCCGCCCGGCTCCCAGCACTGACGTCCGACCACGGGCGCCGGCGCCCGAAGACGACTTGCCGTGCGCACCGCCGCTCCGCGTCGGGCGTCTTGCGATCGGTTTCGCGGGGGGGCGTTTCGCCGGTGGCTCGGAATCGCCGAGCGGTGGCGGTTCGGCACGTTGGGGCGATGTACCGAACCGAGGCCGATCCTGCACCTCTCGGACCGATCCCCACGACCTTCGTCGGCGCCTTGGCCGCGCAGGACTCATCACGCACAGGGAAGGCGGTCATGGGGAACTAAACAGCCTGCCGCACAGTTGCGTTCAGGACACCGATCGGCGGAGCCCTGTTCGTGTTCGTGTTCGAGTAGGCGGCCCGGACGTTCCGGGCTCGCACCGCGTTCGCCGTCGTCGCAGCAGTGTCCTGTTCCCAGCTTGTCCTGGGCGATCGTCCACCTCGCGTTGCGAATGGCCGCGTACTTCGAGGCGGCGGAACCGCCTAGCGGCCGATCAGATCCAGCGACACCTGCCGCATCTCGACCTTCCGGATCTTCCCGGTGACCGTCATCGGGAACTCGTCGACGATGTGGACGTAGCGCGGGATCTTGTAGTGGGCGAGCTTGCCGGTGCAGTACTCCCGCAGCGAATCCACGTCGAGGGGTTCGGCGCCCTCACGCATCCGGATCCACACCATGAGTTCCTCGCCGTACTTGTCGTCGGGAACGCCGACGACCTGGGCGTCGAGGATGTCCGGATGGGTGTAGAGGAACTCCTCGATCTCGCGCGGGTAGATGTTCTCGCCGCCGCGGATCACCATGTCCTTGATGCGGCCGGTGACCGAGACGTATCCGTCGGCGTCCATGACACCGATGTCGCCGGTGTGCATCCACCGCGCCGCATCGATCGCCTCGGCGGTCTTCTCCGGCTGGTTCCAGTAGCCGAGCATCACCGAGTACCCGCGCGTGCACAGCTCGCCCGGTTCACCGCGCGGCACGGTCAGCCCGGTTGCCGGGTCGACGACCTTGATCTCGAGGTGCGGTCCGACGCGGCCGACCGTCGCGGTGCGCTGATCGATGCTGTCGTCGCTGCGGGTCTGGAGCGACACCGGGGACGTCTCGGTCATCCCGTAACAGATGGACACCTCGGTCATGCCCATGCGTTCGATGACCTGCTTCATCACCTCGACCGGGCACGGAGAACCGGCCATGATGCCGGTTCGCAGGCTCGTCAGGTCGTAGCCGTCGAAACCGGGGTCGGCGAGTTCGGCGATGAACATCGTCGGCACGCCGTAGAGCGACGTGCAGCGCTCCTCGGCGACGGCCGCGAGCGTCTGCGCCGGCTCGAAGGACGGCCCCGGAATCACCATGGTCGCGCCGTGACTCGTGCAGGCGAGGTTGCCCATGACCATACCGAAGCAGTGGTAGAACGGCACCGGGATGCACACCTTGTCGTCCTCGGTGTAGTGGCACAGCTCCCCGACGAAGAAGCCGTTGTTGAGGATGTTGTGATGGCTGAGGGTGGCCCCCTTGGGGAAACCGGTTGTCCCCGAGGTGTATTGGATGTTGATCGGGTCGTCCGGAGACAGGCCGGCCTGTGCGGCGTCGAGACGGGTACGGTCGGCGGACAGTGCGGCCCGGCCGGCCTCCACGATGTCGTTCCATTCCGGGTATCCGAGCAGGACGACCTGTTCGAGTTCCGGGCAGTTGCCACGCACCTGGGCGATCATTCCGGCGTAGTCCGAGGTCTTGAAACTCGGTGCGGCGACCAGCATCCGGATGCCGGCCTGGGTGAGCACGTACTGCAGTTCGTGCGACCGGTAGGCGGGGTTGATGTTGACCAGGACGGCGCCGATCTTGGCGGTGGCGTACTGCACCAGCACCCATTCGGCACAGTTCGGAGCCCAGATGCCGACGCGGTCGCCCTTGCCGATGCCGGCATGCAGGAGACCGAGCGCGAGTGCGTCGACCTCACCGGCGAGTTCGGTGTAGGTCCAGCGCCGGCCGGTGGGGCGGTCGACGAGGGCGTCGCGGCCTCCGTGTCGGGCGACCGTGCGATCGAAGTTGTCTCCGATCGTGTCGCCGAGCAGCGGAACCTCCCACGCCCCCGAGGCGTAGCTGGGAAGTTCGGGTGTGGGGATGCCGGTCATCGATTTCTCCTGGGGTGTGCGCAGCCCGGGTGGGTGGGACTCGTCCACCATCCTCACCCTTTCCGGGCCACCGGTGTTCGGATTCCGGACAGCTGCCGCGATCACGGCAGCAGAGAACGGCGCCCTCCCCGGGGGGTGACGGGGAGGGCGCCTGCGCGATCTACAGAGCGCGATCGCGGGTCTCGACGAGCGCCCTGGTGCAGACGAGGCTCAGGACGCCGAGGACGGCGAGCATCAGGCCGATGGCGATGCCCCCGTAGGAGGCGGCCAGCGGTGCGGCGAGCATCGGCGGGATGGCGCCGCCGAGGACACCGGCGAGGTTGTAGCCGAGGCCGGCACCGGTGTAGCGGTAGCGGGTGTGGAACATCTCCGGGAGCAGCGCGCCGCAGGGACCGTATGCGATGCCGAAGATCGACAGGGTGACGATCATGCCGATCACGAACGCCGCGGGTGAGCCGGTGTCGAGCAGCGGGAACAGCGCCAGTGCCCACACCACGGAGAAACCGCAGGAGATCATGATGACCCGGCGACGGCCGACCCGGTCCGAGTACAGGGCGGACAGGACGATCGCGGCGCCGAACACGAGCGACGAGACGATGCCGACGACGAGCACGAACGGTCGCGAGAACCCGAGGGTCTTCGTCGCGTAGCTGGTCAGGTACGCGGTGCCCATGTAGAAGAAGGCGAACATGATCGCCAGCGCACCGGCCGAGAGCAGGATCTCCTTGGTCTGGTAGCGGAGCGCGTCGAGGAACGGGAGGGTGCGCTTCTCGGCCGTTCCGGTGGGCGCAGCCGCGCGGGCCGCCTCCTCCGCACGGAAGACCGGGGTCTCCTCGATGGCGAGCCGCATGTAGAGGCCGATGGCGACGAGAACGATGCTGAACAGGAACGGGATTCGCCAGCCGTAGGTGAGGAACGCTTCGTTGGTGTCACCGAGCGCGAGGCCGGTGAACAGGAACGTGCCGCTGGAGAGGGCGAAGGCGATGGCCGGTCCGAGCTGCGGGAACATCGCGTACAGGCCGCGTTTGCCGGGCGGGGCGTATTCGGCGGTGAGCAGGGTCGCGCCCGCCCATTCACCGCCGACGGCGAAGCCCTGGGCGAACCTCAACAGCACCAGGATGATCGGGGCGGCGACGCCGATGGTGTCCGCTCCGGGCAGCAGCCCGATGAGCAGTGTCGACACGCCCATGAGCAGCAGCGTGGACACCAGGGTCTTCTTGCGGCCGATCCGGTCACCGAAGTGTCCGAACAGCATGGCGCCGACCGGCCGGGCGATGAACGCGACCGCGAAGGTCGCGAACGCGGCGACGGTGCCGGCGGTCGCGCCGAGCGCAGGAAAGAACACTGTCGGGAACACGAGCGCAGCGGCGGTGCCGTAGATGAAGAAGTCGTAGAACTCGATCGTGGTACCCATGCAGCTGGCGATCGCGACTCGCCGGATGCCGGGGCCGCTCGTGGTGGGTGCGGGCGCCGCGGCTGGGCGCCGGCTTCCGGGCGCGACCGGGGGTTCGCTCCCCGGTGTCGACACAGTGGTCACGGTTGTCCTCCGTTGATTTTCCGTCCGGGCCGCGGCGGCGTCCGCTGCGACTGGATGGAAAGGTAGTGACCCGCCTCACTCCGCACTACCCCCGAAAGGGGGGTGTATGTGAGGCGGGTCACATAGTTCGCTTAACGAAGGACAGCGCCCCGGCGAAGGGCGCCGTGCGTCAGTTGCCCGAGGCGCCGGCCAGTTCGGCGCGCATCTCGTTCCACACCGTGGCGTAGGAGTCGATGTTGCCCGCGGTCGCCCACGTCAGGGCGCCACCCTTGACCTTGCCGAGCGCCTCGGCGAACAGGTCCTGATACCGGGACAGGCGCGGCACGAATGCGGAGACATCGTCGAAAACGTTCTGCGCCTTACGATCCAGCGCGACGAGCGCGTCGACGAAGCCATCCGCCTCCACGTCCGCGAGGAGCTTGCCGAACTCCTCGTCGAGCGCTCCGAACTGCTCGAACAACTCCGCGATGGAGTCCTCGTCGATGGACACCCGCTCGGCGTCGAGCTGATCGTCGAGCTCCGACCGGCCCTTGTCGCTCAGCGAGATGGCACCGCGGTTCTCGGTGGCCTTACCCTGCTCGATCAGCGCGTCGTAGGCGGCCTGCCCCGCGCTCACCCCCACCCCGAGGTGAGCGGCGATCACCTCCGCGGTGACGGCCTTCTTGAGCGACACCGTCTGCAGCAGCGCCAGCTCGTCGACATTTCCTGCGAACGCCATATCCCACTCCTCATCGCCCGGCCCGCGGGCGGGATCCGTCCCGTCCGGTCGGACGGTGCCTCGATTGTTGCCCACCGGGTCCGGTCACGGGGAACCCGACCTCGGCGCGGGGACGGCTGCTGCGCTGCGAGGTTCTGAAGATAGGCTGCCCAACCATGCGCATACGCTCCACCCGTCGCGGCCGGTTCGCCGCCGCGGCCCTCCTGCTCACCGTCACTCTCGCCGCGTGCGGCAGCACCGACTCCGGCGCCGGTGGCTCGGCCGCCGGGAACACCGAGGTCGCCACCGGCGGCCGGCTGTTCGCGACCGCCGACGAGGAGACCGCGAAGCTCGGCAGCGACGCGGCGCCGGGCGAGTTCCCGCGCACGGTCACCCACGCACTCGGCGAAACCGAGATCCCGGCGAAGCCGGAACGCGTCGTGGTCCTCGACAGCGGCGAGCTCGACGCGGTGTTGTCGCTGGGCATCACCCCGGTCGGCATGGCCGCCCCGGAAGGCGCTGCCGGGCAGCCCTCCTACCTCGCCGACAAGCTCGAGGGCGTCGCCGACGTCGGCACGACCAACAACCTCGACCTCGAGGCCATCACCGCGTTGAAGCCGGACCTGATCCTCGGCAGCAAGCTGCGGGCGGACAAGCTGTACCCGCAGCTGTCGACGATCGCCCCGACCGTGTTCGCGATCCGCCCCGGCTTCCCGTGGAAGGAGGACTTCCTGCTCGTCGCGGATGCCCTCGGTGAGGAAGAAGCCGCCGAGGCGCAGCTCAACGCCTACCAGAGCCGTGCCGACGAGGTACGCGAGTCGATCGACGGCGATCCGAGCATCTCGCTGGTGCGGTTCATGTCCGGCAAGACCCGCCTCTACGGGAACCTGTCGTTCATCGGCGTGATCCTGCAGGACACCGGCCTGCGTCGCCCGGAGATCCAGAACATCGAGGAACTCGCCGTGGAGGTGAGCCCGGAAACGATCACCCAGGCCGAGGGCGACTGGGTCTTCTACTCCAGCTACGGCGCCGAGAACGCGCAGGCCGAGGTCCTCGACGGTCCGCTGTGGGCGAGCCTCGGCGCGGTGCGGAACGGACAGGCGGTGGCGGTCAGCGACGAGACGTGGTTCCTGGGTCTCGGTCCGACCGGCGCCATGCGGGTTCTCGACGACCTCGAACAGCTACTCGCCGCCGGCTGACCCGGCGGTCGTCTCTCCCGGGCCGATCGCGCGGGAGGTGTCCTTGAGATCGACCCCGGATCGGCCGAGCCGCCGCGCGCCGGCGACCAGCCCCGCGACGACCCGCGCCGCCGCCTCGTAGCCGAGACCGACCGGCGGGTGGATGTTGGACACACAGTTGCGTTCGGCGTCCACCCGCCCCGGCCTCGGCTCGTGGGTGAGATACACGCCGAGACTGTCGGCCACCGACAGTCCCGGGCGCTCCCCGATCACCACGAGCACGGTGCGCACGCCGAGCGCGGCACCGATGTGGTCGCCGAGCGCGACCCGCGCCGCCGTCGCGATCACCGGGGGCGCCACCGTCAGATGCCGTGGCAGGGCCGCGACGATCGCGGTGACCAGCGCCGTGCCGTGCTCGGCCAGCGCCCGCGGGGACAATCCGTCTGCGAGAACGAACCCGACGTCCGCCCCGGTCACGGGAACGTCGCCGAGGTCGTCGGGGATCCTTCCCAGATCGGGGCGTCGCAGGTACTCGCCGCGGTCGCGCACCCGGCTGCGCACCACCAGCGGATCACCGATCCCGATGGTGCCCACCTGCGCGGCAAAGGTTTCCACGTCGAGGGGCTGATGGACGGCGTCGCGGGCGGCGGCGTGCGCGGACCGGAATTCGAGCAACTGCGCGGTCGGGACACCGTCGCCGACACGCCCCAGGCCGATGCGCGCCTGCGTGGCCGCGCGCAGTGGCCCCCAGAAGTCCCCGCCCGCGCTCATGCCGCGCCACCGGTGAGGGCACGCAGCGGGGACGCGGCCGGATCGACGGGCAGGATCCGCCCGTCGTCGTCGGCCATGCCGAGCCCGCGCAGCCAGTGCTCGAACTCGGGGGCCGGCCGCAACCCGAGCGCCCGCCGCACGTACAGGGCGTCGTGGAACGAGAGGGACTGGTAGCCGAGCATCACGTCGTCGGCTCCGGGCACCGTGATCACGAACGACACCCCGGCCACACCGAGCAGCGTGAGCAGGGTGTCCATGTCGTCCTGGTCCGCCTCGGCATGGTTGGTGTAGCACACGTCCACCCCCATCGGCAGGCCCAGCAGTTTGCCGCAGAAGTGGTCCTCGAGACCGGCCCGCACGATCTGCTTGCCGTCGTAGAGGTATTCCGGCCCGATGAATCCGACGACCGTGTTGACCAGCAGCGGATCGAACTCCCGCGCGACCGCGTATGCCCGGGCCTCGAGCGTCTGCTGATCGACCGGACGGCCCCCGGTGCCCAGATGCGCACCGGCGGACAGGGCCGACCCCTGACCGGTCTCGAAGTACATGACGTTGTCGCCGGCGGTGCCGCGCCCGAGGGAGCGCCCCGCCTCGTTCGCCTCCCGCAGCAGCGCCAGGTCCACCCCGAAACCGGTGTTCGCGCCCTCGGTGCCGGCGATCGACTGGAACACCAGATCGACCGGGGCACCGGCCTCGATCAACCCGAGGGTCGTGGTCACGTGCGAGAGCACGCACGACTGGACCGGAATCTCGAAACGTTGCCGCATCTCGTCGAGCAGGTGCAGCAGGTCCGCGGTGGCCCGCGGCGAATCGGACGCCGGGTTGACGCCGACGACCGCGTCGCCGCAGCCCATGAGCAACCCGTCGAGGGTCGCCGCGGCGATGCCACGCGGGTCGTCGGTCGGATGGTTGGGCTGCAGGCGGGTCGCGAGGCGACCCGGCAGGCCGACGGTGGTGCGGAACGCGGTGGTGACGGTGACCGCCCGCGCCACCGCCACCAGATCCCGGTTGCTCATGAGTTTGCTGACCGCGGCCACCATTTCGGGCGTGAGACCCGGCGCGAGCGCATCCAGGACGGCAGCGGCGTCGGGTCGCGCCGCGATGTCGAGCAACCGGTCGCGCAGGCCGCCGACCGTCAGGGACGCCACGCCGTGGAACGCATCGCGGTCGTGCCTGTCGAGGATCAGCCGGGTGACCTCGTCCGACTCGTACGGCACCACCGGCTCGGCGAGGAACCTGTCGAGCGGGACGTCGGCGAGCGCCCACTGTGCGGCGGCGCGCTCGGCGTCGGATTCTGCTGCGCACCCGGCCAGTTCGTCGCCGGAAC
Source organism: Rhodococcus phenolicus (assembly GCF_001646785.1). Taxonomy (GTDB): domain Bacteria; phylum Actinomycetota; class Actinomycetes; order Mycobacteriales; family Mycobacteriaceae; genus Rhodococcus; species Rhodococcus phenolicus. The sequence goes on from NZ_LRRH01000039.1 coordinate 22,126, forward strand.
GCAACGGGGTGGCCTTGGCGAGCAGGTCGACGAGCCCGTCGAAGCGGTAGGTCGTGCCGGCGAGTTGCTGGGTGTAGATCGTCACGTCCGGTCCGGTCCTCCGCCTCGTCGGGCCGACGGCCCCGTCGGTGCCGCCGCGCCCTCACCGTACGGACGTCCGGTACCCGCCGCGTCAGCACGCGGTCACGGATCGGTTACGAGGTGGCGTTTCGCCCGGGGGGCACCGGGCAGGCGTCGGCGGCGTCGGCGGTGACGGTCGGCTCGGCCGCCGGATCGGGGCGGATGCCCGCCTCCCAGTCCCTGCCGAGCAGCAGCGGTACGCCGGAGAGTGCGGTGTTCTCGTCGTCGGTGAACACGACGCCGCGGCTGAGGAACCGGACCCCCTCGGGTGCTTCGACGCTGAACCCCGAGCCCCGGCCCGGGACGACGTCGAGCACGAGCCTGGTGTGCTTCCACGCCTCGAACTGGGAACCGGAGATCCACACCGGCACGGCATCGCGGCCATCGGGAAGGTCGGGGGCGGTATCGCCCACGCCGAGCCGGAGGTCGAGCACACCGAGCAGCACGTCGCGGTCACCGATGATGAACTCGCCGTCCGGGTAACACATCGGCGCCGAACCGTCACAGCAGCCGCCGGACTGGTGCATCATCAACGCCCCGTGGCGATCGGTGAGGCGTCGCAGAAGGGCGACGGTGTCGGCGGTCGCGACGACGCGCGGCGGAGCGGGCATGTGTGCATTCCCTTCTGACGTTTCCCTACGTTGTTCGCTGCCCACCACCCGTTCGCTACCCACCACCACCCGTTCCCGAGCGAATGTATCCCTCGTCTCCTTCAACCGACGGAACGATACATTCGCTCGGGAAACCCGGTGCGCGGGCGGGAAACCCGGTGCGCGGGCAGGTGGATGGGCGGTCGATCAGAAGAAGCCCTGGGCCTTCGGCGCGTAGGACACCAGGAGGTTCTTCGTCTGCTGGTAGTGGTCGAGCATCATGTGGTGGTTCTCGCGGCCGATACCGGACTGCTTGTAGCCGCCGAACGCCGCGTGCGCCGGGTACTGGTGGTAGGTGTTCGTCCACACACGGCCGGCCTGGATGGCGCGACCGGCCCGGTAGGCGACGCCGCCGTCGCGGGACCACACGCCGGCACCGAGCCCGTAGAGGGTGTCGTTGGCGATGGAGATCGCGTCGTCGAAATCGCTGAACGAGGTGACCGACACGACGGGACCGAAGATCTCCTCCTGGAAGATCCGCATGGTGTTGTTGCCGCTGAACACAGTCGGCTGCACGTAGTAGCCGCCGGACAGGTCGCCGCCGAGGTCGGCGCGTTCACCACCGGTGATGACGGTGGCGCCCTCGTTCTTGCCGATCTCGATGTAGGAGAGGATCTTCTCGAGCTGGTCGTTGGAGGCCTGCGCACCGATCATCGTGTCGGTGTCGAGCGGGTTGCCCTGACGGACCGCCTTCGTGCGGACCGCGGCGAGCGAGAGGAAATCGTCGAAGATGTCCTGCTGAATGAGCGCGCGGGACGGGCAGGTGCACACCTCGCCCTGGTTGAGCGCGAACATCGTGAAGCCCTCGAGCGCCTTGTCCTGGTAGTCGTCGTTCGCCGAGAGAACATCGGAGAAGAAGATGTTCGGGCTCTTGCCGCCGAGCTCGAGGGTGACCGGGATCAGGTTCTGCGACGCGTACTGCATGATCAGGCGCCCGGTGGTGGTTTCGCCGGTGAACGCGATCTTGCGGATGCGCGGGCTCGACGCGAGCGGCTTGCCCGCTTCGACACCGAAACCGTTGACGATGTTCACCACCCCCGGGGGCAGCAGGTCACCGATGACCGAGATCAGGTACAGGATCGACGCCGGGGTCTGCTCGGCCGGCTTGAGGACGACCGCGTTCCCGGCGGCGAGCGCAGGGGCGAGCTTCCACACGGCCATGAGGATCGGGAAGTTCCACGGGATGATCTGGCCGACGACGCCGAGCGGCTCGTGGAAGTGGTATGCGACCGTCTCGGAGTTGATCTCCGAGATCGAACCTTCCTGCGCGCGAATGGCTCCCGCGAAGTAACGGAAGTGGTCGACCGCGAGCGGAATGTCCGCGTTGAGGGTCTCGCGGATCGGCTTGCCGTTGTCCCACGACTCGGCGAGCGCGATCGACTCGAGGTTCTCCTCGATACGGTCGGCGATCTTGTTGAGGATCACCGCGCGCTCCGCGACCGAGGTCTTGCCCCACGCCGGGGCAGCGGCGTGCGCGCCGTCGAGCGCGAGTTCGATGTCCTCCTCGGTGGACCTGGCGACCTCGGTGAACGGCTGCCCGGTGACGGGGGTGACGTTCTCGAAGTACTGCCCCTTGACCGGCGCGACCCACTGGCCGCCGATCCAGTTGTCGTACCGGGACTGGAAGGACATCAGGGCGTCGGGTGAACCGGGGCGGGCGTACACGGTCATCGGTGGCTCTCCTGCGTGTCGTCGGGCCGCACGTGTGCGGGGCGATCGGGTCATCCCCCTTGCGGGGTGTGATCCGGAACACTAGGAGCGCCGGGGTTGCAACTACGTTGCGAGTTGCCGATCCAACAGATCCACTTTGGCCTTGACCTGCGCATACATCGCCGAATTCGGATCGAGGGTGGTGAGGTACGCGGACCAGGCGGCGAGGTCGGCGCGACCGTGCACCGACGTGGTCCACCGCGCCAGCAGGTGTGCGTCGCCGGTGCGCAGCAGTGCCGCCTGCATCCGGGTGCGCAGTTCGTCGCGGATCTCCTCGACGCCGGGTGCGGCCGACCCGGGCAGTACCGGCCCGGTGTAGAGCCGCACGGCCGTCGCGGTGTCGCCGCGGTCGAGAGCGCCGCGCACGTCCGCGACGTCGGTGACGAGATCACCGAGCAACCGGTACGGACGCGATCCCACACGGTCCGAGCCGAAGGCCTTGCGCAGCCGCGACATCTCGGCGCGGATCGTCACCGAGTCGAGTTCGCCTTCGTCGAGCAGGACCGCGAGCCGGTCGGCGCCGAGACCTTCCGGATGATCGGCGAGCAGGAGCAGGATCTCGGCGTGCCGCTGCGACAACGGAATGCGCTGGCCGTCGCGATGCAGCATCGGCCGGCCCGACCCGAACGTCTCGAGCCGGGGCACCGACCCCGTCAGCAGGTGCGGAGCGCTGACGAGGTGCAGCCGCAGTTCGGCTTCGGCGGCGGCCACGGTCGCGCGGACGAGTTGCAGCACTTCCGGCACGGCCACGCGCGGGCCACCGGTGATGTCGATGGCGCCGAGGATGCGACCGCTGACCGGATCGTGCACCGGCGCCGCCGAACAACTCCACTCGTGCACGGTGCGGTTGAAATGTTCGGCAGCGAAGATCTGCACCGAATGATCCAGCGCCAGAGCCGTTCCGGGAGCGTTGGTTCCGACGTGGTCTTCGCTCCAGTCGGCGCCTTCGACGAAGCTCATCGACACGGCCCGGTCCCGGGCGGAGTGATCGCCCTCGACCCACAGCAACCGCCCGCGTTCGTCGCTGATCGCGACGAGCAGGCCACCGTCGGCAGCGTCCTCGACGAGGAGTTTGCGCACCACGGGCCGGATCAGCGCCATCGGGTGTCCCGAGCGGTACTCCTCGAGATCGATGCCGGCGAGCAGACTCGGCTGATCCACGGAGTCCGGGTCGATACCGCGTTGGACGCTGCGCAGCCACGAGTCGCGCACGACCGAGCGGACCGTCGCGGTGTCCTCACGCGCATCCAGGAAGGACCGGTGAGCGGAGGACATGCGCAACGCGTGTGCGGCGGCGTCGTCCCCGGGTCGCAGCGCCACCCAGGGGTTCGCCGACGGGCTCGTTCGTTCGGTCATCTACCGGCGTCCTCCTTGCCGACACTGTAGTCCCGATCACACCGGTGGTGTAAAGCGCCTGGTGTGCCTTCGTGGCGCCTCCGACCGCCACAAAGACACACCGAAGCGGTGGGCGAGCATCACGGCGGTCGCGTGAGGGCCCCGGCTCGGCACCTCGGGGAACACGGAGGTGTCGACGACGCTCAGGCCGTCGATGCCGCGGACCCGGCACCGCTCGTCGACGACCGCTCCCTCGTCGTCGCCCATCCGGCACGTACCGGACAGGTGCAGCGACGTCCCGAGAGTCGTGGTGAGACCGCTCGCGTCGACGAGGTCGGTCATCGCGGCGAGCATGTTCGATGCGAGGCGGACGCCCTCGCGCAGGTCGGCGCGATCCTGCGGATGCCCGAGATACCGATAGTCCAGGACGGGCGCGGACCGGGGATCGGCGCGATCGAGCACGATTCGGCCACGACTGCGGGGCCGGGTGAGCACGACGCCGAACACCGGGTCGGCGACGCCGCTTCCGGGAATCGCCGCGCCGAACGGCACGGTGTAGGGCCGCAACTCGAGAGTGCCGGTGTGCAGGACCGTCTCGAGCAGGGGCGACCCAGTGGGCACATCGCGGCGGTAGCGGTACCCGATCGCGACCTCGGGATGGTCGGTGAAGTCCCGGCCGACCCCGGACAGGTTGTGCTGCAATGTGATTCCGATCCGCCTCAGCTCGTCGGCGGGTCCGATCCCGGAGAGCATCAGAAGCTGCGGCGAGCGCACGGCGCCCGCGCAGACCACGACGTGGTCGGCAGTGATCGTGCGGGCGCCGGTCCCCTCCGCGACCTTCACCGCCACCGCGCGACCGTTCGCCACGACGACACGCAGTACCTCGGTGCCGGTGGTCACGGTGAGGTTCGGCCGGTGCAGCACCGGCAGCAGATACGCGAGCGCAGGACCGACGCGCATCCCGTCGCGGATGTTCAGCGGGACACGGCCGACACCGTCGGGACCGGGGGCGTTGAGATCGTCGACGGTCGCGAATCCGGCCGAGACGGCGGTCCGGTGGAACGCGGCGGACACCGGGTGCAGCCGATCCCACGGGACCCGGGCGACCGGCACGGGACCGTCGCTGCCGTGCAGGTCACCGGGGAAGTCGGTGTCGGTTTCCACGGCGCGGAAGTCGGCGAGCACCTCGTCGTACGACCACGACGCCGGCCAGTGGGCGAGATCACCGGGCCGGGCCCGCACGAAGTAGGCGCCGTTGACGGCTCCGGAACCGCCGAGGAGGCGTCCCCGCGACACGGTCGTTCCGGTCTCCGGAGTCGGCCGCGCCGGGAAGGTCGCTGCCCACCTACTGCCTGGGCCAACGGGAATGGTTGCAGCATCGAGGATTTCGCGGGGAGTATCGGCCACGGACCGATATCCGGGACCTTCTTCCAGGAGCAGCACGGACCGGTCCGGGTCGTCGCTGATTCGCGCCGCGACCACCGACCCGCAGCTTCCCCCGCCGACCACCACCACGTCGGCATGCGCCGGCAGCACGTCAGTTCCGGATGTCGGGAATCAGCGCGGCCGGATCGCGGGCGTCGAGCGCGCCCTTCCACAGCCCGGCACCGTAGGCGAGGTCGTCGAGGCGCTTGTAGAGCACGTAGCGCGCGGGGTCGAGCCCACCCTCCTCCCGGTGGCCGAACCAGTCCCAGAGTCCTTCCGCGACAGCGAAGGCCACGACCGCACGGCGCACCCGTCCGGAGAACAGCGACGCAACGAGCGTGACCGGCCAGTAGTGCCGGCACAGGGCGGACGCGAGTTGCCACATGCCACCCGCGAAGCCCTGCGCGGTGAGTACCGCGGCGATGCGGGTGGGCTGGTCGAGTTCGGAGAACATGCGCCGCAGCCGCAACAGGGTCACGACCAGCGAGACCGCGGAGCCGATCACGCCGATCCGGGTGCAGGTTGCGGCGGCGACGCACGCGAACAACGTCCACACCGACATCACCATCGGAGCGACCGAACCGGAATGCCGGGCCGCGAGCGGGGCGGCACCGGTCCCGTAGAAAGCCTTGCGGGTGAACCACTTCCGGAAACCGATCCGATGGTCGTGGGCGACCCGCGCGACCGGCTCGTAACGCAACCGCCAGCCGGACTGCTGTAGGCGCCAGCACAGGTCGACATCTTCCGCGACGTGCATGGACTCGTCGAACCCGTCGAGTTCGACCAGCACCTCCCGGCGTACGACCATCGCGGCGCTGGGCACGTACGCGACCGGGCTGCCCGCGACCACCGCGGCTTCACGGCGACCGAGATCCAGCGACGACCGCGCATGTTCGTAGCGGGCGAGCGGGGCACTGTCCGGGTCCAGCGCGACGATACGCGGCGCGACGAGCGCGACCGCGGGATCCGTGAAGTGCCCGAGAATCGCTTCGAGCCAACCGATGCGCGGCACCACATCGGAATCCAGAAAGGCAACGAACGGTGTTGTTGCCGAGCGCATTCCGGTGTTACGTGCCGCCGCCGGCCCCCGCGACCTCTCGTGACGCAGGACCGTCACCTGCCCGGTCGTGGGTGCGACGAAGGGCATCGCGGAGCCGTCGTCGACGACGATCACCCGGATCGACTCGAGCGCCTTCAGCACGCGGGCCAGCCCGTCCGGGTTGTCCTTCGCCGGGATCACGACGGTCACGTCCGCGGTCGAGGGCAGGGCAGTGGGCCGGGGGTTGCCGACCCCCGAGTCGAGGAGCCGGCGAGCCACCACCGCAGTCCGGGAGTCCACGACTCTCAGGTAACCGTCGTCGAGCATGGCCGCCGCAGCGGGCGCGAGTTTGAGCATGCGGGTCGGCGACCCGCCGATGAGGACGCGGCCGTCGGAGAACGCCCGCACGCGCGGGTCGATCCGGACACCGAAGCCGTCGGGCAGTCGCGACGTCGGAGTGCGCGTCGATGCGCCGCCCTGTGTCACCGGAGTCTCCCCTCTGCACCGGGCTGCCAGCGGGCAACCTGTGCAGTCGCACGTTCGACCAGGTCTGCGAACATCCGGGCGCCCCGTTCCGCGCTGGCGGCCGTCGGGTCGCCCAGTACCCCGTTCGCCGACACGGCGACGATACCGCCCTCGCGCAATCGGGGCAGCAGAGTCGCGATGGATTCCGTCGAACCCGCCTCGGCGTGCTCCATCGCGACGACCTCGGGGGCCAGATGCAGCAGCAGACTGGTCTCGGTGTCGCCGGCGTGCGCGTCGCCGCCCGGAACCGCGCACGGCAGCCACGCCGCGTCCCGGCCTTCGTAGCGCAGCAGGGCAACCGCTTTCGCGAGAGCCTGGGCGTTGCCGCCGTGTCCGTTGACGAACACGACGCGCGCGGCCCACCGGCACACCGATCGGCCGTACTCGACGAGCAGGGATTCCATGACCTCGGCGCCGATCGAGACGGTGCCCGCGAACGCCTCGTGTTCGCCACTGGCTCCGTAGGCCAGCGGCGCGGCGAGCGCGACGCCGGGCAGGGCTGCGGCGACGGCGGTGGCGATGCGCGTGTCGGTGTCGAGCGGCAGGTGCGGCCCGTGCTGCTCGAAGGCGCCGACCGGAACGGCGACGGTCGCGTGTCCCGGCGCGATGTCCGGCCAGCGGGCGGTGTCGAGGTTCCGTTTCACCGGCCCGATGTTATGCGGTGCCGCTCTCCTGTTCGAGCGCGCGTTCGATCCGGGCCAGTGCCGCCTGCCAGTGGCTGCGCTGCCGCTGCCGTTCATCGGGGCCGGCGAGGCGTTCCTGGTGGAATCTCAGGACTGTCCCGGTGGCGGTCGCCTGCACCGCCACCTGCACCGTGGTGTCATGACTCCACCCGGGCGGACGCCAGGTCAGGCGCACCCGGTCGCCCTCGCGTCGGCTGCGCAGCTCCCCGGTGGTGCCGTCGTCGGACTGCCACTGCTCCCCCTTCTCGCGCGGGATCACCGCGGCGGTGCCGAGCCAGTGGCTCGGTTCGCCGACGATCACCGACCAGACCGTGTCGACCGGGTACGGCAGTGTCTTCGAGACACCGATCTGCCAGCCGGCGTCCTTGGTTCTGCCGACGGCGCCGGCTCCGGAGTGGGTCATCAGTTCTCCTTCCTTCGATGTGCGCGGACCTTGTCCCGGTTGCCGCACCGGGCCATCGAGCACCACCGGCGGCTGCCGGCGCGCGAGGTGTCGACGAAGACGAGCGCGCAGTCGTCGGCGGCGCACCGTTTGACCCTGGCGGCGCGCGGACCGGTGAGCAGGTCGACGGCGTCGCGGGCGAGCGTCGACAGTGCTCGGTCGCCGGTGATCGGCACGACCACACCGGGCGTCCCGAACTGCGGCGCGATGTCCGGCCGGGCGGCGGCGTCGTCGAGGGTCGTGGTGTCCGTACCACTCGGCTCGTGGCCGTCGATGCACCGATTCAGGCTGCGCCACACTGCTTCCCGAACGTCCTTGGCCTGCGCGAGATCGTGTGGACCGACGCGGACGTCGACGACCGGCACGCCCGTCCGGGTGGCGATCCAGTGCGCGAGGTCGTCGGGCGTGTGGAGCGACTCCCAGCGCGCACGCTCCTCCACGCCGCCGGTGTAGACGAAGTCGACGCACAGGGATCCGGAGTCGACCTCGAAGTCGATTCCGTCGGACGATCGGAGCATCACCATGTAACCACCTTAGATGGTTACAGCGATTGCGCAACATGTTCGGGTGAACACGACGCGTAGGCTGCCCCCGTGCTGATCGAACCGCGCAGCCTCGACGATCCGGCTGTCCTCGAACTTCTCGGCGAACTGCAACTCGAATACGTCCACCGCTACGGCGGCCAAGCCGACAACGCCCTGCTCCCGGACGAGTTCGTCGCACCCCGCGGCACCTTCCTGCTCGCATGCGACGACGGATGCCCCGTCGGCATCGGCGGCTGGCGCACCCTCGACTCCTCCTACCCCGGTATCCGCGCCGACGACGCCGAGATCAAACGCATGTACGTGCGGGACACGACGCGCCGCCGCGGGTTCGCCCGCCGTATCCTCGGCGCCCTCGAACGCACCGCCACCGATGCCGGGCGCCGCCGGACCGTCCTCGAAACCGGTACCGCGCAACCCGAGGCGATCGCCCTGTACGAGTCGTGCGGGTACACCCCGATGTCCGAGCGGTACGGCCGGTACGCGTACACCGATTTCGCGCGCTACTACAGCAAACTCCTGCCGCCACTGCGCCTGGCCACCTCCTCGGATCTGCCGCTCCTCCAGGACATCGAACGGGCCGCGGGCGCACCGTTCGCAGACCTCGGCATGACAGCGGTCGCCGACGACGAGCCGCCGAGCATCGAGGAACTGCAGCACTACTGCGATGCCGGACGTGCCTGGGTACATCTCGATTCGGAGAACCGGCCGGACGGTTATCTGCTCGCCGATGTCGTCGACGGCAACGCCCACGTCGAGCAGGTGTCGGTGCATCCCGACCACGCGCGCGCCGGTATCGGAAGGATGCTCCTCGAGCACGCCGTGAGGTGGGCCCGCGACCACGGCCACGACGCGATGACCCTCACCACCTACGTCGACGTGCCGTGGAACGGGCCGTACTACGCCCGACTCGGGTTCCGCGTCGTCGACGACGCGCACCTCACCCCGGAGCTCCGGGAGATCCGGGCGGCCGAGGCGCGCCACGGCCTGGACCGGTGGCCGCGGGCGGCGATGCGACGCGAGCTCTAGACCGGCCGGAAGGCATCCGCCCGGCCGCCGGCCCGTGTGCACGAGCGGACGACCGGGGACCACGCGGATGAGTTTGTCAGGACCTCGACGGGACCGGTTCCCGGGGTCGTCGTCACAGCGCGGCGGCCGCGCGCATCCCCTCGATGATCGCCGAGTCCAGCCGTCGTGGCGTCACCGCATCGCCGACGCAGATCAACCGGAAATTCTCACCGTGCAACTCGTGCCACAGCTCGTCCACCGGTTCCTGATGCGTCGCAACGACGACGTGATCGACAGTGCAGCAGCTGGTTTCGCCGGTGAGGTGATTCAGCAGGGTCACCTCGACGCCGTCGCCGGTCTCCGCGACCGCAGCGACCACCACGTCGGTCACCTGGTCGATGCCCTTGTCGTGGGCGCGCCGGATCCAGCCGTTCATTTCCAGGGTGAGGCCGAGGTCCTGTCCGACGATCATGCCGCTGGTGCACACCGTGACCACGCACCCGCGGTCGGCGAGCAGTTCGGCGACCGACGTCGCCTGGTGGAACCCGAGGTCGTCGACGACGAGCACCCGCCCGGCCGGTTCGGCGTGACCGTCGAGCACGTCGCGCACATCGACGACCCGACGTGAGGTCCCCGCCCAGTCCGGCCGTCGGGGCCGGGCGCCGGTGGCCACGACGACCGCGTCCGGCCGGTGCGCCCGGACTGTCGCGGCGGCGGCGTCGGCGCCCGTGCGGATCTCGACGCCGAGCCGGCGACACTCGGCCTCGAGAGCGGCCACCGCGCCGATCAGCTCGCCGCGGTGCGGGGCGGTCGCCGCAGAACGAATCTGACCGCCCGGCAGGGTTTCCCGTTCGAGGACCGTGACGGTGTGCCCGCGCTGTGCGGCGGTCACGGCGGCCTGCAGACCCGCCGGTCCCGCGCCGACCACGAGGACACGCGCGGGCACGGCCGGGGCGGGCAACGGAATCTCCTCGTAGCCGGCGTGCGGGTTGACCGCGCACCCGATCGGACGCCCCAGCCCGACGCGGCCGATGCAGTCCTGATTGCAGCCGATGCACGGGCGGATCTCGTCGCCGCGACCGCCGAGGGTCTTGCCCGCGAACCCGGGGTCGGCGATGTGGGCGCGCACCGCCCCGACGAGATCGCAGACCCCGTCGGTCAGGGCGTCCCGGACCTGATCCGGGGTCGTGAACCGGCCGACCCCGACCACGGGCAGGTCGACAGCGGCACCGATGGCATCCGGCACGAACAGCGAATAGCCGTGTGGTGTGGACATGGGGGCCTCGACGAGATGCAGGGTTTCGGTGGCGACTCCGACGGACGTGCTCAGGTAGTCGACGGTTCCGGTCGCCTCCAGCAACCGCGCGACGTGCACGGCGTCGTCGATGCCGAGTCCGCCGGGTGTTCCGTCGTGCCCGCTGAGCCGGACCCCGAGGACGAGCCCGGGGCCGATCGCCGCGCGCACCGCGGTGACGATGTCGAGCAGCAACCTGGCACGGCGGTCACGGTCGCCACCGTAGCCGTCGGTGCGCGGGTTGGTGCCGGGAGCGAGGAACGCGCGCAGGATCGACGCCTGCGAACACTGGATCTCGACGCCGTCGAACCCGCCGTCCGCGCAGCGGCGGGCGACGTCCGCATAGCCCGCGACGAGTTCACCGATCTCCCGTTCGCCGATGGCGACGGGCACCTCACGGAACAGCGGGTCCGGGTCCGGTGCGGGCGCCCACAGCGGCCGGCCGGTGTACATGCCGGTGCCTTGCGCGCCGTTGTGGTTGAGCTGGGCGAGAATTCGGGTGTCGTGGGCGCGTACCGCGTCGGTGAGACGCCGGTATCCGGGCAGCACGTCCGGGTCCCAGCCACGGATCAGCTTCTCGTACGGCCGATCCGAGGGGTGCACCGTGTGCTCCTCGGTGACGATCATCGCCGCTCCCCCGCGGGCCCGCGCGACGTAGTAGGCGATGTGCCGGTCGGTGATCTCGCCGTCGACGGCGAAGTTCGTCAGGTGCGCGGGGAAGACGATGCGGTTGCGCAGCGTGACCGGGCCGAGCCGCAACGGTTCGTGCGGCTCGGCGCCGGTCACGTCGCGCGGCACCGGTCAGACCTTCGAGTTGCCTTGGTCGAGCGCCATCTGGCTTCCGGTGATGGTCTTGGCACGGTCGCCGGCGAGGAACAGCACCGCGTCGGACGTGTCGTCGGGGTCGGCGATGGGCTTCTCGGTGAGGATCGGCGCGAAATTGGGCAGCCAGTGCGGGTACTTCTCGAACATCTGCAGCGCGCCCGGATCGGTGCCCATCGGTGTGTTCACGCCGTACGGGTGGATCGAGTTGACGCGGATACGGTACTCGCCCAGTTCCTTTGCCGCCGTCTGCGTCATACCGACGAGTCCGAACTTCGCCGCCGCGTAGTTGATCTGGCCGGGCATGGCCTTGAGCCCCGCGACCGAGCTGACGAGGATGATCGATCCGCCGTTGCCGGCCTCGATCATCGCGGGGGTCGCCGCCTTGAGGGTCTTGAACACACCGGTGAGGTTGATGTCGATCAGTTCCTCGAACTGGTCGTCCGGCATCTCCCAGAAGCGGTTCCACGAGCAGATGCCCGCGTTGGCGACGACGACGTCGAGGCGGCCGAACTGGGCGACCCCCTCGTCGACGACGGCCCTGAGCGCGTCACTGTCGCGGACGTCGGCGATCCGGGCGAGGATCTTGCCGCCGGCTTCCTCGACGAGCCGTACCGTCTCGTGGAAGTCGTCCTCGGTGGCCTGCTCGTAGCTGATGTACTTCGACACGGGCCTGGCGATGTCGACGCCGATGATCGAGGCACCCTCGCGTGCGAAGCGCAACGCATGGTTGCGGCCCTGCCCGCGCGCGATGCCGGTGATGAAAACGACCTTGCCGTCGAACTCGCCCATGTGGCGTTCTCCTTCGGTCCGTATATGAAACAGGTTACAGTTCCGCGGCGACACGATACCCTTCCCGGATCGCTTCCCGCACCGTCCGCGGTGCGACACAGTCGCCGACTCCATTGCGCCCCACACCGGCGAGTTTGTCATCCGGTAATCCCGCTGAGCAGTCCACGAGCAGCGCACCCGGGACGGTGGTCGCCCTCCCCGTGATCGGGTGCGCCAGATGAACTCCCGCCGGGTCGACCGCGCGCACCGTGACACCGCGGTACCGGGTGATGCCGGCACGCCCGAGTCGTGCGTTCGCGCCGACCAGGTCACCGGTGGGCGCGAGCCGCGAACCCGCGACCGGATCGCACGTCGCGTAGTGCACCCGGTGGCCGAGCCCGGCCAGGTGTTCGGCGACCGCGACTGCGACGGGCCCGCCGACCGGATCCCACACGAGTATCGTCCGCGGCCCCGCCGGGGGGTGATCCAGAACCCCGCGTGCGGTCGTGTAGCAGGCGGCGTCGGCAGCGACCGGAAAGCCGGGGGGCCGGGGCCGGCTGCCGGTGGCGAGCACGATCGTGTGCGCGGCGGCGTGAGCAGCGTCGAGGTCGGCCTCGGTGACGGTGGCGCCGGCGCGCAGGTCGACCCCGGATTCGCGGCATCGGTCCTCGAGCCAGTCCGCGAGGGCCGCGAGCCGGCCGCGTCCGGCGCCGGCGGCCGCGGTCCGCAGCATGCCGCCGAATCGGTCGCCGCGCTCGCGGACCTGCACGCGGTGCCCGCGGGCGGCGAAGGTGCGCGCCGCCTCGAGACCGGCGGGACCCCCGCCGACGACGAGAACGTTGCCGGACCGGCCCGCAGGCGGGTCGATCTCGGACTCGTGCCCGGCTTCCGGGTTGCCGACACATCCGACCACCGGATTGTGGAAGTCACGGACGAGGCACGCCTGGTTGCACAGCACACACGGTCGCGGCGCCCGTCCGTCACGCACGGTCGCGACGAGCTCGGGGTCGGCGATCTGCGCCCGGGTCATCTCGACGGCGTCGCAGACCCCGTCGTCGAGCGCCCGCTGCGCATGGCCGGCGTCGACGATGCTGCCCTGCAGCACGACCGGCACGGCTCCGTCGACGGCGACGCGGATGCGGCGGCAGGTGTCCTCGTTGAACCCGGGCTCGGTGTGCGCGTCGGGCCGGTACGCGCCGGGGGTGAACAGGCCGCCGCGCACCACGGTGAGCAGGTCGAGACGCGGTGCCAGCCCGGCCGCGTACCCGGCGGCGAGTTCGGGAGTGATACCGGCCCAGGGCGCGTTCTCGTCGCAGCTCAGCCGGAGCGCGAGGACCCGGCCGGGACCGAGTTCGCCTCGGACGGCGTCGATCACCCGGCGCAGCAGCAGCGGCCGCTCGGTGCCGTAGCGGTCGGTACGCAGATTGGTCAGCCCGGAGAGGAACTGCCGCAGCAGCGCACCCGGGCCGGCGTCGAGTTCGACGCCGTCGACGTCCGCGGCGACCGCGATCGCGGTGGCTCGGCGGAACCCGTCGACCACCGCGTCGATGTCGGCGACGCTCATCTCGGCGGGAAGTTCCCGCGTCGCCGGGTCCGCTACCCGCGACGGTGCGTGCAGCGGTGATCGGGTCCAGGCACTCGATCCCTGCAACCCGGTGTGACCGAGTCCGGCGAGCACGAGCGTGCCGTGTGGCCGGCACGCGGTGACCACCTCACTCCAGCCCGCGCCGCACTCCTCGGCCAGCGGCGCCCGCTCGTACGGATGGTCGGCCGGGTGCACCGACGCGACCTCGGTGACGACGACACCTGCACCGCCGCGTGCGCGGCGGGCGTAGTAGTCGACGTGGCGCCGCGAGAGTGACCGTCCCGCAGCAAGATTCGTCTCGTGCGGACCGAAGATCACCCTCGCCGATGCGGTACGTCCGGCGAGGGTGATCGGGTCTGTGAGCACGGAGTCTCGTATGTCCGGGCTCGATCAGATGCCGAGGTCCCGGCGGAACCCGTCCGGCACGAAGACGTCGTCCGGGGTCAGATCGTGGATCGAGTCCTTGCCCAGTCCCACCAGCGCGGAACCGATTCCGCCGCTGAGGATGTCGAGAACGTTCTCGACACCGGCCTGACCGTTGGCGGCGAGACCCCACAGATAGGCGCGGCCGATGAGCACCGCCCTCGCACCGAGCGCAAGGGCCTTGACGACATCGCTGCCGCGACGGATACCGCCGTCGAGCAGCACCTCGACGTCCTTGCCGACCGCCTCGACGATCGCCGGGAGCGCCCGGATCGGGGCGGGCGTGCCGTCGAGGTTGTTGCCGCCGTGGTTGGACACCGAGATCGCGGTGACACCGGCGTCGACTGCCCGCTTGGCGTCGTCGACCCGCATCACACCCTTGAGCATGAACGGACCGTCACCCCACTGCTCACGCAGCCACGCGACGTCCTCCCAGGTCGGCAGCGGGGTCCCCATCCATTCTCCGTAGGCACCGAAGAAGGTGGGTGCCGCGCCACCGGGCGGGGTGAGATTCGGCGTCGTGAGATCCGGCAGACCGAGCGACTTGGCCCACTGCAGCATCCACTTCGGGCGGGTGATGCCCTCGGGCGCGAACTTGATCATCGCCTCGAGGTTCATCTTCTCCGGGATCGCCGGGCTGCCCCAGTCGCGGCCGTTCGAGAACGACCAGTCCAGGGTCATGATCAGGCCCTTGGCGCCGGCCGCGCGGGCGCGTTCCATGCGCTGGACGAGCACGTCGCGGCTGCCCACCCAGTACATCTGGAAGAAGGTCTTGTCGTTGACCGCGGCGACGTCTTCGATGGACTTGCTCGCGAACGACGACAGGCCCATCGCGGTGCCGCGGGCCGCAGCGGCCCGCGCCACGGCGACCTCACCGTCGGGGTGCACCGCCTGCACACCGGTCGGCGAGATCATCACCGGCAGAGACACTTCCTGCCCGAGGATGGTCGTGCCCATCTCCCGTTTGCCCGAGAGCCCGGCGACATGCGGAGCGAACCCGAGCTCACGGAACGCGGCAGTGTTGTCGTCGACGGTCAGGCCCGCTTCGGAGCCGGCGACGAGCGCACCGTAGACGGATTTCGGCAGCCGCTTGCGGGCGCGCTGCTGCGCGATCGCGACGGTCTCGAACCAGGGGTCCTGGGCCCACGGGTTCTTCAGCCAGGAAGGCTTGGCCATTGTCTGTGGTCTCCTCGAGAATTACAGTCCTGCGAGCGGGTTCTCGTCGCAGAACTTGGCGGGGGGCTTGGTGAGCAGGGTCAGCGGAACCGGCGCCTGCGGGGTGCGGCGCTCGGCGCGCTTGCCGGTACGCGAATGGTCGACGCTGGACTGCGGCACGGTTCGATCGGCCTCGAGCGCGGGCTGCCCGTAGCCCTGAACGCATTCGGGGTCCGGGCCGTCCATCGGCAGGCCGGTGAAGAACTTCGCGGCCATGCAGCCGCCGCGGCACGCGTCGAAGAAGTTGCACGAGCTGCATGCGCCGGCGGACTGCGGTTCGCGCAGCTCACGGAACAGGTCGGAATTCTTCCAGACGGAGGCGAACCCGCCGTCGGTGAGGATGTTGCCGGCGTGGAAGTTCTCGTGGATCGCGAAGGGGCACGCGTAGACATCGCCGACCGGGTCGATCAGGCACACCACGCGGCCGGCGCCGCACAGGTTCAGGCCGGGCAGCGAACCGGCGCCGCTGTCGGCGCCGAACGCGGACAGGTGGAAGAACGAGTCTCCGGTGAGCACACCCTCGCCGTGCGCGACGAGCCAGTCGTAGAGCTGCCGCTGTTGTTCGTGGGTGGGATGCAGATCGTCCCACACGTCGACGGCGCGCCCGGACGGGCGCAGTCGCGTGATGCGCAGGGTCGCACCGTATTTGTCGGCGAGAGCCTTGAACTCGTCGAGCTGGTCGACGTTCTCGCGGGTGACGACGACGGAGATCTTGGCGTCGCGGAACCCCGCCTCGGACAGGTTCTCGAGCGCACGCACGGCCATCGCGAACGAGCCGGGGCCGCGGACAGCGTCGTTGACCTCGGCGGTCGCGCCGTCGAGGGAGATCTGCACGTCGACGTAGTCGGAGGCGGCCAGTCGCGCGGCGACCTTCTTGTCGATACGCACGCCGTTGGTGGAGAACTTCACGCCCACCTGGTGTTCGGTGGCGTAGTCGACCAGTTCCCAGAAGTCCGAGCGCACGGTGGGTTCGCCGCCGCCGATGTTGACGTAGAAGACCTGCATGCGCTGCAGTTCGTCGATGATCGCCTTGCACTGCTCGGTGGACAGCTCGTTCGGGTCGCGTTTCCCGGACGAGGACAGGCAGTGCACGCACGACAGGTTGCAGGCGTAGGTCAGTTCCCAGGTCAGGCAGATCGGGGCGTCGAGGCCCTTCTCGAACTGGTCGACGAGGCGACCCACCTTGGGTGGCGCGGTGGTGACGGGCGGTTCGAGCAACGAAGTCATGGGCTGGTCCTTGCGTGGGCTGGTCCGGGTCTCAAGCGGGGACGATCATGTGGGAGTCGGCCAGCGTGCCCAGGGCATGCAGATAGGGCCGCTCGGCGTTCTCGTCGATCCCGTGGGCGCGCAACGCGTCCCGCACCGAGTCGTGCTGGTCCAGCGACCGGACGACGTCGACGATCACGGTGTTCTTCAGGAACGACAGCTTGCGGGTGCCGAAGTGGTAGAGCAACGCCCCGAACGGCTCGGGGCGAAGCGCTACCTGCGGGTGGAGCCGCCACGTGGCGCCCGGATCGAACTGTGCAGTTGCCACGGCGGTGGCTCCGGGTGCGGACATGATCAGTACACGCCGCACATGCCGTCGATGGAGACCTCTTCGACGAGGGACTCCTCGATCAGCTCGGACTCGATCACCGCGTTGTCACGATCGGACATGTTTCCTCCTCGGTTCTTCACACTGTTTCTGCACTCCACCAGGGAGGAGCAGGAGGCCACAGCCGGGGTTGCACTGTGACTCGGTTCACCACTGTAATGGCATCGAGTGCAGAATGTCATCCATGGATCGAGGGAAAAATGCGTAGCCGCCGGAAACCGTCCGCTCGGACAGGTAGGCGCCCCTCCACAACGAGGGAGGGACTCAGCGCCGTCGGCATCGAGTTGTTCCGCGAACGCGGATTCGACGAGACCAGCGTCGACGAGATCGCCGAAGCCGCCGGGATCGCCCGGCGCACGTTCTTCCGGTACTTCCCGTCGAAGAACGCCGTGCCGTGGGGCGACTTCGACGAGCACCTCGCGCACATGCGCGCGCACCTGGCCGAATTTCCGGACGACACTCCACTACCCGAGGCCCTGACCTCGGCACTGCTGGACTTCAACACCTTCCCCGAGTCCGAGGCTCAGCGGCACCGGGCCCGGATGGAGCTGATCCTGCGCAATCCGACACTCCAGGCGTATTCGTCGGTGATGTACCAGGGATGGCGGCAGGTCATCGCCGAGTTCGTCGCGCGCCGCACCGACGCCTCGTCCGACGATCACTTCCCGCGCACCGTCGGCTATCTCGTACTGGCCGTGGCGGTCTCGGCGTACGAGCAGTGGCTCACCGACGATTCCGCCGAACTCCCCGATCTGCTGGCCTCGGGGATGCGCACGCTCTACAGTGGGCTCAATCCCCCGGCCGTACCACCGAACGAGGCTGCGTCTTGACCGTGCTCGATTCCCTCGCCCCCTGCACTCCCGGACGCTGGACGCACGACCACGTCACCGTCGAGCGCGTCGACGCCGGACCGTTGACGTTGCGGCGCAACGACGGCCGCCTGCACGTGACGCATTCACTCGGTCCCGCCGATCTCAGCGAGCGACTCGTCGCCGGCGTCACCGCGTCCATCGAGGACGCCGATTTCGGGCAGGACGAGTTCGAACTGACGATGGTCGGGCTGGTGCGTTCGACCGTCCCCGACGCACTCGACGCCTGGGTCACCTACTACCGCAACTCGCTGGGCGAACTTCTGGACGGCACAGCGGATTTCGCTCCCATCCACGACAAGGCCGAGGAACTGGCGCGCGGTCGCGTACTGGACCTCGGGTCCTGCTTCGGGTTCCTGCCGCTGCGACTGGCCCGTGCGGGCGCAGCGGTGACCGCCACCGACATCCTCCCGGGCACCATGTCCCTCCTCGACGCCGTCGCCCCTCGCCTGGGCCTGCCGGTCGACACCCTCGTCTGCGACGCCGCGCACGTGCCGGTTCCCGATCGCAGCGCCGACACCGTCACCGCGATCCACCTGCTCGAGCACGTCGACGACACGATCGGCGACGCGGTGGTCGCCGAGGCGCTGCGCATCGCGCGGGAGCGGGTGGTGATCGCGGTGCCGTGCGAGGACGAGGCCACCGCGTGCCACGGTCACGTGCGCACCTTCGACCTCGACGCACTGCGACGACTCGGGGAATCCACGGGCCGCGACTTCGAGGTGTTCGAACATCACGGCGGGTGGCTGGTACTCGACGCATCCTGACGAACCGAGGAGAACCATGACCGGTGCCCCTACGAACGGCAAGGTCGATTTCAAGAAGACCCTGGACACCTACCGGGCCGCTCGCGGCGAGTTCCGGGTCGTGGACGTGCCGGACATGCAGTACCTGATGATCGACGGCCACGGCGACCCGAACACCTCGCCGGAGTTCACCGCGGCCGTCGAAGCGTTGTACCCGGTGGCGTACAAGCTGAAGTTCGCGAGCAAGCGGGATCTCGGGCGCGACTACGTGGTCCCACCCCTGGAAGGGCTGTGGTGGGCGGAGAACATGGAGTCGTTCACCACGGCACGGGACAAGTCGCGGTGGGACTGGACGATGATGCTCTTCGTGCCGGACTGGATCGGACGCGAGGAGTTCGCCGGTGCCGTCGACCGGGCAGGAGCGAAGAACGGGCCGGCGCGTCTCGGCGACGTGCGCCTCGAAACGCTGACCGAGGGCACGTGCGTACAGACACTGCACGTCGGTTCGTTCGACGACGAGACCGCCGTGCTCGAGCGTCTGCACCACGAGTTCGTCCCCGGCAACGGATTCCGTATGGCGGGTAAGCACCACGAGATCTACTTCAGCGATTTCCGGAAGATCGCGCCGGAGAAGCAGCGCACGATCCTGCGGCAGCCGGTCGCACGCTGAGCTTCCGTTCTGTGTGGATTCGTGTCCGCCACGCGAACACGAATCCACACAGAAGACGAACCGTGTTCGGAGCTGTCATTGCACGGAGATGTCGCGGCGACGCAGTGCCGCGACGCCGGCCGCGGCGAGCAGCACCGCCACGACGGTGAGCACGATCAACGGCATTGCGCGCAGGTCGGCGGCCGGCAGTGCCGGGACGTGGACGAACGGCGACAGATCCATCACCCACTGCGGCAGGTTCAACAGCGGGCCGATCTGGCCGATGAGCACCCACACCGCGAACAAGGCCCACGCGACGCTCGCCGCGCGCCGGGGAAGGGCGCCGACGCACAGAACCGTCGCGGCGGCCACCAGCAGCACGGCCGGGACGAACGCGAGCGAGGCCGGGAGCAGATCGCCGAGCGGCCCGCCCGGGTCCCCGATCGCGACACCGTACGGAATCGCAACCGCGACACCGAGAACGATGTGCAGGACCACGATTCCGACGACGACCACCGCGACGTGCGAGAGCATCCACCGGATGCGCCCCAACGCGGTCGACAACAGCGGTTCGACGCGGCCCGACGTCTCCTCGCCGTGCATGCGCAGCACCGACTGCACCGCATACGCGGCAGTGAAGAACGACATCATCAGGAAGATCACGGCGAAGTAGGCGTCGGTGAGCGCTTCGGCGCCACCGCCGAGCTGGGTCATCATGTCGGCGACGCCGCCGCCCTCGTCGAGGAAACTGTCCATCTCGTTCGCGACGCTGCCGTAGGTCGCGCCGAGCACGACGATGCCCAGCGCCCACCACATCAGCGTGGTGCGCTGCATGCGCCACGCGAAGCCGAGTGCGGTCGGCAGGTGCGCCGCCGCGCGGGCCGGCCCGGGACGCGGTTGCACGAGCCCGGCACCGTGATCGCGGCGGCCGGTCAGCGCGTAGGCGAGCCACACCGCCGCCACCGCGAATACCGCGAAGATCGCGAACACCCACCACGCGTCGACGTCGTACGGCCGGACCTGCTGGGCCCAGCCGATCGGGCTCAGCCACGAGGGCCACGCACTGGTGACCCGGATCCCGCTCTCGTCGACGCTGCCGGTGGTGTCACCGACCGCGCGCAGCAGGAACGACAGGCCGAGCGCGGCCCCCGCGAGCCCGTTCGCGGCGCGGGATCCCTGGGCGACCTGCGCCGTCACCGCCCCGACCCCGGCGAAGGCGAGGCCCGTGGCACCTGTGGCGGCTCCGAGCGCGACCGAACCGGCGACCGGCAGGCCGAACGCGACGGAGACGACCGCGAGAAGCACCGCCAGCACGACGTCGGTGGCGAGCGCGACCAGCAGCGCGGCGGTGAGCATGGCCCGGCGCCCGACGACGGCGGCACCGACCAGTTCCGCACGCCCCGTCTCCTCGTTCTGCCGGGTGTGCCGCACCACCATCATGGAGTTCATCAGTCCGGCCGCGAGGGCCAGGAACAGCAGCGTCTGGGCGGTCACGACCGCTCCGAGGCTGTCGCCGGACACCAGACCGTTGGTGGCGAGCACCACCGGGGACACTGCGGAACTCGCCGCGATCAGATGCAGATCCGCAGGGGTCGGGTACAGGTCCTTCAGGCTCCACACCGACACCGCGTACACGAGCACGAACGCCACCAGCCACACCGGCACCTGGACGCGGTCCCGGCGCAGTGCCAGCCGGATCAGCCGGCCGGTGCCGGCGTAGGCGGGACTCGTGTGCCTGCCGGTCGCAACCGTGGTCATTTCCTGCTCCCGTCCGCCACCTCGTCCCCGTAGTGCCGCAGGAACAGCTCCTCCAACGTCGGTGGTGTGCAGGTCAGCGAGGTCAGGTCGAAGTCGAGCAGGCGCCGCAGCACCGCGTCGAGCTGCGCGGTATCGACCTCGCAGCGCACCCGCAGTCCGTCGATCTCGAGGTCGTGCACGCCCGGGTGCTCACCGAAACCGGCGGCGGAACGGGCGGTCTCGGCCCGGATCGAGGTGCGGGTCAGGTGCCGGAGTTCGCTCAGCGTTCCCGATTCGACGGTGCGTCCCCGCCGGATGATGGTGACCCGGTCGCACAGGGCCTCCACCTCGGAGAGGGTGTGACTGGACAGCAACACCGACCGGCCGTCGGCGACCGCCTCGCGCACGCAGTCCCGGAACACCTCGTCCTTGAGCGGATCCAGCCCGGACGTCGGCTCGTCGAAGAGGAACAGTTCCACGTCCGAGGCCAGCGCGGCGACGATCGCGACCTTCTGCCGATTTCCCTTCGAGTAGGTCCGGGCCTTCTTGGTGGGATCGAGATCGAACCGTTCGAGCAGGTCGTCGCGGCGACGTTCGTCGATGCCGCCGCGCAGCCCGGCCAGCAGGTCGATGGCTTCGCCGCCGGTCAGATTCGGCCACAGGTTCACATCACCCGGCACGTACGCCAGCCGCCGGTGCAGGTCGACGGAGTTGCGCCACGGGTCACCGCCGAGCAGCTCGACCCGCCCCGAATCGGCGCGCAGCAACCCGAGCAGGATGCGGATGGTGGTGGATTTGCCGGCGCCGTTCGGGCCGAGGAAGCCGTGTACCTCCCCGCGGCGCACCTCGAGGTCGAGTTCGTCGAGGGCCCGGGTCGGGCCGAACGATTTGACGAGTTCGAACGCGGTGAGTGCCGTCGTCATCCTCGGCACGTTACTCCCGGACGGGGGAATGACGGGGGTGCTCCGCGACAGATTGTGTCGGGTCGCCGGAACGCCCTGCCCGTCACGGCGCGGTCGCGGTTCTCGACCGGCCGGGAACGGCGCGGTCTCGGTCCCGCAACGCGGTGGAGGTACATTGTCCGATTCGTAACGAACTGTGGCCGGTGGTCGATACCGAAACGAATCGTTGTTTCCCGTCACCGCATGCCGGGGTTGTCGTCAGTGGAGGTTGTTCTGTGGGTACCCGACTTCGTCGTGGAGTTCTGACCGCGGCCGTGTGCGCCGCGGCGGCGGTCGCAACCGTCGCATCCACCACGCAGGCCGCCGCCACCCCCGTGTACCCGCCGCTGCCGGCGGACCCCTTCTACCGTGTGGTCGCGCAAGCCGACGCCTCCGCACCGGGTGATGTTCTCGGCATCCGGCGCATGCCCACCCCACCGGGGATCGTGGGCGCCGACACCTGGCAGATCAGTTTCCGCTCCACGAACTCCCAGGGTCATCCGATCACAGCGGTGACGACCGTGTTCGCTCCCGTGGGCAAGGCGCCCGACGGGCCGCTGCTCTCGTTCCAGCACGTGATCAACGCCCTCGGTCCGCAGTGTGCACCGTCGCAGACGCTGTGGACCACCGACCCGAACCTGGCGGTCCGTGAGGCCGTCGGCCTGAACGTCGCGTTGCAGCGCGGATGGACGGTGGCGATCCCGGACCATCTCGGACCCACCAGCGCCTACGGCGCCGCCAAGCTCGGCGGCCAGATCACCCTCGACGGCATCCGGGCGGTCCAGCGCGCAGCCGAACTCCAGGTCGCGAACAGCCCGGTCACGCTGGCCGGGTACTCCGGCGGCGGAATGGCCACCGGGTGGGCGGCCGCGCTCGCACCGAGCTACGCCCCCGAACTGAACATCGTCGGAGCCGCGATGGGCGGCGTCCCGATGAACCTGCGGAAGATGGCCGACGGTATCGGTACCGAGCCGCACCCGGTGTTCGGGCTGGCGTTCGCCGCGGCGCTCGGACTCGAACGCGAATATCCGGACCGCATCAATCTCACCGGACAGCTCACCCCTGCCGGGCTCGCCATGCGCGACGGGCTCACCGCGGCGTGCACCAACGACATCCTGCGGATCGGGGCGGGCGGGAGTCTGCCGCAGGTCAGCCCGATCAGCCGGTTGACCGACGAGCCGGGCGCGCTCGCCGTCGTCGACGAGAACAGCCTGGAACTGTTCCCGGGCGTGCCGGACATGCCGATCTTCGAATGGCACAGCCCCACCGACGCTCTGATCCCGGTCGATTCGATCGTCGCCACGCTCGCCCGGTACTGCGCTGCGGGCGCCCGGGTCCAGAGCCTCGAGACTCCCACCCCCGATCACATGTCGGCGGCGGTGCTCGGCCTCGGGCAGGCGCTCGACTTCCTGAACAAGCGGTTCGCGGGCGAGGACACCCCCAGCACCTGCTGACCGTCCGGTCAGGTCTTCCGGGCGGTACCCGCCGCCCGGAAGACCCGTCTCAGATGAGCCCGCGCTTGCTCGCCGCGTACACCGCCTCGGCACGTCGGCCGACACCGAGCTTGCGCATGATGTTGCTCACGTGGAACTTCACCGTGGTCGCCGAAATGAACAGCTGCTCACCGATCTTCGCGTTCGACAGGCCCGCGGCGAGCAGTCGCAGCACCTCGAGTTCCCGGTCGGTGAGCTGCTCGGTGGGCGCGACCTTTCCGCTGAGGGTGCGCACCACCGCCGCGGCGCTGCGCGAATCGAACGCGCTCTCCCCTCGCGACACCGCACGGATCGCGCGGACCAGTTCGGTGGTGTCGACGTCCTTGACGACGTAGCCGCGCGCGCCGGCGTGCACGGCTCGCACGACGAGCTGCTCGTCGAGGAAGGTGGTGAGCACGAGCAGACCGATCCCGGGATGCGCGGCGGACAACTGGCTGCACAACGTCAGCCCTTCGTAGTCCGATCCGGCAGAGAGCTTCAGATCCATCAGCACGATGTCGGGACGCATCCGGTCGACGAGCACGAGGGCCTCGTCCTCCGCCGACGCCTCCCCGACGACCTCGAGGTCCGGTTCGCGGTCGAGGATCGAGCGCAGCCCCTGCCGGAGGATCGCATGGTCGTCCACGAGCACGATCCGCACGGTGTCCCGACGGGTCCGCGGCGAGGTCACCGTCATGACTGTTCTCCTGTTCTGGCCGCATCCGTATCCTGCGGAGCGTTTTTCGGGACGGGAATACGTACAGCGACCCGGACGCCTCCGATCCGGGCCCGCCGCACCTCGAGCCGTCCACCGAACTCGTGGGCGCGGGCCTGCATGTTCGCCAGGCCGCGGTGCCGCCCGTCGAGGTCGCTGCCTGCGGCCAGGCGCAGCATCACGCGGATGCGCGCGGGATCGCCGTCGCCGTCGTCGGCGACGGACAGCAGCACCGACTCGGGACCGTACGTCAGCCGCAGCACCGCACGGGTCGCGTTCGCGTGCACCACGGCGTTGAACAGTGCCTCCCCCGCGATGCGCAGCAAGGCGTGCTCGACGTCGCCGGACAGTTCGACGGGGGTGCCGCCGACCCGGATCACGATGTCCAGTTCGCCGGGGGTGTGCGCGACCCGCAGCTGCTCGAGCATCTCCGGCAGCGACGACCGATCCGCGTCCGACGGATGGTTGAGCGCATAGATAGCCGACCGCAGCTGCTCGACGGCACGGCGGGTCAGTTCCTTCGCCAGATCGAGACGCTCGGACCGTTCGCTGTCGGGAATATCGCTGCGGCACACCTCGATCTGCATGCCCGCCGACAGCACGGCCTGCGTGACGCTGTCGTGCAGTTCGCGCGCGATGCGGTGCCGCTCCTCGTCGAGCGCCTGATGCCGGTGAGCTGCACCGAGCTGCCGTTGCGTCCGCTCCAGTTCACGCAGGGTCGCTTCGAGCTCGGCGTTGCGCGACTGCAGGTCGGCGGCGGCCCGGTTCGCTTCACGATAGGCCTCCTCGGCACGTTCGAGCAGGAGCTGCCCGCGCTGGTACAGCGCCGAATTCTGCAGGGCCACAGCGGTTTGACTGGCCAGGATGGACAGCACCGCGCGATCGGTCGCATCGAGGGTGCGATGCTCCGGGGTCCACGCCGCGATCGCCCCGGCGACACCGCCACCGAGCACGATCGGCACGAACGCATGATGACCGTCGACGATCGGGTCGCGTTCGACGGTGCCGGACCGGATGTCGTCGAGGCAGCGCACCACCTCCTCGGGAAGCGGTGGCCCCTCGACGTTGTCGACGAGGAACGGGGTGGCGTCGGGTCCGAGCACGAGGCGCCGGGGCCCGGCGTCGGGCAGCATGCCGTCGGTGAGTGCGAACACCACCCAGCGGGCACTGAGATGCGCGCGGGCGGCCTCGGCGACCGCGCAGATCAGCGTTTCGGGGCCTTCGACAGTGCGCACCAGCGCCCGCGAGATGAGTTCGAGGGCGTGCACGACCCGTTCGAGACGTTCGGCAGCGCCCCGGTACTGCGGATAGAAAGTGGGCTTGCCCGACCGCAGACCGGTGAGCTGGGACAGATCGGGGGCCGCCGGGTTCACAACGCCGCCCGGAACAGCGCGACCATCTGTTCGTGGGTCGCCGCGCGCGGGTTGGTGGACATGCACGCGTCGCGCAGGGCTCCCGCGGCGAGCCGGGTCAGATCTTGTTCTCGCACACCGAGTTCCCGCAGTCCCCTGGGCACCCCGACCTCCCGTGCGAGGCGTTCGACGCGGTCGGCGACGGCGAGTGCGGCCTCCTGGTCGGGACCGCGGTGCTCCTCCAGGCCCAGCGCCGCGGCGATCGCCACGAACGGCGCCGGGTCCGCGGCGGCGTTGAACCGGATCACGTGCGGGAGCAGCACGCCGTTGATGACGCCGTGCGGCTGGTCGAGCAGGCCGCCGACCTGATGGCTCATCGCGTGCGCCGCGCCGAGAATCGCATTCGTGAATGCCAGGCCGGCTTCGAGGCTCGCCTGCGCCATGGCGGTACGGTGCGTCATCTCGTGAGGTTCGTCGATGGTGTGGACGAGTGTGCCGGTGACCATCGCGACGGCCCGCAGCGCGTGATGATCGGTGAGCGGATTGTGCGCGCGGGAGACGAATGCCTCGATGCCGTGGGTGAGCGCGTCCAGCCCGGTCGCCGCGTTCAGGTCGTCGGGCATGGTGGTGAGCAGCCGCGGGTCGATGACCGTCAGGTCGGGCACCAGGGACCGGCCGATGATGGTGATCTTGGTGTTGCGGGTGGTGTCGGTGACGACGCAGAACTGCGACACGTCTGCGCCGGTACCGGATGTGGAGGGCACCATCACCATCGGCGGGATCGGCAGGGGCGCCCGGTCGACTCCCTCGTAGTCGAGGATGCTGCCGCCGTTCGCGGCGAGCACCGCGATACCCTTCGCCGCGTCGATCACCGAACCGCCCCCGAGCCCGACCAGCACGTCGCACCCCTCGGAGCGGTAGAGCTCGTGGCCGGCAGCCACCTCGAAATCCTTCGGATTCGGCGTCAGCTCGCTCCACACCACCGGGGTCAGGCCCTGTTCGTCCAGGTGGCGGCGAAGTTCGTCGACCCACCCTGCCTCGACGAGCCCGGGATCGGTGACGAGCATCGGCCGGCCGCCACCGAGACGCACGGTCGCGTGCGCGGCCTCGGCGAGCGATCCCGCGCCGAACACGATCTCGGGGGCATGGAACTTCGCGAGCGTCGGTGTCTCCCGGCGCCCGGCGGTCCCCGATTCGCTCCGACGTTCCGGTATGGCGACGGCCACTGCTGCACTCCTGACGGTCCCCGGCGATCCGGCGTGTGATCCAGCTTACGGTCCTTCGAGCGTAGGCCGGGTGGGCGGCCGGGGCACCGGGTCGACGGGTAGGGCCGGTACCTGCCCGATCGGGTAGGTGAGGGGACGACTCGTCCGGATCGGTCGCTGCACCGAATACCTGTCGGGAGGACGGCGCCGAGGAGGCAGAGCCATGAACGTTCCCACCGCGGGATTCTTCGAACGGGCCGCGAGACGGGTGATCCTGCCCCGGATGCCGCACACGGAGGGGCCCGGCGCCCCGGCCGGACTCACGATCGATCGCGCTCTGGAGTCGGTGCCGCGCCCGAGCCGGGTGGTCGCGTATCGCGACGAGGACACCGACTGTGTCGCCCTGGTCGTCGGGGACGCGACCGGAGCCGACGACGTTCCGGTCCACGCCGTCCCCGAGGAACAGCTGATCCTGGAGGCCCGGCGCAGTCACGAACCCGTCGAGATCCTCGTGGGTGTACCGGAGGGCAGCGACGCGCGCGTGCAACAGCGCGAACTGCATCGTCAGCTGTCCGACGGCGGCCCGCTGCGCTCCGTGCTGGTGTACTCGGGGGCACGGTCCGTCGTGGTGCGGTGGTGGCCACCGGCCGGTCCGGGCACGGCACCGGACGTGCGTCCGCTCACCCGTGCTCGCCCATGACCACGCCTTCCCGGCGCGGGTCGGCACCTCCGACCCAGCCGTCGTCCTCGCGCCACAGCGCGCTCAGACCGCTGGACTGCGGCGCGACCGACACCTGATGTCCGCGTTCGCGCAACGCGACGACGAGCGGGTCGTGGGCACCGTCGTCGGACCCGTCGACGGCGGGGTGTTCCCCTCCCACACCGGTGACGGGGGTGTTCGCGGCGCCGAACGAGACGGCCGAGACGGCCTGCTGCGGGTCCAGGTCCCAATCGAGCATGCCGACGAGGGTCTTCACCACGAACTGGATGATCACCGAGCCGCCGGACGAGCCGGTGACGAGTACCGGGTTGCCGCGGGTGCCGTCGGGACCGCGCTCGAACACGAGCGTCGGCGACATCGAACTGCGGGGGCGTTTGCCCGGTTCGACGCGGTTCGCGACCGGCACGCCGTCCTTGTCGACGGACTCGGCCGCGAAGTCCGCGAGCTGGTTATTGAGCAATAAACCCGACCAGATACCATCATGGGTGCACGGAAGGAACACCCGCCATGAGCACACCACGCGCCGCAATCTACGCCCGGATCTCCCAGGATCAGAAGCACGACGAGCTGGGCATCGGACGCCAGGAATCGGGCTGCAGGAGGCTCGCCCGGA
Organism: Rhodococcus phenolicus; assembly: GCF_001646785.1. Classification (GTDB taxonomy): domain Bacteria; phylum Actinomycetota; class Actinomycetes; order Mycobacteriales; family Mycobacteriaceae; genus Rhodococcus; species Rhodococcus phenolicus. The sequence continues at coordinate 50,329 of NZ_LRRH01000039.1, forward strand.
CGCTCGGCTGGGACGTGGTCGACGTGTATGCCGACAACGACATCAGCGCCTACAGCGGCAAGCGCAGACCCGAATACGAGCGCCTGCTGGCCGACATCGCAGCGGGCCGCGTCGACGCCGTGCTGTGCTCGCACCCCGACCGGCTGTACCGCCGCCTGCTCGAACTGGGCCGGTTGATCGACGCCGTCGAACACCACCACACCGCCATCCGCACGGTCAGCGCCGGGGAAGTCGACCTGACCACACCGACCGGCAGGATGAACGCGCGCATCGTCGCGAGCGTCGCGCAGCACGAGGTCGAGCTGAAAGCCGACCGGCAGAAGCGCGCCAACCAGCAGCACGCCGAACTGGGGCACTGGCGCAGCCGCAAGCGGGTGTTCGGCTACGAGCACGGCGGGAAGGAACTCGTAGCGACCGAGGCCGACGCGATACGCCTTGCCGTGCAGGACATCCTGACCGGCACACCCACAGCCGAGATCGCGCGCCGCTGGAACGCTCAAGGCTTGACCACCTCGCATGGCAAGACGTGGGATTCCGGCTCGGTAACGCTGGTACTCAAGAACCCTTGCTACTCGAGGCAAGTCGTCCACCAGAAGCGCATCCTGCACGGCGTGGTCGGCCAGTGGCCGGAAATCTTGCCCTACGAGCAGCACGAGGCACTCAAAGCGTTCTTCCAGACCCGCAGCAAGCCGGCCCGTCCCCGCAAGTGGCAGGGTTCCGGACTGTACCTGTGTGGCAGGTGCAACGACGGCCAGACCCTCATGTCCGGGACACAATCACACGGTGCAGGGCCGTTCTACCGTTGTCCGGTCGGCTTGCACCTGGGCCGCAAGGCAGCGGACCTGGATTTCTACGTGAACGAGCTTGTGGTGCACCGGCTGTCGCGGCCGGATGCGTGGGATCTGGTGAGGAAGCAGCACCAGCTGGACGTGAAGGCGCTGCGCGCGGAACGTGAAGGCTTGGAGGCCCGACGCAATCAACTTGCGCGCATGTTCGCCACGGGAGAGATCGAACACGCACAGCTCAAGGCTGGCACCGACATTCTGACCCCGCAGATCGACGCGCTGGATGCGCAGATCAATGCTGCCGGTCTCCGCTCACCGTTGACCGGCATTCTCGATTCCGGGGATGTACGGAACGCCTACGCAGAATTGTCCGCCGATCGCAGGGCTGTGATAATCGATGCGTTGATGACAGTCACCGTCCTGCCCTGCCCTCGAGGACGCCGGAAATTCGCACCGGAATTCATCGATATTGCATGGAAGTAGAGCGTGTCCGCCACCATCACCTGAGGCCGTCCATCCAGCTACCGAATCTGCCTGAGGCCATCCGTCCAGTCGCCGAAATTCAAGGTCACGATAGGAATCTCGGCTGCATCGGCAAGGGCAACCCGGAACTCGTCCCTCTGCCCCCACCAGTCGTGCACGAAGAACTTCATGTGCTCAAGCAACAAGAAGTAGTCCAAGGGTATCGATTGATCGGCGTTTGATGGATCAGTGATCGCGACAACCAGCAAGCCGAATATCACGCTTGTACTGAGTCGGATACTTCCGTTCTCGCCAATAAGTCGGTTGGGGAGACCCGAATTCGGGTCATACCTTACAAGCTCGAATCCATCGGGGAGTTCATCCCCGTGCCCATGTGTGCATCGATGAATGTGATACACCACATCGGCGATATCCATCTTCCACCGTTCCCCGTTGTGCCGAACAGCGAACCGGGTATTCTCCGGATCGATTCCCGGCATTCCCATCCGACCGAAGACATCGTAGTTGTCGCGTATGAAGGTCTTGAAGCGCGCAGTAACGCCCAGGCTCGGATACGCCTTCTTTGCAGTTCCGTCGACCGCGTTGCACGCGTGCAGCATTGCGGACTCCACATCGTCCGCAATCCACTCGTCGAGTGCCTTCTGAACAGACCTACCAACCTTCACGAACCGGCCCCACCCTTCTCCCACGCCCCACTGTCCGCACTGAAAGTACACGGGTCCTCCGACACGCTCAGATGTCGGCGAACACAAGCGTGCGATCCGGATGCGCAACACCATGCCACCCGATTCGCTACGCTGCTCCGACTTGCTCGATTAGTCCGCTAGCGTCATCGCACCCATTGGTGAACAAGCAAAGAAGAAAGGGAACGACATGTCAGACGCAAACGACATTTACGAGAAGCCTTCGGTGCAAAAATTCATTGATGTACAGATTTCACTCACGGAAGAATTAATACGGAAATCCACATCTGACTCCGACGCCGCCCAACAGAAAAAGAGGATAGCCGAACTCGCCGAGGAGTATCTGGAAGCCGTGGGCAAAGTTCGGACCGACGGACTCGAAATACTGCTCAACACGATCGACCCCACCATCCCGACATTTCAGTTCGTTCCAGCGGACGAAATCTGACAGACACTCCAGAGCACGACACTACGCAAATACGCAGTACGGGATCGACAAGACTGCGTCCTGAGCGATTCACCGTTCCGGCCTGTCCAACCACGGACCGGTACGCCTACCTGCAACTTTCTAATGCTCCCACAGGAATTGCGGCCAGCATAGAGGAGAAGCGCCAGACCAGGGCCAGTCACAATTGCGGTAATTTCACTGGGTAATTACTCCCCCACCCTTTCCTTTCGTGCGCCGTCGTACGCCTGGACCTGCCCGGTCGCCCCGTCGAAGTAGACGAGGAAGGCACCGCCGCCGATGCCGGAGGACTGCGGTTCCACCGGCCCGAGGACGGTCTGCGCGACGACGAGCGCGTCGGCCGCCGTAGCGGAGCACCTCGCACGCCGCCTGCGTCGACACGGGATTGGCGGTCGAGACCGCGAAATCCCCCACGTCGACCGCGAACATCCCGTCGCGGTATCCGGTCGCGATCTCCGGGTTGGTGGACAGATCGCGGCCGGTTTCCTGCGGCGCGGGCGGCGCCGTGAGCGGCGTGCCGTTCGGTGCGGCCGTGCATGCGGCGGACGCGTCCGGTGCGTCGTCCGCCGCCGACGTACACGCGCCGAGCACTCCGACGGCGGCCACCACTGCGATCGCTGCCCGGACACCCGACCGGACCTCGGCTGGCATCGTCACCCGTCCGACGCTAACAGCGGCCGATCGGTCGCCGGGCCGGTTCGACGCGGACGCTCACAGATCGAACTTGGCGGCATACCGGACGAGCGTCTCGATGTGACCGCGGGCCGCATGCAGGTCGAAGCGGGCGTCGCTGAGCAGGTCCAGCATCTCCCGCAGAGTGGCCTCGCCGGCGCTGGGCAGGTCCCGGTCGAACATCTCGAGCGTCTCGACGAGGTCGCCGACCCGCCGATCGAGGGCTCCCAGGTCGCGCCGCAGTGACTGCGCGCGCTCTTCCACGGTGCGGTCGGTCATCGCAACTCCCCCCGCCCAACAGGTGCGCCATCGGGTTTGGGTGCACCGTATCGCCCGGACCCGCGTCCTGCAGCCGAAACCGGGTGGAGTCAGCGCAGGGCGTGGCCGAGTTCGGCGGCGCGGTCGAGGAGCTGGGCACCGTCGCGCGCGACCACGACGCGATCGCACACCTGCGCGTAGTCGGGCATCGCGCACGTCGCCTGCTGCCAGTACCGTTCGGGCTCCGGCGTGATCCAGGCCAGACGGTGCACGCGGCGGCGCAGGTCGGCGAGGCGGTCCGCGCGGGCGGGCAGGCCGTTGCAGCGGCCGTCGCCGACGACGAGTACCGAGGTGCGCGAATCGAAGAGTCCGGCATGGTCCGTGAGCAGTTCGTCGAAGACCCGGCCGTAGTCGCTGGACGCCTCGAGATCCACGGCCGGATGCGCGAGCACCCGCGCCAGCGCCCCGTCGCCACCCCCCGCGAGCAGCTGGGGGGTCACCTCGACGGGCCGGTCGACGAACGCGACGACCCGGCACCGGTGCGCGCGGCCGTGCATGGCCTGCGCGAGACGCAGCGTGAACGCGGTGACCGGCCGCACCGACAGCGACACGTCGGCCAGGACGAGCAAGCGCACCTTGTCCGGCCGGGGCGAGCGGACCACCAGGTGGAACGGCACCCCCTCGGTGCGCATCGAACCGCGGGCGGTGCGGCGCAGATCGAGGCGGCCCCGGGCTCGTTCCCGCGGCCTGGGCCTGGCCGGGCCGCGCATGCGGCGCAGCACCTCGTGGCAGGCCAGGTCGATCTCGGCGCGGTGCGCAGCCGTCGGATCGTCCGGAGCCTCCGCCGGGTCGTCCACCGGAGCATCGACCGCCTGCGCGAGAGCTGCGACGAACGCCTCGACCGCGTCGACGAGCCGGTTCAGCTGCGCCTCGGTGAGCTGTTCGTCGCTGGTGTCGCCGCCGTACGCGCGGTGCGGGTCGTAGGCGTCGAGCCAGGCCAGGATCGCTGCCGGATCGTCCCACGACAGCGAACCCGACACGGCCGCACCGGGATTCGCGGACAAATCGCCGACGGTCGCGGTGGCGGCACGATCGACGTCGACGGTGTAGGTGACGCCGCGGCGCCCGGAATCCGCGCCGGTGTCCACGGACAGGTCCGCGTCCGTCGACGTCATGGACACGTCGTCGTCGTCCTTGTGCGGGTTGAAACCCTTGTCCGCCTCGGGGGTGTCGAACCGGTCACCGACCTCCGCGGCACGCTCGTTGTATTCGGCGTAGCGGGCGAGTTGCTGCTCGTCGTCGATTTCCAGTGCGGCAGGCAGTGATTCCGCGAACTGCGCGCGCAGCGGCGCGTCGCCGTCCTCGGCGCCGACGGTGACCGCGGGGAGGAACAACGCATCGAAGGCGCGGTCGAACCCGGCCTGCTCGTGAGCGTACTTCGCGCACACCGCACGCAGGGCCGCACGCAGGACGTCGCGATCGCGGGCACCGACCAGGCCGAGAACCCTTCGCACCTCGATGGTTTCGGCGGGCGACGAGGCGACCCCGTGGCGTCGCAGGACGCGCGCGAACACCGCCGCGACCACGTCGAGGGGATACGAGGGGCGGCGCGCATCGAGTTCGCTCACAGGCACGGTGTCACCGCCTCGCGCCGACACGGGCGGCGTCGCCCCCTCCACCACGGCCCCGGAACACCGCGGTGGTGGTGTTCGCCGGCCGGGACGCGACCGTCACCCGTTCGGTGGGGTGCTCGCCGGCGACCGGTTCGTCCGGGCGGGTCTGCGCGGCGGGTTCCGGCGCGCCGTCGAGCCGGGTCCGGGCGAGGGTGACGTCGCCGGTGTACTTGAGCAGTGCCGCGAGCAGGATGTCGCGCACGTTGCGGACCGCGCCGTCCGGGACCGCGCCCGGGGCGGTGTGCGCGTTCAGGACGGTGGCTGCGCGGGCGGCGTCGATGACCTCGGAGATGGACGGGCTCTTGCGCAGCGGGAGGTCGCGGAGGGTGCGGGCGAACTCGACGACGTCGGCGGCGGTCGCGGCCGGCACCTCGGGGGCGCGGGCGGTGACGATCTCGCGTTCGCGTTCGGGGGTCGGGTATCCGACGTGGTAGTGCAGGCAGCGCCGTTTGAGCGCGGCGGACAGCTCGCGGGTGTCGTTGGAGGTGAGGATGACCCAGGGCGCCGACCGGGCGGTGAACGTGCCGACCTCGGGGATGGTGATCTGCCGCTCGGCGAGGATCTCGAGCAGCAGCGCTTCCATGGATTCCTCGGTGCGGTCGACCTCGTCGACGAGCAGAACCACCGGCTCCGGCGAGAGGACCGCCTCGAGCAGCGGGCGGACGGCGAGGAACGCCTCGGAGTACAGCCCGAAATCCTGCTCGGCGAGGAACCGGGAGGCGTCGGCGATATCGGGGTACGCGGCGAGCCGGTCGCCGATACGGTCGCGCAGCATCTGCACGTGCAGCAGTTGTTTGGCGTAGTCCCACTCGTACAGGGCACGACTGTCGTCGAGGCCCTCGTAACACTGCAGGCGCACGAGTTTGCGTCCGCCGGCGGCGGCGAGGGCCTTGGCCAGTTCGGTCTTGCCGACCCCGGCGGGCCCTTCGAGCAGCAGCGGCCGGTCGAGCACGGTGGCCAGGTGCACGACGACCGCGAATTCGTCGTCGGCGATGTAGTCGTGGCGGCGCAGCGCGTCTTTCAGTTCGGCTCCGTCGGCGAACGTGGTCATCGAATACTCCTGGGGTGCGGTCGGAACGCGCCCGGGGCGGGCAGGGGGCACCGCCCCGGGCGCGAGATCGGAGGCCGGGTCCGTCGGTCCGCAGGACCGGTTGACGCAGTGTCAGTAGGACCGGTTGATGCAGTGGTCGACGACCGGGATCATCGATTCGACCGTGACCTCGCGGGGGTTGCCGGGGGTGCACCAGTCGCCCTGGATGTGCTCGGAGATCGCCCGCACGGTCTTCTCGTCGCCGCGGATCACATCACCGCGACCCTCGTACTTCTTGGTGTTCATCTGGTTCTTCTCGTACGAGTCGGTGCGCACGGACCCGAAGTTGTCGGGGATCCCGACGTCCTTGGCCAGCCGGATCGCGGCCTCGACCGCGGCGTCGGCGGCCTGCACGGTGGTCATGTTGCGGGTGTCGACTCCCATCGCGGTCGCGATGCGGGCGTACTGCTCGTAGCGCGAGGGCAGGTTGTACTCCCACACCCGGGGCAACGCGATCGCGTTGTTGAGGCCGTGGTGGCTGTCGAAGAACGCGGAGACGGCGTGCGAGATCGAGTGCACGATGCCCAGACCGCCGGAGTTGAACGCCTGCGCGGCGATGTACTGGGCGTTCATCATGCCTTCGCGGGCCTTGAGGTTGCGCGGTTCGAACACGGCCTCGCGCAGGTTCTTCGCGACCAGCTCGATGGAGTAGAGCGCGTTGCCCAGCGACGGCGCGAAGTCCAGGCGCGAGACGTACGGCTCGGAGCCGTGCGCGAGGACGTCGAAGCCGCAGTAGGCGGTGAAGTGCTGGGGGCAGCTGTAGTACAGCAGCGGGTCGTCGATGGCGAGGGTGACGATCGTCGCCTCGTCGAAGCCGACCCACTTGTGCGGGTGGTCCATGTCGGAGGTGTCGGTGATGACATACGCCCACGACGTCTCCGAGCCGGTGCCGGCGGTGGTGGAGACGGCGATGTGCGGCGGGTTCTCCTTGTTGGTGGACTTGGCGAAGCCTTCGAACTCGTTGATGTTGCGGCCGTCGTGGGCGATGACGACGCGAGCGCCCTTGGCGGCGTCGTGGCTCGAGCCACCGCCGATGGAGATGATCGAGTCGCACTTCTCCTGCTGGTAGAGGGCCGCGGCCTCCATGACGTTGTAGTCCTTGGGGTTGGACTCGACCTTGTCGTAGAGGACGACCTCGACACCCTGGTATTCGATCTTGCCGATCAGTTCCTCGATGATGCCGGAGCCGCGCAGACCCGTCGTCATCAGCAGGGTGCGCTTGAATCCGAGGTTCTTGGCCTCGACGCCGATGATGTCGTGCGCACCCACGCCCATCAGTGCGCGCGGGAAGGGGTGGAACTCCTTGATCGGGAAGTCCCAGATCTGATTGAGCTCGATGGCCATCGTGTCACTCCTCGGTCTCCGGGTGGCTCACTGCGTGTGATCCACATCTCATCCGGGATCCACCGTGGCGGACGACGCCGCGGCAGTGAAGAGCTACGAGCCGGAACCGTCCGGTTTGCGGGCCGAAGCCGTCCGGTCGAGCGCTCCCGCCTGCCCGGTCGGACAGGTCCGCGTCCCGCCGACCGGGATACGACTGTGTCGACGCGGTGGGCCTCCCGGTACCGTTTCCCTGCCGCCCGCTCCGGCTGCTACCCTTGAACTAGAACACGTTCTAGATCTGGTCCGGTCCGGCGGGCCGCGCGACCGCACCACATGTTCCAAGGCGCTACCTGCACGACGAGAGGACGAAACACCCCATGACGACAGTCGAGGTGCCGCACGGCTCACGATCGGTGATCCTCACCGTTTCCGCCGTCATCGAGGAGACGTCCGACGCACGCTCGCTGGTCTTCGAGGTACCGACCGACCTGCGGGACAAGTTCGCGTACAAGCCCGGCCAGTTCCTCACCCTGCGCATCCCCAGCGACCGCACCGGCTCGGTGGCGCGCTGCTACTCGCTCGCGAGCTCGCCGTTCACCGACGACTCCCCGAAGGTCACCGTCAAGCGCACCGTCGACGGCTACGGGTCGAACTGGCTGTGCGACCGGATCTCGGCCGGCGACCGCATCGAGGTGCTCCCCCCGTCCGGTGTGTTCACCCCCAAGTCGCTCGACCAGGACTTCCTCCTGTTCGGCGCCGGCAGCGGCATCACCCCGGTGATCTCGATCCTCAAGTCGGCGCTGACCCAGGGCTCCGGCAGGGTCGTGCTCGTCTACGCCAACCGCGACGAATCGTCGGTCATCTTCGCCGAGGAACTGCGCGCCCTGGCCGACAAGTACCCGACGCGGCTGACCGTCGTGCACTGGCTCGAATCCGTGCAGGGCCTGCCCACCGCCGAGCAGCTCGCCGCGCTCGCCGCCCCGTACACCGGGCACCAGGCATTCATGTGCGGGCCCGGCCCGTTCATGGACACCGTCCACGCCGCCCTGCACGCCGCGGGCATGGAGCGCACCCAGGTGCACGCCGAGGTGTTCAACTCACTCGCCGGCGACCCGTTCGCCGATGCCGCGCCGGTCGAGATCAGCGACGAGGAAGCCGCCGAGGCCGCGACCGTCGAGGTCGAACTCGACGGCGAGACCCACACCCTGTCGTGGCCGCGGAAGCAGACGCTCGTCGACATCATGCTGTCCAAGGGCCTCGACGTGCCCTACTCCTGCCAGGAAGGCGAGTGCGGGTCCTGCGCGTGCACCGTCCTCGAGGGCGAGGTCGAGATGGAGCACTGCGACATCCTCGATCCCGAGGACATCGAGGCCGGTTACATCCTCGGTTGCCAGGCCAAGCCGGTCAGCGACAACCTCAAGATCCAGTTCTGACCCACGCACGACCGAACCGGTGATCCGGCGTCCGCGACCGCGGAGGCCGGATCACCGCAGTGCCCGCAGCCGGGCCCGTTCGGCCGCGTCGAGGTGCTCGGTCGCGTAGCTCAGCGCGGTTCGACCCATCGCCGCCGCCCGCGCATCGAGGAACCGCACCAGCGCGTCACGGTCGACGCGTTTGCCGACCTCCCGCAGCATCCACCCCGCCGCCTTCTGGATCAGGTCCCGCCGGTCGTCGAGCACCCGCGCGACCAGCGTCAGCGTGGGTTCGGCCGTGCCGTGCCTGATGAACGCGAAACTCGCGAGCAGGCCGGCCCGGCGCCGCCACAGATCCGGGTCGTCGACGAGTTCGGTCAGCAGCCCGGCCTCGGCGGGATTGTCGCGGACCCACTCGCCGACGATCCGGTCCGCCGACGCATCGACCAGGTCCCAGTTGTTCACGCGACCGCACCGCAACGCGTCGAGGTAGCACGCGACGATGCGGTCGCGGGCGTCGCGGTCGCGGCCGAACCGGTCGACGAGGATCAACAACCCAGCCAGGCGATGTTCGTGGACGGGACTGTCGAGCAGCACGCGAGCCTGCCCGATCGGCAGCGTCCGGAACCGGCGGACGACCGCACGGGTCTGCGGCACCCGCAGTCCCAGGAACTCGTCGCCCTCGCCGTACTCGCCCGGCCCGGTCTTGAAGAAGCGACGCGACCGCTCCGCCGCGGCCGGATCGGCCAGCCCGTCGAGCGCGAGCCGCACCTCCCCGGCCGTCGTGTCCGCGGGTGCGTTCCTCTCATCAGTCACGGCTGTCGAGGGTACGGTCCCGCCGCGCCGGACATCGGGAACTGCAGCCCCATCGCCGCGGTGGTTCGGAATCCGCCCGCGTCACAGGGCGAGCGGATTCCGATTCGTGCGGCGATTTCCCGAATATGACGATTCGACGAAAACGTACGCCGACCTGCAATGTCGAGTTACCGCACCGCAACCGCCGAACATCTTGACCGACCGGTCGATCAGACCTATACCGAAAGACGGAAGGACACACTCTCACAAGGAGGCTCACCATGTTCTCCGACAGCCGGCTGCAGGACTATGTGGCCGTCATTCTGGGCGTCTTCGCCGCCCTGTCGCCGTTGTGGCTCGCCACGAACGACGCGGCCATGTGGTCGCTGATCGTCCTCGGCGTGCTGGTCGCCCTGTGCGGTATCGCGCAGATCGCCCGGCCGTCGATGGCAGCGATCGACTATGCAATGGGTGTCTTCGGTGTGCTGATGTTCCTGTCCCCCTGGGTCATGGGCTACACCGAGTACAACGGCGCCTCGTGGACCGCGTGGATCGTCGGTGTTCTCACCGTCGTCGTCGCCGTCGCGGCCCTGCCCGTCATGAACGCCCGCATGCACGGAGGCGGACTGGCAACCCATCACTGATCCGCACACCGATTCCGCGACCCCGGGGCGAGTGGCCACCGTGCCCTCGCCCCCCGCACGGATCGTCGAAAGTGGTGCGCAGATGAGCACCCACCTCCCCCGCCCGGGCCGCCGTCGCGCGAGGCGCGACGGCCGCACCCGTACCCGCATCCTCGATGCCGCCGAAACCCTGTTCGCGACGAACGGTTTCGACGCCACCGCGACCGCGACGATCGCCGCGACCGCAGACGTGCCGAAAGGCCTGATCTTCTACTACTTCCCGACGAAGGAGGCCATCCTCGACACGCTCGTCGCCGAACGGATGCCGGCCGAACCGATCACCGACGTGACCGCGCTCGTCGAACCCGGCGATCCCGCGGCGAGCCTCGTCAACCTGGACACCGCGCTGAACCTGCGGGATCACCGGTCACCCGTGCTCCGGGTGATCATCTGGCGCGAAGCCGCCGGCCACCCCGACGTGCGGACCCACCTGCACCGGCTGCGCTCGAACCTGCACGACGTCACGATGCGGCTGCTGCAGGCCAGCGCACCAGGGCCGGTGCAGCCGGGCACCCTACGTGCCTGCGCGACCACGTGGGTGTCGGCGATGTTCTCGGCGGCGAGCATCGACCGGCTGCTCGACCTCGACGGGCCGGCCCGCAACCGCGAGGATCTGCGCACCGTGGCGCGGGTCGTCGCAGCCGGGATGACCGGCATGGGGACGGTGTCGTTCGGCTGACCGGCACGGTCAGCCGACGGCATCACCGGCGGGAGCGAGCAGGATCCGTCCGGCCTCGAAGGCCCGGGCACCGTCGGGCAGTGCACCGGGCTCACCACTGAGAAACACTTCGACGCGGCCCGACCCATGGTTCGAACGGTCCAGCGCATCTATGCGGCGCAGGGTCTGGCGTGCAACGGCCTCGGCACTGTCGAACAGTCGCACGCCCTGCGGCAGCTGCGCCGCGATCGAGTCCGCGACCAGCGGATAGTGGGTACAGCCGAGCACCACACCGGTGACATCCGCCGGGGTCCGCGCGACGGCGGATGCGATGGCCGCGGCGGCTCCGGCCCGGTCGCCGCGGTCGATCGAGTCGGCCAGTCCGTGACACGCGACACCGACGACCTCGCTGCCGTTCGCGAACTGCGCGATGAGACCGGCCTGATAGCTGCTGGCGGTGGTCGCGGCGGTCGCCCAGATCGCCACGGACTCGCACGCCGCCGCGGCCGGTTTGATCGCCGGGACCGTGCCGACCACGGGGATTCCGTCGCCGAGGTCGCGGCGGACCTCGGCGAGCGCGGTGACGGATGCGGTGTTGCACGGCAGTACGACGACCTCGGCTCCGCGCCGTACCGCCCGCCGGGCCGTGGTGACGACCTGTTCGATCACCCAGTCCCGCGGCTTCGGACCCCACGGCGCACCGTCCGGATCCATCGACAGCATCAGGTCCAGGTCGGGCCGCAATCGGCGCAGCCACGCCGAGGTCGGCAGCAGGCCGAAACCCGAGTCGATGAGCGCAACGATCACGGTACGAATCTAGCGCGCGGCGCCGACCGGACCTGCGGGGGCAGGCGCGGACCGTGTCCGGTCACGACGTGGGAGCGAGCATCTCCTCGATCGGTGCCCCGGCCGCGATCTTCGCGCGGGTCTTCATCACCTGCGCCGGCAGGCCGCCGCCGACGACACCGACCAGGCGCCCGTCCCGCTCGTAGTAGACGAGGAACTTGCGGCCGTCGTCGCGCACGACGTGCACGGTGTCCTGCGCCGAGACCGCCCCCAGGCCCTGGATCTTGAGGTCGTACTGGTCGCTCCAGAAGTACGGGACCTGCGCGGCCCGGTCGCTCTCGTCACCGAGCAGCGCCTTCGCCAGCACCGAGGCCTGCTCGCCGGCGCTCGTCCAGTGCTCGACGCGCTTGCGGCCACCGTCGGGTAGCTGCCAGGACGCCACATCGCCGACCGCCCACACGTGACCGGCGGACGTGCGGCCCGCGGTGTCGCACACCACGCCGTTGTCGACCGTCACGCCGGAACCGTCCAGCCATTCGGTGACCGGGACCGACCCGATGCCGAGAACGACGAGGTCCACCGCGATCTCGGTGCCGTCCCCCAGGACCGCGCCGGTGACCCGGCCGTCGCCGCGCAACTCGGTGAGGCCGACACCCGACCGCACGTCGACACCCTCACCGGTGTGCAGGCGCTCGACGAACGTGCCGACCTCGGTGCCCAGCACCGACGCGAGCGGAGTGGGCTGTGGCTCGACGAGCACGACGTCCATGCCGCAGGCCCGCAGACTCGCCGCGACCTCGCAGCCGATGAAACCGGCGCCGACGATCAGGGCCCGGCCGCCCGGGGTGATGTCGCCGCGCAGGCCCACGCTGTCCTCGACGGACCGAAGCACGTGGACGCCGGCCAGGTCGGGCAGCCCGGGGATGCGGCGCGGACGCAGGCCCGTCGCGATGATCAGCTCGTCGTAACCGAGCGTGGTGCCGTCGGCCAGAGCGACGGTGCGCGCGGCGTCGTCGAGCGACTCCACCGCGACACCGAGTCGCAGGTCGATGCGCTGCTCGTCGAAGAACTCGCGGGGCCGCAGGGTGGTGTCCTCGCGTTCGCCGCGGATCACGTCCTTGGACAGCGGAGGCCGGTCGTACGGCAGGTGCTCCTCGGCCCCGACCAGCACGATCTCACCGTCGAATCCGGCGCGCCGCAGTTCCTCGGCGGTCCGGACCCCGGCCAGCCCGGCGCCGACGACGACGACCTTCCCGGTCGCGTCCGCGGTCCCATGATCAGTCGACACGTGTTCATCCTTCGATTGTGGTGACGCCGGTCACCCCCGATACCGTTCAACTTTTCTACCAAACGGTGAGGTCGGGCGACAGTCCTACGGTGCGGCGACCGTCGAGGGAAACACCGTGCGCCTGCATGCCATCGGGGGGTGGGAGTCACTAGAGTCGAGGGCAACGTGCAGACAACGGAGTCGACCACGGACACCACCGGCAGCGCTTCCGAGGAGTCCCCCATGACCAGCGACAGCGGCGCAGGGTTCAGCCGCGTACAGTTCGGCGTCGGCACCTCGCCCGGCCCCGTCGACACTCAGGGCCGCACGATCATCGCCGACGCCGTCGTCGCGAAGATCGCCGGCATCGCCACCCGCGAGATCAGCGGTGTGTTCGACGTGGGTGCCGGCACGACCCGGGTCGTCGGCGCGCTGCGCGACCGGATCCCCGGGGCGCGCATCAACCACGGGCAGGGCGTGGCCGTCGAGGTCGGCGAGAAGCAGGCCGCGATCGACATCGGCATCGTCGCCGAGTACGGCGTGGCACTGCACGAACTCGCGGTCGCGATCCGGCACAACGTGATCGGCGCGGTCGAACGGATGACCGGCCTCGAGGTCACCGAGGTCAACATCACCGTGTTCGACGTCGTGCTGCACGACGAAGCGGCCGGTCTCGTCGACGACGCCAAGCCGCGAGTGCAGTGACGATCGCCGGGACGCCGTCCACGGCCGGGCTCGCCGAGCTCGTCGCCGACGCCGTGCTCGCCGTCCCCGATGTGGTGGGCCTGCACGGTGGCGTCTTCGGCGAGATCGCCACCTACCTGCCGGGTCGTCGCGTCGAGGGCATCCGGATCGGGTGCGACCTGTGCGCCGTGCACATCGTCGCCCGCTACCCGGCAGACCTGCGGGCGGTCGCCGAAGCGGTGCGGGCGCGGGTCTCGGCGATGGTCACGGTGCCCGTGCAGGTGACGATCGAAGATCTGCGCACCGGCGACGACACCCGTCCCGGCGTGAGCCCCCGTCCGGACGAGAACCCCGACGAGAACACAGAGGCGGCACCGTGAACCACACGCCCATCAACAACACCGTCATTGGTCTCCTCGCGGGACTGCTGCTGGCCATCGCGGGCATCCTCGGAGGATTCAGCGGACTGCTGTTCGGGGTACTGCTCGGCGCCCTCGGCATGGCCATCGGCGCGCACCGCGACGGCCTGCTCGACCTCGGCGCCCTGCTCAGGAGCCGGGGTCGTGGCTGACACGAATCCACCGGTCCCGGCCGGGCCGCGCACGCTCACCGTCCCGGCCCCGGAGGACACACGCGGTCACCGCGGCTCGCTGGTGATCAAGGACCGCGCGGTCGAGCGGATCGCGACGGCCGCGGCGTTGCAGGTGCCCGGTGTGGTCCGCCGCAGCAGTGGGCTGAGCCTGCTGACCGGTCGCGAACTGCCGCGGGCCGACGTGACCACGGGCGGCAACGCCGTCGCCGTCAACCTGTACGTCGCCGCCGAATGGCCGTACGACGCGGCGATGCTAACCCGCCGCGTGCACGACTCGGTCGAGCGGCAACTGCGCGAACTCACCGGTCTGTCCGTGCACGAGCTGAACGTGCTCGTCGCCGCGACCGCAGTCCCCGAAGAGGACGCGGGCACCGAGCCGGCGATGCCCGTCGAGTACCTCGAATCGGACATCGTCGCCGCCCGCACCGAACCGCGCACGCCGATTCCCGTCGTCGCACCGCTGCCACCTCTCGCCTATCCGGCGGCCGCTCCCGCCGCCGCGCTCATCGCCGTCGCGGCGCTGCTCCTGGCGTTCACGGCCGCGCGGGAACTGCTCATCGTGCGCGGCACGTACGGCGGCGCACCGTGGTTGCGGAACTCGTTCGAATGGTTCGGCCGGCTGCACTGGGAACCGTGGATAGCACCGGCCGCCGCGGCGTGTGTCGCCGTGGGGATCGTGCTGCTCGTGGTGGCCTGCAAACCGCGGCGACGCACCCACCTGCCGCTGCAGGTCGACGGTCCGGTGCCGACGGTGTGGATGCGGCGCACCGACCTCGCCCGGATGTGCAGCGCCCATGCGTCGGCGCTCACGGGGGTCGGCACCGCCCGCACCGTGGTCGACCGGCGGCGCGCCGTCGTCCGGATCACCGTCGAGGACGAGACCCCGGTCGCCGAACTCACCGCCGCGGTGCGGGCGGCGGTGGAACCGAATCTGGCACTGCTCGCGAAGCCGATCCCCCTCGTCGTGAAGGTCAACCGGTGAAACTGCGCACCGTACTGGTCAATCGGTTCGTCACCTTCGGTGTCGGGCTCTTCCTGCTCGGCGTGGGCGCCTTCGCGTTGGGCTGGGTGGGCAGGGTGCCGTTCACCCGGGACTCGCTCGCGCGTCTCGACCGGCCCCGCGTCATCGACGTGCCCGACCAGCCGTGGTGGACCGCGGCGCTGTGGGGCGCGGTCGCGGTGGGCCTGACCGTCGGGATCGTGCTGCTCGTGGTGAACCTGTCACGGCGCCGCACCTCCACCGTGCAGCTCTACGACCAGGTCACCGACGCCACGCTCGGCGTCGAGCTCGGCCCGGTCGCCGACGGCGTCGCCGCCGAGCTCGCGGCGCTGCCGGGGGTGAGGTCGGCGCGCGGGCGCGCCGTCGTCGAACGGCACCTGCCGACACTGTCGGTGATCGTGCACGCCGAACCGAACATCGATGTCGCCGAGTTCACTTCGAGCGCGGAGGACACGGCGCAGCGCGCGGCCCGGGCACTCGGCGGCGCCCGGGTCGCCACCCAGGTGCTGCTGCACCTGGACCCGGCGGTCGAGGTGCGCTGAGCGTCCCCGACGCATTCAGAACATGACGCCGGCGAACGGGGCGCAGTCGGTCGCGAACAACCGCTCGGTCTGCGGCAACGCGGTCTCGTCGAGCACCCGGACCAGACCCGCGCGTTCGAGCTGGTGCCATCGGGTGCCGCCGAGCAGTGTCGCCGCGAACGCGGACACACCCATCTCGAGCTGCGGCGGGCCGGCCACCGGACCGGCACCGGCCGCGGAGATCTCGAAGGTTCCCGTGTTCTCCGGAAACAGGTCGTCGACGATCCTCAGCCGCACCGCGCCGTCACCCGCGAAAGCCCGGTTCCGCAGCGCTGCCGGCACGTCGAGCACACGCAACCACGTCTCGTCGCCTGCGCGACGCAGGCGCACCGCCCGGGAATCGGTGAACAACCACGGCAGCGGATCGTCCTGCGGCATCGCGGTGAAGACGAACGTGTCGACCAGGTCCAGTGTCAGCAGGAACCGGATCAACCCGAGATATGCGGTGTGCGTCGGCGCGAAGAGGTCGTCGACGACGACGGTGCGGTCGTGGCCGCCGAACCAGCGGTCGACACCGACCGGACGATAACGCACGAACCCGTCCTCTGAACCCGAAACACCATGGACAGCAACATAGTTCGGACCGCGGTCGAACTGTGCCGACAACTCTCGGCCGCGCCACCACAGCGGGATTCGGTCGATGGTGCCGGGCCGTGACGGCGCGTGGTTCCGGGCGATCTGCGGGAGAAGTCGCCACGCCTCGTCCGGCTCGACCAGCCGCACCGGGCCTCCCTCTTGGACGGACGGACGCAGCACCGCACGCCGCACATCCAGTTCCAGGGTGTGCGACGTGCTCGCCGAACCGTAACCGAAGCGCTCGTAGATGGTCGCCTCGGACGCACGCAGGGTCGCGACCACCTCACCGCGGTCGCGGGCATCCCGCAACTGACAACGCATCAGCGCGCTCACGACCCCGCGCCGAGTGTGCGTCGGCAGCACCCCGACGTGGGTCACGGCGGCGTGCGACACCCGCCGGCCACCGGGCAGGATCAGCCCGCTGGTCGCCGAATCCGCAGTCCCGACCATGGCGTCGTCGACGAACGCCCCGAGCGTGCGTCCCGGCTCGAACAACTCGCGCACCCGGTCCGGATCGAGCGGTGCCGGAGGCAGCCCGACCATGGCGGTGCGGAACAACTTCGACGACTCGAGCAACTCGGCGTCGGTGCCGAGGACGCGGATATCGGGCATGGGCGCAGCCTACGGGGAGAACCGGCCCACTTCGCGCGCACGCTCAGCGGGGCGTTGTCGAAGCCTTCGAGGCGCACCTGCCGCCGGAAGCGGGTCGCCCGGTAACCGTCGCGCTGGTCGTACACGACGACCGCGGACGTATTCGAGGCATCATCCCCACACGGCCATCACCGTGCACGCGGCGGCCACGACGACCACCGTGACGAGATCCCCGATCCCCCAGCGCGGCCGGGCAGGCATCACCGTCCGCTGCCCCCGCACGGCCAGCGCGTCGCCGAGGTCGCGGATCCGGCGCAACGAGACCGACACGACCGCACCCACGGCGTCGACGACCTGATGCCACAGTCCTCGTGGTGACGGCACGCCGGGCCGGCCGCGCAGGGCGCGGGCCGCGAAGACCATCCGAAACTCCTCGCGGATCGTGGGCAGCACCCGCAGCGCCAGGGTGCACGTGGTCACCCATTCGTCGACGGGGCACCGCAGCAGCCGCAGCGGCGCGAACAGCACCGGCAGGGCGTCGACGATGTCGCTCAGCCGGGTCGTCCACCCCACCAGCGACGCGACGACCAGCAGCGCCACCCCCACCAGCACCGACCGCACATAGGGGTCCAGGCCGCCCCCGACCGCGTTGAGCACCCCGAAGAACGCGACGAACGCGAACACCCACCACGGCACGGTGGGCACCGCGCCGCGCGGGATCCGCGCCACGACGATCGCGGTCGCGAGGACGACGCACAGCACGAGCAGGCTCGTCCACGTCGGAACGAACGCGACCGTCACCGCGAGGGCGGTGGCGGCGAGGAGTTTCGTACCGGCCCACAGCCGGTGTACGGGCGTTTCGCGCGGCACCGGCCGCAGCAGGATCAGGGGGCGCCGGGAGCGGGCGCTTCGTCTCGGGCCGCCGCGTCTCATGCCACCACCGTCCGGTCGTCGACGACGGTGCCGGCGTCGAGTATCACAGCGCGCGAACAGACCGCTTCCATGCCGTGCACGTCGTGGGAGATGACGACGATCGTCATGTGCTCGGTCGCGCGCAGGTAGCCGAGCAGGGCGACGAGGTCGTGGCGGCCGGCGTCGTCGAGCCCGGCGAGCGGTTCGTCGAGTACCAGCACGCGCGGAGCCCGGGTGAGCTGCGCGGCGATCGCGACCCGCCGCATCTCGCCGCCGCTGAGCTCGTCGACCGCCCGGTCCACCAGATGCGCACCGAGACCGACGCGCTGCAGGACCGCCGCCACGTACGGGCGGTCGACGTGGTCGAGACCGGCGACCTCGCAGATCTCCTCGGCGACAGTGGGGCGCTGCAACTGCAGTCGCGCCTGCTGGAACACCAATCCGATGTCGCCACGCAGGTCGGCGGTGGGGGTGCCGTTCAGCGTGCACGTTCCGGCGGTCGGCCGGTGCAGCCCGGCGACGATCCAGGCGAGGGTCGATTTGCCGGAGCCGTTGGCGCCGACGACGAGCACTCCTTCGCCACGGCCGACCGACAGCGACACGCCCCGCAGTGCGGTGTGCGCCCACGGCGTGCGGGCGGCGTAGGTGTGGGTGAGCTCGCGGATCTCGAGGATCGGATCGGTGACCGCCGGTGGGGCCGCCGCGGACACGGTGCGGGTGGTCGGTGCCGGCGCCGGGACGAGTCGCCCGCGGTCGAGGTGGACGACGCGCCCGGCCGCGGCGGCCTCGCCCTCGACATGGGTGACGAGCACGACGGCGGTGCCGTCGCGGGCGATGCCGGCGAGCAGATCCAACAGGGCGGTGCGGCTCGCGTCGTCGACCATCGCGGTGATCTCGTCGGCGATCAGCAGGGCGGGGCGGCGGGCAAGCGCACCGGCCAGCGTCAGGCGTTGCAGCTGCCCGCCGGAGAGGTCCTCCGTGGGCCGGTCCGCGAGCCCACCCAACCCGACCCTCGCGAGCAGCGCCTCGACGCCCGGACCGTCGACGTCACCGTCGAGTCCCCAGCGCACGTCCTCGACGACCGTGCGGCCGAGAATCTGGGATTCCGGATGCTGGAAGACCAGCGCCGTGCCGCCCGGCGCGCCGAGTCCGACGTCGCCGGGCCGGTCGACGAGACCGGTCGTCGGGTCGAGACCGGCCAGGATCCGCGCGAGGGTGGACTTGCCCGAACCGTTGGCACCGGCCACCGCGACGAACTCGCCGGCGGTGATCGTCAGGTCGATGCCGGCGAGCGCGTCGGCGGTGGAGCCCGGGTAGCGATAGGTCACCGACCGCAGGCGCACGGGCAGCGGTGCCGGTGCCGTCGCGGATGCCGCCGGCCATTCGGTGGGCGGGCTGCTCCAGCGGGTGCGCGAGGCGACGGTCCGGAAGATCCCGAAACTCAACAGGGCACTGCCGACGATGCCGGCGACGGCCGCGCCGCCGATCCAGAGCCACCAGAAGTCGACGAGGAACTCCATGGTGCGGGTGTAGATGTCGACGAAATCCTGCCCGGCACCGACCGCCTGGAACGCCCGCAGGGTGCCCTGCATCGAGGCGACGAGGGAGTCGAGCAGCAGGATCCTGGATTGCTCGAACAGCAGCAGCATCCCCACCGCGAAGGCGGCCACTGCGAGTCCCAGCGGGACCGAGCCGACGAACACCACCAGCACCGCGTTCCGGCCCCATCGGCGCTCCGCGTAGCCGACGAGAACGCCGACGCCGACGAGCACCAGCAACGCCGCCACCCCGAACGGTCCGCCGGCGATGAGCGCGACGACGCTCGCCGCGACGGTCGCCGCGACCGCGGACCGCATCCGGTTGCCCGCGGCCAGGAACGCGATCGGCAGGGTGATGAGGACCTGTGCGACACCCACCGGGATGAACCCGGTCACGACGGTGACGACGGCAGTCAGTGCTCCGAACACCGCCGCGGCCGCGATCTCGAACGGCCGCAACGGGCCTCTTGCTGTCGTGGTCACCGCGCGCACCGACCCCAGTGTGCCAGCGGTGCGGAAGCTATGCGCGACCCCATGCTGCGAGAACCGCTGCGGTCGATCCGTCCCGTCCGGGCGCCGTCTCCTCCCCGAGCACGCCGTGGCCGCGGAGCATGGCACGCACCGGTTCACCGCGGTCGAGAACGAACCGGCACAGCCGCGGATCGAGCTCGACGTCCGGGTCGGCGACGGAGGCGATGTCCCAGCCGTGCAGCAGCAGCTCCTGGACGCGCAGTACCAGCAGGGTCGAGACGTCGACGTCCCGGATCGGGTGGTGCAGCACCAGTTCGTCGTCGTCGCGGTGCTCGACGAACTCGCGGCGCAGCGCATCGGTCAGCCGGCGGTGGGCCTCGACCGCGTCGTCACCGACGAGATCGGCGGTGCGCGTCCAGGCCACCTCGGACGGGTCGCCGCCGGTGAAGTAGTGCGCATAGCGGACGGCCCCGCCGAGGACGTGGTTGGCGACGTCGCGTGTGCTCCACCCGTCGCAGCGGCTCGCCCGGTCGCCGAGCGCGCCTTCCGCGCCGAGGATGTCCCCGAACGTCCTGGTCGCGAGGTCGAGCATCTGCAGATCGTCGTCGGTGATCACGTGCTTCCTTCCACTCGGTGGTCGGTCGATGCCGGGCCGCAGGAGCCGCCCGTCAGAACGGCACCTGCACCTCGAGCAGGCCCGTTCCCGGTGCCCGCCCGGACAGGATCCGGCAGAACTCGACGGCATCCAGCTCGATCGGGTCCGCACCGGATTCCGTTCGCCAGCGGCCGCCGGCCGGACCGGTCAGGGTGAGGTCGATCGGACGGTTGTGCCTGCCGGCCCATTCGTCGACGACGTCCGCGACGAGGACTCCGTCGTGTTCGGGAGTCAGCACCATCGATTGTCCTGTCGCCCTGCAGATGTCGACGCGATGCATCCACGGGTCCCGGGTGAGGACGATATCGAGCAGGTAACCGATCGTCCACCATTCGTCGGCTCCGCCGACGGTCTGCGCGGGCTTCATCGTCCGCGACCGCACGAACGACGGGGTGCGGGCGCGGGCCCGTGCCGCCTTCGCGCCGGACGCGCGATAGGCGGCGCCGAGCCGGCCGGAATCGAGCGTTGCGTACTTCTCCACCTGATGCTCGGTCAGGGCGTCGATGAACGACCCGTCCGAGCGTTTCGCGGCGGCGAGCTGACGGCGCATCTCGAGCAGAGACGCGGCCATCCGCGTCATGCCGTACGCGTGCCCGGCCATCGCGCGGACGTCCCATCCGGGACATTCCGTCGGCAGGCTCCACGCCCCGGGCGGGAGCCGGTCCAGCAGGTCGGCGAAGCGGCCGTATTCGGTGGCGGCCAGGCGCATCGCGACGTCGCGTCGCATCACCGGTCGTCGTGGCCGCCTCGTGGACTCGGTTGAGGTCGGTGCAGCCATGAGAGGCTCCTTACAGTCCTACATTCTCGGCGAACATGTCCACGGCCCGATCCAGGAGCCGGCGCCACCGGTCGCCACCCGGATCGTTGGCGAGCTGGGCGTCGATGAGCCCACCGATGATCGCGACACACAGATCCACATCCTGCTGTTCACGAACCTCCAACTCGGCCAGCGCTTTTCGAAACACAGCCATCGTCGCGACGGACGGTGCGTACGCGTCGTCGCTCGGCTCGAAGCCGATGACGATCCGCTGGTTCATCAGCTGGAATCGGGCGAGATCCTCGATACAGAAATCGAAGAAGGTGGCCGCGAGGGATCGCAGCACAGCGCGCGGGGTGCCGGGCAGATTCCGGGCGCGTTCCGACATGACCGCCAGGCACTCGCTCCACGCCTGCTCGAACATCGCGTCGTAGAGCGCATTCTTCGATGCGACGTGGCTGTACAACGACGGCGGTCGCATGCCCACCCGGTCCGCGACATCCCGGAGGGTCAGGTTCGCGAGCCCGCGGTCGCGGGCGGCCTCCCAGGCCGCGGCGAGAATCTCGGATCGAGTTGCCGAACGACGTTCGGCAACCCTATCGCGATTCGGTCTGCCTAACACACTTAGGACGATCCTCGCCCCGGGTCCGGCTGTCAAGCCTCCGAACGCGCGGGCGGCGAGAACTCCGGCTGGTCCAGCACCCGCAGCCAGCTGCCGTCGGCCTGTCGCCGGACGACCTGCGCGCGGGCACCGGCACCGTCGCGCGGCGGCGTCGAGGTGAGGGCGAGGTCGCCGCTGACGAGAGTCGGCAAGGGCGGTTCGGGTTCGAAATGCGGCGCGACCGCGAGCACCGATGCCCACAGCTCCCGGATGGCGGACCGGCCGACGGTAACCGATCCGGGCGGGTACGCCAGGACCGCGCCCTCCTCGTAGAGGGCGGCGACACCGTCCGCGTCGCCGGCGTTGGACCGTTCGACGAACAGCCGGGTGATGTCCTCCGGTGTCATGGCCTTCTCGGGCTGCGTCTGCGACATGGTCGCGTCCTTCCTGGTCGGATGTCGAATCGTGCGTCTCCACCCTCCCGCCGAGACAACAAGAAGTCCAACAGATAGTTGTTGTCGACTCTAGAATCAACAGTCATGGAATTGCGCCAGCTCGAATACTTCGTCGCGGTGGCCGAGGAAGCGAACTTCACTCGCGCCGCAGCTCGCGTCCACATCAGCCAGTCGGGTGTCAGCGCCCAGATCCGGCAGCTCGAGAACGAACTGGGCGCACCGCTGTTCGACCGCAGCACCCGGGTGGCCGCGCTCACCGCCGCCGGGGTAGCCGCACTTCCCCACGCCCGCGCGGCCCTGGCCGCGGCGCGGGCGGTGCGCGAGGCCGTCGACGACGTGAACGCGCTGGTCCGAGGCCGACTCGCCGTCGGCATGGTCACCGCGTGCACCGTCACACCTCTGTTCGACGCGCTGTCCGCGTGCCGTCGCGCACACCCGGGGGTCACGATCGATCTCGTCGAGGACAACTCGGATGTGCTCGTCGACCGGGTGCGCGCCGGCACCCTCGACGTGGCGCTCGTAGGGATCGCGGGCGCACCACCGGACGACCTCGAATCCCTGACGATCGTGTCCGAGCGGATCGTCGCGGCGGTGCCGCCGGGCCATCCGCTCGCGGAACATCCCGGCGTCCACCTGTCCGGCCTGAGTTCACACCCGTTGATCTGCCTGCCACCGGGCACGGGGATCCGCACGGTCCTGGAGAGAACCTGCGCGGCACGCTCGCTCGCCGTCGAGGTCGCGATGCAGGCCAGCGCACCCGATGCGGTCGCGGATCTGGCGGCACGCGGACTGGGCGTCGCGATCCTCAGCGCGTCCATGCTCCGGTCGTATCCGGGACTCGTCGCGCTGCCGATCGAAGACGCCGACGTCGACGCGATACTCGCGCTGGTGTGGCGACCCGACCCGTCACCCACCGTGCAGGCGTTCACACGCCTGTGTGTCTTTTGAGCCGCCCTGGGCGCCACAAAGACATTTCGGCGCGGAAGCGCACAATGGCGCCCACTCCCGGAGGAGTGAGCGCCATCGGCGTCAGCGAGAACTAGCTCACTTGATGATCTTCGTGACGCGACCGGCGCCGACGGTGCGGCCACCCTCGCGGATCGCGAAGCGCAGGCCCTCGTCCATGGCGACCGGCTGGATCAGGACGACCGACATCTCGGTGTTGTCGCCCGGCATGACCATCTCGGTGCCCTCGGGAAGGGTCACAACGCCCGTCACGTCCGTGGTACGGAAGTAGAACTGCGGACGGTAGTTGTTGAAGAACGGCGTGTGGCGGCCGCCCTCTTCCTTGTTGAGGATGTAGGCCTGGCCCTCGAACTCCGTGTGGGGAGTCGTGGTGCCCGGCTTGACGACGACCTGGCCGCGCTCGACGTCCTCGCGCTTGATGCCACGAACCAGGAGACCGACGTTGTCGCCGGCCTGGCCCTGGTCGAGCAGCTTGCGGAACATCTCGATGCCGGTGACCGTGGTCTTGGTCGAGGTCGGACGGATGCCGACGATCTCGACTTCCTCGTTCACGTTGATGACACCGCGCTCGATGCGGCCGGTGACGACCGTGCCACGACCGGTGATCGTGAAGACGTCCTCGACGGGCATGAGGAACGGCTTGTCGGTCTCGCGGACCGGGTCCGGGATGGAGTCGTCGACGGCCTGCATGAGGTCGACGATCGACTGAACCCACTTCTCGTCACCCTCGAGCGCCTTGAGCGCCGAGATCGGGACGACCGGAGCGTTCTCGTCGAACTCCTGGGCGGCCAGCAGCTCGCGGACCTCCATCTCGACGAGCTCGAGGATTTCCTCGTCGTCGACCATGTCGGCCTTGTTCAGGGCGACGAGGATGTAGGGCACGCCGACCTGGCGGGCGAGCAGCACGTGCTCGCGCGTCTGCGGCATCGGGCCGTCGGTGGCGGCCACGACCAGGATCGCGCCGTCCATCTGGGCGGCACCGGTGATCATGTTCTTGATGTAGTCCGCGTGACCCGGGGCGTCGACGTGCGCGTAGTGACGCTTCTCCGTCTGGTACTCGACGTGGGAGATGTTGATCGTGATACCACGAGCCTTCTCCTCAGGCGCCTTGTCGATCTGATCGAAAGCGAAGCTCTCGTTCAGGTCGGGGAACTTGTCGGCCAGCACCTTGGTGATCGCAGCCGTGGTGGTGGTCTTGCCGTGGTCGACGTGACCGATGGTGCCGATGTTCACGTGCGGCTTGGTCCGCTCGAACTTCGCCTTCGCCACTGGATGTCCTCCTGGACTGTTGTTGCTTGCAGTATGCAGCAGTGCGGTTTTGTATTACTTGGTCGTGCAGGTGACCGAGGGGATAACCCGAAGGCTACTCGCCGGTCGCCTTGGCGATGATTTCCTTCGAGACGTTCGACGGAACCTCTGCGTAGGAATCGAACACCATGGAGAAGTTCGCCCGGCCCTGGGTCTTGGACCGCAGGTCACCGATGTAACCGAACATCTCCGAGAGCGGAACCAGCGCCTTCACGACACGGGCACCACTGCGTTCCTCCATGGCCTGGATCTGGCCACGGCGGGAGTTGAGGTCGCCGATCACTTCACCCATGTAGTCCTCGGGGGTGGTGACCTCGACAGCCATGAGCGGCTCGAGGATGACCGGAGCAGCCTTGCGGGCAGCTTCCTTCAGAGCCTGCGAACCGGCGATCTTGAACGCCATTTCCGACGAGTCGACGTCGTGGTACGCGCCGTCGAGCAGCGTGACCTTGACGTTCACCAGCGGGTAACCGGCGAGCACGCCGTACTGCATCGCGTCCTGCGCACCGGCGTCGACGGACGGGATGTACTCGCGCGGCACGCGGCCACCGGTGACCTTGTTCTCGAACTCGTAGGTCGCGCCGTCCTCGCCCTTGAAGGGCTCCAGGGCGATGATGACCTTCGCGAACTGGCCGGAACCACCGGTCTGCTTCTTGTGCGTGAACTCGAGCTTCTCGACCGGCTTGGTGATGGTCTCGCGGTACGCGACCTGCGGCTTGCCGACGTTGGCCTCGACCTTGAACTCGCGACGCATACGGTCGACGAGGATGTCGAGGTGGAGCTCGCCCATGCCGCCGATGACGGTCTGGCCGGTCTCCTCGTCGAGCTCGACCGAGAAGGTCGGGTCCTCTTCGGCGAGCTTCTGGATCGCGGTGCCCAGCTTCTCCTGGTCGGACTTGGTCTTGGGCTCGATCGAGACCTGGATGACCGGGTCCGGGAAGGTCATGGACTCGAGCACGATCGGGGCGTCCTGCGCGCACAGGGTGTCGCCGGTCGTGGTGTCCTTCAGGCCGATCATCGCGTAGATGTGGCCCGCAACGGCCTCGTCGACCGGGTTCTCCTTGTTGGCGTGCATCTGGAACAGCTTGCCGATGCGCTCCTTCTTGCCCTTGGTGGCGTTGAGCACCTGGGAGCCCGGCTCGACCCGGCCCGAGTACACGCGCACGAAGGTGAGCTTGCCGAAGAACGGATGCGCAGCGATCTTGAAGGCCAGCGCCGAGAACGGCTCTTCCTTGCTCGGCTTACGGGTGAGGACCTCTTCCTCGTCGCCCAGCTTGGTGCCCTGGACCTCGCCGATGTCCAGCGGGTTCGGCAGGTAGTCGATGACCGCGTCGAGCATGGGCTGAACACCCTTGTTCTTGAACGCGGAACCGCACAGCACCGGGTAGAGCTCGGAGTTGACCGTCATCTTGCGGATGGCAGCCTTGATCTCCGCGACGGTGAGTTCCTCGCCCCCGAAGTACTTCTCCATGAGCTCTTCGTCGGACTCGGCAACGGTCTCGAGCAGCTTCTCGCGGTACTCGGCGGCCTTGTCGGCGAGGTCGGCGGGGATCTCCTCGATGGTCGGCTCGGCGCCGATCTCGACGGTGCCGCGCCAGGTGATGGCCTTCATCTCGACCAGGTCGACGACGCCGTCGAAGGCATCCTCGGCGCCGATCGGGAGCTGCAGGACCAGCGGCTTCGCACCGAGACGATCGATGATCGTCTGCACGGTGAAGTAGAAGTCCGCGCCCATCTTGTCCATCTTGTTGACGAAGCAGATGCGCGGAACATCGTACTTGGCAGCCTGGCGCCAGACCTGCTCGGACTGGGGCTCGACGCCCTCCTTGCCGTCGAACACGGCGACTGCGCCGTCGAGGACGCGCAGGGACCGCTCGACCTCGACCGTGAAGTCGACGTGGCCGGGGGTGTCGATGATGTTGATCTGGTTCTTGTTCCAGAAACAGGTGACGGCGGCGGAGGTGATGGTGATACCACGCTCCTTCTCCTGCTCCATCCAGTCGGTGGTGGAAGCACCGTCGTGGGTCTCACCGATCTTGTAGTTCACACCGGTGTAGAAGAGGATGCGCTCGGTCGTGGTGGTCTTGCCGGCATCGATGTGCGCCATGATGCCGATGTTGCGGACCTTGTTCAGGTCGGTCAGCACTTCCTGTGCCACAGGTAAACCCCGCTCGTAGCTCGTGTCGGTCCTTGGGTGCGGACCACGTGTTCTTGTGTTGTCAGCCGGCCGTCACAGGACCGACACAGTTGTGCGAGCAGCCGACCGGGAGGACGTGGTTACCGATCCTCCCGGCCGGCAACGACTCACCAGCGGTAGTGCGCGAACGCCTTGTTGGCTTCAGCCATCTTGTGGGTGTCCTCGCGACGCTTCACGGACGCGCCGAGACCGTTGCTCGCGTCGAGAAGCTCGTTGGCCAGACGCTCCACCATGGTCTTCTCACGACGCTGACGCGCGAAGGTGACCAGCCAGCGCAGGGCCAGCGTGGTGGAACGGCCCGGGCGAACCTCCACCGGGACCTGGTAGGTGGCACCACCGACGCGGCGGCTGCGGACCTCGAGGGCGGGCTTGACGTTGTCGAGCGCGCGCTTGAGGGTGACGACCGGATCGGTGCCGGTCTTCTCGCGAGCCTGCTCGAGCGCCTCGTAGACGATGCGCTCGGCGGTGGACTTCTTGCCGTCCAGGAGAATCTTGTTGACCAGCTGCGTGACCAGCGGCGAACCGTAGACCGGATCGGCGATCAGCGGGCGCTTGGGAGCGGGACCCTTACGTGGCATCAGCCCTTCTCCTTCTTCGCGCCGTAGCGGCTACGCGCCTGCTTGCGGTTCTTGACACCCTGGGTGTCGAGCGAGCCGCGGATGATCTTGTAGCGGACACCCGGGAGGTCCTTCACACGACCGCCGCGAACGAGCACCATCGAGTGCTCCTGGAGGTTGTGGCCCTCACCGGGAATGTATGCAGTGACCTCGACAGCGCTGGTCAGGCGGACACGCGCGACCTTACGGAGAGCCGAGTTCGGCTTCTTCGGGGTGGTGGTGTACACGCGGGTGCACACGCCACGGCGCTGCGGGCTGCCCTTGAGGGCCGCGGTCTTGACCTTGGCGGCCTTGTCGCGGCGGCCCTTGCGGACCAGCTGATTGATGGTTGGCATCTACAGGCTTTCTCGTTGTCTGGAGCTGCTCATACGAGCAACCTCGGCTGTTCTGAAATTAGGGATCCATCGGTTGGGGCAAGGAAGCAACTGCCCCGCACCCGCCCCCCGTGTGCACACGAGGTCGGGCGTGTCGCGTACCCCCACACAGGCAGCCGGGGGCTCGCAAACTGCAGTTGTCTACAGACCGCGCGCACGGCACTACCTCGCATAGGCACACAGATCGGCCCGGGCATGCCGGACACGACCCACAACAATACCCGGCGCCGAGCCACGAGGTCAAAGTGAGCTGCGGCTCGTCCGCCGCCCCGCACAGGGCCTCAACTGCTCAGGTTCAGCGTGAGCCGGGCCAGCGTGGCGGCCGCCTCGCAGGGGTCGGGATGCCCCGAACCCGGCGCGTACTGCACCCACCAGCCGAAGATGCCCGCGGTGGACGCGTTCGCCGAGACACCGCACGAATCCGGATCGGCCGGTCGCCGCATCTGGATCGCCCGGCGGCCCTCGACCGTCGTGTTCTCCACCGCGTAGCCGAGCCGTTCCCCGGTCTCGCGTTCGGTGTCGAGGGCGCCCGTCTCGAACCAGTTGAAGGTCACCTTGACCGGACCGCTCGGGCCGTCGCCGTCCCAGCGGCAGATCGCGCCGAAGAACCCGCGCAACACGTAGTCCGCCCCGACGCTCTGCGCGATCTGCTCGTCGGTGACGGCGTCGCACTCGGTGAGCAGCTTGGTGAATTCCGTCGATGCGCCACCCCCGCCGGCACCCTCCTGCACGGCGCGACCCTCGATGGTGCGGCCGCATCCGGCGAGCACACCCCCGGCGACCGTGCAGGCCAGCACCGCCGCGGCCGCCCGTCGCACCCGTGCCGTGGGGGACCCGGTCGTGATCATTCCACCGCCCTCTCCACGGACAGTTCCGCTAGCCGGCGCGCGACCACGCACGCGTCCGCAGCGGGCGCGAAGTTGGAATAGGTGACGGACCAGTGGACGAAGTCGCCCCCGAACTGCAGGCCGATCTCGCACAGCACGGTCTGTCCCAACTCGTTCTGCGCCGAACCCATGAAGCCCGGGTGACCGCCGATCTCGACGTCCGCAGCGGGCCGGCCGATCAGATCCGAGCCGGCGCGTTCCCGGCCGATCGGGCTACCGCGGTACCAGGAGAACGTGACACTCGGGCCGCCGACGACGCTCTCCCATTCGCACCCGACCGAATTGCGGGTGACGGTCGTGAACGCGCCCAGGCCGAACGCGGCGGCCACCTCGTCGTCGGTGACCGAACTGCACTCTCCGAAGAACGGCCCCGGCTCGGTGACCTGCGGGACGGATGGCACTTCGGCGGCCGGCGGCGCGTCGTCGCCGGAACCGCACCCGGTGGCGGCGAGCCCGACGACCGCGACCGCGGCCAGCATCGTGGCCGGCTTGGCAAGCATGAGCACTGACCTTACCCAGCCGAGTGCTCGGCCGCCGGACGGCGACGCGCCACGTCGATCACCGTGTCGAGTTGCGCCGCCCAGTTCCGCACGATCTCGGCGCGGCGCCGCGAATCGTCGGTGAGCACGTCCGCGAGACCGAGACCGCGGGCGAGGTCCAGCGTGGCCTGCACCATGCGGTGCACGACCGGATCGGAACCGTCCGCACCGAGCTGGTCCACGGCCACGCGGTGCGCGACGCGCCCGAAGTGTTCCTCGAGCGGCACGATGCGCGCCCGCAGCTCCGGATCGGCCGCAGCGGCCGTCCACACCTGCAGCGCGGCCCGGAACAGGCTGCCGGTGTACTGGTCGACGAGCCGCGCCACGACGGCCTCGGTGCGGGCCGGACCGTGGGGCAGTTCGATGCTCTCGCTGCGCACCTGCTCCATGCGGCTGTCGAACATGAACTCGAGAGCCGCGGTGATGAGTTCCTCGCGGGTCGGGAAATGATGCTGTGTCGCGCCCCGCGAGACACCGGCACGTTCGGCGACGACACCGACGGTGGTCGCGCCCCACCCGAGTTCGGCGAGACAGTCGATCGTCGCTTCGAGCAGCCGCTGACGCGTCGCGCGGCTGCGGTCCTGCTTGGGCTCGCGGGTCACCGCTCCCCTCCGTGTGCATCGTGGTGTGTGGGTTGCCACGGCACTCCTCCCCCGGGCCGGCAGCAGACCCATGATGGCACCGCGCGGCACGTCGCCGGATGTACGGCGCGCCCTTTCGTACACTCGGGACCGACACGAACGGGGAGGGGGATCTCATCGTGGCAACACTTGTCCGGCGGGAGGACTATTTCGACGCGGCCATCGAGATCCTGTCGACGGACGATCACGGCGGTCTCAAACAGGCACCGCTGTGCCGGCACCTGTCCGTCACGACAGGGTCGTTCTACAACTATTTCGAGAGCTGGGGGCAGTTCAAGACCGAGTTCCTGCAGCACTGGCTCGACCAGCGCACCCTGCAGCTCGTGGACGCCGCCCGCCTCGTCGCCGAATCCGAACAGCGCCTCGAGCTGCTCATCGACTTCGCGTGCGCGCTTCCGCACCGTGCCGAATCCGCGATCCGGGCCTGGGCGCACAGCGACCCCGAGGTCCGGGCGGTGCAGAACACGGTCGAC
Organism: Rhodococcus phenolicus; assembly: GCF_001646785.1. GTDB lineage: Bacteria > Actinomycetota > Actinomycetes > Mycobacteriales > Mycobacteriaceae > Rhodococcus > Rhodococcus phenolicus. The sequence goes on from NZ_LRRH01000039.1 coordinate 80,778, forward strand.
GAGCAACGATTCGAGGTCGTGCTCGAAGCCACCACCGGACTGCTCGGACCGGGTGCCGACGCGGAGAACTTCGCCCGCATGGGCCTGCTGCTCCTGTACGGATACCAGCAGTCGATGCCGCAGCCCGAGCTCGGGCAGCTGCGGTGGGCACTGCAACGGACGTTCTCGGACGCACTGAGCGTGCGCGCCGCGGACCGGCCCTCGCGGCCGACGGCGGTATGACCCCCGCGGCCCGCCGCGGTACGACCGCCCGAGCCCCTCGTCAGGCACGGTCGAGCAACACCTGTTCGAACTGGCGGCGCCACTCGGGAAGGTACGGATCGGTGCCGGCATCGCGCGGATCGATCGCGTAGCCGAGCGCGACACCGCGCATGCTGGTGTACACGAGGTCGCGGATCTCCGCGTAGCGGGGACGCGCCGTGAGGTCCTGACCGAAGAACCGGTCCGTCTGTTCCTTGATCATGCCGCCGAGCGCCCGCTCCAGCGGGAGCAGCTCGGTACGCAGGTCCTCGTGCGAACGCGCGGCCAGCCACAGCTCCATCGACGCCCAGAAGTACGGCTGGCGGAAGTGCTGCCACATCAGGTCCACCGCCACCGCGATGCGCTCGGCCGGGTCCGACGGCCACTGCCGGTTCCGGTCGACGTCGCGCACCCCGCGCGCGGCGAGGTGGTGGACCGCCGCGACGAGCAACGAGTCGCGGTTCGGGTAGTGGTGCAGCAGCCGTCCGCGGGACACACCGGCTGCCTGCTGGATCCGAACAGTCGTCGCGCGCGAGTAGCCGTGTGCGACGAGGACCTCGACGGCCGCGTCGAGAATCGTCGTGCGGGTGGCGCGGCTGCGTTCCTGCTCCGCGCGGCGTCGGCTGTCGTCGGCCGGACCGGTGCTCATGACTGCACTGTTCCTCACCGGAGCCCGCTCGATCAAAAACACCGCACCGGCCGATTCACATCCGCGACCACGCCGCCGGGCGGCGCTGCAGGAACGCGGTGATCCCCTCGACCGCTTCGTCGGAACCGAACAGGCGCGCGGACTGCGCGGCCAGTTCGTCGCCGTAACGGTCGAAGTCGGCGAGCATCCGCATCGTGGTGAGCCGCTTGGATTCGGCGAGGCCCTGCGGCGAGCACTCGGACAGCTCGGCGAGCAGTTCGTGCACGGTCGCAGCGGGATCGGCCGTCTCCATCGTGACCAGACCGATCGCCACCGCCTCCTCGGAACCGAAGCGTTCCCCGGTGAGGAAGTACCGGCCTGCGGCGCGCTGGGAGAGGCGGGGCAGCACTGTCAGGGAGATGATCGACGCGGCGAGACCGAGCTTGACCTCGGTCAGCGCGAACGTCGATCGTGGTCCCGCGACGACGATGTCGCACGCGCCGACGAGCCCCATCCCCCCGGCCCGCACGTGACCGTCGAGCATCGCGACGACCGGTTTCGGCAGTTCCAGGATCGCGCGCAGGAGCGCCGTCATCTCCCGGGTCCGTTCCGCGGCCGCCTCGGCCGGGTTGTCCGACGCCTCGCCGAGGTCCGCTCCGGCACAGAACGTTCCGCCGGTGTGGGTGAGGACGACCGAGCGGACCCCGGGATCGGACGCGGCCGCGTCCAGGCCGCGGCGTAGTTCGTCGAGCATGCGCGCCGAGAGCGCGTTGCGGTTGTGCGGCGAGTCGAGGGTCAGCGTCACGAACCCACGCGACCTCTCGTACCGCACGTACGTCTCGGATCGTTCCGGACCGGTCACCTGTGCCTCCTCGCTGGAACCGTCTCCTCACCGCGGACTCAGTAGGACCGCGGCAGCCCCAGAGAGTGCTGGGACACGAAGTTGAGGATCATCTCCCGGCTCACCGGGGCGACTCGCGCGATGCGCGCGGCGCCGAGGAGCGACGCGAGACCGTATTCCTGGGTGAGGCCGCCACCGCCGTGGGTCTGGATCGCCTGATCGATCGTCTTGATGCTGGCCTCCGCGCCTGCGTACTTCGCCATGTTCGCCGCTTCGGCGGCACCGAAGTCGTCGCCGCTGTCGTACAGGGCGGCGGCCTTCTGCATCATGAGCTTCGCGAGCTCGAGTTCGATCTTGCACTGCGCCAAGGGATGTGCGATCCCCTGGTGGGCGCCGATCGGGTCCTTCCACACGGTGCGCTCCCTCGCGTAGCGCACCGCCGCGTCGAGTGCGTAGCGTCCGAGCCCGACCGCCATCGCCGCACCGAGGATGCGTTCCGGGTTGAGCCCGGCGAACAGCTGCATCAGCGCCGCTTCCGGTTCACCGACCAGCGCGTCGGCGGGCAGTCGCACGTCGTCGAGGAACAGGGTGAACTGGTGGTCGGGTTCGATGATGTCCATTTCCATGGGCGTCTTGACGAAACCGGGTGTGTCGGTGGGCACGATGAACAGGGCGGGCCGCAGTTTGCCGGTCTTCGCGTCCTCGGTCCGGGCGACGACGAGCACCGCGTCGGCCTGGTCCACCCCGGAGATGAAGATCTTGCTGCCGCTGAGGATCCAGTCGTCTCCGTCGCGCTTGGCGACCGTGGAGATACGGTGCGAGTTCGAGCCGGCGTCGGCCTCGGTGATCCCGAAGGCCATGATCTTCGAGCCGTCCGCGATGCCCGGCAGCCACTGCTGCTTCTGCGCCTCGGTCCCGTATTTGGCGATGATGGTGCCGCAGATCGCGGGTGAGACTACGACCAGCAGCAGCCCGCAGCCCTTGGCGGCGAGTTCTTCCTGGACGAGCGCGAGTTCGTAGATGCCGGCGCCTCCGCCGCCGTACTCCTCCGGCAGGTTCACGCCGAGGAAGCCGAGTTTGGATGCCTCACTCCACAATTCGGTGAGCGGTTCGTGGCGACGCGCCTTCGGCAGCACGTAGTCGACGTAGTTGTACCGTTCGGCGAGCGCCGCGACCGCGGCGCGCAGCTGCTTCTGTTCGTCGGTTTCGATGACACTCATGCCCGGTCTCCTTCTGGGGTGTGCGCGTCCGGCTCGGCGACGACGGCCAGGATCGCGCCGACGGCAACCTGCGTGCCTACGGTGACGTTCAGTTCGGTGAGCACCCCCGCCGCGGGGGCGGTGATCGTGTGTTCCATCTTCATCGCGTCGAGCCACAGGATCGGCTGGCCGGCGGCGACGGTGTCGCCGGCCTGGGCGCCGAGGCGGATCACCGCGCCCGGCATCGGTGCGAGCAGCGACCCGGCGGCGACCTGCGTGGACGGATCGGTGAACCGGGGAACCTCGTACAGCCGGACCGGTCCGAGCCCCGAATCGACGTACACCGCATCGTCGTAACGGGCGACCCGGAATTCGCGGCGCAGTCCGTCCAGTTCGAGCACGATCCGGTCGGGCCGCTGGTCGAGCAGGACGACGGTGGTGTACCCGGCCGTGTCGGGTCCGCCGGTGACGAGGCCGGTGCGGCCGAGCCGGTACCGCACTTCGTGCTCGCCGTGGTCGCCGGTGTACGTCTTGACCTGCGGTCCGGACGGCAGGTTCCGCCAGCCGCTCGGCAGGCCCGCGTTCACCGACGCGGTGGCCCGGCGGTGCGCGGCGTCGGCGAGGGCCGCGGCCAGCGCCGAGACGGCCTCCGCCTGCGGGGTCGCGAGCGGTGCGGACAAGGCGTCGAGGCCGTGCGTGCCGAAGAACGCGGTGTCGGTGTCACCGGCGACGAACGCGGGATGCCGCAGCACGTTGACGAGCAGGTCGCGGTTGGTCCACAGCCCGTGCACCTCGGCGGAGGCGAGGGTGGCGGCGAGCAGCCGTGCGGCGACGGTGCGGGTCGGCGCGTACGAGACGACCTTGGCGAGCATCGGGTCGTAGTGCACCCCGACCTCGGTGCCGTCGACGATTCCCGAGTCCAGCCGGACCCCGGTCTCCCGGAGCACCGCGAACTCGGTGGCCGGGGCGGGCAGTGCGAGCCGGTGCACCGTGCCGGACTGCGGTTGCCAGTCCCGGGCCGGATCCTCCGCATAGAGCCGCACCTCGATCGAATGTCCGTGTACCGCAGGTGGTTCTGAGTCGAGCCGGCCACCGGCCGCGACGTGGAGCTGTAGATCGACGAGGTCGAGACCGGTGGTGCATTCGGTGACCGGATGCTCGACCTGCAGGCGGGTGTTCATCTCCAGGAAGAAGAACTCGCCCGTGGCGTCGCCGGTCGCGAGGAACTCGACGGTCCCGGCACCCTCGTATCCGATCGCCGTGGCCGCGAGACGTGCCGCCTCGAACAGCCGGTCCCGCATGCCGGGGACGGCCTCGACGAGCGGCGAGGGCGCTTCCTCGACGACCTTCTGGTGCCGCCGCTGGATGGAGCATTCACGTTCGCCGACCGCCCACACGGTGCCGTGCCGGTCGGCGAGCACCTGCACCTCGATGTGCCGTCCGGTCTCGAGATAGCGCTCGCAGAACACGGTGGGGTCGCCGAACGCGGACTGCGCCTCCCGCCGGGCCGCGGTCAGCTGCCCGTCGAGGTCGGCGAGGTCGCGTACGACCCGCATGCCGCGGCCGCCGCCTCCGGCCGACGCCTTGACGAGCACCGGCAGGTCCGCGGCGGTGACCGCGGCCGGATCGAGTTCCGCGAGCACCGGGACGCCCGCTGCGGCCATGATCTTCTTGGCCTCGACCTTCGAACCCATCTGCGCGATCGACGCGGGCGGCGGGCCGACCCACGTCAGTCCGGCGTCTTGGACCATCCGGGCGAATTCGGCGTTCTCCGAGAGGAATCCGTAGCCGGGATGGACAGCGTCGGCACCGGCGGCGAGCGCGGCGGCGACGATGAGATCGCCGCGCAGGTAGGTGTCGGCCGGGGCGTGGCCCGGCAGCCGCACCGCGACGTCGGCGTCGTCGACGTGCGGGCTGTGGGCGTCGGCGTCGGAGAACACCGCGACCGTCGCGAGGCCGGTGCGGCGGCAGGTCGCGAAGACGCGCCGGGCGATCTCACCACGGTTGGCGACGAGCACCCGGGAGACTGCGGAATCCGTTGTCATCGCGGCCTCACATCCGGAAGACGCCGAAGCCCTCGGCGCCTTCGATCGGGGTGGTGGCGACGGCCGACAGGCACATCCCCACCACGGTTCGGGTGTCCCGGGGGTCGATGACGCCGTCGTCGTAGAGGCGCCCGGACAGGAACATCGGGAGGGATTCGGCTTCGATCTGGTTCTCGATCGCCGCACGCATCGCTTCGTCGGCGGCCTCGTCGAACGCCTGGCCGCGCGCCTCGGCCGCGGCGCGACCCACGATCGAGACGACGCCGGCGAGCTGCGCCCCGCCCATCACCGCGGATTTCGCGCTGGGCCACGCGAACAGGAACCGCGGATCGTACGCGCGGCCGCACATGCCGTAGTGACCGGCACCGTAGGAGGCACCGAGCAGGATCGAGATGTGCGGGACCGTCGAGTTGGAGACCGCGTTGATCATCATCGCGCCGTGCTTGATCATGCCGCGTTCCTCGTATTCGCGGCCGACCATGTAACCGGTGGTGTTGTGCAGGAACAGCAGTGGCGTGTCCGCGCGGTTCGCGAGCTGGATGAACTGGGTGGCCTTCTGCGATTCCTCGTTGAACAGCACCCCGCGGGCGTTGGCGAGGATCCCGACGGGGAAGCCGTGCACCTGTGCCCACCCGGTGACCAGCGACGAGCCGTACAGGGGTTTGAACTCGTCGAAGTCGGAATCGTCGACGACGCGGGCGATCACCTCCCGCGGGTCGAACGGTGTGCGCAGATCCTCCGGGACGATGCCGAGCAGCTCGTCGGGATCGTGGCGCGGTTCCCGGACCACCGGGCTCGGGACCGGCCCCTTCTTCCGCCAGTTCAGACGCCGGACGATGTCGCGGCCGATACGCAGCGCGTCGTGCTCGTCGACGGCGAGATGATCGGCGAGACCGGAAGTGCGCGCGTGCATTTCAGCGCCGCCGAGCGTCTCGTCGTCGGATTCCTCACCGGTGGCCATCTTCACCAGCGGCGGGCCGGCCAGGAAGACCTTCGAGCGCTGTTCGATCATGACGACGTGGTCGGACATGCCGGGGATGTAGGCGCCGCCGGCGGTGGAGTTCCCGAACACCAGCGCGATGGTGGGGATGCCGGCCGCCGACAGGCGCGTGAGGTCGCGGAACAACCGTCCGCCCGGAATGAAGACTTCCTTCTGGGTCGGCAGGTCGGCGCCGCCGGATTCGACGAGCGAGATCAACGGCAGGCGATTCTGCATCGCTATATCGTTGGCACGCAGTGATTTGCGCAACGTCCACGGATTGCTCGTGCCGCCCCGGACGGTGGGGTCGTTGGCGACGATCACGCATTCGACGCCCTCGACCACGCCGATCCCGGTGACGACACTGGCGCCGACCGGGAATTCGGTGCCCCACGCGGCGAGCGGGGACAGTTCCAGGAACGGCGAGTCGGGGTCGAGCAGCAGTTCGATGCGTTCGCGCGGCAGCAGTTTTCCGCGTGCGTGGTGTCGCGCGACGTACTTGTCGCCGCCGCCGGCCAGGGCCTTGGCGTGCTCCCCGTCGAGCTCGGTGAGTTTGGCGGTCATCGTCTCCGAGGCCGCCGCATACTCGGCCGACGCCCGGTCGATCCGGGTGGTCAGGATGCTCATCCGGTGTACCCCAATCGTTTCGCGGCGAGTTCGGTGAGGATCTCGGAGGTGCCACCGCCGATTCCGAGGATGCGCATGTCGCGGTACTGGCGTTCCACCTCGGATTCGGCCATGTAGCCGAGACCACCGAACAGCTGGACGGCCTGATTCGCGACCCATTCGCCCGCCTCGACGGCGGTGTTCTTGGCGAAGCACACCTCGGCGAGGAGGTCGCCGTCGCCGTCCAGGGCGCGTTCGACGACGCGCCGCGAATAGACGCGTGCCACGTCGGTGCGGCGGGCCATCTCGGCGAGGGTGCGTTGCACGGACTGGCGGGTGATGAGCGGACGCCCGAAGGTCTCGCGGTCGCGGCACCACGCGACCGTCAGGTCGAGGCAGCGCTGCGCGCCGGAGTAGGCCTGGGCGGCCAGCGCGATGCGTTCGGAGACGAACGCCATCGCGATCTGCGCGAATCCGGTGTTCTCGGCGCCGACCAGGTTCGCGGCGGGGACCCGCACGTCCACGAAGGACAGCTCGGCGGTGTCGGAGGCGCGCCAGCCCATCTTGTCGAGCTTACGGGACACCGTGAATCCCGGTGTGCCCTTTTCGATCACGAGCAGGGACACTCCACCGGCCCCGGAGCCGCCGGTGCGCACCGCGGTGACGACGAAGTCGGCGCGGCATCCGGAGGTGATGTACGTCTTGGCGCCGTTGACGATGTAGTGGTCGCCGTCGCGGACGGCCCGGGTCGTCAGGTGCCCGACGTCGGAGCCGCCGCCGGGTTCGGTGATCGCGAGCGAACCGATCAGGTCGCCCGCGAGGGTCGGAGCGACCCACCTGCGGATCTGTTCCGGATCACCCGCGGCGATCAGGTGCGGCAGGGCGATGCCGCACGTGAACAGCGACGCGAAGGCGCCGCCGGAGGCACCGGCCTCGTGGAACGCCTCGCAGATCGTCAGGGTGTCGGCGGCGTCGCCGCCGGATCCGCCGATCGCTTCGGGGAATCCGGTGCCGAGCAACCCCAGCGCGGCGGCCTTCTTGTGCAGGTCGCGCGGCAGTTCGCCGTCGCGTTCCCAGTCCGCGAGGTGCGGCAGGATCTCGCGGTGCACGAACCCGGTGACGGTGTCGCGCAGGGCGGTGCGTTCGGGTGTGGTCCAGATGGTCACGTGGTGGCCTCCAGCAGAGTGTCGGGGATGTCGAGATGCCGAGCGCGCAGCCATTCACCCAGGCCCTTGGCCTGGGGGTCGAATCGGGCTCCGGAGGCCACGCCGCGGCCGAGGATGCCCTCGACGACGAAGTTCACGGCCCGCAGGTGCGGCAGCACGTGCCGGGTGACGGTCAGCGGCCGCGTCTCGGGGAGCAGTTCCTTCACGGCGTCGACGGTGAGGGTGTGGACCAGCCAGCGCCACTGGTCGTCGGTGCGGACCCACACGCCGATGTTGGCGTCGCCCCCCTTGTCGCCACTGCGGGCACCGGCAATCGTGCCGAGCGGAACGCGTCGGACGGGACCCGGCGGCAGCGGCTGCGGCAGATCCGGCTCGGGCAGCGCGTCGAGCGGCCGGGTCGGCGTCACGGGGTCGATGGCGGCTGCGGTTCCGTCCGGCAGTACCGCGGTGTGCGGGACGAGCGCGGCGTCGACGTAGGCGGCGGTGTACACGCCGTACGGCCGGCCGTTGCCGGGCGGCGCGGTCAGCGAGAAACCCGGATAGCCGGCGAGAGCGAATTCCACTGCGACGGAGGAGAATGCACGTCCCGCGAGGTTCGGGTCGCGGTCGCGGACCGTGCAGCGCAGCAGGGCGCTCGCGGCTTCTTCGGTGTCGGCGTCGGGATGGTCGGTGCGAGCGAGCGTCCAGTCGAGCTCCGCGGGCCGCACCGGCAGGTTCGCCTCCACCTGCCGCCGAGTGAGTTCCGCCTTGGCCTCGATGTCGAGGCCGGTGAGCACGAACACCGCTTCGTTCCGGAATCCGGCAAGCGTGTTGAGGCAGACCTTGAGCGTCGGCGGCGGGGCTTCGCCGCGCACCCCGGTGATACGGACCCGGTCGGGTCCGTCCTGGGCGAGCCGCGCGGTGTCGAGACGCGCGGTGACGTCCGGGCCGGCGTAGCGTCCGCCGGTCACTTCGTAGAGCAGTTGGGCGGTGACGGTACCGACGGTGACCGCACCCCCGGTGCCCGGATGTTTCGTGATCGTCGACGAACCGTCGGCGGCGATCTCCGCGATCGGGAATCCGGGCCGGTCGAGGTCCGCGATCTCGGTGAAGAACGCATAGTTGCCGCCGGTCGCCTGGGTGCCGCATTCGATGACGTGCCCCGCGACGACGGCTCCGGCGAGCGCATCGAAATCGTCTCGTGCCCAGCCGAAGTGCGCGGCCGCCGGCCCGACGATGACGGATGCGTCGGTGACGCGTCCGGTGACGACGACGTCGGCGCCGGCCTCGAGACACCGGGCGATACCCCACGCGCCGAGATAGGCGTTGGCGGTCAGCGGCGCCGGGTCGGCGGTGAAGCCGAGTTCGTCGACACGGCCGAGGAGGTCGTCGCCTTCGACGTGCGCGATCGCCGCGTCGACGCCGATGCGGCGGGCGAGCTCACGCAGCGCGGACGCCAGTCCCGCCGGGTTCAGTCCACCGGCGTTGGTGACGATCCGCACGCCCTTGTCGAGGGCGAGGCCGAGGCAGTCCTCAGCCTGGCGCAGGAAAGTCTTGGCGTAACCGAGATTCGGGTCCTTCAGCCGATCGCGCCCGAGGATGAGCATGGTCAGCTCGGCGAGGTAGTCACCGGTGAGATAGTCGAGTTCACCGCCGTCGAGCATCTCGCGCATCGCCGAGAACCGATCGCCGTAGAACCCCGAGCAGTTGCCGATCCGCACCGGTGCGCTCATCGTGCGGCCTCACTGCCGCGGCCGGCGCCGGGCGGTCCCGCGAACGCCTGGGCCAGGTCGAGCCACGCGTCGGCGTCGGGTCCGACTGCCACGAGCGCGGTGTCGTCGCGGTGCACCCGCTGAGTGACGAGCCGGCAGAAGTCGATTGCCGGGCCGCTGACGGACTGGGCCGCGTCGGTGGGTCCCCACTCCCAGACGGTGCCGTCGGGGGCGTCGAGGCGCACCCGGAACGGGCCGGCGGGCGGGGTGCGGTCGTGCACGGTGAACGCGAAGTCGCGGGTGCGGACACCGAGGTGCGCGACGTGACGCAGCCGCGCGGTGGGAGTCCGGGTCGCGCCGAGCGCGGCGGCGACGTCGCCGCCGTGTGCCCAGGTCTCCATGAGCCGGGCGGTGGCCATCGACGCGGCGCCCATGGGCGGGCCGTACCAGAGGATCTTGGTACCTGCCGGGACGGCGGCGAGCGCGGCGGCGAGGTCGCGGCGGGCGGCGCGCCAGTCGGCGAGCAGTTCCGCCGGTGGTCGGGCGGCCAGATCGGCGGCGCCCTTGTCGACGAATCCGGTCGGGTCGGCGAGGGCGGCATGTGCGGCGGCGACGAACGCGTCCGGGTCGCCGATCGCGGTGAGCGCCGCCCGGTCGGTCCACAGCAGGTGGCCGATCTGGTGGGCGACGGTCCAGCCGGCGGCGGGGGTCGGTGTCGCCCATTCGGCGGCAGGAAGGTCCGCGACCAGGGTGTCGAGGTCGTCGCCCTCGGCGCGCAGGTCGTCGAGAAGCGTGCGCAGCTCCGTCATGAGACCAGAGTCACACGCCACCGGCCATAAATCAAGCATTCGTGATTGTTTTTGCCGCACCGACCCGATATCCGCCAACGGACAGGACGGCCGCACGCGTCCTGGACGCGTGCGGCCGTCCCGCTCGCCTGCGGTCGCGGTGTCGGATGCGGAAGAACCTCAGATGTTGACGCCGTAGTCGCGGGCGATACCGGCGAGCCCGGACGCGTAACCCTGGCCGATGGCGCGGAACTTCCATTCGCCGCCGTGCCGGTAGACCTCACCGAAGATCATCGCGGTCTCGGTGGAGGCGTCCTCGGACAGGTCGTACCGGGCGAGTTCGACTCCGGTGTTGCGGTCGACGACACGAATGAAGGCGTTGACGACCTGGCCGAACGACTGTCCGCGTTCGATCGCCTCGTGGATCGAGACGGGGAAGAAGATGTTGGTGACACGGGGATCGAGAGCGACGAGGTCGATGTCGATCGATTCGTCGTCGCCGTCGCCCTCGCCGGTGAGGTTGTCGCCGGTGTGCTCGACGGCACCGTCGGGTGAGCGGAGGTTGTTGTAGAACACGAAGTGCTGGTCCGTCAGAACGCGGCGGTCCTGTCCGGTCAGCAGCGCCGAAGCGTCCAGGTCGTAGGCGGCACCCGTCGTGGTCCGCTGGTCCCAGCCCAGGCCGACGGTGATCGCGGTGAGGTTGGCGGTCTGCTTGGACAGCGAAACGTTACCGCCCTTGGCCAGGGATACGCTCATCTGTGCACTCCTTCGTGTTCGGTTGGTTCGAAACTTCTGCGGCCGGCACCTTCACGGCCGGGGTTCGTGTGGAACCGGGGGCCCGCTTCGGCCCGGTACCCGCGTCCGCACGATCATGCGTACCAGTTCCCCGGCCGGACCGGCGAGGGCGCGCGGCGGACGCCACACCGCGCGCAGTGTGCGGGACAGATCGAGCCCCTCGATCTCGACGATCCGCAGTTCCCCCGAGGCCAGATGGTCGGCGACGGCGAGCGTGCTGAGCACCGCGGGGCCGACACCGCTCAGGACGCTGGTGCGGACCGCCGCGCCGCTGCCCAGTTCGAGCAGCGGGCCGGGCCGGTCGTATTCCTCGAGCGCAAGGTCGAGGGTGCGCCGGGTGCCCGAGCCCTGTTCCCTCACCACCAGTGGTGTCGCGGCGAGCTCGGCGACGGTCACGGGTCGGCGGCGCCGCACCCACGGATGCTCCGGGGCGACGACCACGACGAGCCGGTCACGGGCGACCTCGACGCTGTGCAGCCCGTCCGGCACGGTCGGCCCCTCGACGAAGCCGACGTGGACGCGACCGTCCGCGACCGCGTCGCACACCTGCATCGAGTTGTGCACCTGCAGTTGGATCTGCACGTCGTCGCGCACCGTCCGGAACCGGCCCAGCCAGCGTGGAATGAGGTGTTCGGCGACGGTCATGCTGGCCGCGACGGTCAGTTCGGCGTGCCGCTCGACACGCAGCGAGTCGGCGGCGTCGAGGAGCCTGCGGACGTCGGCGAGCGCCTCCCGAGCCCAGTGCGCGACGACGGTTCCCTCGGGTGTGAGGGACGATCCGGCCCGTCCGCGCCGCACCAGCGCGGCACCGAGTTGCCGCTCGAGGCGCCGCAGGGATCGACTGGCGTTGGGCTGGGCGACGTCGGCGGCCCGCGCAGCCGCGCCGAGACTGCCGTGGTCGTCGACACCGACGAGAAGCTCGAGAGCTGCGAGATCCGGCCACTCGGTCATGACCGAATGATATGTCTTCGGCCGGTGCCATATCGATTCGATATGCCGCCATGCGGTTTCGGAGGCTAGCGGCGGAATCCGGCGGCCGAGATCATCGAAACCATGATCACCGTGCCCGCAGCGCCCGCGCTGCGCCTGCCCTCGTCCGCGCCGGGATTGCTGCTGTGCGCGGCCGGCGCGGCGGTCGCGCTCATCCTCGGCCACGCGGTGGGCGTCGCTCCCCTGCTCCTCGCGATCCTGCTGGGCGTCGCGCTGGCCAACACCGGCCTGCGCCGCGAGGGCGCCGCGACCCGGGTACTCGCCCCCGGTACCGCCGTCGCCGCGAAGAACCTGCTGCGCGTCGGCGTCGCGCTGCTCGGCCTGCAACTGCTGGTCCCGGACGTCCTGGCACTCGGATGGGGAACCCTCGCCGTCGCGGTCGCGGTCGTCGCGCTCGGTATCGCGGGCACGCTGTGGCTCGGAGCCCGGCTCGGACTCGGCTGGACTCAACGCCTCCTCATCGCGTGCGGCTTCTCGATCTGCGGGGCGGCCGCGGCTGCGGCCGTGGACGGCATGATCTCCGCGCGCACCCGCGAACTGGTGACCACGGTCGCGCTGGTCGTCGTGTTCGGCACCGCGATGATCCCCCTGCTTCCGATGCTCGCGAGTGGACTCGGATTGGACGGCACCCAGGCCGGAATGTGGGCCGGGGCGGCGGTGCACGAGGTCGCGCAGGTTGTCGCGGTCGGAGGCGCGCTCGACAATACCGCGGTCGCAGGAGCCGGGGGTGCGCTGACGGTGGCGGTGACCGTCAAGCTCGCGCGGGTCGCGCTGCTCGCACCCGTCGCCGCCGGAGTCGGGATCGCTGCCCGGCGCCGCGGCGCGACACCGGCGGACACCCGCCGGCCGCCGCTGGTGCCGCTGTTCCTGGTCGGGTTCCTCGCGTGTGCGGCGCTGCGTGCCACCGGGATCCTGCCCGCCCCGGCTCTGGAGGTCGCACATTCGGTGCAGGTGGCGTTGCTCGCGGCGGCGATGTTCGCGCTCGGCACGGGCGTGCGCCTCGACATGCTGCGCGGCATCGGATGGCGGCCCGTCGCCCTCGCCGGGTTCGCGACGGTATGGGTCACGGTGATCGCGTTCGCCGGAGTTCTGCTGGTCCACCCGCTCGGATAGAGCACACTGCGTTCATGGAAATCCTGGGTTTCGACGACGCGGCCGCCGTCCTGGCCGCGCAGCCGTTCAGCGTGCTCGTCGGCGCGCGTCTGACCGTTTATGCGCCACCGCGCGCGGTGCTCGAAATCCCGCTGCGACCGGAGTTGATGCAACAGTTCGGTTTCGTCCACGGCGGAGTGCTCTCGTACGCGGCGGACAACGCGATCACCTTCGCCGCGGGCACGGTCCTCGGGCCGTCGATCGTCACCACCGGCTTCACGATCGACTACCTGCGGCCGGCCGGCGGGGTGCTGCTCCGGGCCGAGGCCTCGGTCGTCGAATCGACGAAGCGGCAAGCGCTGTGCCGGTGCGAGATCGTCGCGGTCGACGGGAACGGCACCGAGAAGGTGTGTGCGGCGGCTCAGGGCAGCGCGCGGCTGATCGATCTGTCCCGTTAGCCACCGGTCGCGATCAGTACGGCCGCCGCGATGGCCAGCAGCGCGACCGCGGCGGTCACCACGACGTTGCGCCACCAGTGGTGCGAGACCGTCCCCGCCGCGAATCGGCGCACCCGCGCCCGGTGGCCGCGGCCCGCGGTGACCAGCAGATACAGCGCCGGGACCAGACACAGCAGCCCGACCGAGACGACCGCGGCATCGGGCCCCGGCACGAATCGCATGAAACCGAGAGCGACCGCGCCCAGCACCGATGCGGTGCGCAGCCACGCGAGACTGGTGCGTTCGGGCTGCAGCCCGGGATCGTCGTGGGTCGGCCGGCTCATGCGAGGATCGCGACGGCCAGCACCACCGCGGCGACGGCGAGGAGCCCGGCCAGCAGGAACGCGGCCCACGGCGGTGACAGCGGCCGCTCGGTGCGCATGGCCTCCTCGACGCGCACCCAGCGGATCAGTGCGGCGATCACCAGAACCGCCGCGAACACCAGCAGCAGGCAGGACACGGTGGTGCGGACGGCCGCACTCATCACGTCTCCGCCGAACGTCTCGAGTCCGACCGCTGCCGCGATGATGCCGAGCGAGGTGCGGATCCACGCCAGGAACGTGCGTTCGTTGGCGAGGGTGAAACGCGTGTCGGGGTCGGTGCCCTCCCGCAGTCCCCGCGGCCGCCAGTCCCGTCGTAGCGTCACAGTTACGAACAGTAGCGGCGGCGCGGCGGCCCGGGAGCCGTTCAGCCCACCACGAGATCGGTGCCGCGCGCCTCGATGGGCCGTGTCTTCAGAGGCCGCTTCGCAGGGCCCTTCGCGACGGTGCCGTCGAGGCGGAATCGGCTGCCGTGACAGTTGCACACGATCTCGTCGCCCTCGACTCCGCTGATGTTGCAGCCGGAATGGGTGCAGATCGCGACGAAGGCACGGAAGTCACCGGCGACCGGCTGCGACAGGACGAGGCGCTTGCCGTCGATCATCACGGCTCCTCCGACCGGAACGTCCGCGACACCGGCGACGACCTCCGCGTCGGGCCCGGGCGGCGCGGTCGTCGCGGCGGCGAGTTCCCCGTCGGCCGCACCCCCGTCGGAATCCGCGCCGACCGAGCTCCCGCACGCGGTGAGCACCGCGGTCGCCGCGACGGCACCGACACCGCCGAGCAGGGCCCGCCGCGGTAGCGAGGTGGGGGTCGTGGCCTGTGTGTCCGATGCCGCGGTGTTCATTCGCGTGTCCGTTCCGGTCGCCGGGGTGTGCGTCGGGAAGCCTAGCGACGGCACCGGGCGCGGGCAGCGACGTAGGTCACGGCCCGCGCCCGGCGGTGTCGTTCGGCCGGTCGGCGTCAGTGCATGACGACCGGCGCGCCCTGGCTGGGGAGTTCGGCGCGTTTGCGCGGCAGGAACGCGGCCGGGATCAGTGCCAGCACCATCACGCACGTCGCGACGAGGAACGTGGTTCCGAATGCGTCGGCGAGCGAGGACAGCAACGACTGCTGCACCTCCGGCGGAAGCTGCGCGACCATGTCGGGGTCGGGCGTCGCGGAGCCCTCCGGGGCGCCGGCGGGAGTCGCCATCTGGTTGGTGAGGATCACCGACATCGTGGCCGTGCCGATCGAGCCGGCGACCTGCTGCACGATGTTCATCAGCGTCGTGCCGCGCGCGATGCTGTGGTCGGTGAGGGTCTGCAGCGCCGCGGTCATCGTCGGCATCATGGTGCAGCCCATGCCCATGCCCATCACGAACAGGGCGCCGAGAAGCAGCACGTACGACGTGTCCACACCGACCTGGGTGAAGACCGCCATGCCGGCGCTGATGAGGGTCAGGCCGACCATCACGATCTTGCCGGGGCCGATCCGGTCGACGAGCTGACCGGCGATCGGCATCGTGAGCATCGCGCCGATGCCCTGCGGCGCGAGCAGCAGACCGGCGGACAGTGTGGTCTCACCGCGCACCTGCAGGAAGTAGCTGGGGAACAGCAGGCCCGCGCCGAAGAAGCCGATCGCGAACACCGACATGGTGAGCACCGCGAAGGTGAGCTGGCGGTTGCGGAACAGGTACAGGTCGACCAGCGCGTTCTTCGCGCGCAGGGCGTGGAACACGAACGCCCCGATGAGGATCAGGCCGATGATGCCGTTGATCAGCACGCGCGGGGACGCGACGGTCCCGGTCTCGGGAATCGACGACACGCCGAACAGGAACAGTGCCAGGCCCGGCGACAGCAACAGCATGCCGATGAAGTCGAACGACTCGGACTTGCTGGGCTGGTCCTTGGGCAGCACGACCATCGCGGTGATGAGCGCGACGATGCCGATCGGCAGGTTGATGAGGAAGATCCAGTGCCAGCTGGCGGACTCGATCAGCCAGCCACCGAGGATGGGGCCGCCGATGGGGCCGAGCAGCATCGGGATGCCGAGCACGGCCATGACGCGGCCGACGCGGTGCGGACCGGCGGCGCGGGTCATGATCGTCATGCCGAGCGGCATGAGCATGCCGCCGCCGAGGCCCTGCACCACACGGAACGCGATCAGCGACGTGACGTCCCACGCCATGCTGCACAGCACCGAACCCGCGACGAACAGGACGAGCGCGCCGAGGTAGAGCCGCTTGGAACCGAATCGGTCGGCGGCCCAGCCGGTCAGCGGGATGACGCTGGCCAGCGCCAGCGTGTAGGCCGTCATTGTCCAGGCGACGGTCGCGTAACTCGCCTGGAACTCCTCCATGAACGTCGGCAGGGCGACGGACACGACGGTGACGTCGAGGATGGACATGATCGCACCGAGGACCACCACGGAGGCGATCTTCAGTACGGCGGCGTCGAGTTTTCCGTCGGACGCGGCGACGGTGGAACCCTCTGATGGGGCTGTCATGGATGTTCTCCTGGTCGCAGGTGGCGCGGCGCACGCCCACCCGTGCCGACAACGACGCCGGAGAAAGCGCGTGGTGATTCGTCAGCGAAGAACCGGGGCGGTGCCGATATTCGCGATCGTAGCGACTCCCTCCGACCCGGCCCAACCTCTTTTCCCGCGCGCCAGTGGCCTTTGTGCTGGTCAGAGGACCCAAAGGACTCGCCGGGGCGATCTACGTCACATGGGGATCAGGCGACGGAGGAGCCGGGCCGGGCCGCGACGCGCGCCGATCTCGACCAGACGCGCGCGGTCGGTGATCTTCACCCGCGGGCGGCCGTGTGCCCGCCCGGCGGCGCGCTCGGCGTCGTCGATCGCCAGCCAGCCGCGCAGATCGACCCGGCTCGGGCGTCGCGACGCGAGCAACCGAGCCAGGTCCCGGCGCCCCTGCGCCGGGGTGGTCAGCTTTCCTGCGTCGAAGTCGGCGAGGAGCGCCGCGACCGTCTCCTTCGCACACGCCTTGTTGGTGCCGATCACCCCGCTCGGGCCGCGCTTGATCCAGCCGGTGACGTAGACGCCGTCCTCGACGCGGCCCGCCGTGTTCGGGATGACACCGCGACGCTCGTCGAACGGCACATCGGGCATCGGTACACCCCGGTACCCGATCGATCGCAGCACCAGCTGGGCGGGCAGATCCTCGTGCTCACCGGTGGGTCGGGCCACGACGCTGCCGTCCTCCGCTTCGATCGGTTCGTTGCGCACGAGCCGCACGCCGCTCACCCGGTCGTCGCCGAGCAGTTCGGTGGGCGAGGTCAGATACCGGAAGACGATGCGTTTGCGACCGGGCTGCGGTGCCGCCTGCGCGTACTCGTGTGCCAGCCGCATGCGCAGTCCGACGGCGGGATCGGCGGCCGCGGCCCGCGCGCTCGCCGGATCGAGTTCCAGCTCGGCGTCGTCGACGACGATGTCGACGCCGTGCAGGTCCGCGAGTGCCAGGAACTCCGGGTTGCTGTAGGCGGCCTGCGCAGGACCGCGACGGCCGAGCAGCACGACCTCCCGGATTCTGCTGCGTCGCAGCGCATCCAGGGCGTGGTCGGCGATGTCGGTGCGGGCCAGCTCGTCCACGTCCATCGTCAGGATCCGGGCGACGTCGATCGCCACGTTTCCGTTGCCGACGATCACCGCGGTGGTGCCGCTGAGGTCGAAGGTCCGGTCCGCGTAGTCGGGGTGCCCGTTGTACCAGGCGACGAACTCGGTGGCGGCGTGGCTCCCGGGCAGGTCCTCACCGGGGATGCCGAGACGGCGATCGGTGGAGGCCCCGACCGCGTAGATCACGGCGTGGTGGTGGTCGAGCAGCTCGGCGTGGGTGAGGTCGCGGCCGATCGCGACGTCGAGGTGCAGTCCGAATGCGTCGCGCCGGAACGACCGCTCGAACGATTCGGTGACGGTCTTGGTGCCGGGATGGTCCGGTGCGACGCCGGCGCGGACCAGCCCGAAGGGTGTCGGCAGGCGGTCGAACATCTCGACCTCGACGTCGGACCGTTCGAGCAGTTCCTGGGCGGCGTAGCAGGCGGAGGGTCCGGCTCCGACGACGGCGACCCGCAGCGTGCCGCGGTCGCGGGGCGGCGCCGGGGGGGGCGTAAGCCGGATACGCAGCCCAGGAACTGCGGGAACGGAACGAAGGCGAGGACGCGAGGTGCAGTTCGGTGACGCGGGCGTGGCTCGGGGGCAGGGGTGCCGCTGGGAAGGTCACCCG
>NZ_LRRH01000212.1 GCF_001646785.1 Rhodococcus phenolicus
TATTACCGAAACATCTTTAGTGGCAGAGGTAGGTCCTCGATAGTTGGACGAGGTCAGCCTTCTGAGTCGCGCTGAGGTTGTCGGCGAATGCAGCGGCATCTGCGGTGACAGTCGGCGCTGTCACTGCAGTGTCGCAATACGTCCGCCCGATGACTATTACTTCGTCATCGTTGAAGTAGACAATCTCTTTCTCATCCAACCAGTACAGATAGATTTGTTCAGGAGTGAACACCGAAGGATCCGGTGTATAGGGCTTATTCGATCCGCCCCCGTGTCGCGGTTCGTACGGTCCGTCCTTGGGCGAATATGTCGTGTTGATTCTCGTTGTACCGTCCACGGCATTGGGTTCCGGAACGTCCGTGCCGCACGACACGATCCCGACGATCGCAGCACACACGGCGACGGCTGCCGCTGAACTCTTTGCGTTGGGGTGCATGTTCCGGCACTTTACGGGCCACGCGAACTGTTCCATGCGGATTGCGCCCTTGGGTGGTGTTCCTGGGGCGATTCGGAGAGGTGATGAGGGGTCATCTGGATGTCATCGTTGTCGGCTACCTCTCGCGAGGTCACGAAATGGACTGGATTGTGTGTGTCGTGTCGTCGTGGTGTTCTGAAAACTGTTTGTTGAGATGGTTTGTCAGGGCGGTGTGTCGTGGCTGGTGGGGGCTGCTGTTGGTTGGGATTTCTTGTTTGTCCGTAGAGTTTTTGTCTGCCCGGTGGGGTTAAGTTCGGCCTAGGGAGGGACGGCTTTTGGGGCTATGGTGTGGGCTCCAGGTTGTCAATGGTGAGGAGTGTCTGGTGGCGAAAGTGTCGTGCCCGGTGTCAGGTTCCGGTCATCCGGATCATGCGGAGGGGTCGGATGAATTGCGGAGATGCTTGGCGGACGAGAAAGAGGCTGAGAAAAGGAGGAGAGATGAGCGGATCGCCGCGATGCTGCGGCCCGTGCCCGTGCAAGAGCCTGCTCTGAAGGTGGTCGATCCGAGGATGGTGGCGGAGGGCGAGGTTTCGGGGCTGTCGTTCGCGGAGCGGAGAGGCGCGGTGGGGAATCCGTTGCGGGCGCGTGAAGATTCGGATGGGCCGTCGTTCGGTTGGTGATGCACGTTGCTGGGCATGATGTTAGCGAAAGCTGTTGAGGGGCCACATATTATGTCGGTCAGGTGAAGGGTATCGCCGAATAGTGTTGTTATTACGGGGATATGGCTATTCGCGAGTGTGTGGACCTTGAGGGTGCGATGGAGCGCGCGAGTGACGAAGGGGTTTCGTGCGCTCGAATTTGACCAGGGAGGGAATCGCCTCTATTGCGGCGAATCTCGCGAGCACTTCACGTCGACATCACGGTACGAGGCAGCGGTAGCTCACCGGAGGGGGCGGTACCTGAATGTGCGTGGTTGACCTGCAAAGATGCCATGTCCCTGGCACTCTCGTTGGAGGCAGGGAAGCGACTAGAGATGAGAGTCTGCATAAACAGATCAGACGAACCCGCAATGGGACGAGTGGGAGAACGAAGCCCGAGCCGAACTTGTCGAGAAGTACCGCGACTTCGGATACCCAGCCTTGACCGGAAGGGTCAACAGGTGCGCGACGCTCGACGTGTATCGAGATGGCGAGCATGTCGGATACGTCGATGTTGACCCGTCGGGGATTGACTGGGTGATTCAAACGCGGAGGGTTTTCCTCGAAAAGCCGTTCCGATTCGACAAGGCGCTCCACGCGGAAGGAAAGTATCAGCCTCGGTGGGGGTTGTTTCTGATGGAAAAGGTGTTCGACAAGTTCCCTGACAAGGAAATCCGGGAAAGCTCGATCGACAACGATCCGTTAGGTGACCCGTTCCTGGCGAGGGTCCGGGGTGAGTACGCGATGCCGTACCACCAACGGAATTGTTTCCTCAACGAGGAGCGTCGGTGCACGTGCGGGGTGGGGAGACCACGGGCAATCGTGTCGTAAGTGCCTGGTATCCGAGCTCGACTCGGATCAGGACCGCGTCCTCCAACCCGATATCGACTACCGACGAGCTGATGCTTACGCTGGTGGGAAGGCGCTAAACTGCAGCTATGGCGCAGACGGTTAGTGAGCTTCGACTGCCAATTGCCCTTGCGGATCTGGTCGAGCTTTTGAAGAGCTACGGAGCAGCCGAAGCATGGGTGTTCGGAAGCTACGCGCGCGGGTCTGCGCGTCCTGACAGCGACCTCGATCTGCTCGTGACTTTTGCGGCAGACGGAGACCCCTGGGCGTTTTTGGCCTTGCAGGAGGAGTTGAACCGCCGGTTGCCGGGCGGGGCGGATGTCGTCACCCAGCTCAATAGGCACTTCGCGCCTGATCCTGATCCCTCCCGGCGTTTCC
>NZ_LRRH01000040.1 GCF_001646785.1 Rhodococcus phenolicus
TTCCGGGACGGTCGACGCGGACGAAACGGTCGACGTTGTCCGTGACCTTCACCCCGGCGAAGTGTTCCCCGGCCGCCTGCGAATCCTTCACGGTCCCAGCGAGATTGAGCCTCAGGCCGCTGATGTAGGGGCAGGGGCGGGCGGGGTCGACGGCGAGCGCTGTCAGAACCGGGAACACCTGCTCGGCGAAATAGCCGGTCAGATGTGCCTTCTCGTCGTCGGACAACTCCGACCAGCGGATGATCGAGATGCCCTCCGCCGCGAGGTCGGGCTGGACCATGTCGAGGAACACCCGGGAATGCCGATTGGCGATCTCGCGGGTGGACGAAGCGATCAGCGCGAGCTGGGCGCGCGGCGACAGGCCGTCCGCGGAACGTACCGACAGTCCGGTTTCCGCACGGCGTTTCAGGCCCGCGACGCGCACCATGTAGAACTCGTCGAGATTCGAGGCGAAGATCGCGAGGAACTTCGCGCGTTCGAGCAGCGGCAGCGAGGTGTCCTCGGCCAGCGCCAGAACCCGCGCGTTGAAATCGAGCCAGCTCAGTTCGCGATTGAGGTAACGGCCTTCGGGCAGGCCGTCGGTGAGCGCCGGTAGCGCAGCGGCAGCGGGCGGTGCCGCCGGGGAGGAACCGACCCGCGGTGTGGTCGCAGTCGCGACACCGTTCGATGCGAGGCGGTCGGGAGATTCGGAATCGGGCCGTCGATCCGTGCTGTCACCGTTGTTCACGGGTTCATTGTGGCAGGAACCGGCGAGCGCAGGGAGCCGAGCGGAAACCCGATACGGCCGAGCGCTGCGGCGGTCGCGGGGCCCACGCCCAGGGACACCGCGCCCGCGAGATCGTCGCCGGTGTCGACGTCGAGCCGGAGCCCGGGCCAGTCACCTTCCAGCGCGAGCGCGCCGGCCGCGATGTGGCGGGCGGCGGAATCCGCTCCGAACCGGGGCTCGAACGGCCGATCGGGGAACGAGTGCACGAGCGCGGACGTGCCGGACCCGGTGTGGTCGACGACGACCGCCCGGCCGACGCGCCGCGCCTCGGCCAGTGCCTGCGCGAGTTCGGCGGACCGCACGGCGGGCAGATCCGCCTGCAACGCGACGAGGGTGGCGTCCGGTGTCGATGCCCGCACCCGGACCGCGGCACAGGACAGTGCTGCGTTGAGGGGTTCGGTTCCGGTCGTCACGGCCGAGGGCGGGGGATCGGCCAGGACGGCGGCACCGCGCGCCCGCGCCGCCCGCGCGACGTCGGGATCCCCTGTGACGACGGTGACGGTGACGTCCTCGAGGTGCAGGGCGGCGGCCAGCGTGTCCTCGAACATCGCCAGTGCCAGGTCGGCCCGCTCGGAGGGCGTGTAGATCCGCGCCAGCCGCGTCTTCGCCAGGCGCAGGGCCTTGACGGGGATCAGCACGTGCGGGGCGGTCATGGCTCCCGATTCTGCCAGCCCCCGGACGGCGAGGGGGCTCGGTGCCCCGCCGGGCAACGGGAGAACTGACACTCGGGCGGCTCGCCACCACCGCCTGGGCGATACTGGGGCGACGAGTGGCCGGTGATCCGCCGGCGGTGGTGAGACGAGCGAAGGGGACTGCGTGACCAAGGCGACGGTGTTGGGGGCGGGCTCGTGGGGGACGGCGTTCGCGAAGGTACTGGCCGAGGCCGGTACGGAGGTGACGATCTGGTCGCGTCGCGCAGAGGTCGCCGAGGCGATCGGGACCCGGCACGAGAATCCCGGTTATCTTCCGGGCGTCGCGCTTCCCGAATCGCTGCGCGCGACATCCGATCACAGGCTCGCGCTCGACGGTGCGGATTTCGTGGTGCTGGCCGTGCCCTCGCAGTCGCTGCGCGACAACCTGCAGGTGTGGCGTGACGACATCGGGCCGGATGTCACGCTCGTCAGCCTCGCCAAGGGGATCGAACAGGGCACCCTGTTGCGGATGAGTCAGGTGATCGGCCAGGTCACCGGCGCCGAGCAGGACCGCATCGCGGTGCTGTCCGGGCCGAACCTCGCCCGCGAGATCGCCGAGTGCCAGCCCACCGCGACCGTGATCGCCTGCAGCGACTCCGCTCGCGCAATGCAGATCCAGAAGTCCTGCGCCACAGGATATTTTCGTCCCTACACGAATTCGGACGTGATCGGCTGCGAGATCGGTGGGGCATGCAAGAACGTCATCGCGCTGGCATGTGGGATGGCCGCGGGTGTGGGTCTGGGCGACAACACGATTGCCACGATCATCACACGCGGGCTCGCCGAGGTCACCCGGCTCGGGACGGCGCTCGGTGCCAAGCCGGCCACGCTCGCCGGACTCGCCGGTGTCGGCGATCTGGTGGCCACGTGCACCTCGCCGCTGTCGCGCAACCGGTCGTTCGGTGAACGTCTCGGGCAGGGCGGCTCTCTCGAGAGTGCCCAGGAAGCCACACACGGTCAGGTCGCCGAAGGCGTCAAGTCGTGTACGTCGGTCCGTGCGCTCGCCGCCAACTACGACGTCGAAATGCCGCTCACGGACGCGGTGCACAAGGTCTGCTACGAGGGGATGTCGGTGCCCGAGGCGATCGGCCGGTTGCTGGGCCGCCGCACCAAGCCGGAGTGAGGTGGCCATGACGGGTGATTCGGTCCTCCCGGGTGATCCGGTGTTCCGGGGTGATTCCACGCGCTGCGTGAAAGCGGTTGCAGCCGAACACGAGCCGGGTGCCTCGTTGCAGCCGGGACCGGTGTTCGCTGCGCCCTATCAGCTCGGCCCCGACGAGGACCCGGCGCTGGACAGCTACGCACGTGCCTCGAATCCCGGTTGGCGGGCACTGGAATCGGCCCTCGCGGAGCTGGAGGGCGCGGCCGCGGCGCGGGTCGTCGGATCCGGTATGTCCGCCGTCACCGTCGCGTTGCGGGCGCTCGCGCAACCGGGCGGCACCGTCGTCGTCCCGTCCGACGGCTACTACCAGGTCCGCGCGTACGCCCGGGAGTTCCTGGCACCGCACGGCGTGACCGTCGTCGAACTGTCCGCCACGGAGTTCGGAGACGGCACCCTGACCGATGTCCTGGTCGATGCCCCGGACCGTTCCGTCGTGCTGGCCGAGACACCGTCGAATCCCGGCCTCGACACCGTCGACCTGCGCGCGATCGCCACCGTGTGCCACATGTGCGACGCGCTGCTGCTCGTCGACAACACGACGGCGACCCCGCTCGGCCAGCAACCGCTCGCGCTCGGCGCGGACGCCGTGGTCGCGAGCGGCACCAAGTCGCTCAGCGGTCACAGCGACCTGCTGTTCGGGTACCTCGCCGTCGCCGATCCGGCGCTGCTTCCGCGCATCGACCGGGAACGGTTGTTCTCCGGGACGGTCCTCGGGCCGTTCGAGACGTGGCTGGCGCATCGCAGCCTCGGGACCGCGGGCCTGCGGTTCGAGAGACAGTGCGCCAACGCCCTCGCGGTCGCGCGGATGCTGCGATCGCAGTCCGCTGTCGCGGAGGTGCGCTATCCGGGCCTGCCCGACGATCCCGCCCACCCGGTCGCCTCCGCGCAGATGAGCAGGTTCGGTCCGCTCGTCACCTTCCGTCTCGCCGACGAGCACGCCTTCCACCGGTTCGTCGGTGCGTCCGAGCTGATCGGCTCGGCGACCAGCTTCGGGGGAATCCACACCACGGCCGACCGGCGCGCACGCTGGGGCGATCGCGTGCCCGCCGGGTTCGTCCGGCTCTCCTGCGGCATCGAGGACACCGAGGACCTCCTCGCCGACATCACCGCGGCTCTCCGTGCGGTGTGAGCCCCACTCGGGTATGGCAGTCGCCCCCGGTGCCGGTACGGTTTGTACGTGAGTACTCCCCGCACCCGGGTGGCTGTCGTGTTCGGCGGCCGCAGCAACGAACATTCCGTGTCCTGCGTGTCCGCGGGCAGCATCCTGCGCAACCTCGATCCGGAGCTGTACGAGATCGTGCCGATCGGGATCACCACCGACGGTGCGTGGGTGCTCGGCGACTCCGATCCCGCCCAGTTGGCGAAGGCCGGACGCGAACTGCCCACCGTCGCATCGGACGGTTCGGCGCTCGTACTCACCGCCGACCCCACCCGCAGCGGCGACATCGTCGCACTCGACGAGGGAGAGTTCGGCAAAGTCCTCGCGTCGGTCGACGTCGTCTTTCCGGTCCTGCACGGCGCATACGGCGAGGACGGCACAATCCAGGGCCTGCTCGAGCTCGCCGGGATCCCGTACGTCGGTCCGGGGGTGCTCGCCAGCGCCGCCGGAATGGACAAGGAGTTCACGAAGAAGCTGCTGGCCGCCGAGGGCCTGCCGGTCGGTTTCCAGATCGTCCTGCGCCCGGGCGTCGGCACGCTCACCGAGGAGCAGAAGGAGCAGCTCGGCCTGCCGGTCTTCGTCAAGCCCGCCCGCGGCGGTTCGTCCATCGGCATCAGCCGGGTCGCCGACTGGGACTCGTTCGACGCGGCACTCGAGAAGGCACGCCGGCACGACCCGAAGGTCATCGTCGAATCCGCGATCGTCGGCCGTGAGGTCGAATGCGGAGTGCTCGAGTTCCCGGACGGCGACGTGCGCGCCAGCGTCGTCGCCGAGATCCGCATGCCCGACAACTCCGGCGACCACGAAGCGTTCTACGACTTCGACACCAAGTACCTCGACGACGTGTGCGAGTTCGACGTGCCCGCCAAGCTCGACGACGACGTCAGCGAAGAACTGCGTGCCCTCGCGGTCCGCGCGTTCCGCGCCCTCGACTGCCAGGGACTCTCGCGCGTCGACTTCTTCGTCACCGACAACGGACCGGTGATCAACGAGATCAACACGATGCCCGGATTCACGTCGATCTCGATGTACCCGCGGATGTGGGAGGCGGCGGGCATCGGCTACGGCGAACTCGTCTCGATCCTCGTACAGACCGCCCTGGCCCGGGGCACCGGACTGCGCTGACAACCCGGGACCCGGGCGGGGCCGCCGGCCCCACCGCCGCGGCGACTACTCTGTCCACCATGACTGCCGTGACTCCCGACACCCCCGGAACGGACGCTGTATCGGACAGCGGGGACATCCGCGAGGCCGTGCACGCCGCGGCCCGTCGCGCCCGCGTCGCGTCCCGTCGTCTCGCGCTGCTGACCACCGCCGAAAAGGACGCTGCGCTGCACGCGGCAGCCGATGCCGTGCTCGCCGCGGCGGACGCCGTGCTGGCCGCGAACACCGCGGACGTCGACGCCGCGCGCGAATCCGGCACCGAGGAGTCGCTCCTGGACCGGCTGCGGCTGACCCAGGCCCGGATCGAGGGCATCGCGTCGGGCCTGCGACAGGTCGCCGGCCTGCCCGACCCGGTCGGCGAGGTGGTACGCGGTTCGACGCTGCCGAACGGTCTCGAGATCCGGCAGAGGAGAGTGCCGCTCGGCGTCGTGGCCATGGTGTACGAAGCCCGGCCCAATGTCACCGTCGACGCGTTCGGCCTGACCCTCAAGTCCGGCAACGCGGCGCTGCTGCGTGGCTCCTCGTCGGCGAAGCGGTCCAATGCGGCGCTGGTCGCGGCGCTGCGCGGCGCGCTCGAGGCGCAGGGCCTGCCCGCCGATGCCGTGCAGCTGCTGCCGAGCGAGGACCGTTCGTCGGTCACCCATCTGATCCAGGCGCGCGGCCTGGTCGACGTGGTCGTCCCGCGGGGCGGCGCGGGCCTGATCTCCGCGGTCGTGCGCGATGCGACGGTGCCGACCATCGAGACCGGTGTGGGGAACTGCCACGTGTACGTGCACGCGGCCGCGGACCTCGCGATGGCCGAGAAGATCGTCGTCAACGCGAAGACCCGTCGGCCCAGCGTGTGCAACACGGTCGAGACGGTGCTCGTGGACAAGGCGATCGCGGACACCGCGGTTCCGCAGCTGCTGTCGGTGCTGCAGGCCCACAGTGTCGTCGTGCACGGCGACCTGCCCGGCCTGGTCCCGGCGACGGAGGCGGACTGGTCGGAGGAGTACCTGACGCTCGACGTGGCACTGGCTGTCGTCGACGATCTGGATGCCGCGGTCGAGCACATCGATCGTTACGGCACCGGCCACACCGAGGCGATCGTCACCTCGGATCTGGCGGCGGCCCGGGAGTTCACCGCGCGGGTCGATGCCGCAGCGGTTATGGTCAACGCTTCGACCGCCTTCACCGACGGCGAGCAGTTCGGGTTCGGTGCCGAGATCGGCATCTCCACCCAGAAACTGCACGCCCGCGGCCCGATGGGCTTGCCGGAGCTGACCTCCACCAAGTGGGTGGTGTGGGGCGACGGCCACACCCGCCCGGCCTGATCGAAAGGACCCAGCGTGGATCGTGCGCTGCCGACCACTCCGCCGATCTTCGCCGACGTCGACGATGTGATCGCGCGTCTCGCGGAGACGGGTTACCTCGCCGACAAGGCGACCGCCACCGCCGTGTTCCTCGCAGACCGGCTGGGCAAGCCGCTGCTCATCGAGGGACCGGCCGGTGTCGGTAAGACCGAACTGGCGCGTGCGGTCGCGTCGACCTCGGGTGCCGAACTGGTGCGCCTGCAGTGCTACGAGGGTGTCGACGAGTCCCGCGCGCTGTACGAGTGGAACCACGCCAAGCAGATCCTGCGGATCCAGTCGGCGGGTGCGAGTGCCGCGAGCGGAACGAGCGAATCCTGGGATTCGACGAAGCAGGACGTGTTCTCCGAGGAGTTCCTGCTCTCGCGTCCGCTGCTGACGGCGATCCGCCGGGAGGACCCGACCGTGCTGCTCGTCGACGAGGTCGACAAGGCGGACGTGGAGATCGAGGGTCTGCTGCTCGAGGTGCTCAGCGACTTCGCGGTCACCGTCCCCGAGCTCGGGACGATCCGCGCGGTGCGCAAACCGTTCGCGGTGCTCACGTCGAACGCGGCGCGGGAGCTGTCCGAGGCGCTCAAGCGCCGCTGCCTGTTCCTGCACCTGGATTTCCCCGACGCGGAACTCGAACGCCGGATCCTGGCGAGCCGGGTGCCGGAGCTGCCCGAGGCCGTCGCCGAACAGCTCGTGCGCACCGTTCGGGTCCTGCG
The DNA here is from genome assembly GCF_001646785.1 of Rhodococcus phenolicus. Lineage (GTDB taxonomy): Bacteria > Actinomycetota > Actinomycetes > Mycobacteriales > Mycobacteriaceae > Rhodococcus > Rhodococcus phenolicus. The sequence continues at coordinate 7,000 of NZ_LRRH01000040.1, forward strand.
CGGCATGCAGCTCAAGAAGCTGCCGTCGGTGGCCGAGACGATCGACTGGGGCCGGACGCTGCTGGCGCTCGGACTCGACACCCTCGACGACGCGGCGGTCCGCACCACGCTCGGGGTTGTGCTCAAACACCAGTCCGATCAGCAGCGTGCCGCGGCCGAGCTGCGGCTGAACTGACATGGCCGGCGCACGCCCGCCCGGGCACACCTCCGGACCGGCCGGTCCGCACGGGCAGAGCCGAGGACCCGCCGCTCCGCACGGGCTGCCCGGGCACCTCGTCGGGTTCGTCGAGGCGCTGCGCCGGCGCGGCATCGCCGTCGGGCCGTCGGAGACCGTCGACGCCGGTCAGGTGATGACGGTGCTGGACCTGCTCGACCGTGAGGCGCTGCGGGAAGGGCTCGCGTGCACCCTGCTGCGCCGGCCCACCCACCGGGCCACCTTCGACGCCCTGTTCGACCTGTGGTTTCCCGCTGCCGTCGGGCAGCGCGAAACCGGGGGGATCGATCCGTCGCTGCCGCGCACCCCGGACGGCGAGATCGACCTCGAGGCGCTGCGCGATCTGATCGCCGAACTGCTGTCCGACGAGTCACCCGAAGCGCTCGAACTGACCGAGATGCTCACCACGCAGCTCGTCGAGGAACTCGGTCAGTACAAATCCGGCAACGGCCCGTCGTTCTCCGCCTATCAGGCGCTGCGGGACGTCAAACCCGAAACCCTCCTCAACCGCATCCTCGAGGGCCTGCTGGGCAACGGCTCGTCGAAGGAACACGAACCGGCCGGCGACTACGCGACCGAGGTCGCGCGCCGCACCGCCGCACGGCGGGTCGCCGATTTCCGGGCGATGGTCGAGCGGGAGACGCGCCGCCGCACCGCCGAACAGGTCGGGCGCGACCGCGTCGAGAAGTACGGGGTGCCGAAGCTGGCCGAGGAGGTCGACTTCCTGCGCGCCTCCGACGCCGAGCTGACGGCGTTGCGCCGCAGCGTGACACCGCTGGCCCGGCTGCTGGCGAGCCGGCTCGCGGCCCGTCGTCGCCGTGCCCGGGCGGGTGCCATCGACCTGCGACGTACCCTGCGCAAGTCGATGTCGACCGGTGGTGTGCCCATCGATCTGGTCAACCGCAAACCGCGCCCGGCCCGCCCGGAACTGGTGGTGTTGTGCGATGTCTCCGGATCGGTCGCCGGGTTCTCGCACTTCACGCTGCTGTTGGTGCACGCGCTGCGCGAGCAGTTCACGCGGGTGCGGGTGTTCGCGTTCATCGACACCACCGACGAGGTCACCGACTACTTCTCCGCCGGCGCCGATCTGGGAACGTCGATGTCGCGGATGCTGCGGGAGGCCGATCTCATCGCGTACGACGGGCACTCGGACTACGGCAACGCGATCGGGGTGTTCGCCGAGAAGTACGCGCACAGCCTCACCAGCCGCAGTTCGCTGCTGATCCTCGGCGACGGACGCACCAACTACCGCAATCCGAATCTCGAGGCGCTCGAGCACCTGGTGACGGTCGCGCGGCACGCGCACTGGCTCAATCCGGAGCCGCGCGGGCAGTGGGGTGCAGGCGACTCCGCGGCGAAGGCGTACAGCGAGGTCGTCACGATGCACGAGTGCCGGTCCGCGCAGCAGCTCGCGGCCGTCGTGTCGAACCTCCTGCCCGTCTGAGCCGCCGGCCGGTCAACGTCGGGTGATCCACACGGTGATGTCGGCGTGCACCACCTCGGTGCCGTTCTTGTCGCCGATCGACACGGGGATCGTCAGCTCGGCGCCGCCGGTGTCCCCGGTGATCGTCTCGAAGTCGGGCAGGTCCGTCAGCTGTGCGACCGCGTGCAGGCCGGTCGTCGCCTTCGTGAGGTAGCGGGTGGTCATCGCTTTCGGGATCCAGCGGTGTGTGGTGGGCACGGTCGCTTCGGCGAGCATTCCCATGGCGGCCTCGGCCAGGTTGCAGGCGGCGATCGCGTGGAAGGTGCCCAGGTGGTTGTGCACGCCCCACCACTTCGGCGCCCGCACTTCGCACCGGCCGGGTTCGAGGAGCGTCACGCGGGGCAGGACGGTCGCGAAGTAGGGCACCCGCGCACACATGCCGAGCGAGAAGAGCGCGGATCCGAGAGGTGTCGAGCCGAACGGTCCACCGGAGAGGCGGGTCCAGGCGCGGTAGGTCGGAGTGGTCGTCATGCCCGAACCTTACTACCGAGTAAGTTCGTAGGGGTAGCGCGGCCGAACCCGCGACGGCGTCGGCCCGCCGGTGAACCCGTAAGCTGGTCAACCGTGCAACAGCCATCCGACCTGCAACCCGCGCTCCGCCGGCGCGTGGGTGTCATGGGCGGCACCTTCGATCCGATCCACCACGGCCACCTCGTGGCGGCCAGCGAGGTCGCCGACCGTTTCGGCCTCGACGAAGTGATCTTCGTACCGACCGGGCAGCCGTGGCAGAAATCCGACCGTCACGTCAGCTCCGCCGAGGACCGCTACCTGATGACGGTCATCGCGACCGCCTCCAACCCGCGGTTCTCCGTCAGTCGCGTCGACATCGACCGTGGCAAGCCCACCTACACGGTCGACACCCTGCGGGACCTGCACGACCGGCTCCCCGACGCCGAGCTCTACTTCATCACCGGAGCGGACGCGCTCGCGTCGATCCTGTCCTGGCAGGAATGGCAGGGGCTGTTCGACCGGGCCAGATTCGTCGGTGTGTCCCGCCCGGGATACGACCTCCACATCGAGCACCTCGCCGGGCACCTCGAAGGCCTGCCCGCCGACGCGGTGAGCCTCGTCGAGATCCCGGCCCTGGCTATCTCGTCGACGGACTGCCGCACGCGGGTGAGCGCGAACCGCCCCGTGTGGTACCTCGTTCCCGACGGGGTGGTGCAGTACATCAGCAAACGCAATCTGTATCGTCCGCAGGATTCGCGGCGGCCGGACGGGGCCGCCGCGGTGACCGACCCGCAGACGGTCCGCAGCGGGACCTCCGCAATCGAGAGAAAGAGCACGCAGTGAGCGCATCGGCAGAAGCCATCGAGATGGCACGTATCGCGGCCCTGGCGGCCGACGAGAAACTGGCGTCCGACGTCGTGGTGCTCGACGTCTCCGAGCAGCTCGTCATCACGGACTGCTTCGTCATCGCCTCCGCGGCGAACGAGAGGCAGGTCAACGCGATCGTCGACAACGTCGAGGACAAGCTGCGCGAAGCCGGTCACAAGCCGGTGCGCCGCGAGGGCACCCGCGAGGGACGCTGGACGCTGCTCGACTACATCGACGTCGTCGTGCACATCCAGCACGACGAGGAACGCAACTTCTACGCCCTCGAGCGCCTGTGGAAGGACTGCCCGACCGTTCCCGTCGACGGAATCGAACCGTCGACCCGCAACCTGGGTGCGCCGGACGACGGCGCGCTCCCGGAAAGCCCCGAGACCCCGGACACCCCGTGACGGACGGCGTCCGCCGGCTGGTCCTGCTGCGCCACGGGCAGACCGAGTACAACGCGACCAGCCGCATGCAGGGCCAGCTCGACACCGAGCTGTCCGACCTGGGCCGGCGCCAGGCGCTCGCCGCGGCGCAGGAACTCGCGGCGTTCGAGCCGCTCGCGATCGTCTCGTCCGACCTGCGGCGTGCCTACGACACCGCGGTCGCACTCGGTGACAGCGCGGGCCTGCCCGTCGCGATCGATCCGCGCCTGCGGGAAACGCACCTCGGGGAGTGGCAGGGGCTGACGCACGAGGACGTCGACGCGGTCGCGCCCGGTGCGCGCGCCGCGTGGCGCGCCGACGCGACCTGGGCGCCGCCGCAGGGGGAGAGCCGGATCGACGTGGCGCGCCGCAGCGTCCCGGTCGTGCGGGAACTGCTCGACAAGTACGAACAGTGGGGGGAACAGCCGATCATCCTGGTCGCGCACGGCGGGCTCATCGCAGCGCTCACCGCCGCCCTCCTGGACCTGCCGGTGGACCGCTGGCCGGTCCTCGGCGGCCTCGGCAACACCGGATGGGTGCGGCTGAGCGGCTACGGAGAGGAACCCGCATGGCGGCTCGATGTGTGGAACGCGACGGCGAACGTGGTGCCCGATGACGTCCTCTGACGCAGCGGACGTTCCGGAGACCGCCGGGAGACCGGACCGCCCGACGCTGCTCGTGATCGGCGACTCGCTCAGCTACTACGGTCCCGAAGGCGGTCTACCGGCGGACCACCCGCGGATCTGGCCGAACCTCGTTGCGGCCGAACTCGGGTGGGACGTCGAGCTCGTCGCCCGTATCGGCTGGACCACGCGTGACGCCTGGTGGGCCATGACGCAGGATCCTCGTGTGTGGGCGTCGATCCCGCGCGCTGGTGCCGTCGTCCTCGCCGTCGGGGGGATGGACACGCTTCCGTCGCCGCTGCCGACCGCGCTGCGCGAACAACTGCGTTACGTGCGGCCCGCCTCGCTGCGCCGGGTCGCGCGCAATGCCTACGGCTGGCTCCAGCCGCGACTTTCGCCACTCGGCTGGCCGGTCGCACTGCCGGCCCGGGTCAGTGTCGAATACCTCGAGACGATCCGCGACTCGCTCGCCTACATGCGCCCCGAACTGCCGGTGATCGGGACCCTGCCGTCGGTGCACCGTAGCGACCAGTACGCCTCCGTGCACAAGGGCCGTCCCGCCGCCGCCCGCGCGATCACCGCATGGGCGGCCGAAAAGTCCGTTCCGCTGGTTGATCTCGCGGAGGCGGTCCGCGAGAACATCGAATCGGACGACGCGAACCCGGACGGCATCCACTGGGGCTGGGACGCGCACCGCAAGGTTGCGGCTGCGATGGTCGAGGCGCTGCGGATGGTGCACCGGGATGCGGACACGGTGGCCGACGGCATACGGTAGTCGACGTGTCTGTTGTGGTGGTGACCGATTCCTCGTGCTGTCTGGATCCGGAAGCGGTGGAGCGGTACGGCATCCGGGTGGTGCCGCTGCACGTGATCTCCGACGGCCGTGAACTCCGCGAGGGCGTCGACGAACTTCCCGAGGACCTGTCGAAGGTCACCACCTCGGGGCCGGCGCCCGCCGAACTCACCGATGTCTACGCCCGCGCGCTCGCCGACAGCGCCGGCGACGGCGTCGTCGCCGTGCACATCTCGCGGCAGTTGTCCGGGACGTGGGAGGCTGCCCGGTACGCGGCCGACGCCTTCGGCGGTCGTGTGCGGCTCGTCGATTCCCGCAACACCGCAATGGGATTGGGTTTCTCCGCCCTTGCCGCCGCCCGGCTCGCGGAGTCCGGCGCAACCCTCGACGAGGTGTACACCCGCGCAGTGGAGGTCGCTGCGGCCGGCTGTGCCCTGCTCGTCGTCGACCGGCTCGACCATCTCCGTCGCGGCGGACGGATCGGAACGGCCACCGCGCTGCTGGGCACGGCCCTGTCGATGAAACCCGTCCTGCATCTGGCCGACGGGAAACTGGTCCTGCGGGAGAAGACCCGGACCATGTCCAAGGCACTCGCCAAGCTCGTCGACGCGGTGGTCGAGCAGTGCGCCGAGGTCGCGAAGACCGCCGAGCCGAAGGTCGCGGTGCACCACCGCGACGCCCCCGAGCGCGCCCGGTCTCTCGCCGAGGAACTCGCGGGCCGGCTCCCGGAGGGCACCGAACTGCGGGTGTCCGAACTCGACGCCGTGCTGGGCGCACACGTCGGCCCGGGCGCGATCGGGATCGTCGTCTCGCGCGACTGAGCCCCGGTTCGGATCGTCCACGCGCAACCGTGATTTCACCGCGCCGAATTCGGTCGGATTCGGGCATCGGTGCGGTCGTTGCCCTAGCATCGGGTCCGTGACCGACTCGCCCGGCAGGCTGCGTGTGCTCGTCTACAGCCACGACGCGAACACCCGCGCGCAGGTCGTGCGCGCCCTGGGGACGCACCCGCATCCGGACCTCCCGGAACTCGAGTACGTCGAGGTGGCCACCGCGCCGGTCGTGATCCGGCAGGTGGAGAACGGCGGCATCGCCCTGGCCGTCCTCGACGGGGAGGCCGCGCCGGTCGGCGGCATGGGACTGGCGAAGCAACTGCGCGACGAGATCGATCCCTGCCCGCCGCTGCTGTTGTTGCTGGGCCGGGCCGACGACGCCTGGCTGGCGTCCTGGTCGCGGGCCGACGCTGCGGTGGTGCACCCGGTCGATCCGTTCCGGCTCGCCGCGGAAGCGCTGCCGCTGCTGCGCCTCACGTGACCTGCTCGTGACCGCACTGTGACGGTGATGAATCGTGCCGTGGTTCGGCACGGATCCGTTCGATCCCACCGAATTTCGGCACCCTCGAAAATCGGGACAAGGCCGGGGACAACCCTTGTAGGGTGAGTCGCATATCACACCCGGTCGGAAGGAGTGATTCCGGTTACATATCGAGCCTCGACGCGATCGGTGAGACCGGTCGGTTCGTGGCGGCCGGGATCACGAGAAGGGGGGATCAGCGGACATGAACCTCTACGTGCCGATCCTCGTGCTCGGAGCCATCGCCGTCGTCTTCGCGGTGTTCTCCGTGGGGGTCGCCGGCCTGGTCGGCCCCCGGCGATACAACCGCGCCAAACTCGAGGCCTACGAATGCGGAGTCGATCCGACACCGCAACCCACGGGCGGCGGGCGGTTCCCGGTCAAGTACTACCTGACCGCGATGCTGTTCATCATCTTCGACATCGAGATCGTCTTCCTCTACCCGTGGGCGGTGCACTTCGACAGCCTCGGTCTGTTCGGTCTCGGCGCCATGGCGCTGTTCCTGTTCAACGTGTCCGTGGCCTACGTCTACGAGTGGCGACGCGGCGGGCTCGGATGGGACTGACCGAGTGTTTCCCGGCACGCCGCAGCGACGCCGGAACCGCAGCGACATCGGAAGCGAGATGAGGCGGACATGGGAATCGAGGAGAAGGTACCGAGCGGTTTCCTGTTGAGCACGGTCGAAGTCGCGGCGGGGTACGCCCGCAAGGGTTCGTTGTGGCCGGCGACCTTCGGCCTGGCGTGCTGCGCGATCGAGATGATGACCACCGTGTCCGGGCGCTTCGACATCGCCCGCTTCGGGATGGAGGCCTTCCGCGCCTCGCCCAGACAGGCGGACCTGATGATCGTCGCCGGACGGGTGAGCCAGAAGATGGCGCCGGTGCTGCGGCAGGTCTACGACCAGATGGTCGAGCCGAAATGGGTGCTCGCCATGGGGGTGTGCGCGTCCTCCGGAGGGATGTTCAACAACTACGCGATCGTGCAGGGCGTCGACCACATCGTCCCCGTCGACATCTATCTCCCAGGCTGCCCGCCACGACCGGAGATGCTGCTCCACGCGATCCTGATGTTGCACGAGAAGATCCAGCAGATGCCGCTCGGCGTCAACCGCGACGAGGTGATCCGCGACACCGAGAAGGCGGCGCTCGCGTCGCCGACCACCCTCGAGCTGAAGGGTCTGCTGCGATGACCGGGCGGGAACCCACCGGGCGGGAACCGGCCGCACCCGAAGTGATCGGCGTGCGCCGGGGCATGTTCGGCCCGGCCGGCACCGGCGACACGTCCGGGTACGGCGGACTCGTTCGGCCGATCGTGCTGCCCGGTGCAGCATCCCGGCCGTACGGCGGCTGGTTCGACGCGGTGGCCGACGGCCTCGACGCGGCACTGGCGCGCATCCCGGTGGACCCGCGCGGGGCGGTCGAGGGGATCGTCGTCGACCGCGGCGAGATGACCCTCCACATCCGCCCCGAGCACCTGCCCCGGGTCGCCCGGTCCCTGCGCGACGACCCCGGTCTGCGGTTCGAGCTGTGCCTCGGTGTCAGCGGGGTGCACTACCCGGGGGAGACCGGCCGCGAACTGCACGCCGTCTACCACCTGATGTCCATCACCCACAACCGCCGGATCCGGCTCGAGGTGTCGGTGCCCGACGGCAACGCGCACGTGCCCTCGCTGTACGCGGTCTATCCGACCGTCGACTGGCACGAACGCGAAACCTACGACTTCTTCGGGATCGTGTTCGACGGGCACCCGGCGCTCACCCGCATCGAGATGCCCGACGACTGGGTGGGACATCCGCAACGCAAGGACTACCCACTCGGAGGGATCCCCGTCGAATACAAGGGCGCGCGGACACCGCCACCCGACGAACGGAGGGCGTACCACTGATGAGCGACCCCTACTCGACCGGCCGAGATGCCGAGGGCACCGTCTACACCGTCGCGGGCCGGGACTGGGACGAGATCGTCGAGGCCGTCCGCGCATCGGCGGGGCCGGACGCCGAACTCGCCGAGGAACGCATCGTCGTCAACATGGGTCCGCAGCATCCGTCCACACACGGCGTGCTGCGGCTCATCCTCGAGATGGACGGCGAGACCGTCACCGAGGCGCGCTGCGGGATCGGCTACCTGCACACCGGAATCGAGAAGAATCTCGAGTTCCGCACGTGGACGCAGGGCGTCACCTTCGTCACGCGCATGGACTACCTGTCCTCGTTCTTCAACGAAACCGCGTACTGCCTGGCCGTGGAGAAACTTCTCGGCATCACCGATCTCGTACCGGAACGGGCCACCGTCGTGCGTGTGATGCTCATGGAACTCAACCGCATCTCCTCGCATCTGGTGGCGCTGGCCACCGGCGGCATGGAACTCGGGGCGATGACATCGATGTTCCTCGGATTCCGGGAACGCGAGCTGATCCTCGACGTGTTCGAGGCCGTGACCGGGCTGCGCATGAACAACGCCTACATCCGGCCCGGCGGACTCGCACAGGACCTTCCGGACGGTTCGCTCGACAAGGTCCGCGAGGTCCTCGACATCGTGCCGGGCCGCCTGCGGGACCTCGAGGACCTCCTCGACGAGAACGCCATCTGGAAGGCCCGCACGAAGGACGTCGGCTACCTGGACCTGATGGGCTGTATGGCCCTCGGCATCACCGGGCCGATCCTGCGATCCACGGGACTTCCGCACGATCTGCGCAAGTCGCAACCCTACTGTGGTTACGAGACCTACGAATTCGACGTCGTCACCGACACCGGCAGCGACTGTTACGGCCGCTACCTGATCCGCGTCGGGGAGATGAAGCAATCGCTGAAGATCGTCGAGCAGTGCCTCGACCGGCTGCGGCCCGGTCCGGTCATGGTCGACGACCCGAAGGTCGCGTGGCCGGCGGACCTGGCCGTGCGGCAGGACGGACTCGGCAACTCGCCGGAATACATCGGCAAGATCATGGGCACCTCCATGGAGGCGCTGATCCACCACTTCAAGCTGGTCACCGAGGGATTCCGGGTCCCGGCCGGGCAGGTGTACGTGGCCGTCGAATCGCCCCGCGGCGAACTCGGCGTGCACATGGTCAGCGACGGTGGTACCCGCCCCTACCGGGTGCACTACCGGGACCCGTCGTTCACGAATCTGCAAGCGGTCGCGGCGATGTGCGAGGGCGGCATGGTCGCCGACGTCATCGCCGCGGTGGCGAGCATCGATCCGGTGATGGGAGGTGTCGACCGATGACCCGGGTACAACCCACCGGTGAATCCGCCGCCCCGCAGGGCCGACCGGAACCGGTGTTCGTCGAATTGGGCCGCACCGCAGACGAAGCCGACCGCATCGAACATCCCGGCGCACCCCGAACGTATCCGCCGGAGGTACGCGACCGGCTCGAGGCGGACGCCGCCGCCGTCATCGGGCGCTACCCGGTGGCGCGGTCGGCGCTGATTCCGCTGCTGCATCTCGTCCAGGCCGAGGACGGCTACATCACCCCCGCCGGAATCGAGTTCTGCGCAGCACAACTCGCACTGACCGGCGCCGAGGTCGCGGCCGTGGCGACCTTCTACTCGATGTACCGCCGCCGCCCGACCGGCGACTACCACGTCGGGGTCTGTACCAACACGCTGTGCGCGATCATGGGCGGCGATGCGATTCTCGCCGCCCTGGAACGGCATCTCGATGTCGACCCCGGTTCGGCCTCCGACACCACCGGCGACGGGAAGATCACCCTCGACCACATCGAATGCAACGCGGCCTGCGACTACGCGCCGGTGGTAATGGTCAACTGGGAGTTCTTCGACAACCAGACCCCGGAGTCGGCGACCGCGCTCGTCGACGCACTGCGTGCCGGCAAACGCATCACCCCGACCCGCGGCGCGTCGCTGTGCACGTTCCGGGAGACCGCGCGCATCCTCGCCGGGTTCCCCGATCCGCGCCCCGGCGCGAACGACGGTGCGCCACCGGGCGACCCGACCCTCGCCGGACTGCGCGTGGCCCGCGAACGGAACATGCGTGCGCCCGAACCGACCGGAACGGAAGGGGAATGACATGGCACTGAGCCCCGTCCTGAGCCGGCACTGGGACGAACCGCGGTCGTGGACCCTCGACACCTACCGCAGCCACCACGGTTACCGGGCACTCGAACGCGCCCTGCGTTCCGACCCGGACGAGGTCATCGCCACCGTCAAGGACTCCGGCCTGCGCGGGCGCGGCGGGGCCGGATTCCCGACCGGCACCAAATGGTCGTTCATCCCGCAGGATCCCGCCACGCCCGCCGGCGCGAAACCGCACTATCTCGTCGTCAACGCCGACGAATCCGAGCCGGGCACGTGCAAGGACATGCCGCTGATGCTGGCGACCCCGCACACCCTCGTCGAGGGCGTCGTCATCGCGGCCTACGCCATCCGGGCCTCGCACGCGTTCATCTACCTGCGCGGCGAGGTCGTCCCCGTCCTGCGCCGAGTGCAGAACGCGGTCGCCGAGGCGTATGCCGCCGGATACCTCGGCCGCGACATCCTCGGATCAGGCTTCGACCTCGACGTCGTGGTGCACGCCGGCGCCGGGGCCTACATCTGCGGTGAGGAGACCGCACTGCTCGACTCGCTGGAGGGCCGCCGAGGCCAGCCTCGACTACGGCCCCCCTTTCCCGCGGTCGCCGGTCTCTACGCGTGTCCGACGGTCGTCAACAACGTCGAATCCATCGCGAGCGTGCCGGCCATCGTCCTCAACGGCGTCGACTGGTTCCACACGATGGGCACCGAGAAGTCACCGGGGTTCACGCTGTACTCGTTGTCCGGCCACGTCACCCGGCCGGGCCAGTACGAGGCGCCGCTCGGGATCACGCTGCGCGAACTTCTCGACTACGCCGGGGGCATCCGCGCCGGCCACCGGCTCAAGTTCTGGACACCCGGCGGATCGTCCACGCCGCTGTTCACCGCCGAACAACTCGACGTGCCCCTCGACTACGAGGGGGTCGGGGCCGCCGGGTCGATGCTCGGCACCAAGGCCCTGCAGATCTTCGACGAGACCACGTGCGTGGTGCGCGCGGTCCTGCGCTGGTCGCAGTTCTACAAACACGAATCGTGCGGAAAGTGCACGCCCTGTCGGGAAGGCACGTGGTGGCTCGTGCAGATCCTCGAACGTCTCGAGGCCGGCACCGGAACCGAGGACGATCTCGACAAGCTGCTCGACATCTCCGACAACATCCTCGGTCGCGCGTTCTGCGCGCTCGGTGACGCCGCGACCAGCCCCATCACGTCGTCGATCGCGCTGTTCCGCGACGAGTACATCGCGCACCTGTCGCACGGCGGGTGCCCGTTCGATCCACGCTTGTCCAGCCTCACCGCAGGAGGCCCGTCATGACCGCACAGGACCCGGTCGTCACCATCGACGGGATCGAGATCAGTGTTCCCCCGGGCACTCTCGTGATCCGCGCAGCCGAACAACTCGGCATCCGCATCCCGAGGTTCTGCGACCACCCCCTCCTCGACCCGGCGGGTGCGTGCCGCCAGTGCCTCGTCGAGGTCGAAGGCCAGCGCAAACCGCTCGCCTCGTGCACCACCACGGTCACCGACGGCATGATCGTCCGGACCCAGTTCACGTCCCCGGTGGCCGACAAGGCCCAGCAGGGGGTGATGGAACTGCTGCTCATCAACCATCCGCTGGACTGCCCGGTGTGCGACAAGGGCGGGGAATGCCCGCTGCAGAACCAGGCGATGTCCAACGGCCGCGGCGATTCCCGCTTCGAGGGTGTCAAACGGACCTTCCCCAAGCCGATCGCGATCTCCTCGCAGGTCCTGCTGGACCGGGAACGGTGCGTGAACTGCACCCGCTGCACCCGATTCTCCCAGCAGATCGCGGGCGACCCCTTCATCGACCTGCTCGAGCGCGGAGCCGGGCAGCAGGTCGGCATCTACGCCGAGGAACCGTTCGACTCCTACTTCTCCGGCAACACCGTGCAGATCTGTCCGGTGGGTGCGCTGACCGGGACGGCCTACCGCTTCCGGGCGCGCCCGTTCGACCTGGTGTCCAGCCCGAGCGTCTGCGAACACTGCGCCAGTGGCTGCGCGCAACGGACCGACCACCGCCGCGGCACTGTCCTGCGCCGCCTCGCGGGCGACGACCCGCAGGTCAACGCCGAATGGAACTGCGACAAGGGCAGATGGGCGTTCACCTACGCCACCGAACCCGATCGGCTCACCACCCCGCTGGTCCGCGGCGGCGACGGCACCCTCGTCCCGCGATCCTGGCCGGCCGCTCTCGCGGTCGCCGCGCGGGGACTGGCCGCGGCGCGCGGCGCCGGTGTGCTCGTCGGGGGACGCGTCACGGTCGAGGACGCCTACGCCTACGCGAAGTTCGCGCGGGTCGTGCTGGGCACCAACGACATCGACTTCCGTGCCCGTCCGCATTCCGGGGAGGAAGCGCAGTTCCTCGCGGCGCGCATCGCCGGGCGGCCGCTCACCGTCACGTACGCGGACCTCGACCGCGCCCCGGTGGTGCTGCTCGTCGGGTTCGAGCCCGAGGAGGAGTCGCCGATCGTGTTCCTCCGCCTGCGGCGGGCAGCCCGCGGCGGTGCGGCGGTCCGCTCGGTGGCGCCGTTCGCGAGCCGCGGCCTGACGAAGATGTCGGGCCTTCTGGTGCAGGCCGTACCGGGCACCGAAGCCGCGGTGCTGGACGGGATCCGGGAGGGGGAGGTCGGCGGTGACGTCGCGGACCTGCTGCGCCGGCCCGGGGCGGTCATCGTCGTCGGGGAGCGGTGCGCGTCGATTCCCGGTGCGTTGTCGTCGGCGATCCGGCTCGCCGACGACACCGGTGCCCGGATCGCCTGGGTACCACGTCGGGCCGGTGAGCGCGGTGCTCTCGAAGCCGGGGCGCTGCCGACGCTGCTGCCCGGCGGCCGCGACATCACCGATCCGCAGGCGCGCAGGCAGGTTTCGGAGGTGTGGTCGGAGACCGTCGGCGGCACGGTGGAACTGCCCGCCGGTCCGGGCCGGGACACCGCGGGCATGCTCGCCGCCGCCGCGGCCGGCGAACTCGGCGCGCTGGTGGTCGGTGGTGTCGACCTCTACGACCTGCCCGATCCGCAGGCCGCGGTGGCCGCGATGGAATCGGCCGGATTCGTCGTGAGCCTGGAACTGCGCCGCAGCGCCGTCACGGACCTCGCCGACGTGGTGCTGCCGGTCGCTGCGGTCGCGGAGAAGTCCGGTGCCTTCCTCGACTGGGAAGGCCGCGTCCGTGACTTCGGGATCGCGCTGCGGGGCGCCGACACCCTGCCCGACCGGCGGGTCCTCGACGCGCTGGCGGCCGAGATGGGTACCCGGCTCGGGGTGCCGGACACCGAATCCGCGCGTCGCGAACTGGACCGGCTGGGCCTGTGGGACGGCGAGTATCCGGCCGGTCCCGGAACCGGCGCGGTCGAACCGCCGCGAGCCGGTCCCGGTGAAGCGATCCTGGCCGGATGGCGGATGCTGCTCGACTCCGGGCGGATGCAGGACGGCGAACCGAACCTGGCCGCGACCGCCCGGCCGGCCGTCGTCCGGCTGTCCGCCGCGACCGCCGCCGAGATCGAGGTCGCCGACGGGGACGCGGTGACGGTCGCGACGAGCCGTGGAAGCGTGACGCTGCCGCTCGAGATCACCGGCCTGCCCGACCGCGTCGTGTGGCTGCCGCTGAACTCACCCGGGTCCGCGGTCCATCGGCACCTGGGTGTCGGACCCGGTGCGCTCGTGCGCATCGTCCGGGCAGGGGAGGAGCGGTGATGTCCGGGTACACCGACCTCGCGGCGTTCGGCCGCGATCCGTGGTGGCTGATCCTGGTCAAGGCCGTGGCGGTCTTCGCGTTCCTGGTCCTCACCGTCCTCGTGGCGATCTACGCGGAACGCCGCGTCCTGGCCCGCATGCAGATGCGGATCGGACCGAATCGTCTTGGTCCGCAAGGAATTCTGCAGAGTTTGGCCGACGGCGTCAAACTGGCGCTGAAGGAGGGCATCGTCCCGTCCGGGGTGGACCGGCCCGTCTACCTGCTCGCGCCGGTCATCGCGACGGTCCCGGCGTTCATGGCGTTCGCGGTGATCCCGTTCGGTCCGGTGGTGTCGGTGTTCGGGCAGCAGACGCCTCTGCAGCTCACCGATCTTCCGGTCGCGGTCCTGTACATCCTGGCGGTCACGTCCATCGGCGTCTACGGCATCGTGCTGGCCGGCTGGTCGTCCGGCTCCACGTACCCGCTGCTCGGCGGCCTGCGGTCGACGGCCCAGGTGATCTCGTACGAGATCGCGATGGGATTGTCGTTCGCCGCCGTGTTCCTGCTCTCCGGCACGATGTCCACCTCCGGCATCGTGTCCGGGCAGATCGGAACGTGGTACGTCTTCCTGCTGCTGCCCTCGTTCCTCATCTACGTCACGGCAATGGTCGGCGAGACCAACCGCGCACCGTTCGATCTGCCGGAAGCCGAAGGCGAACTCGTCGGCGGCTTCCACACCGAGTACTCGTCGTTGCGCTTCGCGATGTTCATGCTCGCCGAGTACGTGAACATGACGACCGTCTCCGCCCTGGCCACCACCCTGTTCCTCGGCGGCTGGCACGCCCCGTGGCCGCTGAACATGTGGGACGGTGCCGACTCCGGCTGGTGGCCCGTCCTGTGGTTCGTCGCGAAGGTGTGGACGTTCCTGTTCCTGTTCGTGTGGTTGCGCGCCACGCTGCCGCGGCTGCGTTACGACCAGTTCATGAATCTGGGCTGGAAGATTCTCATTCCGGCCGCACTCGTGTGGGTCGTGGTCGTCGCCGTGATCCGGGCGCTCGGCAACGAAGGATATGCGGCCGGGCCGGGTACCCTCGCCGCGGTCGGTGTGGGCTGCGTCCTGGTGTTCCTCGTGGTCGCGCGGTGGCGACCCGGGCAACGGGGCGACGAAGCCGACAGGGCCGCACCGGAAGTACACGAACCGTTCGATCCGACGGCCGGGGGCTTCCCGGTCCCGCCGATGCCGGGTCCCGTACCCGCGCAGCGCACCCCCGGGGAGGGATGATGCCCGAATTCCTCGATCCGATCGCCGGTTTCGGCACCACGTTCGCGGCGATGTTCAAGAAACCGATCACCGAGCAGTATCCCGAGCAGAGACGGCCACCGGCACCCGGATATCACGGCCGCCACCAGCTCAACCGGCATCCGGACGGACTCGAGAAGTGCATCGGTTGTGAACTGTGCGCGTGGGCGTGCCCGGCGGACGCGATCTTCGTCGAAGCGGCCGACAACACCGACACCGAACGGTATTCGCCGGGGGAGCGGTACGGCCGGGTCTACCAGATCAACTACCTGCGGTGCATCGGCTGCGGTCTGTGCGTCGAAGCGTGTCCGACGCGGGCGCTGACGATGACCACCGACTACGAGATGGCCGACGACAACCGCGCCGACCTCATCTACGACCGGTCGCGGTTGCTGGCGCCGCTGCAACCCGGGATGGAGGCGCCGCCGCACGCGATGTACCCGGGCACCACCGACGAGGACTACTACCGGGGGCTGGTGCCCGGCGCCGCGCCGTCCCACCGCGACAGCAGTCCGGATGAGCCGAATCCGGAAGGAGCGCCGGAGCAATGAGCACCGTCACCGCAGTCGCGGTCCTCGCGCAGGATACCGTCGAGCGCACCTCCACCGGTGAGGCGGTGCAGTTCTGGATCCTCGCCGTCGTCGCCGTGGCCGGTGCGATCGGAGTGGTCGTCTCGAGCAAAGCCGTCTATTCCGCGATCTTCCTGGCGCTGACCATGATCGTGCTGGCCGCCTTCTACATCGCGCAGGACGCCCAGTTCCTCGGTGTCGTCCAGATCGTCGTCTACACCGGTGCCGTGATGATGCTGTTCCTGTTCGTGGTGATGCTCGTCGGTGTCGACGCCTCGGAATCGTTCACCGAAACCCTTCGCGGGCACCGCATCGCAGCGGTCGTGGCCGGAATCGGCTTCGGGGTGCTGATCATCGGGTTCCTCGCCGACAGCGAACTGCCGCCGTTCGCGGGCCTGACGGACACCGGAGACGGGCACGTCGCCGGTCTCGCCGAACTGTTGTTCGTGCGGTACGTGTGGGCATTCGAACTCACCGGCGCGCTGCTCGTCACCGCGACCATCGGGGCGATGGTGCTGACCCATCGGGAGCGGGTGGGTGAACGCCTCGGTCAGAAGGAACTGGCCCGCAGACGGTTCCGCGAGTGGGGCGCCGCGGGCGCCCGCGGGGAACCCGAGGTGCGTGTGACCCCGCTGCCGAGTCCCGGTGTGTACGCGCGCCGCAACGCCGTCGACGTACCGGCCCGGTTGCCGGACGGCACCTACTCGCCGCTGTCGGTGAGCCGGGTGCTCGAGGCGCGCGGGGCCGTGGGCGAGGTTCCGGACGAGGGGGCGAGCCGATGAATCCGGCGAACTACCTGTATCTTTCCGCGTTGCTGTTCACCATCGGCGCCGCGGGCGTCCTCGTCCGGCGCAACGCGCTGATCGTGTTCATGTGCGTCGAGCTGATGCTCAACGCCGTGAACCTGTCGTTCGTGACGTTCTCACGGATGCACGGAAGCCTCGACGGTCAGGTGTTCGCGTTCTTCACGATGGTGGTCGCCGCCGCCGAAGTGGTCGTGGGCCTGGCGATCATCATGACCATCTTCCGCGCCCGGCGTTCGGTGTCGGTCGACGACAACAACCTGCTGAAGAACTGATCGCGCAGTCCGGGAGGAGAGCGGTATGAGCGGAACCTCGGCCCTATGGCTTCTGCCGGTGCTGCCGCTCGCCGGCGCGGCCGTGCTGTTGCTCGCCGGCCGGCGCAGCGACGCGTGGGGGCATCTGCTCGGG
Source organism: Rhodococcus phenolicus (assembly GCF_001646785.1). GTDB lineage: Bacteria > Actinomycetota > Actinomycetes > Mycobacteriales > Mycobacteriaceae > Rhodococcus > Rhodococcus phenolicus. Next base: position 24,006 of record NZ_LRRH01000040.1, read on the forward strand.
TGCGCGACCGCGCTGGCGTCGTTCGTGCTCGGCACGGTGCTGTTCGTGCAGATGCTCGGCCGGGACGCCGACGACCGTGCCGTGCAGCAGGACCTGTTCTCGTGGGTTCCCGTCGGCGGGTTGCAGGTCGACTTCGGACTGCAGCTGGACCAGCTGTCGATGTGTTTCGTGCTGCTCATCACCGGTGTCGGATCGCTGATCCACATCTACTCGGTCGGATACATGGCGCACGGCCCGGACCCGTCCGGCAACACCGCGGGGCGAGCCCCCGGACGCCGGTTGTTCTTCGCGTATCTCAACCTGTTCCTCGCGGCGATGTTGCTGCTGGTGCTGGCCGACAACTATCTGGGCCTGTACCTCGGGTGGGAGGGCGTGGGTCTCGCGTCGTACCTGCTCATCGGGTTCTGGCAGTACAAGCCGACCGCCGCGACCGCAGCGAAGAAGGCCTTCGTCGTCAACCGGGTCGGCGACACGGGCCTGGCCGTCGCCATGATGATCATGTTCGCCTCGTTCGGCACGATCGGGTTCGCCGACGTCTTCGCCACGGTCCCGGGTGCGAGCGAGACGGTGTCGACGGCGATCGGTCTGACGTTGCTGCTGGCGGCGTGCGGTAAATCCGCGCAGGTGCCGCTGCAGGCGTGGCTCGGCGACGCGATGGAAGGGCCCACCCCGGTGTCCGCCCTCATCCATGCGGCGACGATGGTCACCGCCGGTGTCTACCTGATCGTGCGTTCCGGGCCGATCTTCGACGCCGCGCCGGGCGCACAGCTGGCCGTGGTGATCGTCGGGGCCGTCACGTTGTTGTTCGGTGCGATCATCGGCTGCGCGAAGGACGACATCAAGAAGGCTCTGGCCGCATCGACGATGAGCCAGATCGGCTACATGGTGCTCGCCGCGGGTCTCGGACCGGCCGGTTACGCGTTCGCGATCATGCATCTGCTCACGCACGGATTTTTCAAGGCCGGACTGTTTCTCGGCGCCGGCTCGGTGATGCACGGCATGAACGACGAAACCGACATGCGACGCTTCGGCGGTCTGCGCACCGTCATGCCCGTCACCTACGTCACGTTCGGGCTCGCGTATCTGGCGATCATCGGGATCCCGCCGTTCGCCGGGTTCTTCTCCAAGGACCTGATCATCGAGGCGGCCTTCGGATCCGGCGGCGTCGAAGGGTTCGTGCTCGGCGCGGCGGCACTGCTCGGCGCCGGAATCACCGCGTTCTACATGACCCGCGTGATGCTGATGACGTTCTTCGGACGGCGCCGGTGGGCGGACGACGCGCACCCGCTCGAATCGCCCGGTGTGATGACGGCACCGATGGTGGTGCTGGCGATCGGCTCGGTCGCCGGGGGCGCGCTGCTGGCCTACGGAGATGCCCTGACGAACTGGCTCGAACCGGTCGTCGGGGAACACCACGGCGAACTCCCGGTCCCGGTGTGGGTGCTCACCGTCGTAACCCTCGCGGTCGTGCTCGTCGGTGTCGCGATCGCCTACCGGCAGTACGCGATCCGCGAGATCCCGGTCGATGCGCCGGACGAGGTCTCCGGCCTGACCCGCGCCGCGCGCCGCGACCTCTACGGCGACGCGGTCAACGAAGCGGTGTTCATGCGGCCCGGACAGCACGCGACCCGCGCGCTCGTCGCCGTCGACGACCGCGTCGTCGACGGTGCGGTCGGTGGGGTCGCCGCGCTCGTCGGCGCCGCGTCGGCGCGGCTGCGCACCCTGCAGACCGGATTCGCCCGGTCCTATGCCCTGTCCATGCTCGTAGGCGCGGCCCTCGTGGTCGCCACGATGGTGCTCTGGTGAGGATGCGATGAACCAGTTCCCGTGGCTGAGCACGCTGTGGCTGGTGCCGGCGGTCGGCGCACTGCTCGTGTGGCTGGTGCCGGCGCGCAGGCCCGACCTCGCCAAGGCCGGTGCGCTCGTCGTGTCGCTGGTCGTCGCGGTGCTCGCGATCGCCGTGGCGGTGCGATTCGAACCCGGGGGTCCGCAGTACCAGTTCGTCGAATCCCACGAGTGGATCCCGTCCTTCGGGGCCGGATACACCGTCGGTGTCGACGGCATCGCGCTGGTGCTGGTTCTGCTCACCGCGGTGCTGGTGCCGTTGCTGCTGCTGGCCGGCTGGAACGACACCCGGACCACCGAGGGCGACGGCGGGATCGCAGGCAAGGCACCCCACGCGTACGTCGCGCTCATCCTGGTGGTCGAGGCGATGGTGGTGCTCGCGTTCACCGCGCTCGACATCCTGCTGTTCTACGTGTTCTTCGAAGCCATGCTCATCCCGATGTATTTCCTCATCGGCGGGTTCGGCCGAACGGGGGATCGGGCCGCCCGATCCGCCGCGGCGGTGAAGTTCCTGCTCTACAACCTGTTCGGCGGTCTGCTGATGCTCGCCGCGGTCATCGGCCTGTACATCCTGACGGTCGACCAGGGCGCCGGGACGTTCGATTTCCGCGAGGTCGTCGCATCCGCGACGTCCGGGGAACTCGGGGCCTCCCCGGGTCTCCTGAACGCGTTGTTCCTCGGATTCATGTTCGCGTTCGCGGTCAAGGCACCCTTGTGGCCGTTCCACAGCTGGCTGCCCGGGGCCGCCGTGGAAGCGACACCGGCCGGTGCCGTGCTGATGATGGCGATCGTCGACAAGGTCGGCACGTTCGCGATGCTGCGGTACTGCCTGCAGTTGTTCCCCGAGGCGTCGGCGACGTTCGCGCCGCTGATCGTCACCCTGTCGGTCATCGGCATCCTGTACGGCGCGATCGCGGCAATCGGGCAGACCGATGTGATGCGGCTGATCGCCTACACGTCGATCTCGCACTTCGGGTTCATCGTGCTGGGGATCTTCGCGATGACCAGCCAATCGCAGACCGGATCGACGCTGTACATGGTCAACCACGGGCTCTCCACGGCGGCGTTGTTCCTCATTGCGGGATTCCTGGTGTCCCGCAGAGGTTCCCGCATGATCGCCTCGTTCGGCGGGGTGCGCACCGTCGCGCCGATCGCGGCGGGCACGTTCCTCGTCGCGGGACTGGCGACACTGTCGCTGCCCGGGCTGGCCCCGTTCGTCAGCGAATTCCTCGTCCTGATCGGCACGTTCCCGCGCTACGGGATCGCCGCGGTGCTCGCCACCGGAGCGCTCGTGCTCTCCGCCGTCTACGTGCTGTGGCTGTACCAGCGGATGATGACCGGACCGCTCGCCGCCGGCAACGAGAAGGTCCGCGACCTGGTGCCGCGGGAACTGGTCGTCGTCGCACCGCTCATCGCGTTGCTGATCGTCCTCGGCCTGTTCCCGAAACCGGCCCTCGACGTGATCGATCCCGCCGTGACCCACACGATGACCACGATCGGGCAGACCGATCCGGTGCCCACCGCGCCCGGTCCCGTGCTGACCGGGGTTGTGGTGGGTGCCGATCCGGATGTCGACATGCCCGAGCAGGGAGGTGAATCCGAGTGAACGAGATCAGTGCACCGTCGATCGAATACGGTCTGCTCGCCCCGATGCTCATCGTGTTCGGTGTCGCGATCGCGGGGGTGCTCGTCGAGGCGTTCGTGCCCCGCCGCGCCCGACACACGACGCAGTTCGTGCTCGCGGTGGCCGGGCTCGTCGCGGCGTTCGCGGCGGTCGTCGCGCTCGCCGGCACCGACCGGACGGCGGTACTCGGCGCCGTGGTGATCGACGGTCCGGCCCTGTTCCTGCAGGGCGCGATCCTGGTGACCTCGACCCTCGCGGTCGGGCTGATCGCGCAACGACACGCGGTCGCCGTGCAGACGGTGGGGGCCGGGGCTCCGGCACAGTTCGCCGTCGACGCGTTCGCTCCGCAACCGTCGGTGCCGCCCGGAAGCGCTCCCGAACGTGCGGCGGCCGACCGGGGATCGCTCACCACCGAGGTGTTCCCCCTGACGATGTTCGCGGTCGGCGGGATGCTGCTGTTCCCCGCCTCGGACGACCTGCTCAGCATGTTCGTGGCCCTCGAGGTGCTGTCGCTGCCGCTGTACCTGCTGTGCGGCCTCGCGCGGCACCGGCGCCTGCTGTCGCAGGAAGCAGCGCTGAAATACTTTCTGCTCGGCGCCTTCTCGTCGGCGTTCTTCCTCTACGGCATGGCGTTGTTGTACGGGTACGCGGGCACGGTCCGGTTGCCGGATATCGCGGCTGCGGTCGCCGACGGTTCCGGCGACGACACACTCGCCCTGATCGGTGTCGCCCTGCTGGCGGTCGGATTGCTGTTCAAGGTCGGTGCCGTGCCGTTCCAGTCCTGGATTCCCGATGTCTACCAGGGCGCCCCGACGCCGGTCACGGCGTTCATGGCATCGGCGACGAAGATCGCGGCCTTCGGGGCGCTGCTGCGGGTGTTCTACGTCGCGGTACCCGGGCTCAGCGCGAACTGGCAGCCGGTGCTCGGGGCCGTCGCCGTCCTCACGATGGTGGTCGCGTCGGTGATCGCGGTGACCCAGCGCGACGTCAAACGGATGCTCGCGTATTCGTCCGTCGCGCACGTCGGTTTCGTCCTCACCGGATTCGTCGCGGCGAACCACGCGGGTGTCACCTCGACGATGTTCTATCTGCTCGCCTACGGCATCAGCACCGTCGGAGCGTTCGCGATCGTCGGGCTCGTCCGCGACCGCAGCGGCGAAGCCGGCGACCTGTCCGCGTGGGCGGGGCTGGGCCGACGCTCCCCGGCGGTCGCCGCGGCGTTCGCGCTGTTTCTGCTCGCGTTCGCGGGCATCCCGCTGACCAGTGGGTTCGTCAGCAAGTTCGCGGTGTTCGGTGCCGCGATCGACGGGGGTTTCGCACCGCTGGTCGTCGTCGGTGTCGTGTGCAGCGCGATCGCCGCGTACTTCTACGTGCGGGTCATCGTCCTGATGTTCTTCACCGATCCCCACGACGACACGGTGACGGTCGCGGCGCCCGGGACGCTGACCGCCGTGGTCGTCGCGGTGTCCGCGCTGGTGACCGTGGTGCTCGGGATCGTGCCGCAACCGGTGCTGGATCTCGCGGATCGGGCGGCCGTGTTCCTGCAGTGAGCACGGTCCTTCGGTAGTTGTCCACAGGCGGCCGATCCATCCACAGATTTGCCGGATCCGGCGTCCGTGGGTCCCGATCCGGGTTCTCGCTGGTTAACGTCGCGGCATGGGGAGCGGCGACGACGGGGAGCGGGTCCGGTCCCGGTTGGACGCGATCGCACGCGCCGCCGGTGACTACGGGGAAGAGTCACCGGCGGGCGGCGGCCGTGCCGACCGGGACGACGGGTACGGACCCGCCGACGAACCGGAGCCGCTGCGGCTGAGCGACCGATTGCGCGCGGCGCGCTGGCAGACCGGCCGCGGCGGCACCGCCGCACTCGGTGTGGTGGGTGTCGTCGCGGCTCTCGTGGCGTTCGTCGTGGTGTGGCGGGACCAGCCTGTCCCGCAGGCCGTTCCGCCGCTGCCGTCCGTGTCGGCAGTGTCCGAGCCACCGGGGTCCGAGCCGCCGGGGTCCGAGCCGCCGGGGTCCGAGCCGAGCGGAGGCGCATCCGTGTCGGAGACAACCGAGCCGGAGGAACTGGTCGTCAGCGTCGTCGGGCTGGTCGGTGCGCCGGGCCTGGTGACGTTGGCGCCGGGCACCCGGGTCGCGGATGCCCTGACCGCCGCCGGGGGAGCGCTGCCCGGTGCCGATCTCGCGGGAATCAATCTCGCGCAACGGGTCGCCGACGGAGACCAGATCGTCGTCGGTGCCGTGCCCCCGGATCCGCCGCCGCCGGCGAGTAGTGTGTCGAGTGCGGGTACGGGTGCGGGATCGCCCGCCCCGGCAGCGGAAAGCGGCGCGGGACCGGTGAATCTGAACACCGCGGACGAAGCGGCGCTCGACGCACTGCCGGGGGTGGGGCCGGTGACCGCCGCGGCCATCATCGCGTGGCGCGACGAGAACGGGCCGTTCACCGACGTCGAGCAGCTCGGCGAGGTCGACGGTATCGGTCCGGCCCGGCTCGCGAGACTGCGCACCGTGGTGACCGTGTGAACGCACGGCTCGATGCCCGGCTCGTTCCGTGCGCGGCCGCGGCGTGGTCCGCCACACTCGTCGGCCTGTATGCGGGAAGGCGGACCGCCCTGGTCGTCTCGGTGATCGCGGTCGTGCTCGCCGGTGCCGCCGCGGTGGCTCGCACCCGCGGATCGCGAACGGTGCGGACGGTTGCGGGGCCGCTGCTCGCGGCGCTCCTGGTCGGCGCCGGTTTCGGTGTCGCCGCCGGGGTCAGAGCGGGAGCCGCCGAGACCCATCCGCTCGCGGTCGCCGCCGCGCGCGGAGCCGGCACCACTGCGGAGGTGGTGCTCGACGACGATCCGAAGCCGTTACGGCAGAGCGCTTTCGGCGGTGCGCCGCAGGTCCGGATTCCGGCATCGTTGCGGGCAGCGCAGATCGGACGCGACCGGATCGTCGCGGGTGGTTCCGTGGTGTTGTTCGCGCCCGCCGACACCTGGTCGACGCTCGTTCCGGGACAACGGATCACGGTGCGTGGCGTGCTCGCCGTCGCGGACGGACCGGGATTGGAGGTCGCGCTGATCCGGACGGACGGGCCACCACGCGCGGTCGCACCTCCGCCACCACACCAGCGGTGGGCCGCGACCGTGCGGGAGCGGCTCGCTTCCGCGGCGCATGCCGTACTTCCGGCCGAGGCCGCCGGACTGTTGCCGGGACTGATCGTCGGGGACACCTCGAACCTGCCGGACGCCGTCCGCGAGGAGTTCCGGGTCGCGGGGCTGGCACATTTGACTGCGGTCTCCGGCGCGAACGTGAGCATCCTTCTCGGGGCGGTGCTGCTGCTGGTGCGCGGCCTGGGAATCGGGCCGCGTACGGGCACAGCCCTCGCCGCCCTGGCGCTCGTCGCGTTCGTCGTCGTGGTGCGGCCGTCACCGAGCGTGCTGCGCGCCGCCGCGATGGGGTCGGTTGCGCTGCTCGCGCTGGTGGTGGGCAGACGCAGACAGGCGATGCCGGCGCTCGCCGCGTCGATCGGGGTGCTGCTGATCCTCGCCCCCGGACTCGCGGCCGACGCGGGCTTCGCGCTGTCGGTCGTCGCGACGGCCGGGCTGATCGCCGTGGCCCCGGGGTGGGTGACGCGCCTGCGGGCCCGCGGCTGCCCGCGGTCCGCCGCCGAGGTGTGCGCGGTGTCCGCGGCGGCATTCGTCGTCACCGCGCCGATCGTCGCGGCCCTGTCCGGGACGGTGAGCGTCGTGGCGATCGTCGCGAATGTTCTCGTGGCGCTGGTACTTCCACCACTCACGGTGCTCGGCTCGCTGATCGTCGTGTGCGGCGCAGCGTGGCCACCGGCAGCGGAACTCCTCGCGCGCGGCGCCGCCCCGATGCTGTGGTGGCTGCTCGAGGTGGCCGAACGATCGGCGTCGCTGCCCACGGCGGAACTGACGGTGCCCTCCGGGGCTGCCGGCGCGGCGACGGTCGGCGCGGGGATCGTCGGCGGGTGGCTCGTGGTGCGCCGTCGTCGGCTCAGGAGGGTCGTCGTGGTCGCGGCACTGGCCGCGGCGGCGGTGTGCGTGCCGGTCTGGATCCGCCAACCGGGCTGGCCTGGCACGGGATGGGCGGTCGTCGGGTGCGATGTGGGGCAGGGCGACAGTTTCGTGCTGTCGGCCGGGGACGGCGGCGCGGTCGTCGTGGACACCGGACCGGACCCCGTCGCAGTCGACCGGTGCCTGCGCCGGTTGCGGGTCACCCGCATCCCGCTGCTGATGATCACTCATCTGCACGCCGATCACGTGGGAGGTCTCGAGGGGGTGCTCACCGACCGGTCGGTGGGGGTCGTCGTCACCGGCCCCGGCGCGACCACCCGTCCCGGCGGAGCCGACCTGGCCGCGACCGCGCGACGGTTCTCGGTGCCCGTGCGGGAGACGAACGCGGGAGAGGTGTTCACCGTGGGGACGATCACGCTCCGGGTGCTCGGCGCCGGTCCGGGCGGCGGTGAGGAGAACGACCGCTCACTCGTCGCGAGGGCCGAGACCCCGATCGGCTCGGTGCTGCTGACCGGTGATGCCGAAGCCGAGTCGCAGGAGGCACTGCTGCGCTCGGGTGTGGATGTGCGAGCCGATGTTCTCAAGGTTCCACATCATGGTTCGCGGACGTCGTCGTCGCGGTTCCTCACCGCGGTGCGGCCCCGCGTGGCACTCATCGGGGTGGGGCGTGACAACCCGTTCGGCCATCCGCACGCGGAGATTCTGGCGACCCTGCAGAACCTGGGCGCGCGGGTCCTCGGTACCGACGAACTGGGTGACATCGCGGTGGTGCGAGCCGGGTCCGGGGCCCTTGCCGTCGTGTCCGACCACCGTGGCACGATCGGACCGTGAGCGCGACGCAACTGCACCTGGTCCTGGGCGAGGAAGAACTGCTCGTCGAACGCGCGGTCGCCGGGATCGTCGCCGGGGTACGCGACACCAGTGGGGCGGGTGCCCAGTTGCCGGTGTCCCGGCTGCGTGCGGGCGATGCCGGCGCCCCGGAACTCGCGGAGCTGCTGAGCCCGTCGCTGTTCGCCGAGGACCGGGTGGTGGTGCTCGAGGCCGCCGCCGAGGCCGGAAAGGACGCGGTCGCGTTGATCCTCGACGCTGCGGAAGCACCGCCGGACGGGGTCACGCTGGTGATCCTGCACACCGGCGGTGGCCGCGCCAAGGCGATGGTCGGGTCGCTGCAGAAATGCGGCGCCGAAACCCACGAATGCGCGAAGGTCACCAAGGCGAGCGAACGCGTCGACTTCGTGCGCGCCGAGTTCCGCGCCGCCGGAGTGCGGGTGGCGCCGGATGTCGTGCAGATGGTGCTCGACGCGGTGGGCTCGGACCTGCGGGAACTCGCCGCCGCGTGCAGCCAGTTGTGCGCGGACACCGGCGGCAAGGTCGATGTGACCGCGGTGAACCGCTACTACTCCGGCAAGGCCGAGGTCACCGGTTTCGAGGTCGCGGAGAAGGCGGTCGCCGGGGACGCCGCGGGGGCGCTCGAGGCGTTGCGCTGGGCGATGCACCGCGGTGTCGCGCACGTGCTGCTCGCCGATGCGCTGGCCGACGCGGTGCACACCATCGCCCGGGTGGGGTCCGCCGGTCGCGGCGACCCGTTCAAGCTGGCGCCGGATCTGGGGATGCCGCCGTGGAAGGTGAAGAAGGCGCAGGCGCAGGCCCGCGGATGGAACCCGGACTCGGTCGCGTCCGGGCTGGCGATCGTGGCCGCACTCAACGGTGAGGTCAAGGGAATCGCTGCCGACGCCGACTACGCCGTCGAGCGAGCGGTCCGCCGGATCGCCGCCCTGGCCGGCCGCTGATCACCGTCCCCTCCGGGTACGACGACGAAAGACCGCCCTCGACGAGGAGGGCGGTCTTGTCGGAGCCAGAGCTTGCGTTCTACCTCAGAGCTGGTTGGCAACCTTCGCCAGAGCCGACTTCTTGTTGGCGGCCTGGTTGCGGTGGATGACACCGGCGCTGGCGGCCTTGTCGAGCTTGCGGCTGGTGGCGACGAGGAGCTCGGTGGCCTTGTCCTTGTCGCCGGCGGCCGCGGCCTCGCGGAACGAACGGATCGCCGTGCGCAGCGAGGACTTGACCGACTGGTTGCGGAGTCGGTTGCGCTCGTTGGTGCGGATCCGCTTCACCTGGGACTTGATGTTGGCCACGCGTAAAATCCTGTCGTTTTGCTGGGTAGCTGGTCGGAAAGCTCTGGGTGCACCAATGCGCACCGGCGTACGACGATACCAGCGGGCCGTCGCAATACCAAAAACGGCCGCGTCGAGTGCCGAAGATTTCGTGCCTGTGACAAGTTGGTTTCCGGTTCTGCACCTGCGTATTCGGTGTACGACGATTCCGGTCATGAGCCGCCGCACCCCCTCCCTCGACGCTGCCGGACGCGCCCGATCGCGCCCCGCGACGACCACCGACGTCTTCGACGGCTACCCGGAGGCGGTGTCGGCCCGAGCGGCCTACGACGAGATGTTCGACGCAGACGGACGAGTCCGCGCGCCGTACCGCCGGCTGGCGAAGATCCTCGAATCGAAGGGTCCGGACGACCTCGCCGCCCGCACCGAGGCGCTCGGCCGGGCGTTCACCGATCAGGGCGTGACGTTCTCCCTGTCCGGGCAGGAACGGCCCTTCCCGCTCGATCTGGTCCCGCGGGTGATCGCCGCCGCCGAATGGGCGAAACTCGAACGCGGCGTCACCCAGCGGGTCCGCGCGCTCGAGATGTTCCTGCACGACGTGTACGGCGAGCAGCACATCCTCCGCGACCGCGTCGTGCCCAAGCGACTGGTGACCTCGTGCGAGCATTTCCATCGCCAGGCAGCCGGCATCGTGCCGCCGAACGGGGTGCGCATCCATGTCGCCGGGATCGACCTCGTCCGCGACGAGACCGGCACCTTCCGGGTCCTCGAGGACAACCTGCGGTCCCCGTCGGGTGTGTCCTACGTGATGGAGAACCGGCGCGCGATGGCGCGGGTCGCCCCCGACCTGTTCCACGAACACAGGGTGCGGCCGGTCGGCGAGTACGCGCTGCGTCTGCTGCACGCACTGCGGGCCGCGGCGGCGCCGAACGCAGCCGACCCGACCGTCGTCGTGCTCACACCGGGGGTCGCGAACTCCGCGTACTTCGAGCATTCCCTTCTCGCGCGGCAGATGGGCGTCGAACTCGTCGAAGGTCGCGACCTGTTCTGTCGCGACAACATCGTCTACATGCGCACCACCGAGGGGGAGCGGCAGGTGGACGTCGTCTACCGGCGCATCGACGACGAGTTCCTCGACCCGATGCAGTTCCGGCCGGACTCGGTGCTCGGTGTCGCCGGGATCCTCAACGCGGCCCGCGCCGGCAACGTCGTCATCTCCAGTGCCGTCGGCAACGGCGTCGGCGACGACAAGCTGATCTACACCTACGTGCCGGACATCATCGACTACTACCTCGGGGAGAAGCCGCTGCTGCCCAATGTCGACACCCTGCGCTGCTGGCTCCGCGGGGAACGCGACGAGGTCCTCGACCGCATCGGCGAACTGGTGATCAAACCGGTCGAGGGGTCCGGCGGCTACGGCATCGTGTTCGGACCGGACGCCTCGGCGGCGGAACTGAAGACCATGGCCCGCAAGATCCGTGCCGACCCTCGCCGCTGGATCGCGCAGCCCGTCGTCCAGCTCTCGACGGTCCCGACCCGCGCCGGGAACGTTCTCGCGCCGCGCCACGTGGACCTGCGGCCGTTCGCCGTCAACGACGGCGAGGACGTGTGGGTGCTGCCGGGCGGGCTGACCCGGGTCGCGCTGCCCGAAGGATCGCTGGTGGTCAACTCCAGCCAGGGCGGCGGCAGCAAGGACACGTGGGTGCTCGCCGCCCGCAGTTCCGACGAGGAGAGCGAACTCGGCGGCGACCGCGTCGTGGCGGAACCGTTGCGGGTCGGGTCGGTGGACCGCGGCCCGGAACTGAGCGACAGCCAGCAGCAACAGCAACAGCAGCAACAACAGCAGAACGGGAGGGAACGATGATGCTGGCGCGCAACGCGGAATCGTTGTTCTGGATCGGGCGCTACGTCGAACGGGCCGACGACACGGCCCGCATCATGGACGTCGCCGTCCACCAATTGCTCGAGGACTCGACCGTCGACCCCGACGAGACGTGCCGGCGCCTGCTCCGGGTGCTCGGCTTCGACGAGCCGGCCGGCGCGCTGGACGTGCAGGCGGTCGTCGACCTCGTCGCGTTCGGCCGCGACGGCACCACCTCGATCGCGTCGACGATCGCGAGTGCGCGGGAGAATGCGCGCGGCGCCCGCGAGGTCACCTCGACGGAGATGTGGCAGAGCCTCAACACGACGTACCACGGACTCGCGGAACGTGAACGCGCATCCAAACGCCTCGGCCCGCACGAGTTCTTCCGGTACATCGAGGAACGCGCTGCGATGTTCGCGGGCCTGGCCGACAGCACCCTGTGCCGCGACGACGGCTACCGGTTCCTGCTGCTCGGCCGGTCCGTCGAACGCGTCGACATGACGGTGCGGCTGCTGTTGTCGCGGGCCGGTGACCGGCCCACATCGCCGACATGGGCGACGGTGCTGCGGTCCGCGGGTGGCCACGACACCTATCTGCGCACCTATCGGGGTGCGCTCGACGCCGGCCGCATCGTCGAGTTCATGCTGCTCGACCGCCTGTTCCCGCGTTCGGTGTTCAGTGCGATCCGGGAGGCCGAACGCTGTCTTGCCGAACTCGACGACTCGTCGGACGACCGGCTCGGATCCGGCAACGAGGCCCAGCGTCTGCTCGGGCGGGCCCGCAGCGAACTGGAGTTCCTGGAGCCGGGCGTGCTCGTGGAGGAACTCGCGCACCGGTTGCTGACCCTGCAGGACATGTGCCGGCGGGTCGGAGACGCGATCGCCCGCCAGTTCTTCCACTCCACCCCGTGGGTGGCGTGGATCGACGCAAGGGCAGTGGAACTCGACCGCGTGCCGATGGAAGGAGAACTGTGAGCTGGCGGATGCGCGTGGTGCACACCACCGGGTACGGCTACGACGGGCCGGTGACCTCGTCGTTCAACGAGGCGCGTCTCACGCCGCGGTCGGACGGCCGCCAGACGGTGATCCTCTCCCGCGTCGACACCGTCCCGGCGACGCGGGCCTACCGGTACACCGACTACTGGGGCAGCGCCGTCACCGCGTTCGACCTGCATGCCCCGCACACGGCGCTGGACGTCACCGGCCTGTCCGTCGTCGAGACGGAGATGTCGGGCCCGCCCGACGGGGTCGTCGAATGGGACGACCTGCGCTCGGAACCGATTCGCGACCGATTCGACGAACTGCTGGTGCCGACGGTGTACGTGCCGTCGGACCGGGACCTCGCGAGGCTCGCACGCGAGCTGGCGAGCGGACTCGACCCCGTCTCCGCCGTGTTCGCTGCTGCGCGGTGGGTGCACGCGGAAATGAACTATGTGCCCGGTTCGACCGGTGTGCACACCTCGGCGGTCGAGGCGTACGCGGATCGCGGCGGCGTGTGCCAGGACTACGCGCATCTGACATTGCTGTTGCTGCGCGCCATGGGCATTCCCGCGCGCTACGCGTCGGGATACCTGCATCCGAAGGCGGACGCCGAGATCGGGGCGGCCGCCGCGGGCGAATCCCACGCGTGGGTCGAGGCGTGGACCGGCGCGTGGTGGGGTTACGACCCCACCAACCTGGCGTTCGTCGGGGAACAGCACGTCACGGTCGCGGTGGGACGCGACTACACGGACGTGCCGCCGCTCAAGGGCATCTACACCGGTGGCGGCGCCACGGCGCACGAAGTTGTTGTCGAGGTCACTCGGCTTGCGTAATGTCCTGAGCGCAGGGGGAAGTCGAATCGACTCGGATCGGCCCTGCGGGGCCGCGAACCTCTAGGCGGTCGTATGACGTCCCAACACGAAACGGCTCAGGAATACGTCGAGAAGGAAGACTTCTCGGACATCAGGAAATACGTGGCGGAAGCGATCGGCACGTTCGTGCTGGTGTTCTCCGCCGTCGGCACCGCGGTTTTCGCCGGAGCGAAGGTCGGTAACCTCGGTGTCGCACTCGCTTTCGGTCTCACACTCCTGTTCCTCGTCTACACGATCGGCCCCATCTCGGGCTGTCACGTCAATCCCGCGGTCACGGTGGGTCAGCTCGTCATCGGCCGCATCACCCCGGTCCGCGCCGTCGGCTACTGGATCGCGCAGTTCGTCGGCGGTCTGCTCGCGGGTGTCGTCATCTACACGATCGCCCAGTCGCTCCCGGCCTACGACCGCACCGTGGACGGTCTCGGTGCCAACGGCTGGGGCGCCCACAGTCCGTCGGCCATCAAGGGACCGCTCGGCGGTGTCCTCGAGAACGGCTATGGTCTCGGTGCCACGATCCTGGTCGAGGTGCTGCTCACCGCGTTGCTGGTGTTCGTGGTGCTGTCGGCCACCGACCAGGTGTCGGACGTGCTGATGGCCGGCGTCGCGATCGGCTTCACCCTCGCGGTGATCCACCTGATCTCGATCCCGATCGACAACACGTCGGTAAATCCGGCCCGCAGTCTCGCGGTCGCGCCCTACCAGGTCGGCGCGATCGGCCAGCTGTGGGTGTTCATCGTGTTCCCGCTCGTCGGTGGCGCCCTCGGCGCCTTGGTCTACCGGCTGTTGTTCGGGACCACGCGCAGGTTGTTCGACTAGCGTCCGGAATCACAGCAGTCCCGGTTTCACTGCCACCCGAAGTCGGAGCGCAGGCGGGCCGCGACCTTGTCGAAGCGGGCACGGTCGAGGATCGCGCCTTCGCGCCGGATGCCCTCCTCCGGGACGTCGAGAACCCGGTCGAGCCGAACCCAGCTCGGCCGGTTCTCGGCGTCCCACGCACCTGCACCCAGCGCCAGCCAGTCTCGGGTGCCGCCGCGGTCGCTGTTGGACGAGAGCATCAGGCCGAGCAGATTCGAACCGTCGCGACCGACGACGAGAACAGGGCGGTCCTTGCCCTGGCTCGCGTCCTCCTCGTAGGCGACCCACGTCCAGACGATCTCGCCCGGATCCGCGCGGCCGTCGAGGTCGGGCGCGTAGTCGACGCGCCGGGCCCGGTGGGCGGTGGGCGCTGTGCGCGAGGACACCGGACGGCCGGGTGTGGGGGAGGGTTTGCGGGCCGGTGCCGCACTCCCGCCGAAGGCGGTGCGGGCCTTGTCCACGGCCGCGGTGCGGGCCTTGTCCACGGCCGCGGTGCGGGCCTTGTCCAGGGCGCCGGATCGCTGCAGTTGCTCGAGCAGGCGAGGACCCTGCTCGGCCGCGAGCCTGCCCAGTTGCTTTCCGAGTTTCTTCCAGGTGCCAGCCACGGTCGCCGAGCTTAGCGGCGCCGGGTCGGCAGCGTCGGCCGCAACCCCGCGGGATAGCCGATACGTGTCCTGATGTAACAGATGATACATTTCGCTGAGTGACGACAGGCAACGGCCCGCTGGGCTGGACGGTTCTCCTCATCCGCGTCGCCGCGGAACCCTCCCGTCACCGCGTCGCGGTGTGGCGGGAACTGCGGCGCGTCGGCGCGCTCCCACTCGGACAAGGGGTGTGGGCCGTGCCCGACGTGCCCGCGTTCGCCGCCGGCCTGAGCCGCACCCGCGAACTCGTCGAACGGGCCGGGGGCGAGATCATCGAGCTGCGCGCATCGGGGGCGAGCGCCGCCGATGCGGCGCGCTTCGCGGCGATGTTCACCTCCGCCCGCGAAGCCGACTGGGCCGAATTCCTCGCCGACTGCGACAAGTACGACGAGGAGATCGACAAGGAGATCCGGACCCGCAAGTTCACGCTCGCCGAACTCGAGGAGGAGGAACAGAGCCTCGAACGGCTGCGCCGCTGGCATCGCGACCTCAGGGCCCGCGACGTGTTCGGCGCGGCCAACGCCGCCGACGCGACCTCGCGCCTCGAATCGTGCGCGGCCCGGTTCGAGAACTACTCGGAGCAGGTCATCGCCGCGTTGCACGCACCCGCCGACAGTACGGGCCGGTCCTCGTGAGCGCCCCCGAGCCGCCCGTGTACGAACGGTGGCGGATGTGGCCGCTGTACGCGGCCGGGTTCACCACCGCGTTCGGCGCGCACGGCATCGCGGCGAACCTCGGCGCGGAGACCGGCGACCTGGTCGGTTCGCTGCTGTATCTCGGCGTGCTGCTCGCCCTGTACGACGGTGCCGAGGTCATCCTCAAACCGGTGTTCGGGGCCCTGTCCGACCGGATCGGCGCGCGCCCGGTCCTGCTCGGTGGCCTCGTCGGGTTCGCGGCGGCGTCGGCGGTGTTCGTCGTGGTCGACGACGCCGGCTGGCTGTGGCTCGCCCGCCTCGGTCAGGGTGCTGCGGCGTCGGCGTTCTCTCCGGCGGCGAGTGCGCTCGTCGCGCGGATGAACCCGAGATCCGCACACGGCCGGGCGTTCGGCACCTACGGCTTCTACAAGAGCATCGGGTACACGCTCGGTCCGCTGCTCGGCGGTGCGATCGTCTGGCTCGGCGGACTCACCGCGCTGTTCGTCGTGATGGCCGTACTCGCCGCCGCGGTCGCGGTGTGGGCCGCCCTCGCGGTTCCGACGATCGCACCGCTGCCGCGGCAACGCCAGACGCTGCTCGATCTTGCGCATCGGCTGTCCGAACCGACGTTCTGGCGGCCCACCACCGCCCTTGCGCTCGCCACCGCCGCCCTCTCGGTCGGCGTCGGCTTCCTGCCGGTCTCCGGTGCCGCGTCCGGGATGGGGCCCGTCGCGACCGGTGCCGCGGTGTCGGTGCTGGCCGCATGCGCGGCACTCGTGCAGCCGCGAGCGGGCCGCGCGCTGGACACCGGCCGGCTCCGTGCCGGCGCCGGCATCGCGGTGGGACTCGTCGTCACCGGTGCCGGTCTTGCGGCCGCGATGATTCCGGGCCCCGCCGGCGTCGTGGTCGCCGCGATCGGAATCGGCGTCGGCACCGGGCTCATCACACCGCTGGCCTTCGCGTCCCTCGCCGGAGCCACCCCCGAGGAACGGATGGGGCAGACGATGGGCGCCGCCGAACTGGGGCGCGAACTCGGCGACGCGGGCGGTCCGCTGCTCGTCGGTGGCGCCGCGGCTGTGGTTACGCTGACCGCGGGCTATGCGGTGCTCGCCGCGATCCTGCTCGCAGCACCCGCTGTCGTGGTCGGGCGTACTACGCTTCGCCGGTGATCCTCGGCGGCTGACGCAGAAGCGCCCGACCTGCCGGTTGGCGTACCGAAATACCGGTACGCCAACCGTCGTCTCGGGCAGCAACGGGTTCACAGCCGTTCGATGATGGTGGCGTTCGCCAATCCGCCTGCTTCGCACATGGTCTGGCCGTGTCGGCATCACCGAGGCCGTCGCCTCGGCACGACTGAAGGAACTCGTCGAGGCCGGACTGCTCGCCAAGAGCCCGTACCGGGAGCCCGGGCAGCGCACCCGGTACGAGTACGTGCTCACCGAGATGGGCCGTGATCTGCTGCCCGCGGTGCTCGCGCTCATGCAGTGGGGCGACAAATACCTGCACCGTGACGGCGGACCGCTGCAGTTCGTCGAGGACGCCACGAGCGCGCCGGTCCGGGTGCAGATACGCAGCGACGACGGCAACGAGGTCGGTCTCGACGATCTGCGGGTGCGCATCAACCGGCGTGGGAAACGGGCCGGGGCGGAGCCGTCTCCGTCCTGAGCGGACCCGGCCGCGACCCTCGATGTGTCCGCGGACCGGTCGTCGGGGGATGATGGGGAAGTGTGGGTCGCGGCGGATGCGATCCTGGAGTGGGACGAAAACGGGACCGGTCGCGAGGACACGGTCGGTGTCGGTGTGCGAGTGAGACGAGGGAACAGGGCTTGAGCAGCAACTTTGCGGAGAAGACGTTCACGGATCCGTCCAGGATCCGGAACTTCTGCATCATCGCGCACATCGACCACGGCAAGTCCACCCTCGCCGACCGGATGTTGCAGCTCACCGGTGTCGTCGAGGAACGCGCGATGCGCGCGCAGTACCTCGACCGGATGGACATCGAGCGTGAGCGCGGCATCACCATCAAGGCGCAGAACGTGCGGCTGCCCTGGAAGGTCGGCGACGAAGAGTTCGTCATGCACCTGATCGACACGCCGGGCCACGTCGACTTCACCTACGAGGTCTCCCGCGCGCTCGAGGCGTGCGAGGGCGCGGTACTGCTCGTCGACGCGGCGCAGGGCATCGAGGCGCAGACCCTCGCGAACCTGTACCTGGCGCTGGACAAGGACCTGACGATCATCCCGGTCCTCAACAAGATCGACCTGCCCGCGGCCGACCCCGATCGGTACGCCGCGGAGATCGCCAACATCATCGGCTGCGAGCCCGGCGACGTGCTGCGGGTGTCCGGCAAGACCGGCGTGGGCGTGGCGGAACTGCTCGACGAGGTGATCCGTCAGGTACCGCCGCCCGTAGGCGATCCGGACGCGCCGGCCCGGGCCATGATCTTCGACTCGGTGTACGACACCTACCGCGGTGTGGTGACCTACGTCCGCGTCGTCGACGGCAAGATCGTGCCGCGCGAGAAGATCAAGATGATGTCGACCGGCGCGACCCACGAACTGCTCGAGGTCGGCATCGTCTCGCCCGAGCCGAAGGCGACGACCGGGCTCGGCGTCGGCGAGGTCGGCTATCTCATCACCGGCGTGAAGGACGTGCGCCAGTCCAAGGTCGGTGACACCGTGACCACGGCGCGCGGCGGTGCGGTCGAGCCGCTCACCGGCTACCGCGAGCCGCGGCCGATGGTCTACTCGGGCCTGTACCCGGTGGACGGCTCGGACTACCCGGACCTGCGCGATGCCCTCGACAAGCTGCAGCTCAACGACGCCGCGC
Source organism: Rhodococcus phenolicus (assembly GCF_001646785.1). Taxonomy (GTDB): domain Bacteria; phylum Actinomycetota; class Actinomycetes; order Mycobacteriales; family Mycobacteriaceae; genus Rhodococcus; species Rhodococcus phenolicus. The sequence continues at coordinate 42,290 of NZ_LRRH01000040.1, forward strand.
TCACCTACGAGCCGGAAACGTCCGTCGCTCTCGGCTTCGGGTTCCGCTGCGGCTTCCTCGGTCTGCTGCACATGGAGATCACCCGCGAACGTCTCGAACGTGAATTCGGACTGGACCTGATCTCGACGGCACCGAACGTCGTGTACCGGGTCGTCCTCGAGGGCGGCCAGGAACACATCGTCACCAACCCGTCGTACTGGCCCGAGGGCAAGGCCCGCGAGATCTACGAGCCGATCGTCAAGTGCACGATCATCTCGCCGAGCGAGTTCATCGGCTCGATCATGGAGCTGTGCCAGAGCCGGCGCGGCGAGCTCGGCGGCATGGACTACCTGTCCGAGACCCGCGTGGAGCTGCGGTACACGCTGCCGATGGCGGAGATCATCTTCGACTTCTTCGACTCGCTCAAGTCCCGGACCCGCGGCTATGCGAGCCTCGACTACGAGGAGGCCGGCGAGCAGGAAGCGGCGCTGGTGAAGGTGGACATCCTGCTGCAGGGCGAGGCGGTCGACGCGTTCAGTGCGATCGTGCACAAGGACGCCGCCGCGGCGTACGGCAACAAGATGACCACCAAGTTGCGGGAGCTGATTCCGCGGCAGCAGTTCGAGGTGCCGATCCAGGCCGCGATCGGATCGAAGATCATTGCGCGCGAGAACATTCGCGCCATCCGCAAGGACGTGCTCGCCAAGTGCTACGGCGGTGACATCAGCCGCAAGCGCAAGCTGCTCGAGAAGCAGAAGGAAGGCAAGAAGCGCATGAAGACGATCGGTCGCGTCGACGTGCCGCAGGAGGCGTTCGTGGCGGCGCTGTCGTCCGAGGCTGCCTCGGACAAGCCCAAGAAGTAGGGCCACCGGAAGGAACCCCGTGCTCGACACCTGGCTCACCCGTGAACTCGGAATCACCGTCCCACTGGTCGGGGCACCCATGGGCGGACGGGCCGGGGGGGCCCTGGCCGGCGAGGTCACCCGGGCAGGAGGTCTGGGCCTGATCGGCGCGGCCCGCTACAACACCGCCGAGTGGCTCGAGGCCGAGGCCCGCACCGCACGAGAGATCGGCGGAGGCCTGCTCGGGTTCGGACTGATGACGTGGTCGCTGGCCGACGACGACTCGCTCCTCGGTGCGGTCCTCGCCCTGCGGCCGCGTGTGGTGTCGCTGTCCTTCGGTGATCCCGCGCCCTACGTGCGGCGGGTGCACGACGCGGGCGCACTGGCGATCTCGCAGATCAACACGATCGACGACCTGCGCATCGTCGAGGCCGCGGGAGTCGACGCGGTCGTCGCGCAGGGGCACGAGGCGGGCGGGCACACCGGACGGGTCGGCACGTTGCCGCTGCTGCAGGAGGTTCTCGAGTCGACGTCGCTGCCGGTGCTCGCCGCCGGCGGAATCGCGTCGGGACGTGGTCTGGCGGCTGTGCTCGCGGCCGGTGCCGAGGGTGCGTTCGTCGGCACCGCGCTGCTGGCCAGCCCGGAGACGGTCGGCCCGGCCTACGCCCGGGAGAAGCTCATCGCCGCGGGCAGCGCCGACACCGTGTACACCGACGTGTTCGACAAGGCGCGGCACCAGCCGTGGCCGCAGCGCTGGGGTGGTCGTGCGCTCGCCAACGACTTCACCGCGACCTGGCACGGTCGCGGTGCGGACGAGCAGACGATCGCGGACGCGTACACCGGCGACGATCCGGACATCGGGGTCGTGTACGCGGGGGAGGCCGCGGGGCTGGTCCGCGAGCAGCGTCCGGCCGGGGACGTGATCCGGGGCATCGCGGCGCAGGCCGAGTCGCTGCTCTCGCGATTCCGATAGCTCTACCCAGAAGCCGGTTACTCAAGGTAGCCTTCCCTAAATTCTTGGGAGGGGTGTCATGAGGATCCGATTCGCACTTGCCGCTGCCGCCGCGGCGACCGCACTGGTCGCCGGCTGCTCGAGCGACGACGGCACGACCGAGTCGACGTCGGGAGAATCCGTCACCGTCGAGCACGTCTTCGGCAGCACGACGATCGACGGCACCCCGGAGCGCATCGTCGCCACGTCCGGTCAATGGGTCGACGCACTGATCGAATTCGGGGTCCAGCCGGTCGCGTACCTCAGCGCCGGCAGCATGGGCGACGAGCGCGGCCTGTTCCCCTGGCAGCAGAACGTCGCCGCCGACGCGATCGCACTCGACGACACCGCCCTCCTGACCGGGGGTGATCTGCCCGTCGAGGAGATCGCATCCCTGCAACCCGACCTGGTCCTCGGATCGTGGCTGGTCGATTCGGAAACCGACTTCGACACGCTGTCCGCGGTCGCGCCGACGGTCGCCCCGCTGAGCGAGACCGGGGTCGACCGCTGGGACGACCAGGTTCGCGTCCTCGGCGAAATCCTCGGGCGCAGCGACGATGCGGAGACGATCATCGCCGACCGCGAAGCCGAAATCGCGGCCGCCGCACTGCCCGGACTCGCCGGCCGGACCGGCGTGCTGTCGCAGTACATGTTCGGCCAGGGACAGTTCGTCGTCGTCGCGGACCCGAACGACGGCGCCGCCGCGCTGTTCGAGCAACTCGGCATGACGCTGCCGCCCTCGCTCGTGGAGGAGGCGGGTATCAGCCAGGGCCGGCTGATGTTCAGCCCCGAGCGGGTCGATGCGCTCGTCGCGGACCTGCTGATCATCCTGCCGAACGGCGGGACCGAACAGGATCTGCTGGCGCTGCCCGGTTTCTCCGGCCTGCCCGCGGTCACCGGGGGCGGCTTGGCCGTCGTCGACTACCCGACGGTCGCCGCGTTCAACACCCCCTCGTCGCTGTCCATCGGCTACGCCCTCGACACGATCCGGCCGCAACTCGAGGCGATCGCCGGCGCCTGAGCCGGCCGTGCGATCAGGACGGGTGAAGGTGGGCCGGGTGGAACGCGCCGGTCTCGATCTGCTCCTCCGCACGGATGACGTGTACCACCGCGTTGATCTGGGCCAGGTGAGTGAACGCCTGCGGAAAGTTCCCCAGGTGCCGGCCGGTGTGCGGATCGATCTCCTCGGCGTAGAGCTTGAGGGGACTGGCGAACCCGAGCAGCCGGTCGCACAGCGCGCGGGCACGCAGGACCTCCCCGATCTCGACCAGCGCCGACACCAGCCAGAACGAACAGATCGTGAAGGTGCCCTCCTCGCCGGACAGGCCGTCGTCCGTGGTCTCGACCCGGTAGCGCAACACCAGACCGTCCTCGGTGAGTTCGTCGGCGATCGCCAGGACCGTCGCGCGGACCCGCGGGTCGTCGGCGGGCAGGAACCGTAACAACGGAATCAGCAGGGCCGACGCGTCCAGCGACGGATGACCGTACCGCTGGGTGAAGACTCCGCGTTCGTCGACGCCGTGCGCGAGAATGTCCGCCTTGATCTCGTCGGCCGTCTTCTGCCTCTGCGTCGCATAGCTCTTCTCGCCCTGCATCGCAGCGAGTTTCGCGCCGCGATCGAGCGCAACCCAGCACATCACCTTCGACGAGACGAAATGCTGGGGTTCGCCGCGGACCTCCCAGATTCCCCGGTCCGGCTCCCGCCAGTGCTTCAGCGCCTCCTCCACCTGGCGCTTGAGCAACGGCCACAGTGAATCGGGGACGTGCTCACGGGATTTGACGTGGAGGTACACCGAATCGAGCATCGTTCCCCAGATGTCGTGCTGGGACTGGTGGTAGGCGCCGTTGCCGATGCGCACCGGTCTGGCCTCGTCGTACCCGCACAGATGCAGGAGTTCGGACTCCTCGAGGGTCCGTTCCCCACCGACCCCGTACATCACCTGCAGCGGGCGGGGGACACCGTGCTCGTCGCGGCTCGCGTCGGAGATGAACGAGAAGAAGTCGTCGGCCTCGCGGTCGAGTCCCAATGTGTACAGGCCCCACAGCGCGAACGTCGAATCACGAACCCACGCATAGCGGTAGTCCCAGTTCCGCTCGCCGCGAGGAGTTTCCGGCAGCGAGGTCGTCGACGCCGCCAGCAGAGCCCCGGTCGGCGCATATGTCAGGCCCTTCAAGGTCAGTGCGCTGCGCTGCAGATAGCCACGCCACGGATGGTCCGGGAATCGTCCCGTGGTGATCCACTCGCGCCAGAAGTCCGCTGTCCCCGACATTTTCGCAGCAGCCTCCGCGAAGGTCGTCGGAGCGGGATTGTCGGACCACGACAGGGCCACGAACACGCTGTCACCCTTGTACATCCGGGTGCGGGCACGCGCCTCACGACCCTCGAGGCCGAGACGCAGATCGGTGGTCAGCCGCAACTCCGGATGCGAGCCCGCGACCTCCGGGCGACACCGCGCGGTCGCCTCCTCGTACACCTTGCCGGTGTACTCCCACATCGCGGATTCCCGGTTGTAGTCGAACGCCGGTTCGCAGCTCATCTCGAACTCCACGGTGCCGCTCACACAGCGGACCGTGCGCAGCAGCACGTGCTCGGCATCCCAGTCCGGCGGCGTCCGGCGATGCGTGCGCGACCGCTCGTCGACGGCGTGCCAGGGCCCCATCACCAGTGCGTCGCGCACGACGATCCAGCCGGTCTCGGTCTGCCAGGTGGTCTCGAGGATCAGCCCACCCGGAAGATATCGGCGCGCGGCGGGAACGGTGTGGCCGTGCGGCCCGATCCGGAAATGCCCGGCGCTGCGGTCGAGGATCGATCCGAACACGCTCGGGGAATCCGGCCGGGGCACACACATCCACTCCACGGCACCGTTGCGGGCGATCAGGCAGGTCGTCTCGCAGTCCGAGAGGAACGCGTAGTCGTCGATCGGGGGATACGGGCTGCGGTGCAGCGCCGGCAGCGGGCGGTCGGCGGGATCGGGGTCGTCGAAGTCGATCGTGGGTCCCATCACCCCATGATCGGTCCGGCGCGGTCCTCGCGCACGGCGAACGACGGAGGATTCGGTGGCCCGGAGCCCGCCGTCTAAGGTGAAGACGTGGACCGGATGGCATCGTGGTGGGACGGGTTCGAGCTGTGGCTCGCCGGACTGTCGTTCGTGCCGCAGGCCGCCCTGGTACTGCTCGTGATGGTGCCGCTGTGCGCAGGCGCGGCCTGGCTGCTCGACCGCGTCCTGGCAACGGTGTTCGCGGCCGTCGGGCGCCGTGAATCGGGCGCACCGGCACCGGCCCCGACCGACCCGACGACGAAGGACTGCTGAATATGCCGCGCTCACGCGTGACCCTGGCGCTGATCGCACTGCTCGCAATCGTCGTCGTTGCTTGGCTTCTCACCCGCTGAACGCCGGGTCGGGGGAGGCGGTCCGCTCTGCTAGAGTCTGCGGCGTGTCCGCAACCACCCTGCCCCGCGTGCGCCACCAGCTGGCGCTGATCGCTGTCGGCAGCCTGGCGGTTGCCGACGTCAGCTGTTGTCGCTGATCGATCCTTCCCGACCCGCGGCGTCGCCGCATCGGTCTCCGGGCAACTTCGATCGATTCTCCGTGCGTCGTTCCCCGGTTACGGCCGGGCGCCTCGGGCAGCGCGCACGGAGCCTTCCGGTGCCGATTTCCGCGGGTCCCCATCCCGTACACCGTTCCTGTAGGAAGGCCCCGTTCCATGAAGAAACGTTCTGCCCTCGTCTTCGCAGCCCTCGCGGCGGCCACCGCGACCGTGCTGTCCGCCTGCTCGGGAGGCGCGAGCGACACCGTCGGCGGCGACGACAGCGCGGCGGACGGCTCCGGCGGCACCGTCAACCTGTACGCCTACGCGGTCCCGAAGCCCGGCTTCGACCTGCTCATCCCCGCGTTCAACGGCACCGAGGCGGGTGAAGGCGTCGCCTTCCAGCAGTCCTACGGTGCCTCCGGCGACCAGTCCCGCAAGGTCAAGGACGGTGCGGCGGCGGACTTCGTCAACTTCTCCGTCGAGCCCGACATCACCCGGCTCGTCGACGCGGGCCTGGTCGACCCGGACTGGAACACCGGCGCCTACAACGGCATTCCGTTCGGTTCGGTGGTGACCATCGTCGTCCGCGAGGGTAACCCGAAGGGCATCGAGGATTGGGACGACCTGCTCCAGCCGGGTCTCGAGGTCGTGACCCCCAACCCGTTCAGCTCCGGATCGGCCAAGTGGAACCTGCTCGCGCCGTACGCCGCGAAGAGCGAGGGCGGCGCCAACCCGCAGGCCGGACTGGACTTCGTGAACACGCTGGTGACCGAGCACGTCAAGATCCAGCCGAAGTCCGGGCGCGAAGCGACCGAGGCGTTCCTGCAGGGTTCCGGTGACGTCCTGCTCAGCTACGAGAACGAGGCCCTGTTCGCCGAACGCAACGGCGATCCCGTCGAACACGTCACCCCGCCCGTCACGTTCAAGATCGAGAACCCGGCCGCGGTGCTGACGAACTCGCCCAACGCGGAGAAGGCCCAGGCGTTCAACGACTTCCTGTACACCACCGAAGGACAGCGTCTGTGGGCGCAGGCCGGATTCCGCCCCGTCGATCCCGCCGTCGCGGAAGAGTTCGCCGCCGACTTCCCGCAGCCGCAGAAGCTGTGGACCATCGCCGACCTCGGCGGCTGGTCGACCGTCGATGCCGACCTGTTCAAGCAGGGCACCGGCTCGATCGCTGTGATCTACGACAACGCCACGAAGTAGGCCCCATCCCGTGAGTACCACCGAGACACGCCCCGGGGCAGGAGCATCGGCTCCCGCCCCGGCGGCGCGCCGCCGCAAGCCGCTGTTCGCGTTCACCGGAACGGTCGGCCCACTCGGCATCGGCGTCGCCACCCTGTGGCTGAGCATCATCGTCCTGCTGCCGCTCGCGGCGCTGACCACCCACGCGTTCGCCGACGGGATCTCCGGCTTCGTCGACGCCGTCACGGCTCCCGCCGCGCTCGCCACCCTGCGGGTGACCGTCGTCGTGTCCGTCGTCGTCGCGCTGATCAACGCGGTGATGGGCACGCTCATCGCCTGGGTGCTGGTCCGCGACGAGTTCCCGGGGAAGAAAGTGGTCAACGCGCTGATCGATCTGCCGTTCGCGCTGCCCACCATCGTCGCGAGCATCGTGCTGTTGTCGCTGTACGGGCCGATGAGCCCGATCGGCCTGCACCTGAACGCAACCCAGCCCGGCCTGATCGTCGCCCTGGCGTTCGTGACGTTGCCGTTCGTGGTGCGCGCCGTGCAACCGGTCCTGATCGAAACCGATCGGGAGGTCGAGGAGGCCGCGGCATCGCTCGGTGCCGACAACTTCACCATCTTCCGCTCCGTCGTCCTGCCGACGCTCGGCCCCGCGATCCTCAGCGGTGCCGGCCTCGCGTTCGCCCGCGCGATCGGCGAATACGGATCGATCGTGCTCATCGGCGGCAACATTCCGTACAAGACGCAGATGGCGTCCCAGTACATCCAGCAGCAGATCGAGATCGACCGTCCCGTCAACGCCGCCGCCGTGTCGGTGGCTCTGCTGCTCATCGCGTTCGTTGCGCTGTTCGTGCTGCGGGTCGTCGCGAGCCGCGGGCGGCGCCGAGAGGAGAACGACGAGTGAAGCTCTCCCCGTTCACCCGGATCTCGCTGCGCACCGTCGCCCTGGCCTACCTGTTCCTCCTGCTGATCGTGCCGATCGGGGTCATCCTGTACCGCACGTTCGAGAACGGCATCATGGCGTTCGTCGAGTCGATCAGCACCCCGGCCGCGATCTCGGCACTGAACCTGTCGCTGCTCATCGTCGTGATCGTGGTGCCCCTCAACGTGGTGTTCGGCATCGTCGTCGCGCTCGCGCTCGTGCGCGGCCGCTTCCCGGGGCGTGGCCTGCTGCAGTCGGTCGTGGACCTGCCGTTCGCCGTGTCACCGATCGTCGTCGGTGTCGCTCTGATCATGCTGTGGGGTGCCGGCGGCTGGTTCGGTGGCCTCGAGTCCCTCGGCTTCAAGGTGATCTTCGGTCTGCCCGGCATGGTGATCGCCACGATCTTCGTGACGTTGCCGTTCGTCGTGCGCGAGGTCGAACCGGTTCTGCACGAGATCGGTGAGGAACAGGAACAGGCCGCCGCGACCCTCGGTGCGAACGCCTGGCAGACGTTCTGGCGGATCACGTTGCCGGCGATCCGCTGGGGTCTGACCTACGGCATCGTGCTCACCGTCGCGCGTGCTCTCGGCGAGTTCGGTGCCGTCATCATGGTCTCGTCCGGGTTCCCCGGTGTGTCCCAGACGCTGACGCTGCTGGTGCACGCCCGGTACATCGACGACCACAACACCTTCGGCGCCTACAGTGCCGCGACCCTGCTCATGGCCATCGCGGTGCTCGTGCTGCTGCTGATGACCCTGCTCGACCGCAAGAGGAGTGCCGACAAATGATCACCGTCACCGGGGCCCGCAAGAACTACGGGGATTTCGCGGCGCTCGACGACGTCGACATCGAGATTCCGTCCGGGTCGCTGACCGCGCTGCTCGGGCCGTCCGGGTCCGGCAAGTCCACGCTGCTGCGGTCGATCGCGGGCCTCGAGACCCTCGACGCCGGCACCGTGCGGATCGCCGGCAAGGACGTCACCGACGTGACGCCGCAGAAGCGTGACATCGGCTTCGTGTTCCAGCACTACGCGGCGTTCAAGCACATGACGGTGCGGGAGAACGTCGCGTTCGGGTTGAAGATCCGCAAACGGCCGAAAGCCGAGATCGACAAGAAGGTCGGGGAGCTGCTCGAGATCGTCGGGCTCGACGGATTCCAGCAGCGCTATCCGGCGCAGCTGTCCGGTGGTCAGCGTCAGCGCATGGCCCTGGCCCGCGCACTCGCCGTCGATCCCCAGGTGCTGCTGCTCGACGAGCCGTTCGGTGCGCTCGACGCGAAGGTTCGCGCCGACCTGCGCACCTGGCTGCGCCGGCTGCACGACGAGGTGCACGTGACGACCGTACTGGTCACACACGACCAGGAGGAAGCGCTCGACATCGCCGACCGGATCGCAGTGCTCAACCGCGGCCGCATCGAGCAGATCGGAACCCCCGAGGATCTCTACGACCGTCCCGACAACGACTTCGTGATGTCGTTCCTCGGCAACGTGTCCAAGCTCAACGGGCAGCTCGTGCGACCCCACGACATCCGGCTCGGCCGCACCCCCGAGCTCGCGGAGGCACGCAACGAGGGCACCGCCGAGTCGCTCGGAATCACCCGCGCGACCGTGGAGCGAGTCGTGCATCTCGGCTTCGAGGTGCGGGTGGAATTGCACAACGAGGCCACCGGCGAGTCGTTCACCGCGCAGGTCACCCGCGGTGACGCGCAGGCCTTGGGCCTGCGCGCCGGCGAAACCGTCTACGCCCGCGCGACCCGGGCACCCGCCTTGCCGGAAGAGGTTGTGGTGACCGGCGTCTGACATCCGCCGGCCGGTCCTGCCCGCCCGCGGTGTGTCAGTCCCCGCGGGCGATCAGGACCGGGCACAGCGCGTGGTGCAGCAACGACTGGCTGGTGGAGCCGAGCACCGCGGCGGTCATCGGACTGCGGCCGTGACTGCCGACGACGACCAGCTGCGACCGCGAAGAATGCTCGAGCAGAGCCTCTTCCGGTTTGCCGCGCTCGACGCTGTGGCTCACCTCGACGTCGGGATAGCGACTCTGCCATCCGGCGAGGCTCTCGGACACCAGTGCCGTCTGCTGTTTCACGTAGTCGTCCCACTCGATGAACCGGGAACCCTCCCCGTACGTCAGGGTCGACTGCTCGGTCCAGCTGTGGACCGCGATCAGCGGGGCACCGATGAACGAAGCGAATTCGAAGGCGTGCTCGATCGCCCTGGTGCTGAGTTCGCTGCCGTCCACGCCGACGACGACGGGACGGCCGTTGACGGCCTCGGGCGCCGGTTTGCCGCGCCACGACACGACGGGGCACTTGGCATGATTGGATGTGTACACGACGTCGGAGCCCCGGAACATCGACTGCATCTCGCTCGTCGTCAGATGCCCCAGCACGATCATGCGGGCCGTACCGGACCTCTCGACGAGCACCTTCTGCGGAGTGCCGTGTTCGACGCTGCGCTCGATCTCGACTCCGCCCGGCCCGTCCCGCACCGAGGTCTCGGCGGCGTCGAGGAGCTCGTCGGCGGTGCCGTCCCCGGACCGCCCGTTCGCCTGCACGTGCAGCAGATGGAGAGGTTCGCCGAACCGTTGCGCGACGGACGCCGCCCAGCGCGCTGCACCGAGCGCACTGTCCGACCCGTCGATGCCCGCCACGATTCCGCGTCTGGTCGATGCTGTGCTCATGGTGGTGACTCCTTGGCCTCCCGTCCAGTGTGAGCCAGATCGCACGATCTTGTCAGCATTCGCGTGCCCGCGGCGGGGTCAGTCGCCGACGGCGTGCTTCCCCCGTTGGACGATCTTCGGATCGGGATCGAACACCACCTGACAGTCCTTGTCCTCGTAGTCGAAGCGGTTGAGGAAATGCCGCATCGCATTGATACGCGCGCGCTTCTTGTCGTTCGACTTGATCGTCGTCCACGGCGCGTGGTCGGAGTCCGTGCGGCGGAACATCTCCTCCTTGGCGTCGGTGTACCGGTCCCACTTGTCCAGCGACTCGAGGTCCATGCTCGACAGCTTCCAGCGGCGGACCGGATCGAGCTGCCGGATCGCGAACCGGGTGCGCTGCTCGTTGCGGGTCACCGAGAACCAGAACTTGGTCAGGCTGATCCCGGCGTCGACGACGAGCTGCTCGAACAGCGGCACCTGGGTCATGAACCGTTCGTACTCGTCGTCGGTGCAGAACCCCATGACCCGTTCGACTCCGGCGCGGTTGTACCAGGACCGGTCGAACAGCACGAGCTCACCGGCAGTGGGGAAGTGCTCGATGTACCGCTGCAGGTACCACTGACCGCTCTCGCGTTCGGACGGCTTGCTCAGCGCCACCACCCGCGCGTGCCGCACGTTGATGTACTCCTGGAAACGTTTGATCGTCCCGCCCTTACCGGCGGCGTCGCGGCCCTCGAACACGATGATGTGCTTGGAACCGTTCTCGAGCGACCACGCCTGGAACTTCAGCAGTTCGATCTGCAGCAGGTACTTCTCGACCTCGTAGGTCGCGCGGTCCATGCGGTGGTCGTACGGATAGTTCTCCCGCCACGTGTCGACGGCCCGCCCGTCGATGTCGATGAGATCGGGATCTTCCCCGTGGTCGTCGCGCACCGAGAACCCGTCGGTGCGGAGCCTGTCGATGTAGTGACGCAGTTCGTTCTGCACGGGAGTCTCCTGGTCCTCGGCGCAACGTGACAAACGGCATCCGTTGTAGCGGTTGCAGATGAACCAGAGTAGAACGACCCGGGGCCGGGCGTGGTCAGGCGCTGCGCAGCAACCTCGTGGAGGTGGCGAGCGCGTCGAGGCACCGTCGCTCGACGACCCGGCCGACGACGTCGCCTGCCGCCAGGGGAGCGGCGAACCGGACGTCGGGGAAGGCGGATCGCGCGGCGTCGCACACGCGGTCCCACAGCAGGCCGGGAGCGAGCATCCACGGCGCGACGACGAGCCGTCGGGCCCCACCCTCGTGGAGTTCGGTGAGGGCGCCGACGACATCGGGGGTGGACGTCGCGAAGCACGCTCGCACGCGCGTCCACGACGTGCCGTCGAGCAGACGCGGAGCGACGGCGGCGGTCGCGGCGTCGGCGCCGTCCCGTCGTGAACCGACCGCGCACATGGCGATTCCCACGGACGGGTCGAGGGGCGAGAGGCCGGCGGCTGCCACGGCGTTCCGTGCCGCCGCGACCAGCAGCGGATCGTCGCCGAGGATGTCGGTGCGGATCACCTCGAGGTGTGGGTGCCGGACCCGGGCCTCGGCGAGAATGCCGGGCAGATCCACGCGGGCGTGGAATGCGCTGCCCAGCAACAGCGGAACGACGACGACGCGACGGTGTCCTTCGGCGGCGACGGCGTCGACGGCCTGCCCCACCGACGGTGCGTTGAGATCGAGGAATGCCAGACGGATGTCCCAGTCGGGTCGCCCGGCCCGCAACACCGTCAGCGCGGCAGCCATGGCCTGCGCGGAACGCGGGTCACGGCTGCCGTGCGCGACGGCGATCACCGGGATCATGCCGGGACGCGGTCCCCGAGCTCGATCTGTGACAGGCCGTTGCCGACCAGGCCGGCGGCGAGCGTGTTCCCGCCCGCCGGATCGATGAGCAGGAAGCTGCCGGTGCGGCGGTTGACGGTGTAGTCGTCGGCGGCGACGGGCTCGGCGACGCGCAGCGAGATACGGGCGATCTCGTTGAGCTCCAACGTTTCCGGGTTGGACACCGACGTCAGGTTCTGCTCGTCGAAACGCTCCTCGAGCGTGCCGACGATCGCCTGCGTCGTGCGGGTGCCGTGCTTGAGCAGCAGCCGTGCGCCGGGACGCAGCGGCTTCTCGGCGAGCCAGCACACCGTCGCCTCGAACTCACCGATCGGCTCGGGGGCGCCCTCGGGTGCGGCGATGACGTCGCCGCGGGAGACGTCGACGTCGTCGGCGAGGATCAGCGTGACCGAGCGACCCGCGTGCGCGACGTCGAGTTCGCCGTCCGCGGTGTCGATGCGCTCGACGGTGGTGCGGACACCCGACGGCAGGACGACGATCTCGTCACCGGGACGCACCGAACCGGAGGCGATCTGGCCGGCGTAGCCGCGGTAGTCCGGGTACTCGGCGGTGCGGGGGCGGATCACGTACTGGACCGCGAAGCGCAGGCCGGACTCGTGACGGCCGTGCACGTCGGCGTCGACGGGGACGGACTCGAGGTGCTCGATGAGCGTCGGCCCGTCGTAGAACGGGGTGTTCTCGGAGCGGGTCGCCACGTTGTCGCCGTGCAGCGCGGAGACCGGAATCTCCTGCACGTCCTCGGGAGCCCAGCCGAGCGACGAGGTCAGCTCGTTGAACTCGGCGGAGATCTGCGCGAACACCGCGGCCGGATCCTCCACGAGGTCGATCTTGTTCACCGCGAGCACCAGCTTCGGCACACCGAGCAGCGCGAGGACGGCGGCGTGCTTGCGGGTCTGCGAGATCACGCCCTTGCGGGCGTCGACGAGCAGCACCACGAGCTGCGCGGTGGACGCGCCGGAGACCGTGTTGCGCGTGTACTGGACGTGACCCGGGGTGTCGGCGAGCACGAAGCTGCGCTTCGGGGTCGCGAAGTACCGGTAGGCGACGTCGATGGTGATGCCCTGTTCGCGTTCGGCGCGCAGGCCGTCGACGAGCAGCGACAGGTCGGGGGTGTCGAGGCCCTTGTCGACCGAGGCGCGGGTGACCGCGTCGATCTGGTCGGCCAGGACGGACTTGGTGTCGTACAGCAGCCGGCCCACCAGGGTGGACTTGCCGTCGTCGACGCTGCCCGCAGTTGCGAGGCGCAGGAGCTGTGACGCGCTCATGATCAGAAGTAGCCCTCTCGCTTGCGGTCTTCCATGGCCGCTTCGGAAACTCGGTCGTCGCCCCGGGTGGCGCCGCGCTCGGTCAGCCGCGACGCCGCGACCTCGGCGAGGATCTCCTCGTTGGTGGCGGCCTCGGACAGGATCGCGCCGGTGGTGGAGCCGTCGCCGACGGTGCGGTACCGCACCGAACGGGTCTCGAGCTCCTCGCCGTCGGCGGGGCCGCCCCACACGCCGGGGGTCATCCACATGCCGTCGCGCCGGTACACCGGACGCTGGTGCGCGTAGTAGATGCTCGCGAGCTCGACGTCGTCGCGGGCGATGTACCGCCAGATGTCGAGTTCGGTGAAGTTGCTGAGCGGGAACACCCGGACGTGCTCGCCGGGGGCGTGCCTGCCGTTGTACAGGTTCCACAGCTCGGGGCGCTGGCGCTTGGGATCCCACTGGCCGAATGCGTTGCGCAGCGAGAAGATCCGCTCCTTGGCGCGGGAGCGTTCCTCGTCGCGTCGGCCGCCGCCGAACACCGCGTCGAAGCGGTTCTCGGTGATGGCGTCGAGCAGCGGGACGGTCTGCAGCGGGTTGCGGATGCCGTCGGGACGCTCGGTGAGGCGCCCGTCGGCGAGATAGTCCTCGACCTTCGCGACGTGCAGTCGCAGGCCGTACTTCTCGACGACGTGGTCGCGGAACGCCAGAACCTCGGGCAGGTTGTGCCCGGTGTCGACGTGCAGCAGCGCGAACGGCAGCGGCGCGGGCCAGAAGGCCTTGAGCGCCAGGTGCAGCAGAACCGTCGAGTCCTTGCCGCCGGAGAACAGGATCACCGGACGCTCGAACTCGCCCGCGACCTCCCGGAAGACGTGGATCGCCTCCGATTCGAGCGCGTCGAGGGTGTCGAACTTGTTGCCGTCCAACTTGATTCGGGATTCCGAGAGGTTCGTGTCGATGAGTGTCATGAGGAGTGCAACCCGCATTCGGTCTTGGCTCGGCCGGCCCACCGTCCGCTGCGCGGATCGGCTCCGGGAAGTGGTTTGACGGTGCAGGGGGCGCATCCGATGGACGGATAGCCCTCGTCGACCAGGGGATTGACGAGAATCCCGTGCTCGTCGATGTAGTTCTGCATGTCCTCGTCCGACCACGCGGCGATCGGATTGATCTTCACCAATCCGAACGCCTCGTCGAACGAGATGAGCGGCGCGTTGGCTCGCGTCGGGGCCTCGACCCGGCGGATGCCGGTGACCCACGCCCGGTAACCCTTCAGGGTTTCGGTCAGCGGCACGACCTTGCGCAACCGGCAGCACTCGTTCGGATCCCGCGAGAACAGATCCTTGCCGAGCAGGTCGTCCTGCTCGGCCACCGAGTGGGCCGCCTTCGCCTCGACGAGATTCGCCCCGTACACCTGGGTGACGGCGTCCCGGGTGCCGAGCGTCTCGGCGAAGTGGTAGCCGGTGTCGAGGAACAGCACGTCCACGCCCGGACGAACCTGCGTGGCGAGATGCACGAGCACCCCGTCCTGCATGTTCGACGCGACGACGTAGCCGCTGCGGTCGCCGCTCACTGCGGAACCGAAGGTCTCCTCGGTCCAGTGCAGCAATTCCAGTGCCGAGGCGCCCTCGAGGCTTGCCGCCCCCTGCGCGGCGAGGGTTCGAAGGTCCTCGGTGGTCTCTGTGGTGGTCATCGCAGGTCCGCCTCTTCTGCACGCACGGCCCACTGGGCGAACCGTTCGCCCTCGGACCGCTGTTTGACGAAGTTGCGCACTACACGCTCGATGTAGTCGCCGAGTTCGGTGCTGTTCACCTTGTGCTGGCGCAGTTTCCGGCCGAAACCGCTGTCGAGGCCGAGGCTGCCGCCGAGGTGGACCTGATAGCCCTCCACCTGGTTTCCGTCGCCGTCGTCGACCAGCTGGCCTTTGAAGCCGATGTCCGCGATCTGGGACCGGCCGCACGAGTTGGGGCAACCGTTGATGTTGATGGTGATCGGCACGTCGAGTTGCGCGTTGATGTCCGCGAGCCGCTCCTCGAGTTCCGGCGCGAGCACCTGGGAACGCTTGCGGGTCTCGACGAACGACAGCTTGCAGAACTCGATGCCGCTGCACGCCAGCAGGTTCCGGCGCCACGCGGACGGGCGGGCCTGCAGGCCGAGGGGTTCGAGTTCGGCGATCAGCTCGTCGACCTTGTCGTCGGCGACGTCGAGGACGATCAGCTTCTGGTAGGGCGTGAAGCGGACCCGGTCCGAGCCGATGCGCTCGACGGCGTCGGCGACCTTCGTCAGGATGGTCCCGGACACGCGGCCCGCGATCGGGGAGAAGCCGACCGAGTTGAGGCCGTTGCGCAGCTTCTGGACGCCGACGTGGTCGATCGGTCGGGCCGGCTGCTCCGGTGCGGGACCGTCGACGAGCTTGCGCTTCAGGTACTCGGTCTCGAGAACCTCCCGGAACTTCTCGATGCCCCAGTCCTTGATGAGGAACTTCAGGCGCGCCTTCGACCGCAGCCGTCGGTAGCCGTAGTCGCGGAACACGGCGACGACGCCTTCCCAGACGTCCGGCACCTCGTCGAGCGGAACCCACGCACCGACCCGCTGCGCGAGCATCGGGTTGGTGGACAGCCCGCCACCGACCCACAGATCGAAACCGGGGCCGTGCTCGGGGTGGTGCACGCCGACGAACGCGACGTCGTTGATCTCGTGCACGACGTCCTGCTGGCCGGAGATCGCGGTCTTGAACTTGCGCGGCAGGTTCGAGTACTGCGGGTCGCCGATGTAGCGACGGACGATCTCGTCGATCGCCGGGGTCGCGTCGACGACCTCGTCGAGGGACTCACCGGCGAGCGGGGACCCGAGAACGACGCGCGGGCAGTCGCCGCACGCCTCGGTGGTCTTCAGCCCGACCGATTCGAGACGGCGCCAGATCTCCGGCACGTTCTCGACCTCGATCCAGTGGTACTGGACGTTCTGCCGGTCGGACAGGTCGGCGGTGTCGCGGCCGAACTCCGTGGAGATGGTGCCGATGGTGCGCAGCTGCTCGGCGTTGAGGGCGCCGCCGTCGCAGCGCACCCGCATCATGAAGTACTTCGCCTCGAGCAGATCGAGGTTCTCGTCACCGGTGTAGGTGCCGTCGTAACCCTGCTCGCGCTGGGTGTACAGGCCCCACCAGCGGAACCGGCCGCGCAGGTCGGACTTGTCGATGCTGTCGAAACCCTGGTGCGCGTAGATGTCCTCGATACGACGGCGCACGTTGAGCGGATTGTCGTCCTTCTTCGCCTGCTCGTTGGCGTTGAGCGGCTCGCGGTAACCGAGAGCCCACTGGCCTTCGGCGCGGCGCTTGGCCGGCCGGGCCGCCCGCGGCCGGGCGGGCGCGGCGGGTTCTCCGGCGGGGGAGACGTCGGTGGTCGACGACATGCGGGGACTCCTGGGATTTGCGACGGACCGGGTCGGGAGCGTCGAGGTGGGCTGTACCTCGCGCAGACACGCCTCGACCCGGCAGGATCTGGGGGATTGCCGGGATGGTGCCGACTGGCTACGGGTGGTGACTACCGACAGTCGGCGCAGGAACAGGCGGCACAAGCCTGACAGCAGGACGCGCAGACGCGCTTGAAGTCGACGTGGCGGCGAGCCACGAGTCGCACTCCGAGTCCGGTCATGGCGACCATTGTGCCATGTCACGGGGGCGAATCCGAATCCTGGACGGTATTTCCACCCGAATCGCGGGAAATACCGAGGTCATCGCCCCACGGCCGCGTGGCGCCTCTTCCGGCTCTGGAACACTGGACGCTGTGAGTGAGACGAGAACGGGCAACGGAACCGGGACCGACGACGGATTCGAACTCCCGGTCGCGGCACGTACCGGAGTCGGCAGCCGGCCGTTCGGTGTGTACGTGCACGTGCCCTTCTGCGCGACCCGGTGCGGCTACTGCGATTTCAACACCTACACCGCGGGGGAACTCGGGTCGTCGGCGTCACCACAGTCCTGGCTCGACGGTCTGCGCCGAGAACTCGACATCGCCGCGAGCGTGCTCGGCGCACCCGCCGCGGACACCGTCTTCGTCGGGGGCGGCACCCCGTCGCTGCTCGGAGCGGACGGTCTCGCCGACGTGCTCGACGCGGTCCGGTCGAGCTTCGGCCTCGCCGCCGGCGCCGAGGTGACCACCGAATCCAACCCCGAATCGACCGGACCCGAGTTCTTCACCCGGATCCGCGCGGCCGGCTACACCCGTGTGTCGCTGGGCATGCAGTCCGCCGCGTCGCACGTGCTCGCCGTGCTCGATCGCACCCACACGCCGGGGCGGCCGGTCGCGGCGGCCCGCGAGGCGCGCACCGCCGGGTTCGACCATGTCAACCTCGACCTCATCTACGGAACCCCCGGGGAACGCGACGAGGACCTCGACCGATCGCTCGACGCCGTGCTCGCCGCCGGTGTCGACCACGTGTCGGCGTATGCGCTGATCGTCGAGGACGGCACCGCCCTCGCCCGGCGGGTACGTCGCGGCGAACTGCCCGCGCCCGACGACGACGTGCTCGCCGCCCGGTACGAACGCATCGACTCGCGCCTCGAAGCCGCCGGACTCACCTGGTACGAAGTGTCCAACTGGGCACGTGCCGGCGATCCGTCCGCGCGCTGCGCACACAACCTCGGGTATTGGGACGGCGGGGACTGGTGGGGCGCCGGACCCGGCGCACACAGCCACGTCGGCGGGGTCCGCTGGTGGAATGTCAAACACCCCGCCCGCTACGCCGACACACTCGCGCAGGGACGGCTCCCCGTCGGCGGCAGCGAGCAGCTCACCGCCGCCGACACCCACACCGAACTCGTGATGCTCACCGTGCGTCTGCGTAGCGGCCTGCCGTGGGCGGCGCTCGAGCCGTCGGAGCGCGATGCCGCGCGGACCGTCGTCGCGGACGGACTCGCCGACCTGCACGACGATCGTCTGGTCCTCACCGACCGCGGCCGGCTCCTCGCCGACGCGGTGGTCCGCTCGATCCTGGTCTAGCGGCGTTCCTGGTCTAGCGGCGTTCGTCGGACAGGTCCGTGTCGAGATCCACCCAGTTCACCTCGGCGCTGGGAACCTCGGCGCTCGGGCCGAGTTCACCGCCCGGACTCAGCGCGTCGTAGTCGAACACCCGCGCGTGCAGGACGATGCGGTTCCGCAGCGCCGACCTCACCGCGCGATGCAGGCCGTCCTCCAGATACAGCACGCCCTGCCACTGCACCGCGTGGGGGAACAGATCGCCGTAGAACGTGGAATCCTCCGACAGCAACCGATCGAGCTCGAGAACCTTCGTGGTGGTGACGATCTCGTCCAGCCGGACCTGCCGCGGTGGGATCCGAGACCAGTCGCGCAGCGACAGGCCGTGATCGGGATACGGTTTGCCGTCCCGGACACCCTTGAAAATCATGAGCTCACAGTACGTGGGACCCGCGCGTGCGCCGTGCCCTCGGGCCGCGGCGCCGCGGCGACTAGACTGGATCGACGAGGCACACAGCGCGCGGCGCCGCGTGCGGGATGCGCGTGGGCGTGAATCCGCGAGCGTGGCGGCAGAGACGGAGGTGGGCGGGGATGTCGAGCACCGAGGAACGGCGATTCCAGGTGTTGCGCGCGATCGTTGCGGACTACGTGTCCACCAAGGAACCGATCGGCTCCAAGACGCTCGTCGAGCGGCACAACCTCGGCGTGTCCAGTGCGACCGTTCGCAACGACATGGCCGTGCTCGAGGCAGAGGGCTACATCACGCAGCCGCACACCAGCTCGGGCCGGGTACCCACCGACAAGGGGTACCGGCAGTTCGTCGACCGGATCGCCGACGTCAAGCCGCTCTCGAGCGCCGAACGCCGCGCGATCCTGCAGTTCCTCGAATCCGGGGTGGACCTCGACGACGTGCTGCGTCGCGGGGTGCGGTTGCTCGCGCAGCTGACCCGGCAGGTCGCGGTCGTGCAGTATCCGACGCTGTCGGCGTCGTCGGTGCGCCATCTCGAGGTCGTCGCGCTGACCCCGGCGCGGCTGCTGCTGGTGCTGATCACCGATTCGGGCCGGGTCGACCAGCGCATCGTCGAACTCGGCGACGTCGTCGACGACGACGATCTGTCGCGCCTGCGCGACCTGTTCGGCACGGCACTGGCAGGCAAGCGGCTCGCCGCGGCGTCGATCGCCGTGTCGGAGCTGGCCGAGGAGGCCCCCGACGACCTGCGCGACGCGGTGATCCGCTGCGCGACGGTGCTGGTGGAGACTCTCGTCGAACATCCCGAGGACCGGCTCGTTCTCGGGGGTACCGCGAACCTGACCCGCAACGCCGCCGACTTCGACGTGCAGGCGGGGGTACCCGGTTCGCTGCGTGCCGTCCTCGAGGCACTCGAGGAACAGGTCGTCGTCCTCAAATTGCTCACGGCCAGCCAGGACGCCGGCCGTGTCACCGTCCGCATCGGCGAGGAGACGCAGGTCGCGGAGATGCGCGGAACGTCGGTGGTGTCCACCGGCTACGGCACCGCCGGTACCGTATTCGGCGGACTCGGTGTGCTGGGTCCCACCCGGATGGACTATCCGGGAACCATCGCGTCGGTCGCGGCCGTTGCGAGATACATCGGCGAGGTGCTCGGCGAACGCTGAGCGCCGTCCAAATCTGTGTAGAGAAGTAAGGACGAGAACCTAACGTGGCACGGGACTACTACGGGACGCTCGGCGTGTCCAAGAACGCGACCGACCAGGAGATCAAGCGTGCGTACCGCAAGCTGGCACGCGAACATCACCCGGACGTGAACCCGGACGAGTCGGCGCAGAAGCGCTTCCAGGAGATCTCCGCGGCGTACGAGGTGCTGTCGGATCCGGAGAAGCGGCGCATCGTCGACCTGGGCGGCGACCCGCTGGCGTCGGGCGGCGGCGCCGGGGCCGGCGGCTTCGGCGGCGCCGGTTTCGGTGGCCTCGGCGACGTGTTCGAGGCGTTCTTCGGTGGCGGCGCTGGTGGAGGCGCGCGGGGCCCGCGTGGTCGCGTGCAGCCCGGCGCCGATTCGCTGCTGCGCACGCGGCTGACGCTCGACGAGTGCGCGACCGGGGTCACCAAGACGATCACCGTCGACACCGCGATCCTGTGCGACAGCTGCACCGGCTCGGGCACGAACGGCGATTCGAAGCCGGTCCTGTGCGAGACCTGCGGCGGTGCCGGCGAGGTCCAGTCCGTGCAGCGGTCGTTCCTCGGTCAGGTCATGACGTCCCGGCCGTGCCCGACCTGCCGCGGTGCCGGTGAGACCATCCCGGACCCGTGCCGCAAGTGCGGCGGCGACGGCCGCGTGCGTTCGCGCCGCGACATCACCGTCAAGGTGCCGGCCGGTGTCGGCAACGGCATGCGCATCCGGCTCGCCGCGCAGGGTGAGGTCGGACCCGGCGGTGGTCCCGCCGGCGACCTGTACGTCGAGGTGATCGAGCAGCAGCACGACGTGTTCGTCCGCGACGGCGACGATCTGCACTGCACCATCCGCGTGCCGATGGTCGACGCGGCGCTGGGCACCACCGTCACGTTCGACACGATCCTCGACGGTCCCACCGAGATCACCGTGGACGCCGGCACCCAGCCCGGGTCGGTGTCGGTGCTGCGCGGGCACGGCATGCCGAAGTTGCGGTCGGGCACCCGCGGGGACCTGCACGCCCATCTCGAGGTGGTCGTGCCTTCCAAGCTCGACCACAAGCAGACCAAGCTGCTCGAGGATCTGCGCCGCCACAACGAGCGCGACCGCGCCGAGGTCGTGTCCAACAACTCGCAGCACTCCGGGGGCCTGTTCTCCCGGTTGCGCGACGCGTTCAGCGCCCGCTAGGCAGCGCCGGTGGCCGCGACCCTGTTCTATCTGGATCCGCTGCCCGGCGCCGGTGAGGTGGCCGTGCTCGACGGGAAGGAAGGCCGGCACGCCGCGACGGTCCGGCGCATCTCGGTCGGGGAGCGGCTCGTGCTGTCCGACGGTCGCGGCGGTGTCGCCGACGTCGAGGTGAGCGCAGTCGCCAAGGACCGGCTCGAGGCGACGGTCCTGGAACGCCGGGAACTGGCCGCGCCGTCGCCCTCGGTGACCGTGGTGCAGGCGCTGCCCAAATCGGAGCGCTCGGAGCTGGCCGTCGAACTCGCGACCGAAGCCGGCGCGGACGCGTTCGTGCCGTGGCAGGCGGCGCGGTGCGTCGCCCGCTGGGACGGACCGAAGGCCGGCAAGGGCGTGGCCCGCTGGCAGGCCGTCGCCGTCGCGGCGGCCAAGCAGTCGCGCCGGCCGCACATACCCGACGTCGCGCCGCTGACCCGCACCGCCGGCGTCGTCGCGCTGGTGCGTGAGACGGTCGCGCGGGGCGGGGTCGTCGCGGTGCTCCACGAGTCGGCAACCACGCCCTTCGCGTCGTTGCCGCTCGCGGATGCCCCCGAGCTGGTGCTGGTCGTCGGACCCGAGGGCGGGCTGGACGACAGCGAGGTCGCGGCGTTGACGGAGGCAGGCGCGACGCCGGTGCTGCTCGGCCCGACGGTGTTGCGCACGTCGACGGCCGCCGCGGTGGCGCTCGGCGCGGTCGGCGTCCTGTCCGGTCGCTGGGGCGCACGTCCGCTCGACTAGCGTTTCGTTCATGTCGCGTACCCGCATCGCCTACGGCCCCGAGCCGGAACAGTTCGGTCATCTCTACCTTCCGGACGGTGCGGCCGGAGAACGGCCGGTGCCGGTGGTGATGGTGATCCACGGCGGGTACTGGAGCGGCAACTACCACCTCAATCTCGGGACGCCTCTCGCGACGGAACTGGCCCGGCGCGGCGTCGCCGCCTGGAACATCGAGTACCGCCGTCTCGGCGCGGGCGGCCGGTGGCCGGAGATGTCCGCAGACGTCGTCGCCGCGCTCGAGGCGACCGCGACGCTGGTGTCGGAGCGTGCCCGCGCCGCGGGCGTCGAACTCGACCCGACGCAGGTGCGGGTCGTCGGGCACTCGGCCGGCGGGCAGCTCGCGGTGTGGCTCGCCGGTGAGGACACGGCGGTGCGCCCGTCGCTCGTGGTCGGTCAGGCCGCCGCGCTGGACCTGGCGTCGGCGGGCGAACGGGGCAGGCGCGTCGACTACCTCGAGGATCTGTTCGGGCAACCGTTCGAGGAGAACCCGCAGCTGTATCGCTCGGCGTCGCCGCGGCACCGGTTGCCGATCGGACGGCCGATCGTGCTGGTGCACGGTTCCGAGGACGAGCAGGTGCCCGCCAAGATCGCCGCGCGCTATACCGAGGCCGCTCGCGAGGCGGGTGACGACGTGGCCCTGCACGTCGTCCACGGTGAGGACCACTTCGCGTTCCTGAACAAGGACAGCGGCTGCTGGAACCTTTCGCTGGATCTGCTGCTCGCGCGGGTCTGACGCGATCGCGGGGGCAGGATCAGCGCGACCGCGACGGTGCCCACCGCCAACGCGACACCGCCGACCAGTGCGGCATCGACGATCGCGTGGGCGAACGCCGCGCTCGACGACTCCAGCAGCGGCTGGGCGTAGGACTTCGCGAACGGGTTCGCGGCCAGTTCCTCCGCGACGATCGCGGCGCCACCGACGGAGTCGCCGGCGGCTTCGAGCGCGAGTGCCGCCTGGTCGGCCAGGTCGCCGGTGAGGTTGTTCAGCGGCAGTCCGGACAGGAATCCGGCGATCTCGTCGTGGTACGAGGTCGCCAGGACCGAGCCCAGCAGCGCGATGCCGAGCGAGCCGCCGAACTCGACGGCCGTGTCGTTCAGGCCGCCCGCCGCACCGAGATCGGTGTCGGGGAAGCCACCCATGATCAGGTCGGTCGCCGGTGGCGTCGCGAGGCCGATGCCGAGGCCGACGAGCAGCAGCGACGCCAGGAAGATGCCGTAGCCGGAGTCCGGCTCGAGAGCGGCGAGCAGCAGCATCCCGGTGGACGTCGCGACCATGCCGCAGGACACGAGGATGCGCGCGCCGAATCGCGGAACGAGGCGACCGCTCGAGGCCGCACCGATCGATACCGACGCCGCGAGCGGCAGCAGGCGCAGGCCGGTCTCGAGCGGTCCGTAGCCGAGCACGAACTGGAACTGCTGCGCGACGAAGTAGATGAGTCCGAAGGTCGCGAAGAACAGCAGCAGCACCGCGATGCACGCCCCGCCGACCGCGCGGTCGGCCACCCGCCGCAGGTTCAGCAGGGGCTGCGGATGCCGCAACTCCCAGAGGACGAAGGCAACCGCGGCGACGACCGAGGCGCCGAGCGCGCCGAGAGCCGGGGCGCTCCAACCGAAGTGGAAGCCGTCGATGATCGCGTAGACGATGCCGCCGACGGTGACCACCGACAGGACGCCGCCGATCCAGTCGATGCGGGTGAGGCCGTCGGCCTTCGATGCGGGCACCAGGACGAGCGCAGCGACCGCGGCGAACGCGGCGATGGGAACGTTGATCAGGAATGTCGATCCCCACGCGTGGCTCTCGAGGAGCCAACCGGCCAGCAGCGGCCCGAGCGCGATGGCGAGACCCGACGTCGCGGCCCACGCGGCGATGGCGCGGGCGCGCTCGCCCGCGGGGAACATGGCCACGAGCAGGGACAGGGTCGCGGGCATGATCACCGCGGCGCCGATGCCCATGACGATGCGCGCGACGATCACGGAGGTCGCGGTGTCGGCGAGACTCCCGGCGACGGCGCCGCCTGCGAAGATCGCCAGGCCGGTCAGGAGCGCGGCTCGGCGGCCGTAGCGGTCGCCGAGCACGCCGCACAGCAGCATCAGCGCCGCGTAGGGAACGGTGTAGCCGTCGATGATCCACTGCAGGTCGGCGCTGGTGAGCGCGAGTTCGCGGAGCATGCTCGGTGCCGCGACGATCAGCGCGGTGTTGGCCATCACGACGATCAGCAGGCTCAGGCACAGCACTGCCAGGCCGGCCCAGCGGCGCGGATAGGGCGGTACGGGTGTGGCCTCCGGGTGGCCGGCGACTGTCGTCATGAACCTCTCCTCGGGGTGTTTTCGGAGCCAGGTGATTCGGGACACCAATTGCACAACAGTGTGCAACTTAAGTTTCTGCACACGGGTGTGCAACTAAACTTGATCGAGGTCACAGAAGTCCGGCAGGAGAGGTGGGTGCAGCGTGCAGGATCCGGTCGCGCAACCGGGCGCGAGTTCGCGCGTTCCACCGGTGAGGAACCGGACGAACGCGAACCGCCGGCGCATCCTCGACGCGGCGATGGACTGCTTCGCGGCCGACCCCGACGCGAGCATGGACGACGTCGCGCGGGCCGCGGGCGTGGTCCGCCGCACCGTCTACGCGCACTTCCCGAACCGGGACGCCCTCGTCGACGGCATCGCGGCCGACGCCGCCGCGGAACTGGCAGCCGCAGTGGACCTGGCCGAGCCGGAGGGTCCCGACCTGGCACTTGCGGTCGGTGCGCTGCGCACCTGGCCGGTGGGGGACCGGTTCCGGTTGCTGCTGTCCTTCGCCCGCAAGGAGGTGGGCGAGCAGTGCATCGCCGATCTCGTCGCCCCCGTGCGCACCCGCACGCTCGACGTCGTCGAACGCGGACGCGCCGCGGGGATCTTCGCCGGCTACCTGCCCTCGGTGGTGCTGGTCGGGATGATGGAGGGCCTGACCATGGCCACCCTCGAACAGGCCAATCTCGGCCTCGTCCGCGACTCCGGCGAGAGCATCGCGCTCGGTGCTCTCGTGCTGGCCGGGGTCACCCCGGAGCGTGCCGCGGAGGTGGTCGAACAGGCGCGAAGCTGGCTGCGCGACCACGCCGGGGACCCGGCCGCGGGAGTAATGCGGTGAATGTCCCTGCTGTCCGGCGCTAGACTGGCACGCACGCGACGACCGTCGTGTGGGAGCTGAATCGAAAGCAGGCCGTACCGTCCACGTGAGTGAATCAGACGACACCCGCGATCCCGGAAATGCCGAACGGACCACCGTCCGATCCAGTCTGGACCTGCCGCCGGATGCGGCGGCCCCGTTGCTCGGGGCGGCCGACGAGAACCTCGTCGCGCTCGAGCGCGTGCTCGACGCGGACATCCACGTGCGAGGCAATTCCGTCACCCTCACCGGAAGCTCCGCCGACGTCGCGCTCGCCGAACGGGTCATCGGCGAACTCGTCACCCTCGTCGGCCGTGGCCAGCGGGTGACTCCGGACACGGTCCGCCGGACCGTGGGGATGCTCACCCAGGGACTGTCCGAATCCCCGGCCGACGTGCTGAGCCTGGACATCCTGTCGCGGCGCGGCAAGACGATCCGGCCCAAGACGCTCAACCAGAAGCGCTACGTCGATGCGATCGACGCCAACACCATCGTCTTCGGCGTCGGCCCCGCCGGCACGGGCAAGACCTACCTGGCGATGGCGAAGGCTGTGCAGGCCCTGCAGAGCAAGCAGGTCACCCGCATCATCCTGACCCGGCCGGCCGTCGAGGCGGGCGAACGTCTCGGGTTCCTGCCGGGCACGTTGCACGAGAAGATCGACCCCTATCTGCGCCCGCTGCACGACGCGCTGCACGACATGATGGATCCGGAGTCGATCCCGAAGCTCATGCAGGCGGGGGTCATCGAGGTCGCGCCGCTGGCGTACATGCGTGGCCGGGCGCAACCGTTGTCCACCCGGGTCCTCACCCCCGACGGGTTCCGCCGGATCGGTGATGTGAAGGTAGGCGACGCGGTGATCGGGTCGGACGGCAGGCCGACCGAAGTACTCGGCGTCTATCCCCAGGGATTCAAGGACATCGTCCGGGTGACCACGCAAGACGGGGCGTCCACCCTCTGCTCGACCGATCACCTTTGGTCGGTGTACACGCGCTCCGACCGTAGGCGCGGCAAGGGGCCGCGGGTGCTCGCGGCCAAGGAGATGATCGGCAACCTGCGCGCCGCGCACTACCACCGATACGAGCTCCCGGTGCTCGCGGCGCCCGTGGCGTTCGACGCCGCTCCGGTACCGCTGGATCCGTACGCGTTGGGTCTGATGATCGGGCACGGGTGCATGGCCGGCGTGGCGACGCCGAGTTTCACGACCGCCGACCCGGAGCTGGTCGAGGCACTTGTCGCCGCGATCCCGGGAATCGTGGCCCGCCGCAAGTCGGACGTGGACTACATCCTCAACAGGATCGCTTCGCCGGGCGAGGTCGTCACGATCGAGAATCCCGTCACGCAGACGATGCGGGCGCTCGGTCTCTGGGGCTCGAAGTCGCCGACAAAGTTCGTTCCGAAGGAGTACCTGCACAATTCGGCCGATGTGCGCCTCGCAGTTCTGCAAGGGCTACTCGACTCCGACGGCGGACCCGTGAGTCAGGCCGGACGTACATGTCGGGTCCAGTACACGACCGTGTCCGATCGACTTCGTGACGACGTCATCTACCTCGTGCAGTCGCTGGGCGGGGTCGCATACAGCCGCACGCGTCCTGCCGAAGGCCGAAAGCCCGGAAACGCCCGTGGTCGCGAGGTGCCCTGTCGGCACGGCGCTCATGTCCTCGACATCCGCCTGCCTGAAGGGTGCGCGCCGTTCCGGCTCCGGCGAAAGGCCGAGAAGTACTCGGAGGCCGGCCACAAAGCGCCCCGCCGCTACGTCGAGAGCATCGAATCAGCGGGCACCGAGGAGGCGGTCTGCATCAAGGTCGCTGCTGCCGACTCGCTGTACGTCACAGAGGATTTTCTGCTGACCCACAACACGCTCAACGACGCGTTCATCATCCTCGACGAAGCCCAGAACACCACCGCCGAGCAGATGAAGATGTTCCTGACCCGACTCGGCTTCGGCTCGAAAATCGTGGTCACCGGCGACATCACCCAGGTCGACCTGCCCGGTGGTGCCCGATCGGGCCTGCGTGCGGCCACCGAGATCCTCGACGACATCGACGGAATCCACTTCGCGACGCTCGACAGCAGCGACGTGGTGCGGCACAAGCTCGTGTCCGACATCGTCGACGCCTACGGACGCTACGAGGCCGAACGGTCCGGCGACGTCGGTATCGGCAACCGGGCGCAGCGGCGCGCCACCCAGCACCGGGTGCAGCGCCGGTGAGCCACCCCCACTTTCGAAACCAGTCCGCAGTGCAGAAGGAACGACACCGATGAGCATCGAGATCTCGAACGAATCCGGGATGGACGTCGTCGAGGAGAACCTGCTCGACGTCGTCCGCTTCGTGATCGCCCGGATGGACGTGCACCCCGCCGCCGAACTGTCGATGGTGTTGGTCGACTCCGACGCCATGGCCGATCTGCACATGCGGTGGATGGACCTGCCGGGTCCCACCGACGTGATGTCCTTCCCGATGGACGAGCTCGAACCGGGCGGTCGCCCGGACGCACCCGAGCCGGGTCCGTCGATGCTCGGCGACATCGTGCTGTGCCCGTCGTTCGCGGCGGATCAGGCGGTCAAGGCGGGCCATTCCCTCGACCACGAACTCGCCCTGCTCACCGTGCACGGCATGCTGCACCTCCTCGGCTACGACCACGCCGAGCCCGAGGAGGAGAAGGAGATGTTCGGCCTGCAGAACCAGCTCCTCGAGGAGTGGTACGAGGAACTGCGCCGCGCCGAGCACGAGGCCCGCCTCGCCGCCCGCGACCAGCAGCTCCTCGGCAAGGTCGGTCTCGCCGACAATCCCGAGCAGTAGCGGGGCCGACGTGGGAATACACGCATGAGCGCCCTCGCACTCGTGGTGATCGCGGTCGTCCTGGTGCCGCTCGGTGGTCTGTTCGCCGCCGTCGACTCGGCTCTGAACACCGTCTCCGCCGCCCGCGTCGACGAACTCGCCAAGGACGAGCGACCGGGTGCGCAGCGGTTGCGGCTGATCCTCGAGGACCGGCCGCGCTACGTCAACCTCATGGTCCTTCTGCGCATCCTGTGCGAGATCACTGCAACCGTGGTTCTCGCCGGCGCGTTGCTCGAGGTCCTGGACCGCACCTGGGCGCTGGTCGTGAGCGCCACCGTGATGGTGTTGGTCGACTACGTCGTCATCGGCGTCGGCCCGCGCACGCTCGGTCGCCAGCACGCGTATCCGATCGCACTGACCGCGACGATTCCGCTGCGTTTCCTCGGTGTGCTGTTCGGCCCGCTCGGCCGGCTGCTCATCCTCATCGGCAACGCCTTGACCCCGGGCCGCGGCTTCCGCAACGGGCCGTTCGCCAACGAGATCGAACTGCGCGAACTCGTCGACCTCGCGCAGGAACGCGGGGTCGTCGCCGACGAGGAACGCCGCATGATCCAGTCCGTGTTCGATCTCGGCGACACCACCGCGCGCGAGGTGATGGTGCCGCGCCCGGAAATGGTGTGGATCGAGGAGGACAAGACCGCGGGGCAGGCCACCTCCCTCGCGGTGCGCAGCGGCCATTCCCGCATCCCGGTCATCGGCGAGAACGTCGACGACATCCGCGGCGTCGTGTACCTCAAGGACCTCGTCCAGCAGACCTACTACTCGCGCGACGGCGGCCGCAGCGTCAAGGTCGCCGACGTGATGCGGCCGGCGGTGTTCGTCCCGGATTCCAAGCGGCTCGACGACCTGCTGGCCGAGATGCAGCGCGACCGCAACCACATGGCGGTTCTCGTCGACGAATACGGCGGCATCGCGGGACTGGTCACCATCGAGGACGTCATCGAGGAGATCGTCGGAGAGATCGCCGACGAATACGACGCCGGTGAAACCCCGGATGTCGAGGATCTCGGCGACGGCGTCTACCGGGTGTCCGCGCGACTGCCCGTCGAGGACCTCGGTGAACTGTTCGACGTCGAGATCGACGACGACGAGGTCGACACCGTCGGTGGCCTCCTCGGATTCGAACTCGGCCGGGTGCCGCTGCCGGGTTCGGAGGTCACTACCCGAGGACTGATCCTGCGCGGCGAGGGCGGCTCGAACGTGCGCGGCCGGGTGCGGATCAACACCGTGCACGTCCAGCGCGCCCCGGCCGAGGACGAGCCCGAACCCGCCGAGGAACCCGAAAGATGACCCACCCCGAGGAGCGTGCATGACCGACCCCGACTTCCGTTCCGGCTTCGTGTGTTTCGTGGGCCGCCCGAACACCGGCAAGTCCACACTCACCAACGCCCTGGTCGGCAGCAAGATCGCCATCACCTCGTCGCGCCCGCAGACCACGCGACACACCATCCGGGGCATCGTGCACCGCGACCACGCCCAGCTGATCCTCGTCGACACCCCGGGCCTGCACCGTCCCCGCACGCTGCTCGGGCAGCGCCTCAACGACCTCGTGCGCGACACGTACTCGGAGGTCGACGCGATCTGCCTGTGCATCCCCGCCGACGAGAAGATCGGCCCCGGCGACCGATGGATCCTGGACCAGGTGCGCAACGTCGCGCCGAAGACCCCGCTGGTCGGCATCGTCACGAAGATCGACAAGGTCGGCAAGGAGCAGGTCGCCGCACAGCTGATCGCCGTCTCGAAGCTGCTCGGCGCCGACACCGACGTGGTGCCCGTCTCGGCCACGTCGGGTGAACAGGTCGAGGTGCTCGTCGACGTGCTCGCCTCGCACATGGAGCCCGGGCCGGCGTTCTACCCGGACGGCGAGCTCACGGACGAGCCGGAGGAGACGCTCATGGCCGAGCTCATCCGCGAGGCCGCGCTCGAGGGTCTCGGCGACGAGCTCCCGCACTCGCTGGCCGTGGTGATCGAGGAGGTCGTCGAGCGGGAGGGTCGCACCGAGAAGCAGGGTGAGATGCTCGACGTGCACGCGTTGCTGTACGTGGAACGACCCAGCCAGAAGGGCATCGTCATCGGGAAGGGCGGTGCGCGGCTGCGCGAGGTCGGCACCGCGGCGCGCACCCAGATCGAGAAGCTCCTCGGCGTGAAGATCTATCTCGACCTGCACGTGAAGGTCGCGAAGGACTGGCAGCGCGATCCCAAGCAGCTGGGGCGGCTCGGCTTCTGACACACGGGGACCGGCTTCCATCCCGCGCGGCCCGGACTCTGAAACGGTACGGTCGTTCGGGTGCGTCACTAAACGTGGACGTACCCGGCCGAACAACTCGATAGCCGAACAGAGTAACCGAAGTCACTTCACGGGGGAAGAGACCATGGGCAAGAAGTCGGGAACCGAGCTCGCGGCGCGTGACGCCGTGTACGTCTACGGGGACGAAGCGAGCCGGGGGGACACTCCCAGCATCATGACGCATTTCTATGTGTTCGATACACGACGCGGGCGAACGCCCGTCGCGACCCGCGCCGAGGCCGTGGACTGGATCCTCGCGCGCACACACCGGGCCCCGGCCTTGCGCCGGCGCCTGCACCGGGTGCCGGGCGACCTCGACTATCCGCACTGGATCGAGGCCGGGATCGATCCCGAGCATCACATCGAGTTCCAGCGGATCGGGCCGACGACACGCACCCGCCTGCACCGGCTGTTCGCCTCGCTCGCGGAACGGCCGCTCGACGCCGACCGGCCGCTCTGGGGACTGCACGTGCTGACCGACGTGCGCGGCGTCGGCGATCTTCCCGACCGGGCGACCGTCGTGGCGTTGCGGGTCCACCACGCGGTGACCGACGGAAAGGGTGCGGTGCAGATCGCACGCGCCCTGTTCGACGATCCGGCGGCCGAACCGTCCGCGGGTGGTACGCCGGTGCCGATCCCCGGTCCGTTCGCGGCCGCCGGGAAACTGCCCCGGGACTATATGCGGTACGCGGGCGCGGTTCGACGGTGGATGAGGGGCCGGCGGTCGCTCGGTGAACTGGCGCGCCGCGGAGAGATCGTCGAGCCCTGCCCACGGCGTCCGCGGACCCGGTTCAACGTCGTGGACTACAGCACCCGCCTGTTCGGCCGGGTCCGTTTCGAACTGCAGGACGTCCGGGCGCTCGGGCAGGCCACCGGAACGACCGTCAACGACGTGATGCTCGCGGTGGTGTCGGACGCGATGCACACCTATCTCGCGGATCGGGGTGAGACGCCGGCGGATTCGCTGGCCGCCCAGGTTCCTGTCTCGCTGGCCGCCCGATCCGATCTGGCGGCCGAGAACAAGACCAGTGTCATGCAGGTCGATCTGCACACGGACCGGTCCGATCCGCTGACGCGGCTGTCCCTGATCCACGAGTCGGCGGCCCGCGAGAAGGAACGGGTCTGGCGCCCGGAATCGATCGCCGTCGAATCGCTGTTCGACGCGTTGCCGTCGGTGTGCATGCGCTACTCGATCGGACGTGCCGTGCGCAGGGCGGTGGCGTCGGCGGGCGACCAGATCGGGCCGACGAACACCAGCATGTCGAACGTGGCGCGGGGGACCGCCGACTGCCTGCGGTTCGGGGACAGTCCCGCGGTCGACGGCTTCAGCGCGCCCTGCCTCAACCGGCTCCTGGGCCTGATGCACTCGGTGGTGACACTCGGTGACTCGCTCGACGTGACGTTCTCGACGAAGCGGGCGGTGATGCCGGATCCCGAGAAGTACGAGTCTCTGCTCGAGGGCGCCTTCGATCGTCTGTGGGCGGCCGTTCCCGCGACGGTGTCGGTGCGCTGATACAGGGGCCCGGTCGCCGCACCGGCCTACCGCGGGTGCGCCGCGGACAGGGCGGCGCCCTGCAGCAGCAACAGCACCGATGTGGCCAGGTCGCTGCCGCCGCCGGTGGACAGCCGCCGCAGCTGTAGCCCGGCGATGGTCGCGACGAGAGTCGGCGCGATCGTTCCGGGGTCCGGTATCCCGAGTTCGGTGAGGATCGCGACCGTCAGCTCGTCGTACGCGGCCCAGCACCGGTCCGCGGCCGCGCGCAGCTCGGGGTCGCGGCCGGCCTGGACGTACAGCTCGAACGGTGCGATCCGCTCGGCGGAGAACGACAGGTCCTCGGCGACGCGCTCGGCGAAACCGGCCGCCTCGGCGAGGGTCACGCCTTGCCCGCGATGGGATTCGGCGATCTCGCGCAACCGGGCGGTCTCCTCGGCGACGAAGGTGGTCAGTGCCGAGCGCAGCAGGTCTGGCTGGCTCGGGAAGTGGTAGGTGATCGAGCCGAGCGAGACGTTCGCGTGAGCAGCGATGCGCCGGTTGGTGATTCCGGCGATGCCGTCGGTGCCGATCAGGTGGAGGGTCGAGGCGATGATGCGGTCGCGGACCGACGTGGACATCGTCACCACCAGCGTTCCGGAAGTGCGTCGTGCCAGCGCAGCGACGACTCCAGTTGCGCGGCAAGTGAAACCAGCAGCGGTTCGGCGTTCTCGTGACCGAGCAACTGGGCGCCGATGGGTAGGCCCGCGTCGGTGAACCCTGCCGGCACGTTGATTCCCGGCCAGCCGAGCACGTTCCACGGCCACGCGTAGGGGCAGGCGGCGGTGATGACCTTGTCGGTCTGCCAGCCACCGATGCCGTCGATCGCTCCGATCGGGAGCGGCGGCGTCGCCGTGGTGGGGGCGAGGACCACGTCGAATCGGTCGAAGATGGCCCCGACCCGCCGCCGCAGCCGCGGTTCGTAGGCGCGGGCCGCGCGCAGGGGTGCACCACCGAGCAGGCGTCCGGTGCGGGCGTTCGCGCGGGTGCGGGAGTCGGCGAGCGACGGATCGGGAAGCCGGTGCAGCCAGTCGTCGAGACCTGCCATCGAGCGGGGCAGGAAGTTCAGTCCGAACGTGATGCCGTAGTCGGGGTCGGCGACGGTGACCTCGTGGCCGAGTTCGCGCAGGGCCTCGACGATGGAGTCGACGCCGGCGCGGACCTCCGGGGTGAGGCGGGTGGGGGTCGCGGTGAACGGGGCGTGTAGTGCCAGCGCGATGCGCAGGCGTCCGGGGTCGCGGCCGACCGCGTCGGTGACGGTGATCGAGTCGAGGTGGTGCCGGTCCCCGGCATGATTGCCGGACACCGCGTCGAGCAGCAGTGCGGCGTCCGCGACGGTGCGTGCCAGGACGCCGTGGGTGGTGAGGCCGTGGAACGCTTCGGGGTCGGGCCACATCGAGATCCGCCCGCGTTGCGGTTTGATGCCGACGAGGTGACTCCACGCGGCGGGAATCCGGACGGATCCGGCGCCGTCCGAGCCGAGGGCGGCCGAGACGAGGCCGGCAGCGACGGCGGCGGCGCTGCCGCCGGACGATCCGCCCGGCGTGTGCTCGCGCGACCACGGGTTGCGGGTGTGCCCGAACGCGCTGCCCCCGGTGAGCGGCCACTGCCCCAGTTCCGGCGAGTGCGTCTTGCCGACGATGACGGCACCGGCCTCGCGCAGACGTCGTACAACTTCGGCGTCGTAGTCCTGGACGGGGAACTCCCCGGCGCAGCCGAACGCCGTGGGTTCCCCGGCGATGTCGGTGTCGTCCTTGATCGCGATCGGCACTCCGAGCAGCGGCAGGCGCGCGCCTGCGGCGCGTCGCCGGTCGGACTCCCCGGCCTCGGCGAGCGCAGCTTCGCGGCGAATCACCCGGAACGCGTTGAGGGTGTCCTGCGCGGACTCGATGCGGTCGAGTGCGGCGCGTGTCAGTTGCAGCGAGGTGGTGGCGCCCGCGGCGAGGGCAGCGGATTCGGCGGTCAGGCCGGCCGAGCGGGTGTCTTCCCTGGAAGTGGTCATCGGCGCTCCCTGTTCGTTCGAACGAACAGTAACGTGTTTCAGTTGGGCGGGCAAGCCCGCTCGTGTGCCTTTGTGGCGATCCCGCGGGCCACGAAGGCACACGACACCTCGGCTGTCGGTCGCGCATGACAGACTCGGGGAGTGAGGTTGTATCGGGACAATGCCGTGGTGTTGCGTCAGCACAAGCTGGGCGAGGCCGACCGCATCGTCACCCTGCTCACCCGGCGGCACGGACTCGTGCGGGCCGTCGCGAAGGGCGTGCGGCGCACCCGATCGAAGTTCGGTGCGCGGCTCGAACCGTTCGCACACATCGATGTGCAACTGCATCCGGGCCGGTCGCTCGACATCGTCACGCAGGTGCAGACCCTCGATGCGTTCGCCGCCGACATCGTCGACGACTACAGCCGGTACACGACGGCCTGCGCGATCCTCGAGACCGCCGAGCGACTCGCCGGCGAGGAACGCGCCCCGGTGCCACGCCTGCACGCGCTGACCGTCGGGGCACTCCGTGCCCTGTGCGACCGGATCCGTCCACCGGACCTGATCCTCGACGCGTACCTGCTCCGCGCCATGACCTACGCCGGATGGGCGCCCGCGATCGGCCGATGCGCCCGCTGCGACCGGCCCGGCCCGCACACCGCATTCCACGTCGCCGCCGGGGGAGCGGTGTGCGTGCACTGCCGACCACCCGGCGCGGCGACACCCGCACCGGGTGTCCTGGCCCTGATGGACGCCCTGAACCACGGCCGGTGGGACGGCACCGAGACGATCGAACCGGCCGTGCGCAGCCAGGCCGGCGGCCTGATCGCCGCGCACCTGCAGTGGCACCTCGAGCGGCGGCTGCGCACGCTGCCACTCGTCGAACGATCCACCGACCGCGCGGCGACCGAGACCGCCGGTGCCCTGGGGCAGGGCGCCGACGCCGTCAGGCAGGATGAGGACCGTGATTCGACGACGCGCCCCGCAAGCATCGCCTGACCGCGCGATCCGGCCTCCGGACCCACACCCGTCCGGTGCCCGGCCCCCGATTCTGCAGACCGAGTTGATTCCCCGGCACGTCGCGCTCGTCATGGACGGTAACGGTCGCTGGGCGCAGGAACGCGGCCTGCCGCGCACCGCCGGACACGAACGTGGCGAGGCGGTGCTCATGGACACCGTCGAGGGCTGTATCGAGATCGGCGTCAAGTGGCTGTCCGCGTACGCGTTCTCCACCGAGAACTGGAAACGCAGCCCCGAGGAGGTGCGCTTCCTCATGGGCTTCAACCGCGACGTGATCCGGCGCCGCCGCGACGAGATGCACGAGATGGGTGTCCGGGTGCGCTGGGCGGGTCGTCGACCCCGGCTGTGGCGCAGCGTCATCAAGGAACTCGAGATCGCCGAGGAACTCACGAAGGACAACGACGTGATGACCCTCGTCATGTGTGTCAACTACGGCGGTCGCGCCGAGATCGCCGACGCCGCAAGGGAGATCGCGCGCCGCGTCGCGGCCGGCGAGATCGACCCGGAGAAGGTCACCGAGGCGACGATCGAGCGGTACCTCGACGAACCCGACATGCCCGACGTGGACCTGTTCCTGCGCCCGTCCGGCGAGCAGCGCACGTCGAACTTCCTGCTGTGGCAGGCCGCGTACGCCGAGTTCGTGTTCCAGGACAAGAATTTCCCCGACTTCGACCGCCGCGACCTGTGGGCCGCGTGCGTCGAGTACGCCTCCCGCGACCGCAGGTTCGGTGGGGTCAAGTGAACGAACTGCGGGATCGGATCGGCGCGGCACTCGCGTCGTTCGTGGACATGCACGCGCCGTCCGCCGACGGCGACGACTCGTTCGGGTTCGACTACGACGGAGTGCCCTGTGCCCTGCGCGTGGTCACGCTCAGCGAGGGGCTCGACGTCGTCTCGCTGACCAGCGTGCTCGGCTGGGACCTCGCCCTCGACGACGGTCTGCGGGCGCGGATCGCGTCCGCCGCCGACGCGGTGCAGTTCGGGTCGGTGCACGCCGTCGAGCGCGACACCGACGCCGACGTGGTGCTGCGCTACTCGTTCCCGGCGACCGGCCTGGGCGACACGGCGCTGACGACGATGCTGCTCCTCGTGCTCGGCGGTGCGGCGGACGCCCGCACCACGATCGTCGAACCGACCGGAGAGAAGGGGAAGCAGTGAGCAGCGAACGCACGAGCGGCGAACAGGCCGTCGACGAGCAGTGGACCGTGCCGGTGGACACCGAGGACGACGACGCGCTGCGCGACGCGGTGCAGCAGATCCTGTCGGAGGTCCTCGACGAGGCGCCGGAGCCGGACGAAGACGGTGACCTGCCGATCTGGCTCGCCGACGTGCTGACCTACGCGTCCGTCGACGCGGAGGACGCCGTGGTGGAACTCCGCACGTTCCTGGTCGAGCGGATCGGCGGACGTACCCGGGCCGCCGAGGTGCTCGGCGACCTGCAGTCGGAGTGGCCGGATTTCAAGTTCGTGCTGCACAAGGACCGGGTCACCGCGGAACAGCGTGTCCCGGCTTCGCCACTGGTGCCGATGCACCTGGTCCGTGCGGTCGGCGCGATCGTGCCGCTCGTCGAGGAGGCCCGGGTGCTGGCGTCCCGTCTCGGGGGCGAGGCGTGCGTGTTCGACGGCGAGGAGAGCGATGAGGGAGAGGCCGACGGCCTGCCCGTGAACCAGGGGTGCGGCTGCGGCGACTGCGACTGCGGCTGAGCCGGACGTTGCTCAGCGCGACTGCTCGCCGTCCGCGACGGCGCAGTCGCGGCACGTGCCGAAGATCTCGACGGTGTGGCTGACATCGGCGAACCCGTTGGACTCGGCGATCTCGTGGGACCACCGCTCGACCTCCGGTCCGTCCACCTCGACGGTGAAACCGCAGGTGCGGCACACCAGATGGTGATGGTGGCCCGACGAACAGCGCCGGTACAGCGACTCTCCGGTGTCGGTGCGCAGCACGTCGACGCTGCCGGCCTCCGCGAGCGACTGGAGGGTGCGGTAGACGGTGGTCAGGCCGATGCCGTCGCCGCGCTTGCGCAGTGCGTCGTGCAGGTCCTGTGCCGAGCGGAACTCCTCGACGTCCTCGAGCAGGGCCACGATCGCGCTGCGCTGCCTGGTGGAGCGGACCCCGACGACGGGCTTGCGGGCAGTGGTCACGGCAGAGATCAACCTTCCTGGACGTGTGCGACGGCGTCGACGACGATGTGGGCGAGATGGTCGTCGGCCAGACGGTAGAGCACTTCGCGGCCGGACCGCTCCCCGCGCACGACACCGGCCGATTTGAGCACCCGGAGGTGCTGGCTGATCAGGGGTTGCGTCACGCCGAGCGCCCCGACCAGTTCGTGTACGCAGCGTTCGGATTCGCGCAGTTGCAGCACGATGGCGATGCGAACGGGTGCGGACAGTGCGCGCAGCAGCTCGCCGGCGAGTGTGAGCGTGTGCTGCGACGGAGGTGTGAGATGTTCGCCCCGGCAGTCGTGCTGGTCGGTAGGGACGCTCAACGGTTCTCCTTCGACGGCGCGGGTACTGTTAATGCAAACCGATTCCATTTTGATATGCACGAATGTGCATGTCAACCGCGCCGGAATTCGGGCTCCGTGCCGGGGGCGATAGGCTTGTCGCCGACGTATGTTGCGAACCCCGCATCGAAGATGGAGAGAATCCGCGTGGCACCCAAATCCAAGATCGATACCGTCGCCAACCTCGCCAAGCGCCGGGGCCTGGTCTACCCGTGCGGTGAGATCTACGGCGGCACCAAGTCGGCCTGGGACTACGGGCCGCTCGGCGTGGAGCTCAAGGAGAACATCAAGAAGCAGTGGTGGCGCAACATGGTCACCAGCCGCGAGGACGTCGTCGGCCTCGACTCCTCGGTGATCCTGCCGCGCCAGGTGTGGGTCGCCTCCGGGCACGTCGGTGTGTTCAACGACCCGCTCGTCGAGTGCCTGAGCTGTCACAAGCGGCACCGGCAGGACCACCTGCAGGAGGCGTACGCCGAGAAGCACAAGCTCGACGACCCGGACTCGGTGCCCATGTCCGAGATCGCGTGCCCGGACTGCGGCACCAAGGGTCAGTGGACCGAGCCCCGCGATTTCAACATGATGCTCAAGACGTATCTCGGTCCCATCGAGAGCGAAGAAGGCCTGCACTACCTGCGCCCCGAGACCGCCCAGGGCATCTTCGTGAACTTCGCGAACGTGCTCACCACCTCGCGCAAGAAGCCGCCCTTCGGCATCGGCCAGATCGGCAAGAGCTTCCGCAACGAGATCACGCCCGGCAACTTCATCTTCCGGACCCGCGAGTTCGAGCAGATGGAGATGGAGTTCTTCGTCAAGCCCGGCGAGGACGAGGAATGGCACCAGTACTGGATCGACTACCGGATGGACTGGTACACCGGCCTGGGCATCAACAAGGACAACCTGCGCCTGTACGAGCATCCGCAGGACAAGCTGTCGCACTACTCCAAGCGCACCGTCGACATCGAGTACCGCTTCCACTTCCAGGGCAGCGAGTGGGGTGAACTCGAGGGCGTCGCGAACCGCACCGACTTCGACCTGTCGACCCACGCGAAGCACTCGGGCACCGACCTGAGCTACTTCGACCAGACCACGAACGAGCGGTACACCCCGTACGTCATCGAGCCCGCAGCGGGCCTGACCCGCTCGCTGATGGCGTTCCTCGTCGATGCGTACACCGAGGACGAGGCCCCCAACGCCAAGGGTGGCGTCGACAAGCGCACCGTGCTGCGGCTGGACCGCCGGCTCGCGCCGGTCAAGGCCGCGGTGTTGCCGCTGAGCCGCAATGCCGACCTGAGCCCCAAGGCCAAGGACCTCGCCGCGCAGTTGCGCCGGAACTGGAACGTCGAGTTCGACGACGCACAGGCCATCGGCCGTCGCTACCGTCGCCAGGACGAGATCGGCACCCCGTTCTGCATCACCGTCGACTTCGACACGCTCGAGGATCAGGCCGTGACGATCCGCGAGCGCGACACCATGACTCAGGAACGCGTTGCTCTCGACCAGGTCGAGGGATACCTCGCGCAGCGCCTGATCGGCGCCTGAGCGCGCTCCCGTACCCGTGCGCGGTTTCGGTAGCCGGAGCTACCGAAACCGCGCACGAGGGGTGACCGGCTCGGCAAGGCCCTGTTCGTCGCACAGGGCCTGCAGCCGCGTGAGCGTCGCGTCGAGTCCGGGACCGACGCGTGGTCCGGGCGTGAACGTCGCCGGCAGATGCCGCATGCCCTGGATGATCCCGATCGTCTCGTAGTGCACCGCGTCATCGGGCGAGCAGTGGAAGTCGGGTATCCGATCCAGCACGGCCAGGAGCATCCGTTTGAACACCGCGCGGGCCACGTTCGAGCCGATGCAGCGATGGATCCCCAACCCGAAACTGAAGTGCCGGTTACCTTTTCGTTCGAGATCGACGACATCCGGATCGTCGAACAACGACGGGTCGCGATTGGCCATCGCCCACGACAGCCACAGTCGCTCACCCTCACGGAAACCGGCGCCCGCGTAGTCGTAATCGGCGCAGATCGTGCGACCGTCTCCCGGGGTCGGCGTGAAGTACCGCAGGAACTCCTCGGTGGCCGAGTCGAGCAGGCTGTCGCGCTCGCGGTCGAGCCGGGAACGCTCGTCCGGGTTCTGGGAGAGCCACTCGAACGCGTGGGCGGTCAGTGCCGTCGTGGTGTCGAATCCGCCGCCGATCAACAGGTTCAGCATGCCGAGGATCTCGATGTCCGGCGGTACCTGCCCGTCGATCTCGGCGCGGACGAGCGCGTCCACCAGACCGGGCCGCGGCGTCTGCCGCACCTCGTGGATCGTGGCGAACAGGTCCGTGCCCATCGTCCGGTGCAGGTCGAGCACTCGCTCGCGATCCGGTGAATCCGGCGGTGTGTACAGCGCCGCGTGGGCGGGTTCGCTGTAGACCTTCCACTTGTGCAGCGGAATGCCGAGCATCGCCAGCGTCAGCACGGCGGGCACGATGTTCGCGAGGTCGTCGACGAAGTCGATTCCGCCGCTCTCGATCTTCTCGTCCAGGCAGGCGTGCGTGACGTCGTCGACGAACGGGATCCAGCGCGCGACCGCGGCGGGCGACAGGTAGGGATTGAGGACCTGCCGGTACGCCCCGTGTTCGGGGGGATCCATCTCGAGAATGCCCGAGCGGATCGGGTTCTCAGCGTGCGGGATCGTGATGCCCGTGTAGCCGCGCCGGGCGCCGTCCACGTCGTTGTCGTTGGAGACGACCTGCGACCGTGCCAGGTGGAACACCTGCTCGGCGCCGGCCGCGACCCAGTGCCCGCCGTAGGTGTCGGTCCACGCGACGGGGCACTGCCCCTGCATGTCCCTGGTGATCGCTTCGAAGCGATCGCGGTATTCCGGCGCGTGCCGGTCGAAATGGAACCGCTTCTTCCCCTGCTCGATGTTCGTCACGATCACAGCTCCCCGTCGGTGATGGTGATGCGTGCCCCGGGGCCCGGACGGCCGGGTCCTCGAAAACTGCTGGCGGGCAGAAGGTTAGCAGTACCACCGCCGACGGGAACCGATATCGCTGACTTCGGTCAGAAACGTCCTCCGCTGCTGCGGCCGATGCGTCCCGAGCTGCTGGGGCCGCCGAACGAACCGGGTCCGCGGCCGCTGCCCCCGCGATAGCCACCGCCACGGGAGTAACCGCCCCCGCCACCCCCGCGCAGGATGCTGTCGATCAGGATGCCGCCGAGGATCGCGCCGGTCATGTCGGTGCCCGAGCTACGCGGCTGTTGGCGCTGCTCCCACTGCCGCACGTCGCTCTGTGCGGCCCACATGGCCTTCGCGCCGAGCTGCGTGGCGGCCTGCGCATGTTGCAGCGCCTGCGCCGCGTCGGTCGACGCGAGTTGCTGCGCCGCCTGCAGGTGCCGCTGTGCTTCCGACAACCGGGTGCGGGCCTCTGCACCGACCGCGCCGCGCCGCGTGCCGATGAAATCGGCCGCCGAGGTCACCTGCGACTGCGCGGCCGTCAGATCCTGCTGCAACTTCTGGCGGGCGCGTTCCGCCTGCTCCTGGGCCTCGCGGGTACTGGCGAGCACCGCGTCGAGTGTGGCGTCGGCGTCGACGACGCGGGTGAAACTGCCCAGCGGATCGGTCGCCTGCGACGCACGAGCGTGGGCCAGGGCCTCGGTTGCCGCGGCCGCGGCGTTTGCCAGGTCCGGTCCGCCGCTCGCGGCGAGCTGCTCGGCGGCTGCGACACCCTGCTCGAGGTCCGCGACGGCCGCAGGCAGCGTCGCCATCGCGTGCCGGATGTCGGTCTCGGCGTGGTCGATCCCGTCGAGCAGCGTCGATGCCTGGATCAGCGCGCTTTCGGCGGCGCGGATCGCACCCACCGCCGGGCCCTGCTTTCCGGCCGGCAATGCGATCGCGTCACGGCCCTCCGCGATGGACTTCTCGGCGAAACCCAGCTGCTCGCGGGCGAGCGCCGTGTTCTGCGCGACCGGAGCGAGCGTCTCGGCCGGGAACTCCGCGCGCAACGCGGTCAGCACCGCCTCCGACGCGGGCACGCGCGCCGTGAGAGTGACGACCTGCTGGGTGAGCGCATCGAGCCGGGCCGGGGCATCGAGCAGCAGATCCCGCATGCCGTCGAACTCGGTGACCCGGGAGTCCAGCTCGCGACCCGCGCGACCGCACGTGGAGATCAGGTCGACGAGCATGTCGCGGCGCTGCTGAGGTGTTTCGGGAATCGCGTCGTCGAGACGCTGCCGGATCTCGAATGCCTTCGCCAGCGCAGCCTGGGCCTGCGCGAACGCCGTCGCGAACGGCGCGACTGCCTGGTCACCGAACTCGCCGCGGGCCAGCTCGAGTTCCTCGGCGCTGGTCCGCACCGCGTTGTCGGTGTCGACGAGGATGTCCTTCGCGCGGGCGTCGAGCACGTCGGGTGGCAGGGCCGCCAGCGCGGCGGTGTCGGTCGGGTCGATCGAGGCGGCCGCTTCCGCACCGGCCTCGGCGCGCTTGCGCTTCGACCGCCGCGTGTACAGGTAGACGCCCCCGGCGCCGGCGACGACCACGCCGCCACCGACGAGCAGCGGCGTCACGGACGTGGGGTTCAGCGCGTCGTCGAGGCCCTCGGCCGCGGCGATCGCGGCGCCGGCCCAGTCCTGTTCCACCAGTTGCGGTCGCACCTGGTCGGTGGCGATCGCGGTGATCTCGGCATCGGAGACGTCGGTCACGTCGTTCGACACCCAGAGGTTGTAGTCGCGGTCCGTGGTGGCGACGGCCAGCAGCGCCGTCTTCGGCCCGAACCCGCTCGCCCGCGCGGTGGCCTCGGTCCAGTCGTCGCCGGACATCCCGGAGAAGCTCGGTACGTATGCGACCCACAGCTGCACCTGATGATCGCCGTACAGCGCGTCGAGCGCGTCCTGGACCTCGGCCTTCGCACCCGCGTTCAGGACTCCGGAGGAGTCGGTGATCTGCCCCGGCAGTCGCAGCGGTGTGTCGGCGGACGCGGCCGCGGGCCACAGCAACAGCATCAGCAGTGCCAGCACGGCGGGCACGGCCGCGCGGATCGGGAGGGGAACCGGTCGGGTGGACGCCGCCGGGACAGCGGGCGAGTGCACGGGCATGGCGTCGAATCTAACGGTCACGAGTGCGCGGCGCGTGAGGGTCCGTGGCGCGTCGTCGGGGGAACCGGTCGCGGCCGCTGGCAGAATCGATTGGGTGAGTACCGCAGCCCGCCGATCCCGGCCGACCCCGCCGCCCGCCCCGGAGCGCCGTGGCATCGGCGCGGGCATCGCACGGTGGACCCGGCGGATCGTGGTCGGGGTGCTGCTCGCCGCGATCGCCGTCGTCGCCGGCACCGCCGTGCGCGTCTGGCAGGTCGCCCGCATCGACGACTGGAGCCACGCCGACGCGATCGTCGTCCTCGGTGCCGCGCAGTACTCGGGAACACCGTCGTCGGTGTTCGAGGCCCGGCTCGATCAGGCGGTGCGGCTGTACGAGAACGGGGTGTCCGACACGGTCGTCACCGTCGGCGGCAAACAGGAGGGCGACCTGTACACCGAGGCCGCCGCCGGCAAGAACTACCTGATGTCCCGTGGCGTTCCCGAGGATGCGATCCTCGCGGTCGAGGAAGGGTCGGACACCCTGCTCAGCGTCGAGGCGGTCAGCCGGGAGATGCACGATCGGGGCCTGTCGTCGGCGGTGCTGGTCAGCGACCCGTGGCATTCGCTGCGGACCCGAACCATGGCGCGCGACGCCGGGCTCGACGCGTGGACCGCCCCCACCCGGACGGGGCCGGCGGTGTTCACCCGTGAATCGCAGTTGCACGGAATCGCTCGGGAAACCGGAGCGCTCGTCTGGTACCAGATGACGCACGGCTCGGCGGACTTTCCCTACACTGCGGCGCAATGATCTCCGGGATTTCCGGCGCAGCGAG
Organism: Rhodococcus phenolicus; assembly: GCF_001646785.1. Classification (GTDB taxonomy): domain Bacteria; phylum Actinomycetota; class Actinomycetes; order Mycobacteriales; family Mycobacteriaceae; genus Rhodococcus; species Rhodococcus phenolicus. The sequence goes on from NZ_LRRH01000040.1 coordinate 85,325, forward strand.
CTGAGGACGGGCGGATGCAGGGATACACCGAGCACGAACTCGAGCGCCGTGTCGTCGAGGCGCCGAAACGATCGGGAATCGCAGGCGCGGAAGCCGCCGCCGCCGAACGGACCCCGTTCGTGCGCGACCGCGCCCGCGTACAGCACTGCGCCGCGCTGCGGCGGCTGGCCGACAAGACCCAGGTCGTCGGTCCGCGCGACGGCGACACCCCGCGCACCCGGCTGACCCACTCCATGGAGGTCGCGCAGATCGGGCGCAGCATCGCCGAAGGGCTGGGCGCCGACCCCGACCTGGTCGATCTGGCCGGCCTCGCCCACGACATCGGCCACCCGCCGTACGGCCACAACGGGGAGCGCGCGCTCGACGAGGTCGCGGCGAGCTGCGGCGGCTTCGAGGGCAACGCGCAGAACCTGCGCATCCTCACCAGCCTGGAACCGAAGATTCTGTACCCGGACGGGCACAGTGCCGGACTGAACCTCACCCGCGCGACCCTCGACGCGACCCTCAAATATCCGTGGACCCGGCCGAAGCCCGGCGCGAAGTTCGGTGCGTACGACGACGACGCCGAGGTTCTCGCGTGGGTGCGCGACGGCGCACCGGATCGGAAGAAGTGCCTCGAGGCGCAGATCATGGACTGGTCCGACGACGTCGCCTATTCGGTGCACGACGTCGAGGACGGGGTCATCGACGGACGCATCGACCTGCGGGTGCTGTCCGACCCCGCGTCCGTGCAGGGTCTCGTCGACGTCGGTATGCGCGAGTTCGCCGGTCTCGTTCCGGACGAACTGGTCGAGGCCGCCGAGCGGTTGTCCCGGATGCCCGTCATCGTCGGGGTCGGCGTCTACGACGGCAGCCTGGCCGGTTCGGTCGCGTTGAAGAAACTGACCAGCGAGCTCGTCGGCCGCTACGCCACCGCCGCGATCAGTGGCACCCGGGAGGTCACCGGCGGTGAACCGGTCAGCCGCTACGCCGCGGACCTGGTGGTGCCACCGACCGTCGCCTCGGAGGTCGCGCTGCTCAAGACCATGGCGTTGCAGTTCGTGATGTCCGACGTCACACACCGGGCGCGCCAGGAACGGCAGCGTGAACGCATCCACCGGGTGGCCGAATGGTTGCTGCGGACCGCCCCCGTCGGCCTCGATCCGCTGTTCGTCCCCGCGTGGGACGAAGCGAAGGACGATGCGGCTCGCGTGCGCGTCGTCGTCGATCAGATCGCCTCGTGCACCGAGTCGCGGCTGGAGCGGATCGACAAGGACAGTCTGGCCGCCCAGGCGGGCTGGGGGTAGCCGCCCGCGAGCGCCTAGACTCGTGCCCGTGGCCGGCCGAATTTCTGACAGAGACATCGCGGCCATCCGCGACCGTATTCGTATCGAGGACGTCGTCGGCGACTATGTCGCCCTCAAACGCGGTGGCGCCGACTCGATGAAGGGCCTGTGCCCGTTCCACGACGAGAAGTCCCCGTCGTTCCACGTCAGGCCCAACCACGGCCATTTCCACTGCTTCGGCTGCGGGGAAGGCGGCGACGTCTATTCGTTCCTGCAGAAGATCGAGCACGTCAGCTTCGTCGAAGCGGTCGAGCAGTGCGCCGAACGTGTCGGCTACACCATCAGTTACGAGGGTGGCGGCCCGTCCGTGCAGCGCGACCGTGGCACCCGCGCGCGGCTGGTCGCGGCCAACGCCGCCGCCCAGCTCTTCTACGCCGAGCAGTTGCGCACCCCGGACGCGCAGGCCGCGCGGGAGTACCTGACCGAACGCAACTTCGACGGTGCGGCGGCGCAGATGTTCGGGTGCGGTTACGCCCCCGCCGGGTGGGACGCGCTCACCAAGCACCTGCTGTCGAAGGGTTTCGAGTTCGCCGAACTGGAGGCGGCCGGGTTGTCGAAGCAGGGGCGCCGCGGTCCCATCGACCGGTTCCATCGCCGGTTGCTGTGGCCCATCCGCAACCTCGCCGGCGACGTCATCGGATTCGGTGCCCGGCGCCTGTTCGACGACGACACGCTCGCCGCGAAGTACGTCAACACCCCGGAAACGGTGCTGTACAAGAAGTCTCAGGTGCTCTTCGGACTCGACCTCGCGAAGCGGGAGATCGCCAAGTCGCACCAGGCGGTGATCGTCGAGGGCTACACCGACGTGATGGCGATGCACCTGGCCGGTGTGAAAACCGCGGTGGCCTCGTGCGGTACCGCATTCGGCGACGAACACCTGTCGATGCTGCGGCGACTGCTCATGGACGACAGCTACTTCCGCGGCGAGATCATCTACACCTTCGACGGCGACGCTGCCGGCCAGGCCGCGGCGATGAAGGCGTTCGAAGGCGATCAGAAGACCGCGGCCAAGACGTTCGTGGCGATCGCGCCGGAGGGCATGGACCCGTGCGAGCTGCGTCAGGCCAGCGGCGACGGCGCCGTCCGCGACCTGGTGGCGCGCCGCACCCCGATGTTCGAGTTCGTCGTGCGATCGATTCTGGCCGAACACGACCTCGACACCGCGGAAGGTCGCGTGGAGGCGCTGCGCCGCTGCGTGCCCGTCGTCGCCCGGATCAAGGACCGCACGCTGCGCGACAACTACTCGGTGCAGCTCGCGCACTGGGTCGGCTGGGACGACATCCCCACCGTCCGGCGCCGCGTCCAGGAGGAAGCACGACGCGGAAGCCGTGCGCCGGAGTCGAAGACGCGCGCTGCGGCCTCGGCGCCGGATGCTCCGGCGTCGGTGCTGCGTCGCCCGCGGCCCAACGACCCTTCACTGTGGCCGCAGCGCGACGCGCTCAAGGCCGCGCTCCAGTACCCGGGGATCGCCGGCACCGTGTTCGATTCGCTGCCGGGGGAGACGTTCACCGATCCGGCCTACGCCGCGGTGCGCGAAGCGGTCGCGGCGGCCGGGGGTGCGGGTGCCGGGATGGGAGGCGCCGAATGGGTCGACGCCGTGCACCGGGCCGCCGCCGACCCGGTCGCGCATTCGCTCGTCAGCGAACTCGCCGTGGAACCGCTGCCCGCCGACGAGGAGCGCATGCCCCGCTACATCGGCGGGGTGCTGGCCCGGCTGCAGGAGGTCTGGGTGGGCGAGCAGGTCGCCGAACTCAAGTCGAAGCTGCAACGTATCTCGCCGGCCACCGAGTCCGACGAATTCCACGCTCTGCTGGGCGATCTCGTGGCGCTCGAACAGTATCGCCGCAGCCTGCTGGACCAGGCCATCGGCGACACCAGCGGTGAGGGCCTGGCCGGCTGAGCGGCTACCGCTTCAGCTGATCGCGCGGAATCAGGATCGTCGTCTGCTCGTCGATCGGTTTCATCGGCTCGAGCTTCGGCTGCGGATTGAGCGAGTCGGCGAGCTTCTGACGGCCCACCTCGATGGCCTTCTTCGTGACGGGGCTCGCCGCCACGGCCTTCGCGGTCTTGCTGATCTGTTCGTACCGGGCCCGGCCTGCTCGGGTTCCGAGCACGTACCCCGCCGCGACCCCGACCAACAATGGCAACAATGTGTCGTCCTTTCACCTGTGTCTGCGCGTCGTGTCCATCCTGCCCGATCAGGCCCCACATGCCCACATGCAGGCGATTTGGTACCGCGGAGGGTGGGAGGCTACAGTTCTTCTCGCACCGAGGGAAACCGCGGAGCACCGCAGGACAATCCCCTGTAGCTCAATTGGCAGAGCATTCGACTGTTAATCGAACGGTTGCTGGTTCGAGTCCAGCCGGGGGAGCAGAGAAGACCCCCACCCGATCATCGGGTGGGGGTCTTCTTCTATTCGGCGTACCTGTGCGTTCCCGATTCAACGCAGGACGGTGCCGCCGTCGACGTTGACGATCTGCCCATTGATCCACGAACCTTCGTCGGACATCAGGTAGGCGACCATGCCCGAGACGTCGCGGGCCTCCCCGGCCCGGGTGCTGCGGGACCTGCCGATGAGTGCTTTCAGCAGTTCGGGATCGGCGCCGGTGCGGATCTCGTCGGTGAGGATCAGCCCGGGGGCGACGGCGTTCGCCCGGATGCCCTCCCGGCCCCAGCGCGACGCGACGTGGCGTGTGAGGGCGTTGATTCCGGCCTTGGTCGCGGAGTATGCGGGTCGCTGCGGTTCGCCGGTGAACGAGGCGATCGACGACGTGTAGACGATCGCGCCGCCGCCGGCCGCGAGCAGGTGCGGGACGGTGTGCCGGGTGACGAGCATGTGGCCGCGCAGATTGACGGCGATCATGCGGTCCCAGATGGCGAGGTCGATGTCCACGACATCGGTGTCCTTCGACACCGAACCCATGTCGCCCGCGTTGACGTGCACCGCGTTCAGTTGACCGTAGGCGCCGATCGTGGCGTCGACGAGCGCTCGGACGGAGTCGTCGTCGGAGATGTCGAACTGCACGGCGATCGCGTCGCCGCCCGCCTCGCCGATCGCGGTGGCGGTCTTCTCCGCGCCGACGCCGTCCAGATCGCCCACGACCACCTTCGCGCCCTCGCGGGCGAGGCGGGCGGCCGAGTCGGCGCCCAGTCCGGTTGCAGCACCCGCAACCAGTACGACCTGGTCTTTCAATCCCTCCATCGAGAGCCCCTCGTCTGTGAAAGTCACGTTCGAAAACAATATTTGCAAAAGGAAGAATATCATTCTTAAAAGATCGACAAAGGTTCTGACGGAGTCCGAGGCACGGTTCGTATCCGCCCGCGAACCCCGGGTGACCCGGTGATCGAGCTGCCCTGTGCAGGCAGGTAGCATTCGGGGCGCGCTGCCGGAAACGGCCGTAATGGGGCGGTAGCTCAGTCGGTTAGAGCCGTGGACTCATAATCCATTGGTCGCGGGTTCGAGCCCCGCCCGCCCCACGTGTATCACCTCGGGTAGAGACCACAGCCGAGCGAGCACCGATGAGTTTCGTTCTCGCAGGAGGTCTACCCGACCATGAGGAAACTGATCTACACGTATGGCGTGTCCCTGGACGGCTACATCAACGACCGCGACGGCAGCATCGATTGGACTGATCCGGACGAGGAACTGCACCAGTTCCACAACGACAGGTTCCGCGAGCTCGAGATCTCGCTGCACGGCCGCCGGCTGTACGAGTTGATGGCTGAGTATTGGCCGCACGTGCCAGAGGACGCGTCGCGCATCGAGCATGAGTTCGCCGAACTCTGGACGGAGAAGCCCAAGATCGTCTTCTCTCGGACGCTCACCGAAGTCCATTGGAACAGCACCCTGATCAGGGAGAACGCGGTCGAGGAAGTTCGCAGGATCAAATCCGAAGGCGATGGCGTCATGGAAGTCGGGGGCGCGAACCTCGCGGCCTCGCTCATGCCGCACGGACTCATCGACGAGTATCAGCTGTTCCTCTCTCCCGTGGTGCTGGGCGGTGGCACTCCGCTCTTCCCGCCGTTGGACCACCGAATCCAGCTCCGACTGGCCGAAACGAAGCACTTCGAAACCGTGCTGATGCTGCGTTACCAGGTTGAATGAGATCCGATCGTCGAAGTCGAAGGCGGCCTGTGACCGCCTGCTGTTCGCGCCGATCGGCAGGCGCGGCGCGCCTTCAAGATGAGCGGCGCGGAAATTGTCGGACCCCTTCACTATGATTCGAACATGCTTTCGAACAGTGTCGGTGGGGAGATCGTCGAGGCGCGGCTGACCGCCCTCGACACTGCCGTTACCGGCCTGCTCGACGACAACCTGTCGGGCCTGTCCGACGACGACATCGTCGAGGTCCTGCAACGCCTGGAGACCTCGCTGCGGAAAACCTCGGTGGTCGGGCACCGGCTGGTTGTGGAATCGACCGAACGGCAGATCCCGGGTCATCTCGGCTGCCGCTCGATCAACGACTTCCTGATCGGCACGCTGCGGATCTCCGGCGCCGACGCCGCCCGCCGCGTCAAGGGCGCCAAGAAGGCCGGGGTGTGGCATGGCGCCGACGGCGGCGACATGCCCGTGGAGTTGCCGGCCACCGCCGCCGCGCAGCGTTCGGGTGCTGTCGGGCCCGATCATGTCGCCGCCGTCGCCCGCGTGATGCGCAGGGTTCCGCGCGGGGTCGGGTTCGACGAGATCACCGTCGCCGAGAAGATCCTGGCCGATGCCGCGTGCTCGGTCACCCCCGAGGAAGTCACCAAGATCGGCGCGCACCTTCTTGCATATCTCAATCCGGACGGGGACGCACCGGACGAGAAGGAACGCACACGACGGCGTGGCCTGCGGATCGGGAAACAGGGCACCGATCTGATGACGCCGATCTCCGGACTCCTCGATCCCGAAACCCGGGCGCTGCTCGAACCGGTGCTCGCGAAACTCGCCCGCCCGGGCATGAACAACCCCGACGACCCGGAATCACCGCGTGGCGATGTCGAATCCGAGAGCCTGGACCGCGACGCCCTCGCCAAGGCCGCCGCCCGCGACACCCGCACCGCGGTGCAGCGCAATCACGACGCGTTGAAAGTGGCGTTGCGGCAGGTGCTGTCCTCGGGGGTGCTCGGCAGTCACCGCGGGTTGCCGGTCACCGCGATCCTGACCATGAGCGTCACCCAACTCGAAGAAGAGACCGGTGTCGTGAGCACCGCGTCCGGCGGTTTGGTGCCGATCCGGGATGCGCTGCGGATGGCCGAAAAGGCGCATCCGGTGCTGGCGGTGTTCGATCATCGTGGTCGGCCGCTGCATCTCGGGCGCGCGAAACGACTCGCCTCGGCGGATCAGCGGCTGGCGTTGATCGCCGCGTCCGGTGGGTGTACCCGACCGGGCTGCGACGCGCCCGCCACCCTGACTGCGGTGCATCACATCACCGAATGGCGCGACGGCGGTCTCACCGACATCACCAACGAGGACCTGGCCTGCGACGCCTGCCATGCACTCGTGCACGACGGGCCCGGCGGCTGGGAAACCCGCGTCGCGGCGGCAAGCGCCGAACACCCGGGCCGCACCGAGTGGATCGCGCCCCCGCACATCGATCCGGAACAGAAACCTCGCGTCAATCACCGGCATCATCTCGGTGATCTGTTGTCGGCGGCGTTGGCGCACTACCGGGCCCGCCGCGAAACCGAGTTGCGCGAGTACCGGCGGCGATGGCTGCGGGAACCGGGCGGAGACGCGAACGACGGCGAGGCACCGTAGACGATCGCCGGTGCGTCACTTCTTGAAGCGCCCGGCGAACCCGCGCAGGGGCAGGTCGGCGCTGGTGATGATGCCGGGCGGGGCCGCGACCACGGATTTGATCGCGTTCAGTGCCGGGAGTCCGGTGACCGTCATGCCGATGGACGCGAAGTTCTGCGGGTCGGACAGGTCGAAGCCCTTGCGAGGGAAGATCATGTGCTTGCTGTAGATGTTCGGGTCGCCCGTGATTTGGGTGATGTAGCAGCCCTGGATCTTCCATGCCGGATCGGTGTGCGGCGTCATCTGCCATTCGAGGTGGGTTTCCACTCGCGGCACACCGTCGACCAGTCCCTGGTGCCTGATGTAGCTGGCGCCCAAGGACCCTTCGGGCAGGAAGTACCAGCCGAGGTCGACGTCCTTCGTGCACGCTCCGAGTTCGTAACCGAAGGTCACCTCGTCGAGTTCGAGGTCGAAGGCGTCGGCCATCAACTGGACCGAGTCGGCGAACACTGCGGTGTACTTGTAGAGAGAGTCGGGGATCGTCGGATCGTCGACCGCACGCCCGTATCCGACGGCCTTCCAGGTGTCGACCGAATGGTGGCACGAGACGTCGACCGACTCGGTGACGGTGACGTTCTCGATCTCGGACACGTCGGCGGAATGCACGATGCCGAGGATCTGTGTCAGGCCCGGGTTCATACCGGTGCCGTAGAAGGTCGAGCCGCCACGTTCGCACGCGGCCTGGATGACCTCGCTGACCCTGCGGCCGGACGGGTGCGGATGATTCCTGTCGCGGTGGTGTCCGGTGATCCAGTCGGCGGTGGTCACCACGTCGATGCCCGCCTCGAGGACCTTCTCGTAGAGGTCTTCGTCGGGGAACACGCCGTGGAAGGTGACGATGTCCGGCCGGGCAGCGATGATCTCGTCGACCGACCCGGTGGCCGTCACTCCGATGGGGTCGAGCCCGACGATCTCGCCGGCGTCCCGGCCGATCTTGTCGGATGTGTAGCAGTGCAGGCCGACGAGTTCCAGGTCGGGATGGTTCCGGATACGGCCGATCATTTCCGTGCCGAGGTTGCCCGTTGCGACCTGGAAAACCCGGACCTTCGCGGAAGCGCTCATTCTCATGGGCCTTTCTGGTTCGTGGTGGGAGGTGTCTGCCGGCGGGCACGGGGGCTCAGGAGGGGTAGAACTGCACCGCCCATTCGCGCAGTGCCCTGAATCCTTCGAATTCCTTGTGGGTCAGTGCGGGAGGATCGGAGTATCGCTGGTGTGCCCAGATGTTGATGTCGGCCTCGAACTGCTCGATGACGAAGTCCGCCATCGTTTTTCCGTATCGGGTGATCTCCGGGCCGTCGTCCCCGGGGCGGCGTCCGATCCACACCGTGAACCGGATGTCGGAGGTGTGTTCGTCGACGGGCGTCACCGCGGGCATCGTGCGGTTGTCGATCATTCCCCAGCTCTTGGTGAGAGAGCATCCGAGCCCGGCGTTGATCGATTCCACTCCGCTGTCGACCTGGTCCTCCGCCACGCCCGCGTCGAAGGCGACGGTGAAGTCCACATAGGACACGGGACCGGAGAAGTCGTGGCGGGTGAACTCGGGGACGAACGGTGTCTTGTGGACGAACTCGAAATGGGCGAAGTCCACCCCGTTCTCGAGGATGTACTGCGGATGCATCTCCAGCCCTCGCCGATACAGCGTGGCCGCGGGAACGGGTGGGTAGTAGTCGGCGGCAGTCCTGTCGTCGCCGAACGCCTCGAACATGTCGGGGACCTCGAAGTAGGGCGCTCGCCCTTCGGTGTCGTACCAGATCCACACCGCCTCGTTCCGTTCGACGACGGGATAGCTGCGGATGCGCCTCCCCTTGTTGGGACGGCTTTCGTAGGGAATGCACACGTTGCGCCCCTCGCAGTTCCACTCCCAGCCGTGGAACGGACACACGAGGTTCTCGCCTTCGACGTGGCCGCCGTATCCCAGGTGTGCGCCGAGGTGCTCGCAGTACGCGTCGAACACCGCGATCCGTCCGGACTTTGCCCGCCACGCGACCATTTCGCGCCCGAAGTACTTCATCCTGCGGACGGTGCCGACCTCGATCTCGGTGCACCAGGCGACCTGGAACCAGCCTGTCGGCTCCATGGGCAGGGGTGGTTTCGCCAATTCGGTCCTCCCGGTTCGGGTGCGGTTCCTGTCGGATGCGTGATCTCCATCTCGGAACGGAAGTGATCGTAGAACCCTCTGTGAAACAAGACAAGAGGGTTCTGTGAAAATCGATCGGTGCTGTTCAGGGCGGTAGACTCGCCGATCGTGGCGGAGACGGTGAACGGACGGCGCGCGAACAGGCGCGGTATCGAAACGCGGGACAGCATGATCAAGGCGGCCATCGCCTCGCTCGCGACCGGAGATCCCGCGGCGGTGTCCGGCAACCGGATCGCCCGCGACATCGGGGCCACCTGGGGTGTCGTTAAGTATCAGTTCGGGGATATCGACGGCCTCTGGGCTGCCGTCCTCCGCTACACCGCCGACAAGCGCGGTGACCTTCCCGCCGGAATCAGGACCGACGGAACAGTGCTCGAGCGGGTATCCGCGCTGATCGGCGCGATGGCGGTGGGCCTGCGCACCCCGGAATCGCTGGCGATCGAAACCCTCCGCGCCGCACTGCCGCGTGACCATGCCGAACTCGAGCGGGACTATCCGCTCACCGCTGCCGAATTGGCCTCGTGGAAGCCCAACTGGGACAAGGCCTGCCAACGTACCTTTGCCGGCCTCGGCCTCGACCGGGCCAAAGTGCGGCAGGTGGCCGCGCTCATCCCGGCGGCGATGCGCGGAATCACCTCGGAGCGAACCCTGGGTACCTACGGAGACCTCGACGATGCGCTCGCCGGTCTCATCGGCGGGATCGTGGCCTATCTCGAGGGATGAGCCCCTCCGGCCGGCATCGGATACCGGCCGGGCGGGACTACGTCGACCGCCAGTTGCTCAACGTGTCGTGCAGGACTTCGAGGATGCGAATCCAGCTCTGCTCGGACCCGGGCTCGCTGTGGGCGAACGCACCGTTCAGCTCCAGGCTCGCGTAGCCGTGGAAGACGCTGCCCAGCAACCGAACCGCGTGCGTCCGGTCCGGCTCGTCGATGTCGTAGCCGCGCAGGATCGCCCGCATCATGGCTGCGTGCCGGACACCGGCGCTCGCGGCGGCAATCTCCGGCCCGAGGGGCATGCGGGCGGCCGCGTACCGGCCGGGGTGCTCCCCGGCGTAGCTGCGATAGACGTTCGCGAACGCGAACAGTGCGTCCTTTCCCGCGCGACCGGCCACCGCGTCGGATGCGCGGTCGGCCATCTCCTCGAGCGCGAGCAGTGCGATGCGGGTTCGCAGATCCTGTGAGTTCCGCAGGTGGGAGTACAGGCTCGCCACCTTGACATCGAACCGTCGGGCCAGGGCCGACAAGGTCACCCCGTCGAAACCGACCTCGTCGGCCAGTTCGGCTCCTGCCTGCGTCAGTCGATCCGTGGTCAGCCCAGCTCGTGCCATGCTCTGCACCCTATTCGGTCGGGGCGATCCCATTTTGCCTAATATATATAGGCAATTTACAGTGGTGCTTAGGAAATCGGAAGGTGACATCATGACAAGCACGACCGGCCTGACCGCCACGGCGATCACCCAGGACCTCGTTCGCGGCGCCGCCGAACTCGAGCGCACAGAGCACGGACTCCTCCCGCACCGGTTGCCGGCCCGCGCCCGCCGCCAGTGCGACGACCCGCAACTGCTCATGGCCGAGTCCCAGCCGTCGGGCGTGCGGCTGGTGTTCCGGACCCGCGCGCGTGAGATCGAACTGGACACGCTGCCCACCAGGCGTACCTACATCGGTGCCCCTCCGCGCACGGCCGGTGTGTACGACCTGCTCGTCGACGGCCGGCTCGCGGGGCAGGCCGGCGCGTCGGGTGGCAACACCGTGATCGTCGACCTTGCCACCGGCAACGTCGAGAACCGCGCCGGACAGGTCAGTACCGTGTGGTTCTCCGGTCTGCCCGGTGACTCGAAGAAGGTCGAGATCTGGTTACCGCACAACGAGACGACCGAGCTCGTCGCGCTGCGCACCGACGCCCCGGTCGAACCGGTGCGTGACGAGGACCGAGCGGTATGGCTCCATCACGGCAGCTCGATCAGCCAGGGTTCCAACGCTGCCTCGCCCACCGGGATCTGGCCGGCGGTGGCCGCCGCGCGCGGGGGAGTGGACCTGGTCAACCTCGGGCTCGCGGGCAGTGCCCTCCTCGACCCGTTCACCGCCCGCACGTTGCGGGACACCCCGGCGGACCTGATCAGCGTCAAGCTCGGAATCAATCTCGTCAACTCCGACCTGATGCGACGCCGCGCGTTCGGCCCGGCGGTGCACGGCTTCCTCGACACCATCCGGGACGGGCATCCGACGACGCCGCTGTTCGTCGTCTCGCCGATCCATTGTCCGATCCACGAGGACACTCCCGGGCCCGGCGCTTTCGACACCGATGCGCTCGCCGCCGGAACGATGGCGTTCGTCGCGACCGGAAACCCGGCCGAGCGAGCCGCCGGGAAACTGACGCTCGCGACCATCCGTGACGACCTCGCCCGCATCGTCGCGCAGCGCGCCCAGGACGATCCGAACCTCTTCTACCTCGACGGGCGCGAACTGTACGGGGAGAGCGACCACACGGACCTGCCGCTGCCCGACCGCCTTCACCCCGACGCCGAAACACACCGGCTCATCGGCGAACGCTTCGCGGAACGCGTCCTCGTCGGCGACGGCGCGCCCGCGTCCCGATCGGCACGTTCCCGATAACCTCGAGCTCGTGGCATGGCTGCTGATCGTCGCCTTCGGCGTCGTAGCGACGGTTGCGCGCGTGGTCGTGCCGCGCCGAATGCGCGCTCCCACCGGAAGGTTCCCGTGGTTCTGGGTGGTCTTTCCGCTCACGTGCGGCGCGGTCGCCTGCGCGACAGCCGCATTCACGACCGTGCCCGGATTCGTGAACGGCGACGGCAGCTTCTGGTGGAATCTGTCGCTGCCGGACAACGAACCGTCGCTGCAGTTCCTGTCGAACGAACAGTACCGACGCTTCGAAACGGTGCGGTACGCGAAGCGGATCCTGCCGCTCGTCGCCGTTGCCGGCATCGTCGCGTGCGTCTGGGCATGGCGGCGCGGCCGCAGGTGAGCGGTCAGTCCGCGACGAGCCGCGCCGCGCCGTAGAGACCGGTACCGCGCTCACGTTGCCGGCCGATGACATAGCGGCCGGGCGCGATGCCCGTGGCACCGTGCTCGGGATGGATGAGGTAGGCGACACCGGTCACCTCGACGATGCCGAGCGCGAGACCACGGGGATCGGCGACCGGTCCGGTCCACGTGCAGGCACCGTCGTCCGCGACGAGCGAATGAGGGTTGCCACCGGCGGCGCTGCGCAGCAACTCGATTCCGGACGGTGGCACCGGCAGGCTGCGGGTCCACGGGTGGGAGGTCACCACGTCGGCGAGCATCGCGTGTGGGACGACGATGAGGTCGCCCTGCGCCTGCGGTCCGTGGACGATCGGGACGGAGACCTCACGATCGAGGTAGTCGAAGACGTCGATTCCGCTCCAGGCGGTGATGTCGGAGAGAGTCTGCTGAGCGTTCATGGCAATCACCTCGGATGGTTCGGGTTCGGGGAAGTCAGGTCCGGCGGACGAGCCGGGAGTAGTCGGAGCCGCTGATGCCGTACGTCCAGCCGGCGGCATCGAGGGCGGTCGGAACCCACGCGGGTACAGGCAGTCCGTAGCGCCGACGAGTACCGTCACGCTCGGACGATCCGTTGACGGCCAGCAGGATCCGGCCGGGTGCGCCCCAGCCCCCCGGACTGTCGTAGAGCTCGAGCCGGCAGCCCGGATTACCGGGATCCTCGGCACGGTCGACGAGCGTGAGCCCGGCCTCGTCGATATAGGTATCCCAGCCGATGCGCTCGATCGCACATCGGCGGATCTCGACGTTGCGTTCGCGTCCGATGCGCTCGGCACTCGGGTCGAGTACCACCCACTCCGGAACGATGGTGCCGTGATGGACGAAAACTCGTGTGTTGTCCCGGTATTCGAGTGCAGCAGCATCGCGGTGGTGAAGGCGTCGCCGTCCGTCGCTGCCATCCGGTGCGGGTTCCGTGTGCAGGGAGGACGGCCGTTCGGCCATGACGCAGACCCGCCGGAAAGCCCACCACCACCCCGTTGCCGCGGTCAGCACGGACTGGATGTCGAGCAGGTCGTTGTCGGAACGGCCGAAACCGACGAGACCGCATCGCCGGATCGTGTCGTAGTACCCGACCCGGTGTGCTTCCTGCTGCCCGTACCAGCTCACGGTACCCACGGATCGGGGAAGTGTTCGCCGGACAGCGGTAGCGACCGCGTCGAAAAGAGTGCTGCGCAACGAATTCCAAACCAGCATGCGGACGAGCTCCTCCGGGTTCGGAGAGGGCCCGTAAGGCCGCCTCGGGTCGGCGAACCGGGGTGCCGGCGGGTATCGTCGCCGGATCCGCTCATCCATCCGGCGGCGCGCGGCCGAGAGCCCGGACGCTATCCGTACAGAAGGATGCCCGTCGTCGACGGCCGAAGCGGGGGCCGGAAGTGCGAGCTCGGCGATCGATACCGCCGCCGCGGCGGGTGAGGGCACCCAGAGGAATTCAGGAGGATCGAAACCGGAACGCCGATACAACTGGCTGACTGCGCTTTCCGCGGCGCAGCGATCGGCCGGTCGGGTGCTCAGTCCGTGCGCAAGCCAATCGTCGCGCAGTTCTCGGACGTGGGAGAGCAGGTCGAGAGGGGGAGTGCCGTGAGCCCGGGAGCGGTGTTCGACCGCTGGTGTGGTCTCCACGGCGGTCACGCGATGGGGGCGGAAGCCGCCTTTCCTGTCGTCATGGTTGTCGAGGATGGCACGAATTCACCTGTCGCGCAAGAATTACACGGGAATCGGTGCGACGGTGGGGATCTCGCCGCCGAGAATGCGCCGGCGATTCTCGATCAGACGGCGCTCCCCGAGCCTCTGCAGCCAACGTTTCCCGGCCGGGACACGACCGATCACGTGATGTCTGGTCACGTTCACCGCGATACGCGCCACCGGGTACCACGGCGGACGCATCGGCACATGCAGTGCTCGTACCCCGGCGGGACCGAGCAGAGTGGTCGCGAGTGAGAGACCGCGCTCGTACTCGTAGCGGCGGCGCAGCGGGCCGAAGCCGGTCAGGTCGGAATGGAGTGGCAGGTCGATCAGCGACTTCGCGAGCACGAGACTGTGTTCGTCCGCGGCGGGCGACGACGAGCCGATCCGGTACATCATGCGCAACCCCTTCCGCTCGTCGAACGGAAGCCAGTGATCGTCGACGCCCATGAGCCATCCGACGTAGCACCACAGATGCAGGACCGCGTCGGCCTCACGACGGGTGTAGCGCACGCCCAGGACGCGCGTGTGGAGCAGGAACGTGATCGAGAACAGGCCGAGCGTCCCGGCCTGGTCGAACTGGTTGATGGGAAGACCGCGTTCGGCCGTGTCCCAATCGGTTTCGTGTTCGTGGTGATAGTTCACGAAGGCGTGCATGAGGCGGACGTGGACGGACAGGAGGAACCCGTCGCCGAAGCGTTCGAGCCCACCGTCCTCGGTGCAGCCGTACCACCATGCGCCGGTCTCGGCGATCCGCCGGAGCGTCCGGTCGCCGGTGAGTTTTCCGGATCCGGTCAGGATCGGCAGCGGGCCGGAGTTGTTGAACCCGCCGAGCAGTGAACCGTAGGCGAGTACGTCCGCGGCGTCGGTTCCGACGCGGCGCAGGGTGCGTGCTCCGAGCGCGATCTTGTCGCGGTCCACCCAGGCCGGCGTGGCCTCGAGGCGGGCGAAGTAGTCCCGTAGGGGCTGCGGCGCGTCCGGCACGGAGTCGACGCCCTGGTGGAGGGCCTGCCGGAACTGGGACATCGTGACCGTGCGGTCCTCGCGCATCGCGCGGACCAGTGCGGCACTCGGCTCGTCGCGCTCGAGCAGCGCACGCCGGAGTCGATCCGCCTCCTCTGCGCCGGCGTCGGGATTCGGCCACGCGAACGGGCGCAGAGGTGCGGTGACGCGAGCGCTGCGTTCGCGGTCGCGCATGTAGCGGGTCGGAGCATATGCCGGGATCGTCACACCGCCCACCATGCAACTGACAACTGCGGTTGTCAATACTGGAGGGGTCCAGAGTTTTCCCGCTGTGTCTGTGGGCAGGTCACCGCTGCTGCGGCGGCGTCTCGCCGGAGCCGGGAGTGCTCGACGAGCCGTCGGTGTGTCGAGCGAACCGGCCGGTCCCGCGATCGCGGACGACGTCGACGAGATCCCAGGCCGCCGGCTGTCCGGGACCCGGGCGGGAGGTGAGCGATTCGGTCGGCGCGTTCGTCGTCGACATCCTGCGGCTCGCGCCGCGAGTGGCGGACGCACGCGAAAAGGCCTGAGGCTCGCGTCCCCGAATCGCCGTGCACGGCCTGACCCCGTCCGCACCGCCGTCGTGATTGTCTGGTCGGCGTGATGACGAAGTGGGTGCGGCCCGGTGTCGAGCTTCTTGCGTGGATTGCCACGGCGGTCGGAGCGGCCGGCGTCGCACTGCATTTCAGTCCGTCGTCGGCGCGCCCACTCGTGCTCGCTGCATCGGGTGCGCAGTACCTGATGGCCGCGGCTCTCGTCGGGGCCGTCGTGTTCGTGGTCGTTCGCCGCTGGGCCGGTGTGGCGGTCGCGGGCCTCGTCGTGGCAGGAGCAGCCGCAACCCAAATGCCGCTCCACGTCGGGGGCGTGGACACGACCGGCGGCGTCGCGGTTCAGGTGATGCAGACGAACATCTTGTTCGGAGGAGCCGACCCCGCCGCCGTGGTGCGCGAGGTGCGCGAACGGGACATCGGGATACTCACCGTCGACGAGCTGTCGCCGGAGGCCGTCGAGGCATTGACCGGGGAAGGTCTCGACCGGCTGCTGCCGTACCGGTATCTCGCGCCCGCGGCCGGCGCGAACGGTACGGGAATCTGGAGCGCCTACCCGCTGTCCGACACGGTCGAACACGACGGGTTCGCGATGAACCAGCTCTCGGCGACCGCGCACGTCCCCGGCGCCGGACCGGTCACGGTGTACGCCTTCCATCCCGTCCCGCCGGTCTTCGGTACACACGTGTGGGCGGACGAGCTGTCCCGTCTGGGCGACATCCTCGGGGGTGCGCCCGCGACGCGGCCTGCGATCGTGGGCGCCGACTTCAACGCGACCTTCGACCATGCGCAGTTCCGGGCGTTGCTCACCGGACGCTTCGGTGCTGCTGCGGAGCAGGTCGGTGCCGGGAACCTGGCCACCTACCCGAGCGACCGGAAGTTCCCGCCGGTCGTCGGCATCGACCACATCCTCGTCGCGGGCGGACGCGCGACGGAGGTGACGACCGTGGACATTCCCGGCGCGGACCACCGTGCGGTGGTCGCCCGGATCCGCCTGGACGCCGAACAGGCCTAGAAACAGCGATGCCGCCCCGCTCCCGAATACCCCTCCCTGGGTGGGGTGGGAAACCGGGAGCGGGACGGCAGGAT
>NZ_LRRH01000213.1 GCF_001646785.1 Rhodococcus phenolicus
ACCCTGGACCGGCTGACCTCCGACGCACGAACCGCGGCCATCCGCGACAGCATCATCGTCGTCGCGATCCTCGCGATCGCCCTCGCCGTCGTGCTCCTCGTCGGCCGCGCCCTGTCCGTCCCCATGCGCCGCCTGCGCGACGGCGTGCTCAGCGCCGCCAACCACCAACTGCCCGCCGCCATCACCGCCGTCAAGGACGGCGCCGACGTCACCACCGTCGAACTCGCCCCGATCGACGTCACCACCGACGAAGAATTCGGCGAACTCGCCCGCGCCGTCGACTCGATGAACTCCGGCGCACTGCGCCTGGCCGGCGAACAGGCACACCTGCGCCAGCAGGTCTCGACGATGCTCGAACCCCTGGCCCGCCGCAACAAAACCCTCGTCGAACAGCAACTCTCGCTCATCGACTCCCTCGAATACGAGGAGAAGGACCCGGTCCGGCTGCAGAGCCTGTTCGCACTCGACCACCTCGCCGCCCGCATGCGCCGCACCGGCGACTCGCTGCTCGTGCTGTCGGGCACCCGCCCCCGCACCCGC
>NZ_LRRH01000214.1 GCF_001646785.1 Rhodococcus phenolicus
CGAGCGCGACGATCAGCCCGCCCACCATGCCGATCGCGACGGCGACCGCGGCGAGGGTCGCGAGGGCACGCGGCTCGATGCGACGGTCGAACAGCACCTCGCGCAGGGTGAGTTTGCGTCCGGGCGGCAGTTCCTGCTCACCGGCCTGCTGCGCGGCGGGACCGAGCCGTACCGGGGTCGACGGATCGCGCCAGGGGTCGGGTTCGGGGCCCTCGCCGGCGGCGTCGGCATCCGGGTCGGCCGGCGGCCGCGGCAGGCATCCGCCGGACGCTCGATCGCGGTCGGCGCGGCGGCGTCACCGGCCGGTTCACCGTCGGTGTCGGTGGCGCGCCACCCGGACTGCTGCACTGATTCCGCCGTCACGCGTGCCCGTCTCCCCCGTCGTGGTCAGTCACGATGCCCAGTATCACCGATGGGCCCGAACTCGATGTGCCCAGTATCACCGACGGCAGCGGTGCCGTCGCGACCGCCTCCGCCCAGCCGGTCCCGGCGGGCGAGGTCCTGTGCGGACGGTGTCAACGCCGACGGCGGATCGACCAGCGGCGTCCCACCGACCACATCGGGTCCTGGCCGGACAACAGCGGATGCGGGGTCTGCCCGGTCGTGTCCTGGAGGTGGGTGGGGATGTTGCTGAGTGCGCCGAGCAGCGAACTCGGCATCTGCGGGGCGCGACGGGCGGCGTTGCGCAGCGCGAGCCGTGCCTGCTGCTGGGCTTCGACCTCGGCCGCGCACTCCGGGCACACGGACAGGTGCTGCGAGGCGCGCAGGTACGCGTTCATCCGCAGTTCGCCGTCCACGTACGCCGCTACGGCTTCGCTGGCCAGATGCTCGGTGGACCCGAACTGTCGGGGCGGGTACGCCATCGTCATCAAACCCTCCTGGCGGCTACCCCGCACGGACTCGACCGGACTCGTTCTCCGCATTCTCGCGGAGATGCTCGCGCAGTGCC
>NZ_LRRH01000215.1 GCF_001646785.1 Rhodococcus phenolicus
GGCACCAACCACCCGAGCCCGAAGTGCCCGAATATCACCGAGACGGCCTGCATCACGCCCGCGGTCAGGCTGATCTCCTGCGACGGCACGACCCACGAGATCGCCAGCGGCGGCAGGATCAGGATGACCAGCACGAGGATCACGGCCAGGAACATCGCCCTCGGGAACTGTTTGGCGGGGTTCTTCAGTTCGGTGACGTGCACGGCGTTCATCTCCATGCCGGAGTAGGCGCCGAAGTTGCTCACGATCAGCACGATGCTGGCGATACCGGTCCAGGCCGGCAACAGACTTCCCGCGTCCATCGGAGCCGCACTCGGATTCCCTTGCAGGAGAAAGATGATGCCGAGAACGACGAGCAACGCGCCGGGGATGAGCGTGCCGATCAGCACACCGCTCGACGCCAGTTTCGCGATCACACCGATCCCGCCGCGTAGCGCCAGAAGCACACCGGCCCAGTACACGACGATGATCACGACCGCGGTGAAGACGCCGTTTGCGGCCAGACTCGGGTTGATCACGTACGCGAGCGTGCTCGCGACGAACGACAGCAGGGTCGGGTAGTAGAAGATCGTCATCGCGAACTGGTGCCACGCCGCGGCGAAACCCATGTTCGGCGAGATTCCCTCGGTCACCCATCGATAGACGCCGCCGGACCATCCCGACGCCAGTTCCGCGGAAACCAGTGCGGTCGGAATCAGGAACACGATCGCCGGAAGCACATACAGGAACACGCACGCCAGTCCGTACACCGCCATGGTCGGCGCCGGCCGCAGGCTCGCCACCGACGACACTGTCATCAACGCCAGCGCCGTCCACGAGATGTAGTTGACCGA
>NZ_LRRH01000041.1 GCF_001646785.1 Rhodococcus phenolicus
GTGTCAGCGGTCATGTAATTCCTCAGGTTGAGGGGTTGGTCCGTCACGTAATTGGATCTGTCGCACTTTCCGTGAAGGTCCTGGCGTACCCCTGATCAGGGACGATTCCGTATAGACCAAGATCGTCATGGTGTGACCTTGCGCCCCTGACAGCACTACTGCCGCATCTGACCGGCGTCGTCGTCGACGCAGTCCGCCTCGCCGGGGCAACGATCCGGATCCACGCCCACTCTCACCGCAATGAGGCGCGGTGCCCGAAGTGCGACACGCCGTCGAGCCGGGTCCATTCCCGATACCGACGCAGACCGGCCGACACAGCGATCGGCGCCCGCCCGGTCGTCCTCGAACTGACCGTGCGCCGATTCTTCTGCATCAACACGCGCTGTACGACAATCACATTCGCCGAACAGCTACCCGGTTTGACCAAACGGTGCGCCCGCCGGACCACGATGCTCGACGGCGTGCTTGAGGCGATCGGTTTGGCGCTGGCCGGCCGTGCCGGGGCCCGCCTGGCCGCCCGGATCGGGATCTCGGCCGGCCGCGACACCCTGCTGCGGGCAGTGCGCGCGATCCCGGACCGACCGATCGAGCGGACCCCGATTCTGGGTATCGATGATTTCGCGATCCGCCGCGGCCACCACTACGGCACCGTCATCGTGGACCTGACCACGAGTCGGCCGATCGACCTGCTGCCGGACCGCACCAGCGACACCGTCGCTGCATGGCTGCGGGACCATCCCGGCGCCGAGGTGGTGTGCCGTGACCGGGCCGGTGCCTACGCCGAAGCCGTTCGCGTGGGCGCACCGGATGCGGTGCAGGTCGCCGACCGGTGGCACCTGTGGCACAACCTGGTCGGCGCGGTGGAGGACACCGTGGTTCGGCACCGCTCCGATCTTTGCCCACCGGTCGACCTCGCCGACCCCGGCGAGGTCGCTACCGACACCGCTGGCAGCGAGATCGACGGTGGTACAAGCACTACGGGTACCGAGTTGCCGGACGGCCGGTTAGCCACCCGCACCAGGGAACGGCATGCCGCCGTGCAGCAACTCGTCTCGAATGGGATGACGATCTCGGCGATCAGCAAGAAACTGGGCCTCGACCGCAAGACCGTCCGCCGCTTCGCCCGCGCCCATGAGATCGACGAGCTGTTGACCACCACCCGGACGGCGGGACCCACCTTGCTCCGCGGATACGAAACCTACCTGCGTGACCGCTTCGCCGCTGGATGTACCGATGCCGCCCGCTTGACCGCGGAGATTACCGAGCGTGGCTACCGAGGCAGCGCCAGAACCGTCCGCCGGTTCTTGGCATCACTTCGCACCGAACACCGGACACGGCCGGCACCACCGCCGACGCCATCCGCCCGGCAGGTCACCGGGTGGCTGACCTCCCGACCCGACCGTCTCACCGACGCCGACAGTCGCCGGCTCGCCGACATCCTCGAACGCAGTCCCGCACTGACCGTCCTGCGCGAGCACGTTCGCGGCTTCGCCGAGATCATGGTCGAGCGGCGCGGACTCGAACTCGCCAGTTGGATGACCGATGTCGATGCCACCGGATCACCGGCCTTGCGGTCCTTCACTGTGGGTCTGCGCCGTGATCTCGATGCCGTCGCCGCCGGGTTGACCCTCGAACATAACTCCGGACCTGTCGAAGGGCATGTGAACCGGATCAAAATGCTCAAGCGGCAGATGTACGGGCGAGCCAACCTCGATCTGCTGCGGAAACGTGTCCTTCACCTCGAATAGTGAAGCGTGGCAGTAGCTTCACGGAAAGTGCGACAGAGCCACGTAATTGGATCAGTCGCCTTCACGTAATTCCCCACCCGGCCGTCACGTAATTCCCCACCTCGGGGCGTGTCGGCCGGGGTTCCGGCGCTGCTGCAGGTTCGCTCCTGACTGGGCCACCGACAACGGCCCGGGAAGGGGCCTGACGGTGGCAAGGAGAACGTGGACAATGACCGATCTGATGGAGTTGTTCCGGCATTGGCATGCCGGCCGGTCTCAGGTGCAGATCTCGACGGCCCTGGGGATCGACCGCAAGACGATCCGGAAGTACCTGGCACCCGCGTTGGCGGCCGGGCTGGCGCCCGGCGAGGGCGGGAAGTTCGACGAGGCGCTCTGGCGGGAGCTGATCTCGGGGTGGTTTCCCGAGGTCGGCGACCCGGCAGCGCGGGCGGTGACGTGGCCGGCGATCGCCGCGCACCACGACTGGATTAGCGGGCAGTTGAAGGCGTCGGTGACGGTCGCGACGATTGCGCAACGTCTGCGTGACGACCACGGTGTGGCGGTGTCCGAATCGACGGTACGTCGTTATGTGGCAGCGCAATTCGCCGAAGATGTGGCGGAGGCGAAGGTGACGGTGCCCCGGGGCCCGGTTCCACCGGGCGACGAGGCCCAGGTCGACTACGGCAAGCTCGGCATGTGGCGCGATCCGGCCACCGACCGGCGGGTGGCGGTGTGGGCGTTCGCGATGATTCTGACCTGCTCGCGGATGCTGTTCGTGCAGCCGGTGCTGCGGATGGATCAGTCCTCGTGGTGCGCCTCGCACGTCGCGGCGTTCGAGTTCTTCGGTGGTGTCCCGGCCCGGATGGTGTGCGACAACCTCAAAACCGGGATCGACCGGCCGGACCTGTACGACCCGAAGATCAACCGTGCCTATGCCGAGCTCGCCCTGTTCTACGGGCTGTTGATCGATCCGGCTCGCGCCGGCAAACCGAAGGACAAACCCCGGATCGAGCGTCCGATGCCCGATATCCGCGACTCGTTCTTCAAGGGCCGCGAGTTCAGCTCACTGGCGCAGATGCAGGACGCCGCCCTGGCCTGGTGCACCGACGTCTACGGCCGGCACCAGCACCGCGGCCTCGACGGAACCCCACCAGCGACGGTGTTCGATGCCGTCGAAAAGCACCGTCTCACACCACTTCCACCGCGACCGTTCGAACCGGTCCTCTATCAGCTCGGGAAGGTCGCCCCGGACTGCCACGTCAAGGCCGGCAAGGCCCTGTATTCGGTGCCCTGGCGGCTGATCGGTCAGCAGGTGCTGGTGCGCACCAGCGGCGACGTGGTGCAGATCTTCCACACCGAGCAGGTGGTCGCCACCCACGTGCTGCACCTGTCGGGGCGGTCGACGAACCCCGAGCACTACCCGCCGCACAAGATCGCCTACACGCTGCAAACCGTGTCCTGGTGCCGGGCGCAGGCCGACCAGATCGGCCCGGCCGCGGCCGCCGTGGTCAGCGAGTTGTCGCAGGTCAACGCGTTGCACCGGCTGCGGGCGATCCAGGGCATCGTCCGGCTGCGGGACCGCTACGAGGATCGGCGGCTGAATGCGGCGTGCGCCCGTGCCCTCGAGGTCGGTGACCCCAGCTACCGCACCGTCAAGGGCATCCTCGCCGCCGGCACCGAACACGACGGACAGCCCGACCCGGCCGCCGCGCCGGCGCCGGCGTTCCTGCGCGGACCCGACGCCTTCGACGCCGAACGCACCGCCTGACCGCGACTCCCCCC
>NZ_LRRH01000216.1 GCF_001646785.1 Rhodococcus phenolicus
GACGCATCGGCGGGGGCGCCACCGCATTCCGGCGCGCGTTCCTCGCCGGATACGCCGGCCGGATCGGGGAACGGTTGAGGGAGGCCGACGCCCGTGCCACCGTCGACGCGGCGGCCGACGCACGCATGCCGATGACGACGCTCGCGCCGATCCTCGCTCGCCGATCCGCGGCGGTCGACGAGGAGTTCCGCCGCCTGTTCCCCGCGACCCGGTCGACCCGCACCCGCACCGTCGACGCCGAAGGCTGGCACGCCGGACGGGAAGCTGCCGAGAGCGCTTGCCTCACATCACCTTCCGCGTCGAGTCAGCAGTGAGTCGACGCGGCCTCACGTCTCGGCGAACCCGAGTTCGTTCGACAGGATGAAGCCCTGCTCGAGCGAATCCACCGAGAACGTCATCACCAGCCCACTGGTCCTGTCGATGGTCTCGAACCCGGAACTGTAGGAGTCGTCCGTGCTGTAGTTGACAATGCGATCACCGGAGGAGGTCACGCGACTCGCGTAGCCGGACAGGGTTCTGTCGCGGTACCGGATGAAATTCGAACGGGCGTACTGGTCGTCGCGCCAGGCGGTGACCCACTGGTCGTCGCCGTCCGCGAGCCCCATCGCCTTGCCGACACTCGAATCCGCGGTCACCACACACCGCATCTGCAGTGCTCCCTCGAAGCTGAAGCCGGACTTGTCGCATGAGGACGCCGAGGTGATCAGCTTGGAGGGCAGCAACGCGAGAACGTCCTCGGGCACCTCGCTGATGTAGGCCGAGTCCGCACTCGCGGGCGGGGCACCGGCCGCCGGTGC
>NZ_LRRH01000042.1 GCF_001646785.1 Rhodococcus phenolicus
CCACGTCCCGACGAAAGGCCGTGATCTCGATATCGGCACTCGTTGCCGCAACACGCTGCTGTCTGCGATGCGTGCTCCGGCCGAACGCGCGAACGCGCTGCTGAAGACCCGGTGGAAGGCGCTGCAGCGAATCAGTCTATGTCCGTGGAGGATCGGCTCGATCGCTGCTGCGGCTCTCGTTCTTCTTCACCTGCAAGCACCGGCCTGGTGAGAAAACCTCAATGCGAACGATGTCACCATGCGGACGATCATCAGCACGGCGAGGATGCGCAGTACCGCCGCGGACGGGCCCCACTGATCGCCGTACAGGAACGCAATCAACGGCGTTGCCAAAGTCGCCATCACGACAGCGATAGGCAGAATTGCCGTGACGAGCAGGGGAACCGAGCGGCGCACGCCTTCCTCGAGCTCCCTGGCATTGCGCTCTGCCAGGCGCGAGAAACCGGCGATGGATACAAAGCGGACAGCAGTCCCGATCAATCCAGGTACCCAGCTGGATATGTTGAACGCCAGCAGATAATAGCCGACCGCCGCAGACCCGAGCGCGTTGCCGATGATTATGTAGTCGGCGTTGAGCAGTATGGATTCGACGCCGAGGCTGGCAGCCAGTGGAACACCGAACGCGAGCAATTTCAACGCAATTGCCTTGTCGAAGGCGAACCCGATGGGAAGGTGTCCCGCCTTGAACACGAATACGCCTGTAACGATCGACCCGAATACCTGGCCGCCGGCAAAGCTGTACGCTCCGGCCCCGGCGAAAGCGAGGGGCACAGCCAACACCGCATTGGCTGACCAGCCGGCCATTATCGCGATCGTCAGCCGATCCTGCTCGAACCGCCGTTGAAGCGCGGACACGCGCATCGCGGTGACTCCGTCGACAACAATGACGAGAGCCAGCAGTCGCACCACCGGTGCCGCGTCGGGAGTGTTTGCCATCGACGCGAATGCCGGTGCAAGTATCCACACCACGCCGTACCCGAGGACACTGAAGACGAGCGCGATCGTGGACCCGGTCGGCGCCATCTCTTCGAACCTACCGCGCCACTGCACACCTGCCGCGATCATCCCGAAGTCGTTGACGTGCATGAGTAGCGCTGTGACTGCCAACGCCAACGCGTACACGCCGAAATCGTCAGGAGTCAGCAGTCGAGCCAGGATGAGGCCGATACCGAACGAGCCCAGCTTGAGGAAGAAGTTGCCGAGCAGACTCCACCTGAGACCGCGGCCGGCCTTGCGACCGATGCTTCCGACCTGGTCGGCCGTCGATCCTTCGGGCGCTACCTCCTCGTCAACCACGGTCAAACACGCTCGAGCCAGATTTCACGCCAGAACGGTACGAACTCACGCGGACAGTTGGCGTTGTAGACCCCGGCGCAGACAATGTCTTCCAGCACGATACAAGGGTTCTTCATTGTCAACAGCTCGCCGGTTCTCTCGTCCAGGCACCTGGTGACGCGCGCCTTCACTCGGGCGGTTCGACCACAATATCTGGCCATCTCCGCTTCGAAGCCCATACCTCGATTGAGTTGGCTCTCGTTGAGAGTGGCCTCGATCTGCTCCTTGGACTTGATCCGGACCAGTTCGCCTGGCTGCAGATCGAGGTGCTCGGTCGGGGTCCGTGCAAGTGCCCGACCCTGGACGAAACCCCACGGCAGACCGCTGCGGACCCACAGTTTCCGTGGCAGCACACGCTTGCTGAACCCCTGCATTCGGTTGAACAAGGCGATCAGGAACGCCCGCAACGATGCGAGTACCCCGACGTTGCCGGTTCTGACGTCGGTCACGTACTGGCGAAGATCGCGGAACGGCAGACAACTCGGCGCGGCACGCATCAGTTCGGTTGCCTGGCAGGAATACCGGACCTCACCGTTCGGACCCGGATCCTTGCGAGTGTTGATCTCCAACAGCGGAAGAGTGACGCGGCCGTCGGACGTCGGTCGGGTCGTTCCGGGTTCGATACGTTTGAGCCAGGCCTCCTTCCAATAGAGCGAGCAGGCGGTTTGACAGCCACCGTGGGAGGAGCCGTCACAACGCGCGCCCGTCAGGTGCACCGCGTTCTCCATCCTGTGGATGCCACTACGGTTGATGGTGTCGCACAGCTTGTGTGCGACCTTGTGTACTGTCAGTTGCCGGCCGCAGAATTGGAGCATCTCCGGCATGAACGGCAGGTTCTCAGTCTCCCCGCGCTCGTCGAGTGTCACCAGGATCTCTTCGGGGCTGCGAACCTCGACCACGTCTCCCACGCGCAACGGTCGAGCCGCGGCGGCCATCTCGGAACAGGTCATCGTCGTCGCTCCTCCCGATTGCGTACGCCGACGCAATCGTTGTTGTCGCGATTGCCGCACACGCCAATCCGTGAGTTGTGTAGATCCACACCCCCTGCGGCGTGTCCGGATCCACTGCGCCCACAAGCATCGCACCTGAAGCGTGGTTGCGACACCCATCATGCGGATCGCCGACGCGGAAGATCCTCCGGTGACCGTCTCCACCGAGCGTCGCGACGTCGTCGCCGCAGGCAAAATCCGCGCCGCCGACGCCAGTGCCGACGGCGCTCGAACCCCGCGGGAGGACTCCCAAGTATATTTCCATGTTCTTCCTCCCCCCTACGGTGATTCGCCCACACTTGGTTCGAGAACTTTCGACGGGAGGTTGCACCGACCGATGAGCGTTTACCGGGTACTGGTCACCGGTGGATCGGGATTCATCGGTTCACACCTCTGCCGGAGGCTCGTGGATTCCGGCCTGGAGGTGCATGTCGTCTCGCGAACACAGCGGAACGCCGCGGACGGTATCCGCTGGTGGACGACCGACCTGACGGAGTACGAGGCAACGCAGCACCTCCTACGCACGATCCGGCCCGAGCTGGTGTTCCACCTGGCGAGTTTTGTGACGGGCAGCCGGGATTTGGGCGCGGTTCTGCCGACCTTCCGGAATAATCTGCTGACGACGGTCAATCTGCTGACTGCCGCATGCGAGGTGGGTCGTCCTCTTGTAGTGCTGGCCGGTTCCGCCGAAGAGCCCCCACCCCATGACTCCGATCCGGTACCTGCATCTCCCTATGCCGCTGCGAAGATTGCCGCATCCACCTACGCGCGTACCTTCAGCGCGCGGTTCGGTCTCCCGACGTTCACGTTTCGCATCTCCATGGTCTACGGACCCGGACAGCAGGACGGAACCAAGCTCGTCCCATACGTGACGCAGTCCCTGCTGCGCGGCGAATCCCCTGCTCTGGGCAGCTGCGGTCGGGAGGTCGATTGGATCTACGTCGACGACGTGATCGACGCATTCGTCATGTTCGCCCACTCGACAGAGACCACTTACCCGTCCAAGACCGTCGGCGAATCCCTCGACGTCGGATCCGGGCACCTTGTATCGGTGCGCACTGTCGTGGAGCAAATCGCGCAGATGATCGACGGGCCGGCTGCACCACGCTTCGGGGTCCTGTGTGACAGACCGTTCGAACGCACACTGCTGGCCGATGTGGCTCGCACCCGCGCCGCTATCGGGTGGGAGCCAAGAACCAGTCTCGAGAACGGCCTGATGAAGACCGTGGAGTGGTATCGCCAGGGCTGATCAGGTCTCGACGTCCCCTCTCCGGCACACCGCCGACGTTGAGAATGCTGCGTCCAGGGCACGGTATCGACTCTAGAGCCAGTACTCCCGCCAATCCTTTGTGCACAGTGAACCTCTGAATCCGCGATCCTGTGCAGCCGCACTCTCGACGGCGCGTATGCGGTCGGCGAACGCCAGCACCGCGCCGCGCAGTCTCTGCTCGGCGCGGCCTGTACGGTCCGGATGCACAAGCGTCACGTCTTCAGGTATCAGGTCCGTCGGGACTCCAGCCGCCTGTGCCCGTTCGAGCACCTTCTCCGCCAGCACCAAGGCCGGTTGCGCCATCACGATCCCGTCGAGACAAGAGGATCGGGGCTTCTCCGCCGCCTTCGCCGCCTGCCATGCCGCTTCCTGCTCGGCCACGTCGAGCGGGCCGGTGTGACCGTTGGTCAGGTGCGGGCTCCGGGACTCGAGTTTGGCGACGAGAGTGTCGGCGACGTCGTCGACGTCGAACGGGTCGGTCGCCGATTCCTGGGCGATCCGCGAGTGGAACAGCACCTGGAGCAGCAGGTCGCCGAGTTCCTCCCGCAGTCCGGCCCGGTCGTCCTCGTCGATGGCGTCGAGGAGCTCGTAGGTTTCCTCGAGCAGGTAGCGGCGCAGGGAATCGTGGGTCTGGGTGACCTCCCAGCCGCCGAATCCCCACAGCCGGTCCATGATGTCGACCGCGTCGAGCAGCCGGTCGCCCACGACCGGGTCCGCCGCGACCACGGTCTCGCCGCGCGCGATCCGCGCGGTCACGGCGTCGCTGCCGGCGTCCAGCGCGACGAGAACCTCGGCGCCGGGATCGTGGTCGAGGCCCAGTGCCGCGCGTACCGCATCGGGTACCTCGCCGGCGTACTCGACCGGTCCGCGCAGCAGGCGTACCGCGGCCGCGGGCACGACTGCGGGGCGGCGCGGGTCGAGAAGGACCACGCTCACGCGCTCGCCCCCGCCGGCACCCGCACGTCCACCGAGCCCTGTGCCTTGCCGTCCATGGCGAGCAGGAAGTCCGCGATGTACTGGAGCAGTTCGACGTCGCGCACCCGGTCGGAGCCGACCCCGCCGGTACGTGGCAGCGGCAGTTGCACGATGCCGCTGGTGGCGCGGTACTGGGCGGCCGGGAAGATCCGCTTGAGCCGCATCTGCTTCGAGTCGGGCAGCTCCATCGGGGAGATCTTGAGCTGGGTGCCGACGACCGCGACCTCCTCGAGCCCGTATTCGCGGCACAGCAGCCGCAGTTTCGCGACGGACACGAGCCGGCCGACCTCCTCCGGCAGCGGGCCGTACCGGTCGACGAGTTCCTCGACGACCGCGCCGATGGCGGCGGCGTCCTGGGCGGCGGCGAGCTTGCGGTAGGCCTCGAGGCGCAGCCGGTCGGAGGTGACGTAGTCGGCGGGGATGTGCGCGTCGACGGGTAGGTCGATCCGCACCTCCTTTGGTGCCTCGTCGGTGGTGATGGGGGTTCCGTCCGCCGCGGCGCGGTAGGCCTCGACGGCCTCGCCGACCAGGCGCACGTACAGGTCGAAGCCGACGCCCGCGACGTGACCGGACTGTTCGGCGCCGAGAACGTTTCCGGCGCCGCGGATCTCGAGGTCCTTCATCGCGACGGCCATACCGGCACCGAGGTCGGAGTTCTGCGAGATGGTCGCGAGCCGGTCGTACGCGGTTTCGGTGAGCGGCTTCTCCGGCGGGTACAGGAAGTACGCGTAGCCGCGTTCGCGGGACCGTCCGACGCGACCGCGCAGCTGGTGCAGCTGCGACAGGCCCAGTGCGTCGGCGCGTTCGACGATGAGCGTGTTGGCGTTGGAGATGTCCAGGCCGGTCTCGACGATGGTGGTGCACACCAGCACGTCGAATTCGCGTTCCCAGAAGCCCTGCACGGTCTTCTCGAGGGTGTCCTCGTTCATCTGGCCGTGCGCGACGACCACCCGTGCTTCGGGGACGAGATCGCGGATCTTTTTGGCGGCCTTGTCGATCGAGCTGACCCGGTTGTGGACGTAGAACACCTGTCCGTCGCGCAGGAGTTCACGGCGGATGGCGGCGGCGACCTGCTTGTCGGAGTATCCGCCGACATAGGTGAGGATCGGGTGCCGTTCCTCCGGCGGGGTGAGGATGGTCGACATCTCGCGGATGCCGGCCATGCTCATCTCCAGAGTGCGCGGGATGGGGGTCGCCGACATGGTCAGCACGTCGACGTGGGTGCGCAGCGCCTTGATGTGTTCCTTGTGTTCGACACCGAAGCGCTGTTCCTCGTCGACGATGACCAGGCCGAGATCCTTCCAGCGGACGCCGGTCTGCAGCAGCCGGTGGGTGCCGACGACGATGTCGACCTCGCCGTCTGCCATACCCGCGACGATTTCCTTCGATTCGGCGGCGTCGGTGAATCGGCTCAGGCCCTTCACCGTGACCGGGAACGACGCCATCCGCTCGGTGAAGGTCTGCAGGTGCTGCTGGGCGAGCAGGGTGGTCGGCACCAGTACCGCGACCTGCTTGCCGTCCTGCACGGCCTTGAATGCCGCGCGCACCGCGATCTCGGTCTTGCCGTAGCCGACGTCGCCGACGACGACGCGGTCCATCGGCACCGCCTTCTCCATGTCGGTCTTCACCTCGGAGATGACGGTGAGCTGATCCTGGGTTTCGGTGAAGGGGAACGCGTCCTCCATCTCCTTCTGCCACGGGGTGTCCGGGCCGAAGGCGTGACCGGGCGAGGCCTGCCGCGCCGCGTACAGCCGCACCAGCTCGCCCGCGATCTCACGAACGGCCTTGCGCGCCTTGCGTTTCGTGTTCGCCCAGTCGGAGCCGCCGAGCTTGCTGATGGCGGGCAGTTCGCCGCCGACGTACCGGGAGAGCTGGTCGAGCGATTCCATCGGCACGAACAGCCGGTCGCCGGGCTGGCCGCGTTTGCTCGCCGCGTACTCGATGACGAGGTATTCGCGGCGTGCGCCGCCGATGGTGCGTTCGACCATTTCGACGAACCGGCCGATGCCGTGCTGGTCGTGCACGACGTGGTCGCCGGCGGTCAGGGCGAGCGGGTCCACCTGGTTGCGGCGTTTGACCGGGGACTTGCGGCCCTCGCCGGTGGTGACCCGGTTGCCGGTCAGATCCGCTTCGGTGACGACGACGAGCCCCGGCACCCGGTTGTCGCCGTTGCCGGCGAGCACCAGGCCCTCGTGCAACGCGCCGCGGATGACGCCGACCTGCCCGCGCACCGGTTCGGCGCCCGGTTCGAGCTTGGCGGCGGGAACCTCGTTGTCCTTCAGGCGTTCGAGGACGCGCAGTCCGGTGCCGGTGCCCGCGACCACGATCACCGCTCGCCCGCCGGTGGTGACGTGCGCGCGCAGGTTCACGAACAGCATGGACAGCAGATCCTCGGAGCCGCGCACCTCGGGCGCGGCCTGCACCTCGAGGACCACCTCGGTGTCGGCGCCCGACGCGAGCGGACTCAGCGTCCACCAGGGCACACCCTGCGCCTCGGTGGCCTCCCGGACCTGCCGCAGCGAGCGGTAGGCGGACGCGGCGAGATCCATCTTCCGGCCGTCGGCCCCGGTCAGGTTCGCGGTGTCCAGGGGTGCGGCTCCGCCGATCGACGCGGCCGTCCACGACGCCTCGAGGAATTCCTGGCCGGTGCGCATCAGGTCGGTGGCGCGGGTGCGGACCTTCTCCGGGTCGCACAGCAGCACGTGGGTGCCCGGCGGGAGCACCTCGGTGAGCAGTTGCAGCTCTCCGGGCTGCAGCACCGGCAGCAGCGCCTCCATGCCTTCGACGGGGATGCCGCCGGCCATCTTGTCGAGCATCTCGACGAGCGCCGCGTCGGCGGGGTTGTCCTGTGCGAGCTGGGCCGCGCGTTCCTTGACCGCGTCGGTGAGCAGCAGTTCGCGGCACGGCGGTGCGATGAGCGTGGCGACCTCGACGTCGGGCAGAGACCGCTGGTCGGCGACGGAGAACGGGCGCAGCTCGGTGACCTCGTCGCCCCAGAACTCGACGCGCACCGGATGGTCCGCGGTCGGCGGGAACACGTCGAGGATGCCGCCGCGCACCGCGAACTCGCCGCGCTTGCCGACCATGTCGACGCGCGCGTAGGCGAGTTCGACGAGGCGTTCGATCAGTTCGTCGAAGTCGTGTTCGGACCCGACGCGAAGGGTGATCGGCTCGATCTCGCCGAGACCCGGTGCCATCGGCTGCACCAGCGATCGCACGGTCGCGACGATGACGCGCAACTCGGGGCCGTAGTCGCGGTCGTTGGGCCGGGCGAGCCGGCGCAGGACCTGCAGGCGCCGGCCGACGGTGTCGGCGCTCGGTGACAGCCGCTCGTGCGGCAGGGTCTCCCACGACGGGAACTGCGCGACACTGCCGCCGAGGATCTCGGTGAGTTCGGCGGTCAGGTCGTCGGCTTCACGGCCGGTGGCGGTGACCACCAGCAGCGGGGCCTTCTCCGCGATCGCGGCGGCGACGAACGGGCGGGCCGCGGCCGGGGCGACGAGGGCCTGTTCGGCGGTGCCGGCGAGCGCGGCGACCCGCTGCAACTGGTCGTCGGCCAGCGCGATCCGCGCCAATCCGGACAGGGGGGTGGCGGGCACAGCAGACACGTGACAGTCGCTCCTGGGTGTACGACGAGAACCGTTCGATTCTATGCGCCCCGCGCGGGCAGTTCAGTTCCCGCACGCGAGCAGGTCGGCACAGCTGTCCCCGAGCGCGCGACGTGCCCAGGTCACCACCCGCGACAGCAACGCGTCGTCGGTCTCGTCGGTGCCGGGAAGCCAGCGTCTGCGCACCATCCGCAGCAGGGTGGCCCGCGCGCGGGCGGGGTCGGCGTCGACGACGAACGTGACGAACGCGTCGGGGGTCCACGGTTCGATGCCGGAGCGTTCGAGCGCGGCGGCGATCGCACTGTCGGTGGTGACGACGGCGTCGGCGTGGGCGATCAGCGCGACCGCGGTCAGGTGGGTGTCGCGCGGGTCGACGACGTACGGCACTTCCCGCAGCACCGTGGCCGGCCACGTGACACGCGCGTCCGGGAACGCCCGGTCCAGTTCGGCGAACAGGTAGTCCCGCGCCGGCCGGGGCAGTTCCGCCGGCAGCCGACGGTCCACCTCGGCGATGACACCGTCGCTCCAATACGGTTGGTAGAGACCGTCTTCGGCGAACGCGAGGACCACGTCACGAACGCGCGCGTCGGCGAGGACCGAGGCGCCGAGCACCACCCGAACCGGCATGTTCCCCCTGCTTTCCGATCAGAATTCGTCGTACAGGCCGTCGCGACGGGCCAGGTCGGCGAGGTTGTCGAGCACCTGGGTGCGGATCGTCGCGCGGCGCCGGGCCAACGCGACGACGTCGGCGCGGTCCACCCGCCGATGCAGGCCGTGGAACTCGGCGGGCAGCGCCCCGCTGTCGACCAGTCGGGACACTTCGGAGCGGGAGGTGCCCAGCACGTCCGCCGCCTGGGTGACGGTCAGCAGCGCCGGCACGGCGGTGAAGGTGACCGCGGCGCCGTCGCCGAGCTCGTCGAGCAGGCGGGCGAGTGCGGCCGGGGCCTGCCCGGCGTCGAAGGGTCCGATGGTCACGGCGGCGATGCTGTCAGGCTGCGCCGCCGATTGCAACGACGGGGAAACGTTCAGTTGTACTGCACCTGCACCGTGCGGGCCATCGACTGCAGGAGCGGCACCAGCCGCAACAGCGCTCGCTGCTCGAGGAACTGCTGGTCGATCGGCTTGCTCAGGGCGGCGGCGAGTTCGGCGGGCCGATCCTCGGAGAGCGCCCGGTAGGCCGGGAGCATCCGCGTGGTGATGTAGTCCCAGCGTGCGTCGCGGTCGGACCAGTTGAACGCGGGCAGCGGTGTCTGCAGGCGCCACTGCGCACCGTCGGTGGCGTCGGCGGCCGTCAGTGTGAGCGGAGACGCCTCCCGGGGTGGCACCACGCCAGGGATCGCCGGGTCGGCGGCGAACGTCGACAGGTACGTCAGCGCGCGACCGACCGGTCCCCCGGCCTCGCGGGTGGCGTCCCACTGGTCGGCGATCGACTGGTACTGCTCGCGGTACAGCAGCTCGGTGTTGCCGCGCACGACCCGTTCGGGGTCCCCGCTGGCGAGATCGTGCCATGCCCGGGTGGCGCGGTCGTCGATGATGCCGGCCCGGCGGAACTCGTCGATCGCGTCGAGACCACCGGCGAGGTATGCCTCGTGCTGCGGCAGCAGGTCGGTGAAGATGTGCTTGCTCATCGCGATGACCCGGACCTGGAAGTCCGCGATGTCCTCGGGGGTGATCGTGTGCCCGACGGCGAGCACCGCCTGCAGGTCCTCGGGCAGACGCGCCGAAGCCGGGGCGGCGGCGTCGTCGAGCGTGCGGGTGATCCCGGCGAGGGCGTCGCGCACCTCCCGGACACCGAGGACGACCCGGGCCAGGTCGACGTCCATGATTCCGGCACCGAAGGACGGTCCGGCCAGGCCACCCTGACCGGTCCACAGGAATTCGGGGTGCTCGCGCTGCAGCTTCTGGTAGTAGGCGAAGGTGTTCTTCAGGTTCTGCTCGTTGGCTGCCAGCCCGAGCCCCGGATCCCAGCGGCTCAGGTCGATCCCGGCGTTGCGGGCCGCGACTGCGAGCCAATACTGGTGCAGCAGTGCCGCATAGCGTTCCGGTTCGACGTTCGCGGCGCGTGCGCCGTCGAGCAGCGGTCGCAGCACGTCGGGCTCGGTCGGCAGATCGGGAGCGACTCCGCCGACGCGTTCGGAGTCGAGGTTGCTGCGGGGAACATCGAGGACCGCGTCGAGATCCGGTGCCGCGAAAGCGGTTCCGGTGACACCGAGGGTGACGGTCACGGCGGCCAGGACGGTGACGAGCAGTCGCCTCACCGGCCGGCCTCCTCGAAGCGCCGGTCGAACCAGGCGACGTTCTGCATGCCGAGCAACTCGACGCCCACACGGACCGGGTCGGTGAGCACGTCGCCGATCCCGCACACGGACGGATCGAACTCGACTTCGGAACCGTGTGCGCGCCAGAAGTTTCCGAGTTTCTCCGCGTCCTCGTACGGCACGAGGAAGTCGTCACGGCACGAGGTGATCAGCACCGGCGCGTCCGGAACCTCGTGCGGCCTGGTACCGAGCGCGTTCTCCGCGTAGGCCCGCGCGAACACCGGATTGTCCGCCGGCCGGCCGTGCACGTACAGCGCGGACAACGGCACGAACGGGAACATCAGGTACAGCCCCTGGCAGGTGCTGTGGAACAGGTCGGCGGCGGCCCTGCCGAGCGGGGTGAGTTCGGCGTCGAGGTCGATCTCGGGGTACTTCGCGGCGAACCCGAGCGAGTTGGCGAACACGAAACCCGAGCCGATACCGCCGTCGGCGGTGCGTTCGAAGGTCGCGCTGTCGACGACCATGGCCTGCAGCACGGTGCCGACCAGGTTGAGCTCCGGGGCATAGCTGCCGGCCATCTCGGCGGCGAACCCCGCGGCCACGCCACCCCCGGCGATGCCGAAGACACCGACGGGGATGTCCGCGGCGAACCCGGCGTCGGGCAGGGCGATCGCGGCGCGCAGCCCGTCGAGGGTGGCCGGTCCGCTGAACCGGCCGATCGAGAAGCCGTTGGGGGCGGTGTCGCCGTCGTTGGCGGTGTCGCTCATCATCACGGCCCAGCCGCGGCCGAACATCTGCGCGACGGGACCGAGCGCGGAGAACAGCGACGGGTCGGTCTGGTTGCCGCCGGTCCACTGGGTGCTCGGCATGCAGTCGGGACCGAGACTGTCGTTGGCCTCGGAGTAGCCGATGAGCCTGCGGTCCCGTGCCGGGGTGCCGTCCTCCGGGATCATGAGGATACCGGTGGCGACGGTGCGGGAACCGTCGAAATCGGTGGTGACGTACATCAGCTGATGCGCGGTGACGTGGCCCGGCTGCACCCCGTACACCTGCACCGTCACCGGGCGGTGCCGCAGCAGGGTGCCGGGGACGGCGTCGTCGGCGAGGTCGGGGGCGTCGAACCAGGGGTCGGTGGAGGCCGGCCGCGGCATCCACTGCGACGGATGCGCGATCTGCCCGTCGCGGAAGGTGCTCACCACGAACGGGTTGAAGACGTCGTCGACCTGGACCGGGTCGGCACCGGCCGAAGAGACCGCGGCCAGAACCAGCGCGGTGGAGGCGGCGCAGACCGCCGCGAGATGTCGCAAGACACGCATCGATACATTCCTGTCACTGTCGATCGAGCGCCGCCGCCCCCGGCACAGCGCGCAGTTCACGGAACAGTAACAGTCCGTTACCGACGGAAACAGGTAATCCGCCGGGCCTCGTCAGACCCGCATCCGGCGCGCGGCGAACTGCCGGAAGTACTCGACCTTCGGCGCCGGCACCAGCGTCGGCAGCAGGTTCGCCCACATCAGCTCGACGTGTTCGATCGCCCGGTCGCGGCGGCCGAGCCCCGCGGCGACGGTGCGCGCCCCGACGATCATCTGGAGCACGAGCAGCCCGGCGGCGTCGGGATCGGCGTCCGGTGACAGATCGCCTTCCTCCTGCGCCCGGCGCGCCAGCTGCTGCAGCGAATCGAGCCACAGCTCGAACAGATTGTCGCCCGATCCGCGATAGTCGCCGATCTCGATGACGAGCCGGAACATCGCGCGGACGACCGGGTCGGACATCGACAGGTCGACGGACAGGACCGACAACTCGATCATCGTCTCCAGGGCCGGGGTGCGTTCGTCGATCTTGGCGAGACCGGCCTCCGAGGAACGGACGAAACCGGCGTCGATGACGCCGCGGGCGAGTTCCTCCTTGGAACCGAAGTGGAAGTACAGCGCGCCCTTGGTGACGCCCGATTCGTCGATGATCTCGTTGAGGCTGGCGTTCGCGTATCCCAGCCGCATGAAGACGTCGGCGGCGCCGCGCAACACCGATTCCCGGGTGGCCTCCGCACGAACCTGACGCGGCATGTCAGTGCTCCCCGTGGGCAACGTCCCGGGCCGGACCACGGCACTCGGCCCGAACATGCTCGGCACAGGCAATCGACGTGCGGGAAACCACAGTCACCTCAATCCCGTCGCGGCTACGAATCGGCCGGGCAACGGTACCACCGAAGCGGGGTCTACCTCGGCATTCGCAGGCACTGACTGTATCAATCCTCGCCGAGGGTCGGATCGGCTTCGAGCCGGGTCAGCCCGTTCCAGCACAGGTTCACCAGGTGCGCCGCGACGACCTCCTTCGACGGGCTGCGCTCGTCGAGCCACCAGGTCGCGGTGGTCGCGACCATGCCGACGAGAGCCTGCGCATAGAGCGGCGCGAGTTCCGGATCCAGACCGCGCCGGGAGAAGTCGCCGGCGAGCAGGGTGCCGACCTGCCGCATCGCCTCGTTGAGCAGGCTCGAATAGGTGCCTTCCTCGGCGGCGACCGGCGAGTCGCGCACGAGGATGCGGAAACCCTCGGTGCGTTCCTCGATGTAGGTGAGCAGCGCGAGCGCAGCCCGTTCGACGCGGACGCGAGACCTGTTCTGCGTCAGGCTCGCGGTGACCATCGACATGAGCACGGTCATCTCGCGGTCCACGACCACGGCGTAGAGCCCTTCCTTCCCGCCGAAATGCTCGTAGACGACGGGCTTGGACACCGCGGCGCGTTGCGCGATCTCCTCGATCGACGTGCCCTCGTACCCGCGCTCGGCGAACAGGGCCCGGCCGATCTCGATCAACTGCTCACGGCGCTGCGTTCCGGTCATGCGGATGCGTGGAGTCCGTTCGGGCTGATTCTGCGGTGTTCGCGACACGACGGTTTCCTTTCCGGCGCCACACCTGCTGCACGGGCCCCGCGCCGAGCCTAATCGGCGGGCCGGGCGGAGCGCCCCGACTCCGCCCCGCGTTCGACGCCGACCGTATCGGCATGCGAGGATCACACCGCATGCCCGGGGGTTCGATCCTCGGACGTGCGGCGATCCGCCGTGGTGTAATCGGCAGCACCTCTGATTTTGGTTCAGATAGTTCAGGTTCGAGTCCTGGCGGCGGAGCAAGGCAACGGGAGCCGACGGGCTCCCGCACGTACGTCCGTGACGCATGTCGAACGTCGAGGGAGCTTCATGCAAGTGCAGACCGCCATAGTCGTCCTGGCCGCCGGAGCGGGTACGAGGATGCGGTCCAAGACACCCAAAGTTCTGCACTCCCTCGGTGGCCGCACCATGCTCGAGCATTCGCTGCGGGCCGCAGCGGAGCTCGCCCCCGATCACCTCGTGGTGGTGGTCGGTCACGACCGCGAACGTATCGGCGCCGCCGTCACCGATCTCGCCGCCCGTCTGGACCGGGACGTCCGCGTCGCCGTCCAGGAAGAGCAGCTCGGCACCGGTCACGCCGTCGAGTGCGCCCTGACCGCTCTTCCCGCCGACTTCGCCGGCACCGTCGTCGTCACCGCCGCGGACGTGCCGCTGCTCGACGCCGACACGCTCCGCGCCCTGCTCGACACGCACGCCGAACCCGAACCGGCAGCCGTCACCGTGCTCACGACGACCGCCGCCGACCCGACCGGATACGGCCGGATCCTGCGCACCACCGACGGCGATGTCACCGCCATCATCGAGCACCGGGAAGCGACACCCACCCAGCTGGCGATCACCGAGATCAACACCGGCGTGTACGCGTTCGACGTGGCCGCCCTGCGCTCGGCGCTGGGCAAGCTCAGCGCCGACAACACCCAGGGCGAGCTCTACCTGACCGATGTCGTGGCGATCACCCGCGGCGAGGGCGACACCGTCCGCGCCCAGTACACCGACGACGCTGTGCAGGTGGCGGGGGCCAACGACCGCGTGCAGCTCGCGGCGCTCGCCGCCGAATTGAACCGGCGCACCGTCGAACACTGGATGCGCCAGGGTGTGACGGTGATCGATCCGGCGACCACGTGGGTCGACGTCGACGTCACCCTCGCGCCGGACGTGACGCTGCTTCCCGGTGTGCAGCTGCACGGGCGCACCTCCGTCGGCGAGGACGCGGTGATCGGACCGGACACCACCCTGACCGACGTGCAGGTGGGAGCCGGAGCGTCGGTCGTCCGCAGCCACGGATCGGATTCGATCATCGGCGCGGACGCGTCCGTGGGCCCGTTCGCGTACCTGAGACCGGGCACCGAACTCGGCGCCGACGGCAAGATCGGCACGTTCGTCGAGACGAAGAACGCGCAGATCGGAGCGCATTCGAAGGTGCCGCACCTGACCTACGTCGGCGACGCGACGATCGGTGATCACTCGAACATCGGCGCGTCGAGCGTGTTCGTGAACTACGACGGCGTGCAGAAGTACCGGACCGTCGTCGGATCGCACGTGCGAACGGGCTCCGACACCATGTTCGTAGCCCCGCTGACGGTCGGTGACGGGGCGTACACGGGCGCCGGGACGGTGCTCCGGCGGAACGTTCCGCCGGGGGCGCTGGCAGTGTCGGGTGCGCCACAGCGCAATATTGAAGGCTGGGTCCAGCGAAATCGAGCCGGGACCCCCGCCGCTGAGGCAGCATCGACGGCGTCGCAGCAGCAGCAAGTGAACGAACCGCAAAAGGACGGCCTGGACCAGTGACCAATTGGATCGACAATCAGAAGAACCTGATGCTCTTCGCAGGCCGGGCACACCCCGAGCTGGCAGAGCAGGTTTCGAAGGAGCTGGGCATCCAGGTCACGCCGCAGACCGCGCGTGACTTCGCCAACGGCGAGACCTTCGTCCGGTTCGAGGAGTCGGTGCGTGGCTCCGACGCCTTCGTGCTGCAGAGCCACCCCTTCCCGCTGAACCAGTGGGTGATGGAACAGCTCATCATGATCGACGCGCTCAAGCGTGGTTCCGCCAAGCGCATCACCGCGATCCTGCCGTTCTACCCGTACGCCCGTCAGGACAAGAAGCACCGCGGCCGCGAGCCCATCTCGGCCCGCCTCATCGCCGATCTGCTCAAGACCGCCGGTGCCGATCGCATCATCACCGTCGATCTGCACACCGACCAGATCCAGGGCTTCTTCGACGGCCCGGTCGACCACATGCACGCGCAGGGTCAGCTCGCCGAGTACATCCGCGGCCGCTACGGCGTCGACAACATCGCCGTCGTCTCCCCCGACTCCGGTCGCGTCCGCGTCGCCGAGAAGTGGGCCGACACCCTCGGGGGTGCCCCGCTGGCGTTCATCCACAAGACCCGCGACCCGCTGGTGCCGAACCAGGTCAAGTCCAACCGCGTGGTCGGTGAGGTCGAAGGCCACACCTGCATCCTGATCGACGACATGATCGACACCGGCGGGACCATCGCCGGCGCCGTGCGCGTCCTCAAGGAGGCCGGCGCCGGTGACGTGATCATCGCCGCGACGCACGGTGTGCTGTCCGATCCGGCCGCCGAGCGCCTCGCCTCGTGCGGCGCCAAGGAGGTCATCGTCACCAACACGCTGCCGATCCCGCCGGAGAAGCAGTTCGACACGCTCACCGTCCTGTCGATCGCCCCGCTGCTGGCGCAGACCATCCGTGAGGTGTTCGAGAACGGCTCGGTGACGTCGCTGTTCAACGGCGTCGCCTGACACTGTTCGACGGCCTCGCTCCCGAGGGTGCAGACTGACGGGGTGTTCACCGGATTCCCCGTCGCCGCGCTCGACTTCTACGAGGATCTCGAGGCCGACAACAGCAAAGCCTTCTGGGCCGCGCACAAGGCCGTCTACGACGACTGCGTGCGCGGCCCGATGCTTGCGCTGCTCGCCGAGCTGGAACCGGAGTTCGGTACCGGCAAGGCCTTTCGCCCGTACCGCGACGTCCGGTTCAGCAAGGACAAGGCGCCGTACAAGACGCATCAGG
Source organism: Rhodococcus phenolicus (assembly GCF_001646785.1). Lineage (GTDB taxonomy): Bacteria > Actinomycetota > Actinomycetes > Mycobacteriales > Mycobacteriaceae > Rhodococcus > Rhodococcus phenolicus. Next base: position 16,353 of record NZ_LRRH01000042.1, read on the forward strand.
GCGGGTTCGTGCAGACCGCTCCGGGCGTCGGGTTCTACGTGCAGGTCGATGCCGCGGGGCTGGTCGTCGCCGGCGGGTTCTATGCCGGGTCCAGCGCGCAGGTCGCGGCGTACCGCACGGCCGTCGACGACGAGCGGCGCGGCGCCCAGCTCGAGAAGCTGCTCCGGAAACTGCGCCGCGACGGTTTCGAAATCGGTGGTGCGCAACTGAAGACGCGGCCGCGCGGGGACCGACCCCGACCATCCCCGGCTCGACCTGCTGCGCCACAAGGCGCTCACCGCGGGGCGCACCGAACAGTCGCCGCCCTGGCTCGACAGTGCCCGCACCTTCGACGAGGTCCGGGACTCCTGGCGCCGGTTCCGTCCGCTCGTGGAGTGGCTCACCTCTGCGACCGCCACCTGACGATCCGGGAATCCAGCAGACCGTCCGGTACGTAAAGTGCTGTGCCCCAACACTTTGCCTATCGGTCTGGTCCGGCTAACATGATCTTCGTCACTTTCCCGACCGTCCCCGCAGGTCACGTCCGTCCCACGCGTCGTGCCCGCCCGATCTTCACCTAAGGTGGCTCCTCGTGATCGACGCGCAGACCCTCGAGGCCCCCACCGAATCCGCGACAATCCGGACAGCACGACGGTGGACACCGGGTGCCTGCGTATGGTGCGGCGATCTCGCCGCCGTCGAGGAATACCGCAACGAGCCGCGCTGCGCGACCTGCCGCAAGCACGAGGACGTCATCGAGGAAGCCCGCAAGTTCGTCGGCATGTACGGACTGCGCCCGATCGGCGGAACCCTGCAGTCCGACGACGAGGAAGAGTACGAGCACCGGCTCGCCGCACGCGATGCCCGCCGCGCCCTCAACGACATTCGGCTCGCCGAGCAGCCCGACCCCGCGCTCGTGCGCAAGGCACTGCGTCCGCGCGCCGCCGCCGTGGTCGCCGAGAACGCCCCCGCTCGCGCCCCCAAGCCGCGCACCGCCTCGCCGCGCAGCTCCTCCGAGCCCGCCCCCGCGCCCGTGCGCACCGACGCCGTCGACGTCGACGAGATCCAGACCCGCGCCCTCGCGCTGCTCGATCAGCTCTCCGCGATCGACGCGCAGCTCACGCTCGTCGCCGAGCAGAACGGCCTCGCGGCCCGCGCCCGCCGCAGCGACCTCGAGAAGCAGAAGGCCACCATCCTGCGCACCCTCGGCGCGTTGGAGAAGGCACGGCTCAGCGCGCTGTCCTGACGCGCCGCCGACGACGCGCCACCCGTCCCCTGCTTTTCCGGTTCCCCTCCGCCGCAAGGCGGTAGCGTGACGGCTGTCACCACACGCGCAGTCGACGAGGTTCGGCCCGCCGGTCGGACCACCGAGCCGGGCCGGACCCGGTGAGGAGCCGACATGGCAGGCGAACCGGCAGGGCCCCGCGGCAACATCGAGCACCTGCGGACCGACCCCGATCTCCCTCCGGTCGGCGTCGTGGATCGGACCCCGATCTCCCCTACCGCGCGCGTCGTCTTCCTCGTCCTCGCCGTTCTCGGTGCGGTGGCCTGGGCGATGATCGCGCTGGTCCGCGGCGAGAACATCAACGCGGTGTGGTTCGTCATCGCGGCTCTGTGCAGTTACCTGATCGCGTTCCGCTTCTACGCCCGGTTCATCGAACGCAAGATCGTGCAGCCGCGCGACGACCGTGCGACCCCGGCCGAGGAGTTGGAGAACGGCAAGGACTACATGCCGACCGACCGGCGCGTGCTGTTCGGTCACCACTTCGCGGCGATCGCCGGGGCCGGTCCCCTCGTCGGTCCGGTCCTGGCCGCGCAGATGGGTTATCTGCCGGGAACCATCTGGATCATCGTCGGTGTCGTGTTCGCCGGGGCCGTCCAGGATTTCCTGGTGCTGTGGATCTCGTCACGCCGGCGCGGCCGCAGCCTCGGCCAGATGGCCCGCGACGAACTCGGCCCGGTCGGCGGAGTCGCCGCGCTGGTCGCCGTGTTCGTCATCATGATCATTCTCATCGCGGTGCTCGCGCTGGTCGTCGTCAACGCCCTCGCCGAGAGCCCGTGGGGCCTGTTCTCCATCGCCATGACCATCCCGATCGCGCTGTTCATGGGCGTGTACCTGCGCTACCTGCGACCCGGGAAGGTCGCGGAGGTCTCCCTCATCGGTGTGGCGCTGCTGCTGCTGGCGATCATCGGCGGCGGCTGGGTCGCCGAGACCGAGTGGGGCGCCGACTGGTTCACGTTGTCGAAGGTGACCATCGCGTGGCTGCTCATCGCCTACGGCGTCGCTGCGGCGGTGCTGCCCGTGTGGCTGCTGCTGGCCCCGCGCGACTACCTGTCGACGTTCATGAAGGTCGGCACGATCGCGTTGCTCGCCATCGGCATCCTCGTCGCGCGGCCGGCGTTGGAGATGCCCGACGTCACCTCGTTCGCGATCGCCGGTGACGGCCCCGCCTTCGCCGGGTCGCTGTTCCCGTTCCTGTTCATCACCATCGCGTGCGGAGCGCTGTCCGGTTTCCACGCGCTGATCGCCTCGGGCACCACCCCGAAGCTGCTCGAGAAGGAGTCGCAGATCCGGCTGATCGGCTACGGCGGCATGCTCACCGAGTCGTTCGTCGCGATCATGGCGCTGGTCACCGCGTGCATCATCGACCAGCACCTGTACTTCACGCTCAACGCTCCCGCCGCGCTGACCGGCGGCACCCCGGAGACCGCCGCCACCTACGTCAACGGGCTCGGCCTCGGCAGCCCGGACATCACACCCGAGCAGATCACGGCGGCAGCCGAAGCCGTCGGCGAGGAATCGATCATCTCCCGCACCGGCGGGGCGCCCACCCTCGCGTTCGGTATGTCGCAGGTCCTGAGCGACCTGTTCGGCGGCGACAGCCTCAAATCGTTCTGGTACCACTTCGCGATCATGTTCGAGGCGCTGTTCATCCTCACCACCGTCGACGCCGGCACCCGCGTGGCCCGGTTCATGCTGTCGGACTCGCTCGGCAACTTCGGCGGCCCGGCCCGCCGGTTCAAGGACCCGTCGTGGCGTCCCGGCGCGTGGCTGTGCACGCTGATCGTCGTCGGCCTGTGGGGTGCGATCCTGCTGATGGGTGTGACCGACCCACTCGGCGGAATCAACACGCTGTTCCCCCTGTTCGGCATCGCCAACCAGTTGCTCGCCGCGATCGCCCTGACGGTGGTCCTCACCATCGTCGTGAAGAAGGGCCTGTTCAAATGGGCGTGGATTCCGGGGGTTCCGCTGGTGTGGGACCTCGTGGTGACGATGACCGCGTCGTGGCAGAAGATCTTCTCCTCGGATCGCGCGGTCGGCTACTGGGCGCAGCACCGGGCGTTCGTCGACGCGAAGAACGCGGGCGAAACCAGCTTCGGGTCGGCGCGGACCCCCGACGCGATCGACGCCGTCATCCGCAACACGTTCATCCAGGGCACCCTGTCGATCGTGTTCGCGGTGCTGGTGCTGATCGTCGTGGCCGCCGGGGTGGTGGTGTGCATACGCGCGGTGCGCGCCGGTGGCCTGCCCACCACCGAAACCCCCGACGTCCCGTCGAAGATCTTCGCGCCGGCCGGTTTCGTGCCCACCCCCGCGGAACGGGATCTGCAGAAACAGTGGGACGAGCTGATCGACGCCGGGAAGGTCCGGGTGCCCGGTGCGGCGCACACGCATCCCGATCATGCCCACCGACACGACGAGGAGGGGGTGACGTGATCATCAGGGCGAGCGGAGCGACGGGGATCGTCACCGTGCTGCGCCGTGCCTGGTGGTGGATCGGGGCGCTGATGGGCGACCACGACTATGCGAGGTTCGTCGCCCTGCAGCGGCGGCTGGACCCGGACGCCCCGGTCCCGTCCGAGCGCGAGTACTGGCGGGAGCGGCACGCGGCAAGCGATTCGAACCCCGGCGCCCGTTGCTGCTGAGCGTTCTGTGTGGATTCGTGTTCGTGTGACGGACACGAATCCACACAGAAGGAGTCAGGCGGCGGTGGTTCCGCGGAGACCGCATTCGCGTCCCGACCATTGCAAAACCGGCCACCCACCTCCACCATCGACGTGTGAGACGGCAGCGGCAGCGGATTGTCCGATAGATGATGCGGTTCGATACCCTGCAGTTGACGACGGCCCGTCGGGGACGCACCGGATCGGGAGCGGTGGCCTTCGGTTCAGCTCGTCGTGCGTTGTCGAAGGAGTCCACGTGAGCGTTCCGCCCCCCGGCCGGGTCGGCGTGCCGTCGTGGCGGGCGCTGCGCAGCGCGCTCCCCCGACCCCGCCTGTCTGCTCTGCTCGACCGCGAGTCCGCACTGACGATGGTGTTCGCACCGCCCGGTTTCGGCAAGCGCACCCTCGTCGCCACGTGGCTGCATGCCGGCGGCGCCTCCGGCCGGTCCGTGTTGTGGGTCCCGCCGTTGCCGGCCGACGCCACCGAGGACCAGGTCTGGACCGTCGTCCTCGACTGTTGCCGCCGATCGGGGCTCGCCGTACCCGGCATCTCGGCCGAGCCGCACGACCTTCTCGTCCGGGCCCTCGATGCCTCGGAGACGCCGCTCGTGCTCGTCCTGTCCGGGCTCCCGGTCGACGCCGGACGGATCCTCATCGGGCCGCTGCTCGATCTGCTCGACACGTGCCCCACGGTCGATGTCGTCGTGTGCATGCAGGGAAGTACGTCCGCGCTGCTCGACATCACCGCCCGCGGCATCGACTGCACGTTCGTGTCCGCCGACGACCTGTCGTTCACCCGGGACGAAACCACCGAACTGTTCCGCCTCAACGGCGTCGCCCTGCAGGACGCGGCATTCGGCGACCTGTACCACGCGCTCGGCGGGGTGCCCGCGCTGGTGTCCGGAGCGGTCGCGGTCGTCCGCAACCGTCCGGGGAAGCGCACCGGACAGCCCGGCGGGTGGCCCGATCCGGTTCTCACGGCCCTGGTCGACCAGTACGTCACCGATCGGCTCGCGCGGCTCACCCCGGATCAGCGGTCGTTCGCACTGTCGATCGTCGCCGCCACCGGCATCACCCCGGACGATGCGGTCGCCGTGACCGGACGGGCGGACGCGGGCCGGCTCCTCGTCCGGCTCGAAACGGTCGGTCTGATGGTCGGTTCGTTCGGTATCGGACCCCCCACTTGGTGGTGGCCCGCCGCCGTCCGTGAGAGAACACTGGCGGTGTCGCGCCGCGAGAAACCCGGCCACGTCGACGAGTTGCTGGCCCGGCTCGCGCACTCCGAGATGGAAGCCGGCCGTCCCTCCACGGCGGCACTCTATGCGGCCGAGGGACGGAACTGGACGGTCGCCGCGGACATCGTGCAGCGTTCGTGGGTGGACATGGCGTCGAACCGTTTCGGTGAGCTCGTCCGGGTGATGCGCGCGCTGCCCGACGAGGTGCTCGTCGACTACCCCGGTCTGCGGGCCGGCCGGGCACTGATCACCACGATGATCGACGAGCATCCGATCCTGCGGGAGCCGCTCGCCGACGATCCCGCGGCCCTCACGGATCCGGATCGCCTGGCCGAGGCCATCAACTATCTGTATGTCGCGACCGCGCAGACGATCGCGTTGCGCCGGGCCGGGAACATCGCCCAGGCCGCGGCCCGCACCAGGCAGTTCGAACCGCTCGTGTCGGGCATCATGGCCCGCCAGCCGGCGGCGATCGGTGAACCGTTGCCGATGCTGCGGATGCAGTGGGCGCTGACGCAGCAGCTCGCCGGGAATCTGCCCGAGGCGACAACCGTCTTCCGACGTGCGTACCAGAGCGGCGTGTCGTACGAACTGAACTTCGTGGCAGGACAGTCCGCGGGTGGCTCGGCGGTCGGCTGGGCACTGGCCGGTGACAACACCCGCGTCCGCGAATGGCTCGACCGCGCAGGCCGTTACGACGGAACCGGCTCGTGGTCCGGCGCCGCGAAGGTGTCCGGACGGGTGGCCGCGGTGCTGCAGCATCTCGATGCGCTCGACCTCGACGCCGCGAAGGAACCGCTCGAGCTGCTGGGCCGGCCGAGTGTGCGCGAGGAACTGTGGGCGTTCGTCGCCTACGTCCACTCGCAGTACGCGCTGGTCACCCACGACGCCTACTCGGGCCTGACGTGGTTGCACCACGCCGTCGCGGCGCACCGCGACAAGCACACACCGGGCGCGTTCTCGCGCGTGCTGCTCACCGCCGTCGAGGTGGACCTGCAACTCGCGCTCGGCAACGGCAACCTGGCCCGGGCGACGGTCGACGAGGAGCCGGGCGACCACCCGTTCCTCGTGGTGGCGGCGGCGCGCATCGAACTGCTCACCGGGCACCCCGAGTTCGCTTCGAAGCTGCTCAAGCGGATCTCCTGGACCGATTGCGGTTATCCGCGCGCCCACCTCGAGGCACTGCTCCTCGAGGCTGCGGCTCAGGTCGATCGGGACGGGCACGACGACGCCGTGCGCGCCTGGACCCGCGCCTGCATGCTCTCGGTCCGGCTGGGCAACCACCGTGCGTTCACGACCTTGCCGCCGCGCTACATCGAGACACTCGTCGCGTGGAGCGGCACTCAGGTGCCGGGCGGGCGGGCCGAGTCGGTGTTCACCGACACCATCGCCCGCGTCGAGTTGTCGCCCCGAGAAGCGGGCGTGCTGGCGCTGCTCGCGCGCGGCTCGACGCTCGGGGAGATCGCCAAGGAACTGTTCGTCTCCCCGAACACCGTCAAGACGCAATTGCGCAGCATCTACCGCAAACTCGGTGTGCACACCCGCTACGAAGCGGTGGGCCGCGCGCGGGAGCTGCGGCTGCTTCCGACACACGACCGATCCTGACCGTCCGGCCACAGACCGATTGACACCGCCGCGGCACGGGTATGCCCGCTCCATGAGCGAGGAAACACAGGCGACACCGTCGGACCTGCACGTGGTGGTGACCGGCGCGACCGGCAACGTCGGTACCGCCGTCGTCCGGGCGCTCGGCGAACAACCCGCCGTCACCTCGGTGCTCGGCGTCGCACGCCGCGACACCGACTGGACCACCCCGAAGACCCGCTTCGCCGCGGTCGACGTCGCCGCCGGCGATCTGGGTGCCACCATGCGCGGTGCCGGCGCCCTGATCCATCTCGCATGGCTCTTCCATCCGACACACAAACCGGAGAAGACGTGGGAGAACAACGTCCTCGGCACGATCCGGACCCTCACCGCGGCCGCGGACGCGCAGGTTCCGGTGATCGTGGTCGCGTCGTCGGTGGGCGCCTACTCCCCCGGCCCCGAGGACGGACACGCCGTCGACGAGTCGTGGCCCACTCACGGCTGGCCGGGCGCGGCGTATCCACGGGAGAAGGCGTACCTCGAGCGGTGGCTGGACGTGTTCGAGATCGAGCATCCGGACATCCGGGTCGTGCGTCTGCGTCCCGGCTTCATCTTCCAGCGCGGCTCGGCGTCGGCGCAGCGCCGCATCTTCGGTGGCCCGTTCGTGCCCGGGTCGCTGGTGAAGGCGATCCCCGTGGTACCCGACATGCCCGGGCTGAGCATGCAGGTCGTACACGCCGACGACATCGCCGACGCCTACGTCCGGGCCGTGCTGCAACCGGTTCGCGGTGCCTTCAACATCGCCGCCGAACCCCCGGTCGACGCGCACACGCTCGGGGAACTGCTCGGTGCCCGGGTCGTCCCGGTGCGCAGCGGCCTCGTGCGGACCGCGGCGGCCGCCGCGTGGCACGCGCACCTCGCACCGGCGGAGCCGGGACTGTTCGACACCGTGCTGCGGCTGCCGCTGATGGACTGCGGGCGAGCACGATCCGAGCTGGGCTGGTCCCCGTCCCACGGAGCCGCGGAGGTACTCCGGGAGTTCGTCGACGGACTGCGCTCCGGCGCGGGCCTGCCGACCCCGCCGCTGGCTCCGGACAGTGTCCGTGGCCGGGTACGGGAACTCGCCACCGGCGTCGGGTCGCGGCCCTGATCCGAGTCAGCCGCGCACGGCGGCGGTCTCCTCCTGCGAGCGGGCCGGGGCGGCGCGACGCGCGGCGCGCAGGTCCAGTACCCACGCACCCGCCGAGGCAACCGCCAGCGCGGCACCGGCGACACACGCCCCGGACCATCCGGCGGCCGACCACGCCACCGCTCCGATCGCCGAACCCGAAGCGCCGCCGACGAAGTACATCGTCATGTACACCGAGTTGATGCGGGCCCGCGCCGCCGGTTCCAGCGCGTAGACGACGTTCTGGTTGGTGATGTGCACGCCCTGCACGGCGAGGTCGACGGCGACGAACCCGATCAGGAACCACGTGAGGCTGTGGGCTCCGGCGGCGAGCGCGGCCCACGACGCGACGAGCACGACGACGGAGATTCCGGTCGTGAGCCGGATGTGCCCGCCGTCGGCGGCGCGGCCCGCGGCGTTCGCGGCCAGCGCCCCGGCGATCCCGGCGAGACCGACCAGCCCGATCTGCGCGTCGCCGAAACCGTAGGGCTCACCGGCCAGCAGGAACGTCATCGTGGAGAACAGGGCCGCGACCGACGCGAACGACGACGCGCCGAGCAGCGCGCGGGTGCGCAGACGCCGGTGCGTGCGCACGAGCGTGCCCAGCGACCGCAGCGTCGCCGGGTAACCGGCGTGTGCGGTCGGCCGCGAAGCCGGCAGCGTCCACCACAGTGCGGCCGCGACGACGATCAGCGCAACGGCCCCGGCCCGGTACACGGTGGCCCAGCCACCGAGTTCGGCCAGCAATCCGGCGATGCTGCGCGCGGACAGGATCCCGAGCAGCAGACCGCTCATCACGGTGCCGACGGCTCGGCCGCTGCGCTCCGGTTCGGCGAGGGCCGCAGCGAACGGCACCAGCACCTGCGCTGCGACGGAGAACAGGCCGGTGATCGCGATTCCGACGGTGAGGACGGCGATGTTCGGGGCGAAACCGCTGGCGACCTGGCCGGACGCGGCAAGGATCATGAGGCCGACGGCGAGCCGCCGTTTGTCGAGCATGTCCCCGAGCGGCACGAGGAACAGCAGGCCCGACGCGTAGGACACCTGAGCGACCGTGACGGTGAACGCCGCCGCCGAGTGGGAGGTGCCGAGGGCCGTGGCGATGGTGTCGAGCAGCGGCTGATTGAGGTAGTTCGCGCCCACACACAACCCGGTCGCCAGCGCCATGAGCAGGAGGACGGGTGTCGTGAGTGCGGGTCGCGGTGAAGCCATGCCGTTCAGATTTCCGTGCCGTGTGGTGTCTGTCCAACGGGCTGTCAGCCGTACGGTCAGCGCGTCCGCCCACGCTCCAGCATTTCGCCGATGATGCGGGCGGCGGCGGGAAACACCCCGGGGTTGGGTCCGGAGAAGTTCAGCCGCAGGTGCGGGCCGGTGGGTTCGGCGGGGAACCATTCGTCTCCGGCGGTCACGACGACGCCCGCGGCCTCGCAGTCACGGACGAGTGCGGCGGTGTCGGTGTGCTCGGGCAGCCGCGCCCACAGGTTCAGCCCGCCCACGGGCAGGGCGTCGAGATGCAGGCCGGGGGCGTGTTCGCGCAGTGCTCCCGCGAGCAGATCCCGGCGCGCGGCGAGCTGCGGTCGCAGGCCGCGCAGATGGGTGCGCCACCCGGGCTGGGTGACGACGTCGACGGCAACGGCCTGCAGGACCCCGCTGACGTACATCGACTGGGCCTGCACTTCGGCGAGGATGCGATCGCGAGCCGGTCCGCGCGCGACGATCCCGGCGATCCGCACGGCCGGGGACACGCTCTTGGTGAGGGATCGGACGTAGACGACGTGCCCGCTGTCGTCACGCGTGGCGAGCGGCCTCGGGTCCGCGGTGATCCCGAAGTCGTGCGCCCAGTCGTCCTCGACGAGGAACGCGCCGGCGTCACCGACGAGACGGAGGACGGCGTCGGCGAGGTCCGGTGACCACTGCGCGCCGGTGGGGTTCGCGAAGTTGGGTTGAGCGTAGAAGGCCCGTGCGCCGGTGCGGTCGAAGGCGCGGGCGAGCTCACCGAGATCGGGGCCGTCGGCTCCGCTGGGCACCGGCACGACGTGTACCCCGGCCTGCGCGGCCGCGACCATCGCGCCCCAATAGGTGGGTGATTCGACGAGCAGCGGGTTGCCGGCGCCGACCAGCGCGTGGAACGCGGCGCTGAGCGCGCTCTGGCTGCCGGGTACGACGATGGCGTCGCTCGGTGTCGGGGGTGCGACTCCGAGCGGGGTCGCGGCACCGAGTTCGGTCGCGAACCATGCCTGGAGTTCCGGGATGCCCGCCGTCGGCGGACGCCCCACAACCGCGTCGCTGCGGGCGGCGCGCCCGAAGGCGCTGCGCACCAGCCGCTCCGGTAGCAGTTCCCGGTCGGGATATCCGGAGTGCAACGCGATCAGATCGTTCGGGACGGTGCGCAGCGAGGAGGGCAGCCGCGGCACCCGACGATCCGGCGATCCGAGGGCCGCGGTCTGCCAGCCGTAGTCCGTCGGTCCCGGTACCCGCACGGCGCGGACGAAAGTGCCGACACCGGGCCGGCTTTCCACCGTTCCCTGTGCCTGGAGGGTGCGCAGCGCGGATTGCACGGTGACCGGGCTCGCGCTGTACTTCGCCACCAGCGCACGCGTCGACGGGAGTTTCGCGCCCGGTGGTGCGGCGGCGATCCAGCGGCGGAGGTCGGACACGATCCGCGCGCTACTGCTATCGTTGGACATGAGAGACAATAGTAGCGCTATCGCCCCGGTTCGGCAGGTGCTATCGGCGCCGGGGAGCGGTATCCGGTGGGGGCTGCTGGGGGTGGCGGCGTTCTCCCTCACCGTCCCCCTCACCCGGATCACGGTGCAGGACGGTGCGATGTCGGCGATGTTCGCCGGGATCGGCCGCGCGGTCGTCGCCGCCCTGCTCGCAGCCGTGGCACTGGCCGTCACCCGGCAGCGACTCCCCCGCGGCACCCAGTGGCTGCGCCTCGCAGTCGTCGCCGGTGGGGTGGTGATCGGCTTCCCCCTCCTGACCGCGCACGCCCTGACCGTGACCTCCGCGGCCCACAGCGCGGTGGTGATCGCCCTGCTCCCGGCGGCGACCGCGGTGGCTGCCGTCGTGCGGGGCCGGGAGCGGCCGCCGCGCTCGTTCTGGATCACGGCCGGCGTCGCGGCGACCGCGGCGGTCGGCTTCGCCGCGTTGCAGCCGGGGAACTTCGGCGGCCTGCACCCCGCGGACCTGCTGTTGCTCGGCGCGGTCGTCGCCGCCGCGATCGGATACGCCGAGGGAGGCCTGCTGGCACGCGAACTCGGGTCGTGGCAGACCATCTCGTGGGCGCTCGTGCTCAGCGCGCCGGTCACCACCGTCGCGACCGGGTACGCGATCGCCGACCATCCGCCCACGGGCACCGCGATCGAATGGGCGGCATTCGCCTACCTGGCGGTGGTGAGCATGTTCCTCGGGTTCTTCGCCTGGTACCGCGGCCTGGCGATCGGTCCGATGACGCGCGTGAGCCAGATACAGCTCACCCAGCCGGTGATGACGATCTGCTGGGCCGCAGTGCTTCTCGGCGAACGGCCGGGCGCGTCCGTGCTGGCCGGCGGGGCCGTGGTGATCCTGTGCGCCGCGACCGCTGTTCGCAACCGGTCAGCGCCGCGACGCCCCGATCAGCGCGAACCGGGCGTCCGGGTCGACCCATTCGTGCCGGACCACGAAGCCCGCATCGGTGAGCTCGCGGGCGATGCCGTCGAGCCGGAACTTCGCGGAGATCTCCGTCCGTAGCTGCTCGCCCTCCTCGAACGAGACCTCGAGGTCCAGACCCGGGATCCGCACGGTCATCGCCTCGGTCGCTTCGAGCCGCATCTCGATCCACTCGTTGTCCGCGTCCCACAGGGCCACGTGCCGGAACCGGTCCGGTTCGAAGTTCGCGCCGAGGCGATGGTTGAGCACGAGCAGCACGTTGCGGTCGAATTCGGCGGTGATCCCGGCGGCGTCGTCGTACGCGGGGACGACGATGCCCGGGTCGACGACGAGACCGACGCCGAGCAGCAGCCACTCCCCCGGATCGAGGGTCGCGGCGAGCCGGGTCAGGAATTCGGCGCGCTCGGCCGGGACCAGGTTGCCGAGGGTGCCACCGAGGAACGCAATGACCCGCCGCCCTCCGTCGGGCAGGTGACTCAGCGACCCGGTGAAGTCCCCGACCACCCCCCGCACGGTGAGCTCCGGGTATTCGGCGGACAGACGGGTCACCGCGCCCTTCAGTGCGGCCTCGGACACGTCCTGCGGGACGTACGTGTGCAGGTAGGGGGCGAGTGCGTCGAGCAGCAACCGGGTCTTCTCGGACGATCCCGAACCGAGTTCGACGAGCAGCTCCGGCCGCATGGAATCCGCGATGTCCGGTGAATGCGCCTGCAGCAGAGCGCGTTCGGTACGGGTCGGATAATATTCGGGCAGCCGGGTGATCTGTTCGAACAGGTCCCCGCCACGTTCGTCGTACAGCCAGGTCGGCGACAGCCACTTCGGGGACGCGGTCAGACCGCGTCGGGCGTCGGCCCGCAGCGCCTCGTCGAGTTCCGCGGGGGTCAGGTACACATCGACGGTCATGGTGCGGCAACCTCCAGTGGGGACACGATCAGGTGCCCCGGTCGGGCGCTGACCAGGTGCCGGTCCGGCACCCGGGTCCAGCGCGGATCGTCGTCGTACGGTTCCGAGGCCACCACCGCGACATCCTCGTCGATCAGCGTCCACAGCGAGTGGTACCACGCGGTGGCCCACAATCCGGAACCGTTGCACAGCAACATGTTCAGCCGTGACTTCGGGGACAGTGCGATCACGTCGAGGACGAGACGCATGAGCGCGGCCTCGGGCCGGTCGGTGCGCAGGCGCGACCGCAGCAGCAGCCACAGGGTCGCCGCGTCCGTGGGTGATTCGAGCCGGAGCAGGTCCGCCACCGGCAGCCGCTGCGCCAGCGACACGAGCGTCCCCGGCCAGCCGACGACGCGGCCGTTGAGACTGAACGCCCACCGGCCGTCCGAGAACGGGGCGGCCGCCGACCGTTCCACCGGCATCCCCTCGGTCGCCGAGCGGAGCGCGGCGATCATCGCCCCGGTCCGAATCGACGACAGACCCTCGGCGACAAACGGATCCGACCAGATCGGCTTCTCGCTCCGGTACCGGCCGGGAACACCGTCGGCCGTCCACCAGGCCACCCCGAATCCGTCGGCGTTGACGGTACCGCCCCCGCGCATGTCCTTCGGCGCCCACGACTGACGCACCAGCGAGTGCGGACCACCGGTCACCAGCGACCGTGCCGTCCGTACCGGGCCGAGATAGCCCAGGTGTCTACACATCCGCAACGTCCGACGGGACGGGAAGATCACGGGCGCAACGGAATCCTGCGAATATCTGCCGTCTGATCGGATGGTCCCAGTTGCGGAAGGTCCCGCGGCACGCGACCGTGTCGGTGCCGAACGATCCACCGCGCAGAACCCGGTAGTCGCCGCCGAAGAACACCTCGGAGTACTCGCGATACGGGAACGCCCGGAATCCCGGATAGGGTTCGAAGCCCGACGACGTCCACTCCCACACGTCGCCGATCAGTTGCTGCACGCCCAGCGGCGACGCGCCCGCCGGGTACGCGCCGACGACCGCGGGTCCGAGGTGGCGCTGCCCGAGATTCGCGTGTTCCGGCCCTGGCTCGGCGTCGCCCCACGGGTAGCGGGTGCTGCGCTGCTCCAGGGGATTCCATCGCGCGGCCGTCTCCCACTCCACTTCCGTGGGCAGGCGTTTCCCCGCCCACCGCGCGTAGGCGTCGGCCTCGTGGAAACACACGTGGACCACCGGTTCGTCGGGATGAACCGGAACCGCGACGCCGAACCGCCTGCGCCACCACGTGCCGTCGTGTTCCCGCGTCCAGAACTGGGGGGCCTCGAGACCGGCGGCGAGCCGGTGCTCCCAGCCGGTCTCGCTCCACAATTCGGGCCGAAGGTAGCCGCCGTCGGCCATGAATTCGAGGTAGCGACGGTTGGTGACGGGCACGGTGTCGATGCGGAACGCGCGCACATGCACGCGGTGTGCGGGACGTTCGTTGTCGAGCGCCCATGGATCCGTGGTCGTTCCGATCTCGACCTCCCCACCCGGGATCGTGACCTCGTCCGACTCCACCGGGCGGCCGGTGCGCGGCGCGTCGGGGGCGAACAGCACCGGCGGCCCCGAACGCAGCTGATGGGTCGCGAGCATCGTCTCGCCGTGCTGCTGTTCGTGCTGCGCGATCATCGAGTACACGAATCCGTCTTCGGTCAGTTCCGAGTCGAAAGTGCAGTCCTCCAACGACTCCGACACTCGTGCCCGCACGTCGGCGGCGTACCGGCGAGCCTGCTCGGGGCCGAGCAGCGGCAGGCCGTTCCGAGTGGCCCTCGGATGACGGAATGCGTCGTACAGCTCGTCGAGGTCGTCGCGCTCGGCGTGCAACCCGGCCGCTTCCCGCAGCAGCCAGCGCTCCTCCTGGTTGACGATGTGCGCGAGGTCCCAGACGAGCGGGCTCATCAGCGGTGAATGCTGCGCCGTCAGGTCCGCGTCGTCGAGGTCGGTCAGCGCGGCCGTGCGGGCACGGGCGCGGGCGAGGTCCCGCATCACCTGCGCTCGCAACGCGCTCACCGGCCCTGCCCCTCCGGCCCGCGACCACGGCAGCACCGGGCCGCCGCGGCGTCGAGAGCCGCAGTGAACCTCATGTCCGGTGACGCCTCGGCCGCCAGCGCCAGCAAACCGACTGCTGCGGCACGCAATTCGAGACTGCCGAGGCCGTACTCCGCGGCTTCCTCCCAGCGGTCGGCGACCGGCGCGGCGATCGCCCCCGCCTCCTCCATCACCGCGTGGGACGTCAGCAACGCCTCGATCGCCGCGACCGGCACCTGCCACAGTTCACCCGGTTGCGCATCGAGATACCGCACCTCGAAATGGCCGCACGGCCGCACCGGCGGGAACAACGTCGACAGGTGGTAGTCCAGGTCGTCGGTGGTGGGCCGGCGGCCCAGGTCGCCGTCGAGGGAACCGGCCAGCCAGTCCGCGAACGATGCGTCCGGCGGCGCATGCCAGTCCGGGCCGGGCGACTTCACGCACAGCAGCGGCGCATCGAGCGCCCACGCCGGATACTCGTCGGGCTCGGCCACCGGAGTGGTGCGGCCGGGATCGAGCTTCAGCCACGCCCGCATGCGCTGGGACGCCCAGCGCCCGTCCGGGACACCGTTGAGCTCAGGAGAACACGCGAACGCGGCGACCATTGCCGGTCCGATCGCGTGCAGCAGCCGCCAGCGGCGTCGCAACTCGTCGTCGTCCGCGCCGGCGTCGACGCTCACCTGCACCGCGGCAGTGCTGTTCATCATCAGCCTGCCCATCGGCCCGATCCGGTCGAACCGCAGTTCCATCGCGCTGTAGCGGGGGGTGCGCAGCAGCCGTTGCGGGGGCCGCACGTCGTCGCCCGCCGAATCGAGCATGAGCAGCGAACGCCGGGACAGCAGCGAGCGGAGCATGCGGGTGTCGGCGACGAGGCGATCGCTCACCTGCCGCGCCGACGCACAGGGCACGCTGGACAGTTCGACCTGGCCGCCGGGTTCGAGGCTGACGACACTGCCCGACGGCAGCGGTCGCGCGGACGAGGTGGGAGCCACCGTCCGTGGGGCGTGCGAGCCGAGCGAATCGACGATCGCCCGGAGCTCGGGTCGCGCGGCGGTCCCATCCGCGCGGGCGGTGAGCCATTCCAGCTCCACCCCGATCAGCCGCGGCGGCCCGAACCGGAAACTGCTGCGGCGGACATGGGCCTTCGCATCGGCCCGCGACGTGAGAGCAGCACGTGAGGACGCCGTGTTGATCGCGGTCACCACTCGATCCACCCTCCCTCGCCGCCGAGCCAGGACACGGACGAGCCTAACCCGCTCGTTGCCGCAGCGCCGCGAGAACTCCGGCCGCGACACGCCCGCCGGCGTTACATTCCTCGCATACGTACTGTCCGTACGGGATGTGGAGAGGTGGTCGGTCCGTGCTGGATCTCGAACGGGTTCGCCGGGACACCCCCGGCTGCTTCGACCGGGTGTTCCTCGACAGCGCCGGCTCGTCGCTGCCGCCGGCTCCCGTGATCGACACGGTCGTCGCACACCTGCGCCGGGAGGCGGAGGTCGGCGGATACGTCGCCGCGAACGAGCAGCTCGACGCCTTGGACGGCGTGAAGACCTCGATCGGCCGGCTGCTCGGCGCCGACGCGGCCTCGGTGGCGCTCACCGACAGCGCGTCGCGTTCGTGGACCTCGTTCTTCTACGCGGTGCCCCTGCGACCGGGCGACCGTATCCTCGTCTCCCGTGTCGAATACGCCGCCAACGCGGTCGCCGCCCTGCAGCGCGCCCGCGCCACCGGCGCGACCGTCGAGCAGATTCCGTCCGACCCTCACGGCCGCATCGACGTGGACGCGCTCACCGCGATGCTCGACGAGCGGGTGAAAGTGGTGTCGCTGGTGCACGCCCCCACCAACGGCGGGCTGATCAACCCGGTCCGGGAGGTCGCGGACGCGGCGCACGCGGTCGGGGCACTCGTTCTCCTCGATGCGTGCCAGTCCGTCGGGCAGCTTCCGGTGAACGTCCCCGAACTGGACGTCGACGCCCTGTCCGCGACCGGCCGCAAGTGGCTGCGCGGTCCGCGCGGCACCGGTTTCCTGTACGTGCGGCCGCGTCTGATCGGCGAACTCGAACCGGCCGTGCTGGACCTGCACAGTGCGCAGTGGTCGGGAACCGAGGAGTACGAACTGGCGCCCGACGCCACGCGCTTCGAACTGTGGGAGGCCGACGTCGCCGCACGCCTGGGCCTGGGTGCCGCGGTCGACTACCTGCTCGACCTCGGGATCGACGCGGTCACCGAGGCGATCTCCTACCGCGCCGAGCACCTCCGCGAGGGCCTCGGACGCATCCCCGGCGTGCGGGTCCGCGACCTCGGTGACCCGCGCAGCGGCATCGTCTCGTTCACGGTGGACGGTCGCGAGCCGACCGCCGTACGCGACGCGCTCGCCGGGCAGTCGATCACCGTGACGGTCAGTCATCGCAGTTCGACGCTGCTGGACATGACCGCGCGGAAGCTCGAAGCGGTCGTCCGTGCCTCGCCGCACTACTTCGTCTCCCCCGCCGACGTCGATCGCTTCCTGGCTGCCGTCCGGAACCTGTGAAGTCGGCCGCGCGGCCGCCGGAACCCGGGGCCGTTCGCTTTGCCTGCGGCGATCCGGTAAAGTCGTTCGAGTTGTCTCGGCGAGGGTGAACCGCGTAATCGCTGGCTCACCGTGATCGACGCGGCTGCGGCTCCGCTCGAGCGTTCCACGCTCCCGGCCCGCGCGTGTCCGGTCCCGCATCGCCGAGAAGACCGACCCAGTGAGAGCCACAAGCGTAGGAGCCGTTACATCATGTCCGACGAGAACCGTCTCGTAGCCGCCGTCCGCACCGAGTTCGGCAAGGGCGCCGCCCGCCGTGCCCGCCGTGACGGACAGGTCCCCGCCGTGCTGTACGGCCACGGCACCGATCCCAAGCACCTCGCTCTCCCGGCCCGCGAGTTCGCGGCCGTGCTGCGTGCCCACGGCACCAACGCCGTCCTCACCCTCGATGTCGACGGTTCCGAGGAGCTGGCGCTGACCAAGTCGGTCGTCGTGCACCCGATCCGCAACTACATCGAGCACGCCGACCTGCTCGTCGTGAAGAAGGGCGAGAAGGTCGTCGTCGAGGTGCCGCTGGTCGTCACCGGTGACGCCGCGCCCGGCACCCTCGTCGTCAACGAGGTCACCACCATCAAGCTCGAGGCCGAGGCCCTGCACATCCCCGAGCAGGTCGAGGTCTCCATCGAGGGCGCCGAGGTCGGCACCCAGGTTCTGGCCGGTGGCGTCGAGCTGCCCAAGGGCGCTGCGCTCGCCGACGACGCCGAGCTGCTGCTCGTCAACATCGTCGCGCCGACCGAGGAGCCCGCGGAAGAAGCCGCCGAGGGCGAAGAGGCCGCGGCCGAGGAGGCCTGAGCCACTCACGGCTCCACATGATTCGCTGCGGCGCGTCATCCCCCGGGGGATGGCGCGGCACCGGTCGGGAAGGAAGACACGAACGTGAGCGAGGACACCGCGCTCGTCGTCGGGCTCGGCAATCCCGGGCCGAAGTACGAGAAGACCCGCCACAACATCGGCTTCATGGTGGCCGACGTGCTCGCCCGACGCGTCGGCGGTTCGTTCGCCGCGCACAAGCGAAGTAATTCGGACATCGTGCAGGCCCGTCTCGACGGCCGGCAGGTGATCGTCGCGAAGCCGCGCACCTACATGAACCTGTCGGGTGGCCCGGTCGCGAACCTGGCCAAGTTCTTCTCGGTCGACACGGCGAACATCCTGGTGATCCACGACGAGCTGGATCTGGATTTCGGCACGATCCGTCTCAAGCAGGGCGGCGGCGAGAACGGGCACAACGGGTTGCGGTCGACGTCCGGTTCGCTGGGCACGAAGGACTATCTGCGGGTGCGGATGGGCATCGGCCGTCCGCCGGGCCGGCAGGACCCGGCAGATTTCGTGCTCAAGCCGTTCTCGACGACCGAACGCAAGGAACTCGACATCTTCTGCGAGGAGGGCGCCGACGCCGTCGAACTGCTGCTGCGTCTGGGCCTCGAAGGCGCGCAGAACCGGATCCACTGAGCCGTGCGTGGTTTCCGGCCCGTGCGCGTTTTCGGTAGCGGCCGCTACCGAAAACGCGCACGGGTTCAGCCGGCCAGCAGCGCGGCGAACCGACCCGGCGCAGCGCGCCTTGGAGGAGGATGTCTCGGCAGCTCCCGCGACGGCGACCGAGCCCTCCCCGCCACACATACCGTAGTTCCTTGCCTTCGGCCGTCGCGAACGCCTTCAGAGAGCGCTCTGCCCGCGCCGGCCCGCGCTGCGCACGCGCGATCGCC
>NZ_LRRH01000217.1 GCF_001646785.1 Rhodococcus phenolicus
TGGACGCCGGCGTCCATGCGCAGGGCAAGAAGGTGATCGAGGAGGCCGGCGAGGTGTGGATCGCCGCCGAGTACCAGAGCAACGAGGAACTGTCCGAGGAGATCTCGCAGCTTCTGTACTGGGTGCAGGTGCTGATGGTGGGGCGCGGTCTGACGCTCGAGGACGTCTACAAGCATCTGTGATCGTCGATCGATCCCGGCCTGCTTGCCCGACCGTCCCGTCCCCGTTGCCACTGTTCCCCAGAGAGGTCAGTTCCCATGCTTCGCGTCGCCGTCCCCAACAAGGGTTCCCTGTCCGAGTCCGCCGCCGAGATCCTCAGTGAGGCCGGGTACCGGCGTCGCACCGATTCGCGGGATCTGACGGTCCTCGACCCGGTCAACGAGGTCGAGTTCTTCTTCCTGCGTCCGAAGGACATCGCCATCTACGTCGGGTCCGGTGAGCTGGATCTGGGTATCACCGGCCGCGACCTGGCCGGTGATTCCGGTGCCCCGGTGACCGAGCGGTTGTCGCTCGGGTTCGGTCGCTCCTCGTTCCGGTATGCCGCGCCGAAGGGCAGGGACTGGAAGGTGGAGGATCTGGCGGGGCTGCGCATCGCGACGTCGTACCCGAATCTGGTGCGCAAGGATCTGGCGGCGCGGGGGCTCGAGGCGACGGTGATCCGGCTCGACGGTGCGGTGGAGATCTCGATTCAGCTCGGTGTCGCCGACGCGATCGCCGATGTGGTCGGTTCGGGTCGCACGCTGCGCCAGCACGAGCTGGTGGCGTTCGGGGAGTCGCTGTGCGATTCGGAGGGTGTGCTGATCGAGCGGGAGGATTCGGACCGCAACGATTCGGCCCGGAATCAGCTGATCGCGCGGATCGAGGGTGTCGTGTTCGCCCAGCAGTACGTGATGCTCGACTACGACTGCCCGAAGGCGCTGCTGGATGCGGCGGTGCAGGTCACTCCGGGTCTGGAGTCGCCGACGCTGTCGCCGCTGGCCGACGAGTCGTCGGTGGCGGTGCGGGCGATGGTGCCGCGCAAGGGGCACAACGCGGTGATGGATCGGCTCGCCGAGATCGGGGCGCGCGCGATCCTGGCGTCGGACATCCGTTCGTGCCGGGCGATGCGCGGCGTCGACTGACCCCCGTCCGGCCGTGAACCGTTCCGCGGCGCCGCCCCGTGAAGGGGCGGCGCCGCGGTGTCGTGTCGGTGGGGTGCGGTCAGCGGGGACGGACCTGCACGTTCTGGTGGATGCGGCCGACGGGGCCGTGCTCGTCGAACAGCGATCCGGCGGTCATGCCGACACCGTCGGGGCCGTAGGACGTTTCGGCGCGGATGCCGGTCCAGTCGCCGGTGGGGGCGCGGAACAGGTGCACGGTCAGTTCGGTGTTGAGGAACAGCCACCTGCCGGGGTGCAGTTTCGATCCGACACCGTTGGCGACGTCGGCGACGCTGAACAGTTTCTCGAGTCCGGTGGGGGTTTCGCCCTCGACGAGCACGGTGTCGGTGCGCAGCCATGCGGATGCGGGGCCGGGGCGGCCGAGCGGGGTGAGCAGCCGCCAGTCGAGGGTTTCGACGTAGCCGGTGTTCCAGAAGTCGCCTTCCGGTTCGGCGGGGGCGGCCTCGGACACCGGGGGCAGTGGTTCGTCGGCGGCGTGCGCGACCTCGGGCACGTCGACGGTTTCCAGTCGCCACGCCGAGCCGCGCGCCACGGCCCGAGCGGTGCCGTCGGGTCCGGCGGCCCACAGTTCGGCGACGACGAGTTCGATCTTGCGGCCGGGCCGTTCGATCCAGGACCGTACCTCGATGTCGGTGAGCGGGACGGGGCCGAGCAGGTCGATGGTGATGCGCGTGAGGCGGGTGCCGGGGCGGGCGCCGCACCGGTCGAGGGCGCGGGCGAGCAGCGCCGACGGGGGCGCACCGTGCTGGAGGGTGGTGCCCCAGGTGCTGACGGTGCGGTCGGTGGGTCGGAACCACTCGGTGCCGGCCGGCGCTGTCGGTGGTGCCGGCCGGCACCGGGAGGTA
>NZ_LRRH01000043.1 GCF_001646785.1 Rhodococcus phenolicus
CACCACCACCGACGTATTGGCCACCGGCAACCCGATCGGCACCGACGCGCGATCGTCGTCCGCGGGGCCGTACGCGTGGTAGGTGACGTCGACCGCGGCCTCGGTGGGGCCGTACAGGTTGTGCACCCGGTCGCCGACGAGTTCGGTTGCCGCGCGCGCGGTCGCGGCCGGCAGCGCTTCACCCGAGCAGAAGATCCGCCGGACCGTGGCGAGCCGGTCCGGGGACGGCGCCGATTCGACGAACGCAGCCAGCATCGACGGCACGAAATGCAAGGTGGTGATTCGTTCGTCGGCGATCACGTCGGCTAGGTACTGGGGATCGCGGTGCCCGTCCGGCCGGGCCATCACGAGTGTCGCTCCGGTGATCAACGGCCAGAAGAACTCCCACACCGACACGTCGAAGCTCGACGGGGTCTTCTGCAGGACCCGGTCGTCGGCGGTCAGCGGGTAGGTGTCCTGCATCCACACCAGCCGGTTCACGATTGCTTCGTGCGAGACGACGACGCCCTTGGGGCGTCCCGTCGAACCGGACGTGTAGATCAGGTACGCGGCGTCCCGATGGTGGAGCGGCCGGTCGTCGGCACGCACAGACGCTGCGCCGGTACCGGTGTCACCGGCGGCGGCCGCCTCGGCGGCGGTGTCCGCGGCGACGACGGGCACGGTCAGGTCCGCGAGGAGTTCGGCCCGGTCGGCTGCGGTGACGTCGGTGACGACCGCGGCGGGCTCTGCGTCCTCGAGGATGTAGGCGATCCGGTCCGCCGGGTAGGCGGTGTCGACGGGTACGTACGCGGCGCCGGCGCGCAGGGTCGCGCACAGCACCAGCGGCAATCGTTCGGAGCGGGCGAGGAGCACCGCGACGCGATCACCCGCCCGGACACCGTGGTCGCGCAGGTGATTCGCGAATCGATCGACGGCCGCGTCGAATTCGCGGTAGGTCAGCGTGCGGTCCTCGAATCGGACGGCCGGGGCCTCGGGCGTTCGGCGTGCCTGCCGGACCAGCAGGTCGTCGAGCGTGGCAGGTTCGAGTTTGCGGACGGCACCGGCGCCGAGTTCGGTGACGGTGGCGATGTCCGTGTCCAGGAGCATCTCGGTGCGCGCGATGGGTGCGTCGCCGGCAGAGAGTGCCGACTCCACGAAACGGGCCAGCCTCGAGCCGAGGAGCTGCAGGTCGCGCTCGCTGTAGCGGTCGGCATCGGCGTCGAACTGCAGCTCGACGGCGCCGCCGGCTGTCTGGCGCACGGTCAGGGACAGATCGCGGACGGGACCGCGCGCGAGAGAATGCACCTGCGCATCGAGGCCGTGGAAGCGCAGTTCGTCCCCGAACGGCTTGATGTTGAGCCACGGCCCGGACACGGTGGCACCGGATTCCGCGCGGACCTCGCGTGCGATCCGCTCGCCGCGGTACCGGCCGTGGGCACCGGCCGCACGGATCGCGGCGACGGTTTCGGCCGTCACAGTTTCCGCGGTCGCATCTGCGGCAACGGGAACGCGCAGCGGCACGACGTTGACCGCCATCGTCGGGACGGTCATCGCGGCCGAACCGAACCGGTTCATCAGCGGGAATTCGAGCACGACCTCGCGGGACCCGGTCCAGCCGGCGACGAACGCCGCGGTGAGGGCGGCCAGTGCGTCGCCCCACGTCCCGCGGGCGGTGCGGCCGAGCGCCGACAGTGCGGCGGTCGCCTCGGGGTCGAGGACGTGGGCGTGGGAGCGCACGCGGACGGCGAATCCTGCCGCAGTGGTAGCGGTGGACAGGGTTACCGCCTCGGGGGCGCCGGCGAGCGTACCGATCCAGAAGTCGCGGTCCTGCGTGGATTTCTCCGAGGTCTCGTACTCCTCGAACTCGGTGACGACGGCGTCGACGGATCCGAACCACGAGTCGGGCGCGGCGTCACCGCGCACGGCAGCCGAGTATCGCTCCGCGGCACGGCGTCCGAGCAGACCGAGGCCGAACGCGTCCAGGACGATGTGGTGCGCGGTGAGTACGACGATTGCGTGGTCGGCGGCGAGGAGCAGGACCCGGGCGGCGACGCAGGGGTCCGTTGCGGGATCGATGGCCCGCCGGTCCGCAAGGTGTTCGCGGGCTGCTGCTTCGGGATCTGGCAGCGAACCGAGGTCGTAGACCGGTACGGCGGTGATGTCGTGGGCGCCGAGCCACTGAACGACCTGTCCGTCCTGTTCACCGAAACGCGCGGACAGGCCGTGGGCCTCGCCGAGTGTCGCGGAGACGGCGTCGACGAGAGCCTCCGAGTCGAGGGTGCCGCGGAGTTCCCAGGCGTGTGAAACGACGTAGACGGCGGGTTCCGCAATCGCCTGCTGCCCGAACCAGACACCGGCCTGAGCACCGGAGACGGGGATGGCGCGAACGACGGCAGTCGACATCATGAATGAAACTCCCAGGACAGCGCCCTCGGAGCTCCTCCGAGGTCGGGCGGACACGACAACATCGGCTCGGGTTCACACACCCCTCCCGAGTCGACAGTTAGCTGAGCCTACCTTCACTTAGGCCATCCTGGGGTCGCTCGCGTCCCGCGCGTCGCGGACCGACACGGTCGAGGGCCGGACCTGCAGGATCGTCGCCGTCGCCGACGTCGCCGGCCGACTCCCGCCTCCACCGCCGTCGATGCTCACGCAGCTCGGTCTCGCGGCGGGTGCGGTAGTGCGCCAACGCCGCCGACAACAGATCACCGAGATGATGCCGGTGATTGACGCGAGGTTTCTGTTCGGGGTCGATGTGCGGCGGCGGGATCCACTCGGTGCGACCCCGATACTCCGAACCCGCCGGGGCGACCCGGGTTTTCCAGCCGCCCGGCCCGTCGTGCACCAGCGCATGACACGCATCGCACGCCAGATCCTCGCTGGTGACGTCGGTGCGCCCACCGTCGCGCCATTCGGTGATGTGATGCACCGCGGTCAGTGTCGCGGGGGCGTCGCAGCCCGGTCGGGTACAACCCCCGGACGCGGCGATCAACGCGAGCCGCTGATCCGCCGACGCCAACCGTTTCGCTCTGCCGAGGTGCAGGGGCCGGCCGTGGTGATCGAAGATCGTGAGCACCGGATGGGCTTTTTCGGCCATGCGCAGCGCGTCGCGGATCGGCACCATACCACCCGAGGCGGTGGAGACGATTCCGGTCGCTTCTTCGAGCTGCCGCACACTCATGGTGAGAATCGCCGTCACCGGCAACCCACGGTGACTGCCGAGCACACCCGACGACAGGATCTGCCGCAACGCCACAGTCAGCGCGTCGTGGTTCCGTTGCACCGCGGTGCGGGTGTCCCGCGCCGCGGCCTTCGCAAGCGCGTCGCGGTCGAGGCTCTCGGATTCGACATCCCCGCGCGGTGATTCGGGATCGTCGGGGTTGTTCATACCCGGCCGGGCGAGCTTCGCCAAGACGGGTTCGAGGAGCGCTCGGGTTTCCGGATCGAGGAGTCCGGAGATCGGGGTCATGAGATCGGTGCCCTGCTTCCCGATCCGCAGACCACGTCGCCGCCGCCGTTCCTTCTCGTCGGGGACGTCCCCATCCGGGTTCAGATACGCCAGCAGGTGCGCACCGAGTTTCATCAGATCCTCGGGCGTGACCGAGCAGGCCGCGTCCGCCAGGATCTTCTCGGCGACGGTGATCTCGTCGAACCCGGTCCCGTACGGGACCTCACGCATCACGCGGGCGACGGCGGCGACGTGGTCGGGTCCGATCGCTCCGGCGCGTTGCGCGGCGGCGGTGGCCGGCAACTCCACGGGCATGTCGCCACCGTCCGCGGCGTGCCACACCCCGGTCTTCTTCGCGCCCTTGACGCGCCGGGCGGCGTCGGCGCCGGAGATCCGCAGCGTCCCTATGAGGAAGTCGTTGATCGAGCGGCAGCCGAGGTCTTCGGGGACTCGCCGTTCCACAGCATCGACGATCGCCCGATGCCCGACCGCGGCGGCTTTGCGCAGGACGGTTTCGAAGCGCTGGAAGAACTCGACCAGGTCGTCGCGGGAAAGACCGGTCAGGTCGTCGCCGAGCAGGCCGTCGACGGCGGTGTCGAGGGCGGTCAGCCGTGCCTCGACGGTGTCGCCACCCACCTTGTTCGAATGCATGTTCGAACAATAGCGAAGGGGTACGACAGGAACTGCTGGACGAGTCGATTCGCGGTTTTCCCTCTAGGGTGACTGTTCATGGAGCCATCCGATATGCCTGCGATCCGGGCGACCTATCGACTCCAGTTGCGGGGCGACAGTCTCCGGTTCGAGGACGCAGCCGAACTCGTCGACTACCTCGACGAGCTCGGTATCAGCCACCTCTACCTATCCCCCGTGCTCACAGCGACTGTCGGATCGACGCACGGTTACGACGTCACCGACCCCACCACCGTCTCCGACACGCTCGGCGGCCGAACCGGACTCGAAGCACTCGTCCGCCGGGCCCGTTCCCGCGGTATGGGCGTGGTGATCGATATCGTGCCCAATCATGTCGGTGTCGCCGACCCACGGCAGAACCACTGGTGGTGGGATCTACTGCGGCACGGGCAGCAATCCCCGTACGCGCGCCACTTCGACATCGACCAGGGATCCGACAACGGCGCCGAGGGAAAGATCGCGCTGCCCGCACTGGGCGCCGGCGACGGCGCCGACGACCTCAGCATCGACCGCGCCGGACCCGAACCGCTGCTCGCCTACTACGACAAGCGTTTTCCGATCGCGCCCGGCACCGACGCCGGTACCCCCGCGGAGGTTCACGCCCGGCAGGTCTATCGCCTGGTGCCGTGGAACGCCGGGCTCGTCGGTTATCGCCGGTTCTTCACGATCGACGATCTCGCAGCCGTCCGCGTCGAGGATCCGGCGGTGTTCGACGACGCGCACGCACAGGTCGCCGAGTGGGTGACAGAGAGGCTGGTCGACGGGATCCGCGTCGACCACCCGGACGGGCTTGCCGATCCCACCGCGTATCTCATCCGGTTGCGGGACCTGATCGGGCCGGCGCGGTGGCTGGTGATCGAGAAGATTCTCGGAGCCGGCGAACCGCTCGACCCGACGCTGCCCGTGGACGGCACCACCGGCTACGACGCGTTGAACGAACTCGCAGCAGTGTTCACCGATCCCCGCGGCGAACCCGTGCTGACAGAACTGTCCCGCACATGCACCGGCACGGCCGAGGACGGCACGTGGTTCCGCGACCAGGAGGTGCAGTCGAAACGGGCCGTCCTGACCGAGGGACTGGCACCCGAGGTCCGTCGGCTCGTGCGGGTGGTGCAACGCGACGCGGGCACAACGGGTTCCGAACCGGACGCGGCGCCCGAAGCAATCGTCGAGGTGGCGGCACGGCTGCCGGTGTATCGCGCGGACTACGCCTCGTCGGCGGGCATGCTGCCACGGATCGTCGGCGACGTCTCCGCCACTCGTGCCGATCTGGAACCGGGTCTGCAACTGCTCGTCCGCGCGCTGGCCGCCGACGGCGAGACGACCACGAGGTTCGGGCAGGTGTGCGGCGCCGCGACCGCGAAAGCGGTCGAGGATCGCCTGTTCTATCGCGCGTCCCGGCTGATCTCGCTGCAGGAGGTCGGGGGGCATCCGGGAGGGTTCGCGATGCCCGTCTCCCGGTTCCATCTCGCGTGGGAAGAGCGGGCACGACGGTGGCCGCGGACGATGACGACCCTGTCGACGCACGACACCAAACGCAGTGAGGACGTCCGCGCCCGGATCTCGGTGCTCTCTCAGGTGGCGGCGCAGTGGGTCGGCCATCTGGCCGAGTGGGACCGTCTCGCACCGAATCCCGACCCCGCGTTCGGATCGTTCCTGTGGCAGACCCTGTTCGGGGTGTGGCCGCAGGACGGCGTGGTCTCCGCGGAGCTGCGTGCCCGCATCCACGAGTACACGCGGAAAGCGCTGCGGGAAAACGGGACCCGAACCACGTGGACGAACAACGACGAAAGGTTCGAGACGGCGGTCGCGGCGTGGATCGACTCGGTGATCGACGGTCCGGTGAACGACGAGCTGACCGCGTTCGTCGGTACCGTCGCGCCGCACGCCGAGGCGGTGTCGCTCGGCCAGAAGTTGCTGCAGTTGCTGGGACCGGGCATCCCCGACGTGTATCAGGGCACCGAACTGTGGGACGACTCGCTCGTCGACCCGGACAACCGGCGCCCGGTCGACTTCGGCGTCCGGCGGCGGCATCTCGCGGACCCGGATGCGGCACCCGCGAAGTTCCGTGTCGTGCGTGAGGCACTGCGGCTGCGCCGCGCGCGCCCGGCGAGTTTCGTCGGGGGTGCCTACGTTCCGCTCCTCGCGGCGGGGCCCGCGGCGGGGCACGTGCTCGCGTTCGGTCGCGGACCGGCGGCGGGGCATCTCGATGTCGTCGCGGTGGCGGTACTGCACACGGTACCGCTGGACGAATCGGGATGGGAAGGAACCTATCTCGACCTCCCTGCGGGCACCTGGACCGATCGGCCGACGGGACGGTACCTGTCCGGCCGGGTTCCGATGAGCGAGATCGTCGCGTCCCTGCCGGTCGCGGCGCTCGAGCTGGTCGACGGCTAGCCTGCCGCGCCGTCGCGGGTGAGGCCTGCGCGGGTCTCGTCGGAGATCGGCGCCCGGAGCAGTCCTTCCCAGGCGTCCATGAGGGGCGCGAGTTCGGTGTGGCCCGGTGCCGTCCCGGATCGGTCGAAGCGAGCGAGCGTCCGCAGCACACTCTCGTAGACCATCATGATGCGCTGGCGCCGTAGTTCCTCCGGAATCTCGACGAGGGTGTCGTACAGGGTGCGGTCGATCGCGAGCCCGCTCGCCGTGACCGTCGGGTCCGCCGACGCGAACGCGGTGCCGAGGGTGTCGGTTTCCATCAGCCGGTCGAGGAGCGCGACGTAGTGGTTGCCCTCCCTGACGCTGTCGGCGAGCGGCCGCACCATTCCCCACAGCGCATCCCGGACGGTCAGCGACCCCTTTCTCTCGTTCAGCTCCCGCACCAGCGAATCGCGTTCGGCGCCGATCGCAGGCAACCGATGATCGAACACCGCGCGGAGCAATCCGCTTTTCGAGCCGAAGTAGTAACTGATCACCGATGCGTTGTTCTGTCCTGCCGCAGAACGTATCTCGGCGAGAGTGACCGCGTCGTATCCGTGCTGCGCGAACAACCGCTCGGCCGCTTCGACGAGTAGGGTCCGGGTTTCCTCACCCGTGCTGTATCGACCGCGCCTGGCTGTCATGGCTGCCCACCATAATCGAGCGCAGCGCCACCACGACCACCTTTATCCGACGTGCGGAGTTTTGTAAACCCCTGGACGCATCGAGATCGAATGCCTTCGAAAATTAATGGACCGCCATTACTTTGAGCGTCGTTCACGCAGGACCGCGACCCGAGGACCATGATGACGACACTGGAACACCCCGCCACGACGATCGTGCCCCTCGCCGGGAACATCGGGGCCGAGGTGCGTGGCCTCCGGCTCGACACCCTGACCGACACGGACGTCGCGTCGATCCGCAGCGAGCTCTACCGGCACGGTGTGCTGTTCTTCCCCGGCCAGGGGACCGACCCGGCGACCCACCGGGCGTTCGCGCAGCATTTCGGCGAGATCGTGTATCCGCACCAGCACTTGGCGAACCTCGGCGCGGAGGGCTACCCCGAGATCAGCGTCATCGGCACCGACAACGGCAGCGCCTATCAGGCGAACCGCTGGCACTGCGACGTGGCATGGCGCGCCGAACCGTCCCGGTACTCCATCCTGCACATGCAGGTCCTGCCTGAGGCCGGCGGCGACACCCTGTGGTCGAACCAGTACGCAGCCCTCGACGCGCTCTCGACCCCCATCCGGGAGGCGCTCTACGGGCTGACCGCCACCCATCGGATCGGCCCGGTGCCGAACGCTCCCGAGGCCTCCCATCCGCTGGTGATCCGCCATCCCGACACCGGCCGGGAAGCCCTGTTCGTGAACGACCTGTTCACCGAACGGATCGACGGTCTGTCCGACGACGAGAGCCGCGCGCTGCTCGGGCTGCTCAAGTCGGTGTCGATCCGCCCCGAGTTCACGGTCCGGCGACGCTGGGCCGTCGGCGACATCGCGATCTGGGACAACCACTTCGTCCAGCACAACGCCATCTACGACTACGGGGACGCTGCGCGCCGCATCCACCGGATCGAGGCTGCCCCCGAGGCGCCGATCCCGGCGCGTTGACCGATCCCACCGCTCAGACGATCCGACCCGAACGAAAGGCAACGAAGTCATGACCACCACCGAGATCCGGCCGGAGACATCAGTTGACGTCTATGCAGCCGGCGGCATCACCGTCAGCAAGCTGGGTGAGAACATCGGCGCCCTGATCGAAGGCGTCCACGCCTCCGGCGACATCTCCGACGAGACCGCGTTCGCCATCCGCTACGCGCTCGCCGCCAACAAGGTCGTCGTCTTCCGCGGCCAGCATCATCTCACCGACGAGATTCAGTACGCCTTCGGCGGGAGGCTCGGCTCGCCGACCACGACCCATCCGACGCTGACGTCCGAGGACAATCGCACCCTGGTCATCGAGGGCGCCGCGAACAGCTGGCACACCGACGTCACGTTCATCGACCGCATTCCGAAGGCGTCGATCCTGCGCGCCGTGGACATCCCGCCCTACGGTGGCGCGACCACCTGGGCCTCGACGACCGCCGCGTACGAACAGCTTCCCGAGCCACTCAAGGCCCTCGTCGACAACCTGTGGGCGGTGCACAGCAACGAGTACGACTACGCGGGACTGCACGCCGACAACAAGAAGGGCGTCGCCGTCGCCCTCGACGACCGGATGCAGAACTTCACGCGCCTGAAGTTCGAGACCGAGCATCCGGTGGTACGGGTGCATCCGGAGACCGGTGAGAAGTCGCTGTTGCTCGGCCACTTCGTCAAGAACTTCGTCGGGCTCAAGTCCCACGAGTCCAGCGCCCTGTACCAGCTCCTCCAGGACCGGATCATCAAGCTGGAGAACACTCTTCGCTGGTCGTGGACTCCCGGCGACCTGGTCATCTGGGACAACCGCGCGACCCAGCACTACGGTATCGCCGACTTCGGGGCGGGCAGGCGCAAGATCCACCGCGTCACCCTCGCCGGCGATGTCCCGGTGTCGGTGAACGGCGAGACCAGCCGGATCCGTACCGGCGATGCGTCGCACTTCTCCGTCGTCGACACCCCGGACCGTTTCCCCGGCTTCGGCGCCTGACTCTCCACCGAACTCTCGCGGCGCCGGTCACCGTGCCCTCGCGGCCGACCGGCGCCGCACCCCTCGAAAGGACCCGTGCCCGTGTTCAGCCGCCCATCCCTCCGCCGGCGCCGCCCCCTGCTGGGGTCGCTCGCCCTGTCCCTCGTCGGTGTCCTGGCCGCCGCGGGATGTAACTCGGCGGTCGACCAGGCGGCCGGCGCCGGTACCGAGGTCGTCGACGGTGGTGTCCTCCGGATCGGTGACGGTGGCGACCTGACGCCCGGCACGATCTATGCGGGCGCCCTCGCGCAGGCGACCGTCACCGGCCTCGTCTACGACACGCTGATCGACTACCCGGCCGAGGGTCTCGACCCACAGCCGGATCTGGCGACGACGTGGGAGTTCTCACCCGACGGACTGACCGCGCGGCTCGCGTTGCGCGACGGTGTGACGTTCCACGACGGTCGCCCGTTCACCTCCGAGGACGTCGAGTTCAGTCTCCGCACGTACTCCGATCCTCGGCGTGCCGGCCAGCTCAACCGGACCGCGGCGCTGATCACCGGATACGACACGAGCGATCCGCACAGCATCGTGCTGACCCTGTCGCAGCCGGCGGCCAATCTCCTCGACCTGTTCGACATCGTGCCGATCATCGACCGGAACACGATCGCCGATTTCGATGCCGGCACCGGGTACAACGGGACGGGGGCGTTCCGGTTCACCGGCTGGAAGCCCGGCACGTCGATCACCTTCGAGGCCAACGAGCAGTACTGGGACGGCGCGCCGCATCTCGAGGGCGTGGAGTACGTCGTCGTGCCGGACGCCCAGACCCGTGTCTCCCAGTTGCGCTCCGGCCAGCTGGATCTGTTGCTCACGGTGTCGCCGCGCGACGCCGAGCAACTCGGAGCCGACCGGAACTTCCAGGTGATCGATCAGCAGGGTGTGCTGCGCACCTGGTACGTCGGCGCCGATGTCACCGCCCCGGGCCTGAACGATGCGCGGTTGCGCCACGCGATCGCGTACGCGATCGATCGCGACCGGATCCTGAACGACGTCTACCGCGGGCACGGCAACGCCGACAACCTTCCGTGGCCCGAGTACTCACCTGCCTACGACGCCGAATCGAACAGGACGTACACCTACGATCCGGAGCGCGCGCGCTCGCTCGTCGCCGAGATCGGCACCGTCCCCGTCATCCCGGTCTCGTACGCGGCCGGTTCGGTCGAGTCCGAGGCGTCCGCGCAGATCGTGCAGGCGAACCTCGCCGCCGTGGGCATCGAGACGACCCTGCAGCCGCTGGACCAGGCGACGAGTCTCAAGCACCTCATCGGCGGCACGTACGGGGGGCTGTGGCTGACCGGCCACACCCACGCGCAGTACACGCCGGTGTCGTTGCCGACCGGTGCGTACCCGTTCAACGCGAACAAGAACACCTCCAACTTCGTCGACGCGGACTACCAGCGCGCGGTCGACACGGCCTGGAAGATCGTCGATCCCGCCGGCCCCGAGGCCCGGGCCGCGTACCGGACGTTGAACTCCGAACTGCTCGACAACGCGTTCGTGATCGGCCTCTACAACAGCGAGGGCCAGATCGCGGCCGGCGCCGACGTTCACGGCGTCGAGTGGTCCAAGAAGGGCGAACTCGACCTGAGCGATGCCTACCTGGGTGGGTGAGACGACCATGCTTCGATATGCCCTGCAACGGATCCCGTCGGCGTTGCTCGTGCTCGCCCTCGGATCGGTGGTGATCTTCACGTTGCTCCGTCTGGTGCCCGGCGATCCCGCCCTCGTGCTGGCCGGACCGGACGCTTCCCCGGAAGCTCTCGCCGCGATCCGGGAAGACCTGGGTCTCGACGGTTCCCAGATCGCTCAGTACTTCTCGTGGCTCGGTTCGATCGTCTCGTTCGATCTCGGAAAGTCGTTGATCCTCGGCGGTGAGGTCGGCACACTGCTGCTCGATGCCCTGGGCAACACGCTCGTCCTCGCGGTCGCCGCGCTGCTGCTCGCGATCCTCATCGCGTTCACACTGAGCACCGTGTCGGTCATCGCCGACCGGAAGTGGCTGAACTCGGTGGTCACCGGTTTCGGCACCGTGGCGGTGGCGATTCCGAACTTCGTCACCGGCGCGATCCTCGTCGTGCTCTTCGGTGTGGTGTGGGCGGTGCTGCCGGCCGGCGGTATCCCCCGCAAGGGATTTCTGGACGACCCCGGGATCTCCGTGCAGTACCTGGTCCTGCCCGCGGCCTGCCTCGCGCTCCCGATCGCTGCGGCGCTGACCAGGTTCCTCACCGAGGGTCTGCGCAGCCAGCTCGCCGAACCGTACGTGACGACCGCTCGGGCGCTGGGGATCCCGCGGCGTCGCATCGTGCTCACGCAGGCACTGCCCAACGCGCTGCCCGCGACCGTCACGGTGCTCGGCATCCAGATCGGGCATCTGCTCGGCGGGGCCGTCCTGGTCGAAGCCATCTTCGCGTGGCCCGGCCTCGGTCACCTCATCGAACGTGCGATCTCGAGCCGCGACTATCCGGTGGTCCAGGTGATGCTGTTGTTCTCGGTGGTCCTGTTCGTCGCCATCCAGCTGGCCACCGACCTCGTCAACGCGTGGCTCGATCCTCGAATCCGACTGGGAGGCAACGCATGAGCACCGCGACCGATCGTTCCGTTTCCGAGGAC
Source organism: Rhodococcus phenolicus (assembly GCF_001646785.1). GTDB lineage: Bacteria > Actinomycetota > Actinomycetes > Mycobacteriales > Mycobacteriaceae > Rhodococcus > Rhodococcus phenolicus. The sequence continues at coordinate 11,816 of NZ_LRRH01000043.1, forward strand.
TCCGGCACCGGATCCGAGTCCGGCACCGTCGTCGCCGATCGTGACGGACGGTGGAACGCCCTGCGCGGCGGTCGCGGACAGGTCGGCGCGATCCTGGTCGGTCTCGTCGTCGCGGCCGGCCTCCTGGCACCGTGGCTCGCGCCGTTCGCGCCGGATCAGCAGATCCCCGGCGCCCCCCTGCAGCCGCCGGGCGGTGAGCACCTGCTCGGGACCGACTCCGTCGGTCGCGACGTGCTGTCGCGCACCCTGTACGGCATCCGGATCGACCTGCTGGTGATCTTCCTGGCCGTGCCGGTCGGTGCCGCGATCGGTTCCCTCCTCGGTCTCGCGGCGACGCGTTTCGCGTGGCTGGACACGGTGATGCAGCGGGCGTTCGACCTGATCCTGGCATTCCCGGCGATCATCCTGGCGATCGCGCTGACCATGGTGATCGGCCCGGGCGTGGGCACCGTCGCGGCCGTGATCGTGCTCGCCGAGATCCCGGTCTTCGGCAGGCTCACCCGTACCTCGGTCCTCACGGTCCGGCAGGCACCGTATGTCGAAGCGGCCCGGACGATCGGCGCCGACGAGAACTGGATCCTGCGGCGACACGTGCTGCCGAACTGCCTCGAACCGTTGACCGTCCAGTTGGCGCTGGCGATGTCCGTCGGCGTGTTCGTCGAAGGCGCGATGAGTTTCCTCGGTCTCGGGGTGACGCCGCCGACGCCCTCGCTCGGCTCGCTCATCAAGGAAGGCACCCAGAACGCCTACCATTCGCCGCTCTTCGTCGTCGGACCGCTCGCCGTGGTCCTCGTCCTCGTCCTCGGCCTGCTCCTGATCTCACAGGCGCTGGCGGCCCGGTCGCGGCAGCGATGACCCCTTCCACGATCAAGGATCCTTCCGTGACCCCTCCGCTCCTGTCCGTTCGCGGGCTGAACATCCGATTCGGGAACAGCACCGCCGGCGACTCCCGGCCCGCCGTCGAGGACGTCTCCGTCGAGGTCGAGCGCGGCGAGGTCGTGGCCCTCGTCGGTGAGTCGGGTTCCGGCAAGTCCCTGACGGCTCGTGCCGTCCTCGGTCTGCTGCCGGAGTCGGCGACCGCGCGGGGCTCCGTGCAGCTCGACGGTGTGGAGATCCTGGGTGCGCGCGAAGCCGAGCTCGATCGCATTCGCGGCACCCGCGTCGCGCTGATCTTCCAGGAACCGCAGAGTGCCCTGAATCCGGTGCGGCGGATCGGATGGCAGCTGCGCGAGGCGATCCGGGCCCATCGCCGGATCTCGAGGGCCGACGCCCGGGCCATCGCGATCGACCTGCTCGAGCAGGTCGAGATTCCCGATCCGCAGCGACGGGTGGATCACTTCCCGCACCAGTTGTCGGGTGGGCAGAAGCAGCGTGTTGCGATCGCCCTGGCCCTGGCGAGTGATCCGGATCTGCTGATCGCCGACGAACCGACCACCGCGCTCGACGTGACGGTGCAGGCGGAGATCCTCGCGCTGCTCGACCGGATCAGGGCCCGCACCGGCATGGGCGTTCTGCTCATCACCCACAACATGGGGGTGGTGGCCCAGCACGCCGATCGGGTCGTGGTGCTGCGACACGGCCGCGTCGTCGAATCGGACAGCACGCGTTCGTTGTTCGACGCACCCGAACACCCGTACACGCGGGCGTTGCTCGCAGCCGTGCCGCGGCTGGCCCCGACCACCACCGACGAGCACTCCGGCGAGGACGGGGCGGACGGCGACGTCGTGCTCGCGTTCGACCGGGTGTCGGTCATCTACCCCGCCTCGCGCGGCAGCGCCGCTTTCCCGGCCGTGGATTCGGTGGATCTGACCGTCCGTCGCGGCGAGGTGCTCGGGCTCGTCGGCGAGTCCGGCTCCGGAAAGACGACATTGGGTCGTGTCGCGGCCGGCCTGGTCTCACCCACCGCGGGCCGTGTCCTGGTCGACGGGCTGGATCCGGCCGCGCTCGACGCGCGCCGGTTGCGGGAACTGCGCCGCGACGTCGCTGTCGTGCAGCAGGACCCGGCCACTTCCCTCGACCCGCGGTCGACCATCGCAGCGAGCATCCGGGAGCCGCTCGACGTGCACCGCGAGGGAACCACGGCCGAGCGCCGGCGCCGGGTGCTCGAACTGCTCGACGCCGTGCGTCTGCCCGCCACGCTCGCCGACCGCCTGCCTCATCAGCTCTCGGGTGGTCAGCGTCAGCGGGTCGCGCTCGCCCGCGCGCTGGCGCTGCGGCCCCGCCTGCTCATCGCGGACGAACCGACCAGCGCACTCGACGTGTCCGTGCAGGCCGAGGTGCTCGAGTTGTTCACCCGGATCCAGCAAGAACTCGGGTTCGCGTGCGTGTTCATCAGTCACGACCTGGCGGTCGTGCATCAGGTCGCGGACCGGGTGGCGGTACTGCGGTCCGGATCGGTCGTCGAGTCCGGACCGGTCGGAACCGTGTTCGGTGCGCCGCGGGAACCCTACACGCGGGCGCTGATCGATGCGGTGCCGGTCCCCGACCCGGCGTCCCGGCCCGCGCACTCCGCGGGCCGGGACGCCGTGCCGGTCTGACGCCGGTCCGGCTGTCAGATCGTCCGTTTCACCGTGCGGATGCCCACCCACAACCCGACCGCGCAGGTGGCGAACGCCGCGACGAAACCCCACGCGACGTCGCTGTCCCACAGCGTGCCGGTGAACAGCGCCCGCTCGGCGTCGACGACATAGGTCAGCGGGTTGACCTTGGACACCGCCTGCATCCACCCGGGGCCGGCGTCGAGCGGGAGCATCATGCCCGCGAGAAGCAGCAACGGGAAGATCACGGACTGTTGCACGCCCCAGAACAGCCACTCCCGGCCCTTCGCGGCAAGGCCGAGTGCGTAGGACAGCGCGCCGAGGCCGACCCCGAAGATGCCGAGGATCAGCAGGCCCACGAGCACCTGGACCGGATAGAAGGTCAGTCCGAACGGGATCGCCACGACCGTGATGAGCAGTGCCTGCACGACGAGGGGCGCGAACTCCTTGAGTGCGCGTCCGACGAGGATCGACGACCGGTCCAGAGGAGTAGCGAGGATGCGTTCGTAGGCACCGGTCATCAACTCGTACAACAGGTTTCCACCGACCATGCCGGTGCCGAATATCGCGATCATCACGAGGACACCGGGCAGGAACCACTGCAGCGCCGATTCCCCGTCGACGCCGCCGGCGCCGAGCATGCCGTCGAGGAGCGGCCCGAAGAGCGCGAGGAATACCAGCGGTTGCAGCAGCGAGAAGATCAGCGAGAACGGGTCCCGCAGCACGACGAGGATCTCGCGGGTGAACACCGCTGCGGTGTCGTGCACCCACTTGCGCAGGGGGGATCGGCCGGTCGCCGCCCCGGGTCCGGCCGTGGTCCGGTCGATCACGTTCGTCATGCCGCCTCCTCGCGCAGGGACCTGCCGGTCAGATTCAGGAACACGTCGTCGAGCGAGGCGGGCTTCACGTCGGTGGACGCGACGGCCACTCCCGCGGAATCGAGCGCCCGCATCAGCGGAGGTACCAGTTCCGGCCCGTTGTGGGTGGTGAGCGCGAGCCGCACCCCTCCCGCGCCGGACAGCGATTCGGTCACGGCCGTGACGCCGGACGGGAGCACCGACCGTGCGGTCGCGGGACTCTGCCCGGCGGCCAGTGCGACGGTGACGACGTCGTCGGCGTAGTCGCGCTTGAGCACCTCGGGCGTGGCGTCGGCGATGACGGTGCCGTGGTCGATCAGCACGATCCGTTCGGCCATCGCGTCCGCCTCGTCGAGGTAATGGGTGGTGAGCAGCAGCGTCATGCCGTTCTCCTCACGCAACCGCAGCACGTGCTCCCACAGGTTCGCGCGAGCGTGCGGATCCAGTCCCGTGGTGGGCTCGTCCAGGAACAGCAGGCGCGGATGGTTCATCAGGCCCATCGCGACGTCGAGCCGGCGACGCTGCCCTCCGGACAGGGATTGCACGGTGCGTTTCCCGAGGCCCGTCAGCTCGAGCGCGTCGAGCAGATCGGCGGCGCGTCGTTTCGCGACCTCGGCGGGGACGGAGTAGAACCGCGCCTGGTTCCGCAGTTCGTCGCCCACCCGGTACGAGTAGCCGCCGGCGTTGCCCTGCCCGACGTAGCCGATGCGGGCCCGCACCGCGGCCGGCTCGCGCACGACGTCGCATCCGGCGACCTCGGCGGTTCCCGACGTCGGTGTGAGCACCGAGGTCAGCATCCTCATCGTGGTGGATTTCCCGGCGCCGTTGGGCCCCAGGAACGCCACCAGTTCCCCCTGCGCGACGTCGATGTCGACGCCTTTGACGGCCTCGACGGTCTCTTTCCTGCGACGAAAGGTCTTCGTGAGTCCCCTCGCCCGAATCGCATTTTCCGTACGGTGTACCGATTCAGTCACGAGATTAAAGGTACGCTGTACGAGAAGAACGCGCAACGGCAATTTCCGAGGAGTTCGAGTGGGCGATACCGACCTGTCCGACAGCGCCGCCCCGCAGGCGGGAAACCGGCGATTCGCCGCGCTGTGGGAACCCCCGCCGACCCCGACCCGCGGCCGTCCCGCGCGCGTGAACCGCACGCAGGTGGTCGACGCCGCGGTCGCGATCGCCGACGAGAGCGGACTCGACGCCGTCTCGATGCGGTCGGTGTCACGGGCACTCGGCGTCGGCACGATGACCCTCTACTCGCACGTGCCGTCCCGGGACCATCTGATCGATGCGATGATCGACCGCGCCTACGCCGACTTCGCACTGCCCGATCCGACGCTCCCGTGGCGACCCGCACTCGAGGCCTACGCCCGGGGATATTTCTCGCTGCTGCGCACCCACTCGTGGTTGCTGACCGTGAACACCTGGCGAATGCCGTTGGCGCCACACGTGTTCGATGCCGACGAAGCCGCCTTCCGGATCCTCGTCGACACCGGACTGACGGCGAACCAGGTCGTCGAGACGGTCGGCATCGTCAACCGGACCGTCTCCGGCTTCGCGCGCGCCGCCGACGCCGAGGTCGCCGACGAACGCGACCAGGGCACCGACTACGAGACGTACTGGTCCGCCCAGACCGACTTCTGGGAGAACACCTTCGACCCGACCCGGTATCCGACCATGACCCGCCTGTGGACGGTCGGGGCGTTCGACGATGCCGCCACCCCGTTCGACCTGCGCATCGGCTCGCTGCTCGACACGATCGAGCTGCTCATCGAGCGGGCGAGCGGATCCGGAAGCGCGGTGCCGTCGTTCGACGACTGCATGCGCCTGCCCGGACCCGACCCGGCCGGCTGCGCGGGCGAGGCGACCGACACATGATCCGCTGAGCTTCCGCACGCGTGGCGGACGGCCGCCGCATATCCCGGCGGGTCAGCGCAGCCGCAGCAGACTCATCGCCATGGCGGTCCCGGACCCGCCGAGTTCGGCGGTGTAGCGACGGATCACGTCGAGATCGTGCGCGTGGGTCACCCGCGGCGATCCCGCACCGACCCGCGCCGTCGCGATGCGCCGGGCCAGTTCGGTGCGCTGCACAACGGCGGCGAGTATGCCGGCGTCGAGCCGGTCCATCTCGTCGTAGAGACGGTGGACGTCCAGTTCGCCGACGCCGGGTTCGATGATGGCGGTCACGATGTTTCTCCTTCGGGTGATGGGACTGGTGATGCGAACCGATGTGCAGGGGTCAGCACAGGGCGCGGCGATAGCGCCGGACCAGCGGGATCGCGCACCCCGCGATCAGCAGTGCCGACCAGGCGAGCGTCCGGACGAGCGGTTCGGCGACGGGGCCACCGAGCGAGAACGCCTGCATGGTCTCGACCGCCGCGGTCATCGGCTGGTTCTCCACCAGCGGGCGGATCCAGCCGGGATAGGCGCTCACCGGCACGAAACCGGGGTTGAAGAACAGCAACAGCGTGCACAGCAGCGAAATACCTTCGACTACACCGGCATTCGACGATGCGAGACCGACGGTGGTGACGAGGACGGCGAAGCCGACACCGAAGATCACCGGCACCGCCACGAACCCGATCACGGCGCCCGCCCCGGCGTGGAACCGGAAGCCGAGCCCCACCCCGATGATCACGATCACCGTGGTCGTGGCGGCGATGCGGACCGCCTCCGCGACCGAACGCGACAACAGCGCCGACGCCCGGTGGACCGGCAGTGTCCACAACCGTCCCGGCAGGCCCGCCTCGCATTCGCGGCGCAGGGTCACCGTCCCCGCGATCGAGCCCAGCAACGCACTCATCACCGCGACCATGGGAACCGTTCCGTACAGCGCGTCGTGACCTGCGAACGCGGTGACCTGCCGGCCCAGCACGACGTCGAGCATCACCAGCATCGCGACCGGATAGGCGAGGGTCTGCACGACGGTCATCGGGTCCCGGCGCCAGCGGGTGAGCAGGCGATGCGCCTGCAACCAGGTGTGCGGCAGCAACATCCGCACCGAGTTCTCGATACCACGATCCGGCGCGGAGGAGGAGATCACCGTGGTCGTCATGCTCTCCTCCCGGAGACCCGCACGGACATCCAACCGACCAGCCCGATCAGCGCGCCCAGCCACAGCAGCGACGGGAGGAGCAGGCGGGGGTCGGCCGTCCCGTCGGCGAGGCCGCGCAACGCGAGCGAGAACTGCGAGACCGGCTGATTGCGCACGAGCGGCTGGGACCAGTGCGGAAATTGTTCGAGGGGAAGGAAACCGCACGAGAGCATGCCCAGGACCAGCTGCGGAACCGCGAGTGCCCGGGTGGTGGCTTCCGGGCTCCGCGAGAGTGCTCCCAGGACGTCGGCGGCGAAGGTGAGGACCACTCCGATCGCCAGTGCCGCCGCACAGAACGTCAGGGCGGCGACGGGGCCGGCGTCGAACCGGAATCCGATCAGGTGTCCACAGATCACGGCCACGCCCAGGGCGAGAACACAACGCACGGTACTCGCCGAGACCCGCGCCGCCACCGGAACACCCGGGGGTATCGGCATCGCCGCGAAACGCCGGTCGACCCCGCGCACGGTGTCGGTGGCCGCGACGAACGCGGCGGTGATCGCCGTGAAGGACACCGCCTGCAGAGCGAGCAGCGGCATGAGGAACCGGCCGTACTCGACCGTGCCGCCGGAGAACATGGTGATCACGGTGTGCAGCGGAACGTAGAAGCCGAGGGTGAACACCACCGGCGCGATCAGCGCCGTCACCACGGACCCACCGCGCAGTGCCGATCCCACACCGCGGGCGGTGAGGACCCACCACTGACGGATCGGTGTGCATTCGGGTGCGAGGGTGCTCATGCCGCGACCTCCAGCCGCGGCGATCCGCTGCCGGTCAGCGCGAGGAACACCTCGTCGAGCGACGGCCGGCGCAACGCGATGTCCGCGACCTCGATGTCCCGGGCGTCGACTGCGGCGGCGACGCGCGCGAGGGTGCCGGCCCCGTCGCAGGCGGGGATCGACACCCGATCGGAGCCCACCTCCACCGTCCCGGCGGGCGCGAAGAATCCGACGACCGCGGCGATCTCGGCTACGTCCCCGGGATGCACCGGCACGACCTCGCAGAAGCTGCCGCCGGTGCGCTGCTTGAGTCGCGCCGGCGTGTCGTCGGCAACGACGACACCGTGGTCCACGACGACGATGCGATCGGCGAGCAGGTCGGCCTCCTCGAGGTACTGGGTGGTCAGCAGGGTGGTGATACCCCTCGCCTCGAATCCGGCGACCAGATCCCACACTCGTTGCCGGCTGCGCGGATCGAGCCCGGTGGTGGGTTCGTCGAGGAACACCACCTGTGGTGGCACGACGAGCCCGCACGCGATGTCGATGCGGCGGCGCATCCCGCCGGAGTACCGGCCGACGGATCGGTCCGCGGCGTCGTCGAGATCGAATTCGGCGATCAGTTCGCGGGCACGGGCACGGGCTTCGCGTCGGCGCATCCCGAGGAGACGGCCGAACAGCACGAGGTTCTCGAATCCGGTGAGCGCGTCGTCGAGTGCCGCGTACTGACCGGTGAGCATGATCGATCGCCGAACTCCGGCCGCGTCGGCGACCACGTCGTGCCCGGCGACGACGGCCCGTCCGGAGTCCGGGCGCAGCAGCGTCGCGAGGATGTTCACCACGGTGGTCTTGCCGGCACCGTTGGGACCGAGGACACCGAGCACCTCGCCGGGCGCGGCCGTGAAGCTCACTCCGCGCAGTGCTTCGACCGGGCCGAAGCTCTTGGTGACGTCTTCGACGAGCAGTGACTGTGTTCGGTCCGGCACGGGGGCCCTCCTGGCTGACGGCGGAAAGTCGTGATACCCACGCTCTCCCGGTCGCGTCGTCCGCGATACCCACCCCAGAGGTGGTCCGGCACCACCTCGTCGACCTTCCCTCTCCCCGGCAGCGCCTACTGCCGGCCGTCGAGCGGGTCCTTGCGCCAGAGCAGGGCGTGCAGGCATTCCACGGCCTCGTCGGCGTCGGCGACGGCCAGCACACCCGGGCCGGGCATCTGCCAGCCCCCGATCGACACCACGGGCACCCCCGTCCGGACCGCGAGGGCGATCTCGCTCATGGTGCCCCAGCTTCCGCCCACCGCGATCAACGCGTCACTCGTGCGGACGAGCAGCGCGTTGCGCATCTCCCCCAGCCCCGTCGGTATCGCCACCGTCAGGTAGGGGTTGCCGTCGGCGCGTTCGTCGCCCGGGAGCAGTCCGAGGGTGGTGCCGCCGGCCTCGATCGCCCCGCGGGACGCCGCCGCCATCACCCCGCCCAGTCCGCCGGTCACGACGACCGCGCGCCGCCCGGCCAGCAGTCCGCCGACCCGGCGGGCCACGCGACGCTGCTCCGGGGTGGCGTCGCCGGGTCCGACGACACCGACATACCGCTGCTCGTGCATCTTTCGATTGTCCACCACCCCAGGGTGTTGTGGAGCCCACTCCGCGGGTGTGGATCTCCACCGCCGGGATCGGTCGCGGCCGTCCGCGGGCGGGCGCACCCTGATCGCCATGACCACGATTCGCAGTGCCCGGCTCGCCCGGCGCGTCACGGTCCTCGCCGACGACGGCGTCCCGCTGGCCGTGCGGGAGGTCGGAGCGGCCGCGGCACCGCTGACCGTCGTGTTCGTCCACGGCCACTGCAATCACACGGAAAGCTGGTCGCCGCTGCGGGATTCGCTGCTCCGGTCGACCGGTCCGTCGGTGCGGATGGTGTTCTTCGATCACCGCGGGCACGGCCGTTCCGGTGGCGCCCCCGCCGAGACGTACACCGTCGAGCAGGTGGGCCGGGACCTGGGGGCGGTGCTGCGCGCGGTCGTGTCGGGCCCTGTCGTGCTGGTCGGGCATTCGATGGGCGGCATGGCGATCCTGTCGTACGCGAGGCAGCATCCCCACGAGATCGGTCCGAGGGTGGCGGGGATCGGCCTGATCGCGACGGCCGCCGGCGACCTGCACCGCTCCGGGCTCGGGCGATACCTGCACAGCCCGGTCGTCGAGCTGTTCCATCGGGCGGTGACCCGGGCGCCGCGAATCATGCAACGAGCGATCCGGTTCGGTGGGCGCCTGGGCGGGCCGTTGTGTCGCGCCGCGGAGCGCCGCGCCCCGGACAGCCGGTGGGCGGCACTGATGAAAGTTCTCCACAGCGACACGTCGGTGGTGACGATGGCCGGATTCCTGCGGTCCTTCGCCGCACTGGACGAATCGGCGGCGCTGACGGTGCTCGCGGCTGTACCGACGCTGGTGCTGTGCGGTTCCGCAGACGAGTGGACCCCGTTCGAGCTGTCCGCCGGGCTGGCGTCGCGACTGCCGTCGGCGGAACTGGTGCGCATCGACGGTGCCGGGCACTCGGTGATCGTCGAGCGGGCCGAGGAGGTGGCCCACGCGTTGTCCTCGCTGCTGCGGCGGGTCGGCTGAGCGGGACGGTCTCAGAGATCCCGTTCGGTGATGATGCCGCTGTGCAGGGCCAGCTCTGCCAGACGCACCCGTTTGAGGTTCTGCGGCAGATCCTCGACGCCGAACTTGGTGAACAGTGCGCGGAGGTGGGTTTTCACGGCGTCGACGCTCAGATAGAGCTCGGCGGCGATCGTCTGGTTCGAGGCGGGGCTGGCGAACGCGGCGCCGTGTTTGTACGGGCGGCACAGCGCGAGCAGCACACTACGCTGGGTGTCGGTGACCGACCGGACCGTCGGCATCTCCGACGCGACCCGGGTCGCCTCGTCCGGTCCCACCCCGATCTCCTGGAACGTGAGCCGGATCGAACCGATTCGGATGCTGTCGCCTTCGCGCAGACGCCGCCGACCGGTGATGCGCTCACCGTTGACGAACGTGCCGTTGCGTGACAGCCCGTCGTCGACGATCGTCCAGTGCGTCCCGATCCATTCGACCACCGCATGCAGGCGCGAGACCTCCTCGTCGCCGGTGAACGGTACGTCCGAGTCCGGTGACCGCCCGATCGTGACGCGCGGTGTCGCGGGCGACAGCTCGTACCGATGTTGCCGTCCCTGCCTGTCGATGTAGCTCAGCCGTGACTCGATACCGATGCTCACCGCCACCTCCCGAAGACGGATTCAATCGTGCCCGTCACCGATTGCCTCGGCAAGAGCGGCGATAATGGGCACCGTGAACCGTCGACGCATCCGAGTCCCGTCCGCCGATTCCCCCTGCCCGTGCGGTCGCGGCGTGTCGTTCGGTGAGTGCTGCGGGCCGCTTCTCGGCGGCGCGGAGGCACCGACCGCCGAGCGCTTGATGCGGTCGCGGTACACGGCATTCGCAGTCGGTGACGTCGAACACCTGAACCGCACCTGGCATCCGGCGGGCCGGCCGACCCGGCTCGAGCTCGATCCGGAGCAACGGTGGACCGGACTCGAGGTCCTGCGCACGACCGGCGGCGGTTTCCTGCACACCGAGGGCACCGTCGAATTCCGTGCCCACTACACGTACGACGGCGTGGAGGACACCCTGCACGAGCACAGCCGGTTCGTGCGGGAGGACGGCCGCTGGGTGTACCTGGACGCGCTGGACTGACGAGCCCCGGAGAGGTTCCGGCGCGGTGGCCGTGTCCCTCGGCAGCACGGGTACCGTAGTCTTCGCGAATGACGAGACGGCTTCGCAGAACACTGATTCCGGCGACCCTGGCGGCGTCGACGCTGATCCTCTCGGCTCCGACCGCCTCTGCTGATCACCAGGAGTCACTACCTCTGCCGACGGCATACACCCTCGGCAGAGGTCACTCGACTGCGTGCAGCGGTCAGATCACCGGATCCCTGCAGACACCCCACGATCGCCCGGGCATCGCGCTGGTCACACTGTCCTGGACACCGTTTTTCACCAGCCACTGCTCCATCACCGCGTACGTGAACTTCTGGAACACCGCCACCCACAAGGGCGGCACGATGGCCGCGCACCTGACCAACGAATCCAGCGGTCTCGGGACGCCCCGCGGAACCTGGACCCAGCAGATCAGCATCCCGATCGGATCCGGCAACGCCGGCCTGACCGTGACCACCGAGGCGTTCAACACCGCCTACGTCAACCCGAATCTGGTGATGACCAGGTTCACCGTTCCCTGATACGACAACTCCGATACCCGGCGATCGGGGCGCGGCGAGGCGGGTGCCGGTGGACCAGCGAAAGCACCTCCTCGACGACCTTCTGAGCCTTCGGAACGAAGTCGTATCCGCCCTCGGGCGCTCGCGACACAAATGCGGGCCGGGTCACGCACGCAGCAGATGACGTGCCAGGGTGTCCAACGCTTCTTTGATTTCGGCGACGACACCCTCCTCTGCCGATACCAGGACCCGCGCGAGCGCGGCGTCGATGGTGGTCTCCGCGACTTCGCGTACACGGGGTGAGACGACGGGGTTCTGCCGGATCAGCGACCGCCTCCGGTCGGCCGGGTCGGGCTCGGAAACGACGGCGTCCGCCTCACGCAGGCGAGCGACCGCACCGGACACAGCACTCTGCGGGAGACCGGTTCGGGTCGCGATTTCGCAGATGGCACTGTCGGGGTGCTCAGCAACGTCGGCGAGAACGATCACGACTGTGCGCACGCTCGTCGAATACTCCGGCAATCCGGCGGTGGGAAGCGCGTCTTCCCCGATCTTGGTCAGCTTCCGTCCGAGCAGCAGCAGTTCCACACCGTTCATGCCACAGATTCAATCAGAACCGATACATCACTCTTGATGCATCTCAGATGATGAATTAGCGTCGTCAGGCATGGACGCCACCGTCGATACGCTTTCCGTCCCGGGAGCCACGCTCCACTTCCAGGTCGCGGGCGCAGGCCCGGTACTGCTGATACTGCAAGGCGGCGACGGTGACGCCGAGCGCACGGCCGATCTCGTTGCACGGCTCGCCCCACACCACACCGTCGTCACCTACGACCGCCGCGGCATCGGCCGGAGCACCTGCACCGCCCCGTCGTCCGCGCACTCCCTCCGCAGCCACACCGACGACGTGCACGAGCTGGTGACGACGGTGACGGACACACCCGCCGCCGTGCTCGCGTCCAGTTTCGGAGCCCTGATCGCGCTCGACCTCGCCGTCCACCACCCCGACTCGGTCCACACGATCATCGCCCACGAAGCTCCCACCCTCGCAGTGCTTCCCGAGCCCTCGCGCGCGAATTTCCTCGACGCGCTGCACACGATCGAATCCCGCTTTCGTGACGAGGGCTGGCTCGGTGGGATCAGCGAGCTGGCGGCGCTCACCGGGGCCGGATTCGACGATCGTGAACCCGAGGTGCCGCTACCTGCCCCGCCGAGCGGACGCCGAATCGAGGATCTCGAGTTCTTCTTCACCCACGACCTACCACTGGTGCGCACCGACAACATTCCCGCCGAAGATATCTCGGGTCTACGGCACGGGTCGGTGCGGATCGTGCCCGCCGTGGGTTCGACCACTCCCCCCGACTCGCTCAACCGCCACGCGGTGGTGGCACTGGCCGAACGCCTCGGTGAGCCGGTCGAATATTTCCCCGGCGGTCACAGCGGCATGACCTCGCATCCGCGGGGGTTCGCCGACCGGTTGGTCGAAGTACTGGGGACAGCGCCGGCGTCAGGCTCGCTGTAGCCGCGTCTGCACAGGGTGTGACAGATGCCGGCGTGCGCCATCCACAAGTCGCAGATGACACGATAGCCGCACACCCGACCGGTGAATCCTGTGGTCTGGGCCCGGTCACGGTCATCGGGACATCGCGGTAGGTGAACACCAAAATGTGCTCGTCGTGTACGACACAACAGACGGCCTTGTGGTCTTCGCGGGGCATCGTGTCACTGTGCGAACGGTGCTCGGGATTGATCGCCGGGCGTACAAGGGCACTCTGGGCATGCATACAACGGGCCGGTGACCATCGCCGTCGAGGGTCCCAGCGCCACAGGGAAGACGACATGGTGCCGAGCCACCGGCAGAGGTGTTCGTCGCCGAGGACAATCCGACCGGGCAAGAGCCGAACGGCTCCGACCACGATGGACAGGCTCGGTACCGGTCGAGTGTGAACGCACTGCGTTGGACGCAGGCACTGGCGTTGGAAGACGCGCGACCGGGAACGCGATATGCGGCAGCGACCCGCTCGCCGAATGGTACGCAGCCGTAGAGCGGCTCGACCCAGGCTGCATCCTGCCCGGCTTCCCGGAGCATGAATTCCTTTGGGAAGCTCCGGAGTTCGCCGAAGAACCCCATGGAGCGAGGAAACGGAACCCGCCCGCGACCAGGTTTTGCGAACTGATCGGAAGAACCGCCGAGGTCGTGTGCGAATCCGGCTCAGTGCCGCGTGCCGATCCAGTGGTCGGGCGTGCCGACCACCTGCGGGGAAGTGCGATCGGCTTCGCATCCACGTCGAAGTAGGCGCGGCAAGCGAACAGGCCACGTTCCCGCCCGACCGCGAACCATCGGGGGCGATCGTGACCGTGAGGGTGATGCTCTCGGTCGCGGGCGCACCTCGCCGAAATCGCGGGCAGCCCGGCTCGACTCCCTGGGGCGATCCAGCGGCCGAACCAGGCCTATTACCTGCGAATATCACACATCCCAGCGGCACGGTGTGCCCCTCCGCAGCAAGAGCCACGGCGCGGGCCTCACAGAGCCCCCCACGGAAATATCCCGAACCCCGCGGCGTGGCGCAGACAACCCGCACCGCGGCCTCCACACCGAGCACGTGCACGACCCGCGGGTAGGTCACCTCATCCCACCTGTGGAAATGCGGCCACTCATCACTGAAGGTCACAGATCGGACGCCGGACGCACGGTGCGACGATCGTGCCGGCGCCCGATCGGATGCACTGCCCGACGGATCGCTTTCCGTGGCGAGGTCCCCCCGTCAGCGCAGCAGCGTCGCGCGCAGCGTCTCCGTCAGCCACACCCGGTACTGCTCGACGTCCCATCCGCAACTGTGACGCAGCAGCGCGTGCACCTGCGGCGAGCTGAGCGTGAACAACACATCGGCGGCGTGCTCGACACTCACGCCCTCGCGGAGCAGCCCGCTCGCTCTCAGGCCCTCGGCGATGGTGCGGGCGTTCTCGGCGGTGGCACGGGCGTCCTCGTCGGCGAAGCGCCGCATGTCCGGGTCCGCACCCGAGGACTCCACCGACGTCATCAACAGGCCGCCGGCCCGTTCGAGCATGTCGGTGCCGAACCCGACGACGTGTTCGAGGATCAGGTCGGCGTCGGAGCCCCGGTGCGTGGCCTCCCGCCGAGGCGGGACGGTGGTGTCGCCGGTCCCGGCCACCGCGTTGTCGAGCGCTTCGCGGAACAGTTCGGACTTCCCGCCGGGAAACGCGGTGAACACCGTCCGCACGGCCACCCCGGCCTCCTCGGCAATGTGCTTGACGGTGGTGGTGACGTAGCCGTCGCGAACGAACAGCCGGGCACCCGCGGCGCGGATGGTGGCGCGGGTGCGGCGGGCGGCTTCCTCCCGGAGCGGCGACGTGTAGGTCCGCTTCGCGGTGTTCTCGGACATCGGTGCAACCCTAGCTCATCGGATGCACCCCCGATGCATCCGAATCGTGTGAAGCTGCGCGCATCTCGCGGAGCGGGCATGCTGGGTCCGTGCGCACCTTCGAGGTCTGGGCCCCGCTTCCCGAGTCCGTCCACCTGCACATCGACGGCACCGTCCATCCCATGCACCGCGGCGAGCACGGCTGGTGGCGCGCCGAGGTCGACGCCTCCCCCGGCGACCGCTACGGCTTCGTCGTGGACGGCGCCGGACCGGGCGACGACGCGACGGTGCTGCCCGATCCGCGCTCGCCCCGCCAGCCGGACGGTGTGCACGGCCTGTCCCAGCTGCACGAACTCGACCCCGCGGCCTGGACGGACGCGTCGTGGACCGGGCGGCAGCTACCGGGCAGCGTCGTCTACGAGTTGCACATCGGCACGTTCACCGAGGCGGGCACCCTCGACGCGGCGATCGAGCGTCTCGACGAACTCGTCGACCTCGGAATCGGCTTCGTCGAACTCATGCCGGTCAACGCGTTCAACGGCACCCACGGCTGGGGTTACGACGGTGTGCTCTGGTATGCGGTCCACGAACCGTACGGCGGACCGGACGCGCTGCAACGCTTCGTCGACGCCGCTCACTCGCGCGGCCTCGGTGTCGTGCTGGACGTGGTGTACAACCACCTCGGCCCGTCCGGGAACTACCTGGGCCGCTTCGGCCCCTACCTGTCCGGGGGTGCCGGGACGTGGGGTGAGACCGTGAACCTCGACGGTCCCGGGTCCGCCGAGGTCCGCCGCTACATCATCGACAACGCGCTGCGCTGGTTCCGCGACTTCCACATCGACGCGCTGCGACTCGATGCGGTCCACGCACTCGTCGATCGCACCGCCACCCACGTACTCGAGGACCTGTCCGCCGAAACCTTCCGGCTCTCGGCACATCTGGGGCGTCCGCTGACGCTGATCGCCGAGAGCGACCTCAACGATCCGCGCCTGATCACCCCGCGTTCGGCGGGCGGGTACGGCCTGCACGCCCAATGGGACGACGACGTCCACCACGCCGTGCACGCGGCGGTGTCCGGCGAACGACAGGGCTACTACGGAGATTTCGGTTCGCTCGACTGCCTGGCCCGGACCCTGCAGCACGGCTTCTTCCATGCCGGCACGTACTCGAGCTTCCGCGGTCGCGTGCACGGCCGGCCCCTCGATGTGCGGCGCACCCCGGCAAGTTCGCTGCTGGCCTACACGTGCACCCACGACCAGGTGGGAAACCGGGCGCGCGGCGACCGGCCGGGCCGGTATCTCGATCACGGGCAGCTCGCCGTCAAGGCCGCGCTCGTCCTCACCTCCCCGTACACGCCGATGCTGTTCATGGGCGAGGAATGGGGGGCGAGCACACCGTTCCGGTACTTCACCTCGCATCCGGAACCGGAACTCGCCGCCGCGGTCGTCGAGGGCCGCCGCCGCGAGTTCGCCGAGCACGGCTGGGACACCGGTGACGTACCGGACCCGCAGGATCCG
The DNA here is from genome assembly GCF_001646785.1 of Rhodococcus phenolicus. GTDB lineage: Bacteria > Actinomycetota > Actinomycetes > Mycobacteriales > Mycobacteriaceae > Rhodococcus > Rhodococcus phenolicus. The sequence continues at coordinate 28,166 of NZ_LRRH01000043.1, forward strand.
GAGACCTTCCGCAGCTCCGTCCTGAACCGGGCCGAACGCACCGATCCGGGGCACGCGCGGCTGTACGCGTGCTACCGGGATCTGCTGGCGCTGCGCCGGTCCCGGGCCGAGCTGACCGATCCGTGGCTCGAGAACCTCCAGGTCGACTACGACGAGGGAGAGCGCTGGATCGTCGTGCACCGCGGCGGAATTCGCGTCGCCTGCAATCTCGGGGCGGAGCCGATCACCGTTCCGGTCGGCGGTGTTCCGCTGGTGTGGTGGGAGGAACCCGTCGTCAATCGCACCCGGTCTGCGGCACTGATCCCGGGACATTCGTTTGCAGTACTCGACGGTGACCCCGGCCGCTGACCCGGCGAGCCGGCGGCGGCCCGGTCAGGGTCGCCGCAGCATCCGCCACGCGAACAGTGCCGTGACCGCGAGGATCACCGCGGTGGCGGCCGACGCACTGTGCATGCCGGCGACGAACGCCTCGCGTCCCTCCACCAGCAGCGCCCGCGCCGCGGTGTCCGGCAGGTGCCGGGCCGTCTCCACCAGGTTGCCGAGCGTGTCGAGCCCCTCGGACGACGGGAACAGCTCGGCGAGCCGGCCCTGATAGGTCGCGCTGACGACGCTGCCGAGCACCGCCACACCGAGCGCCAGCCCCAGTTCGTACGCGGTTTCGGAGACGGCGGATGCCGCGCCCGCCCGATCCGGCGGCGCTGCGGCCACCACGAGATCGGTGGTGAGGGTCATCGACACGCCGACACCCGCACCGACGACGGCGAAACCGGCGACGAACACCCCGGCGCCGCCCTCGGCCCCCAGGGCGAGCAGCGCCGCGGCGCCTGCTGCGGCGGCCGCGAGCGAGCACGCCAGTACCGCGCCGACCGGGAGCCGGCGGGTCAGCGGCCCGGCCGCGAGCGAGCCGATCGCGCTCGCCGCGGTGCCCGGAAGCATGAGCAGTCCGGCGGTCAGCGGACTCACGTCGAGCACCAGCTGCAGGTACTGAGATCCGAAGAACAGCACACCGGCCAGTGCGAACACCGACAGCAGGTTGGCGGCCACGGCGGTCGAGAAGGCGCGCTCGGCGAACAGCGACAGATCCAGCAGGGGCGAGCTCGTGGTGCGCTGCCGATGGACGAAGAACAGTGCCGCCAGCACGCCGACGCCACCGACGAGCAGGTACTCCGGTTGCAGGCCGTGCAGCGCGGATTCCTTGATCGCGTAGACGAGCGGCAGCACCGCGGCCAGCGACGCGAGCGCGCCGACGAGGTCGAAACGGCCCGGCGCCGGGTCGCGGGATTCGGGGATCAGACGCGGCGCAGCGAACACGAGGATCGCCATGATCGGCAGGTTGACGAGGAACACCGATCCCCACCAGAAGTGCTCGAGCAGCCATCCACCGACGAGCGGCCCGGCCGCTGCGCCTCCGGCAGCCATCGCGCTCCACACACCGATGGCGAGCGTGCGCTGGCGCGCGTCGGCGAACATGTGCCGGATCAGGCCGAGCGTCGCGGGCATCAGAGTGGCTCCCGCAATTCCCTGCAGCACCCGCGCCGCGATGAGCATCTCGGGGCTCACCGCCCACGCGGCCAGCGCGGAGGCTGCCGCGAATCCGACGGCACCGGCGATCAGCAGGCGGCGCCGCCCGATGCGGTCGCCGAGCACGCCCATGGTCACGAGCAGACCCGCGACCGCGAACGAGTACACATCGATGATCCACAACAGCTGCACCCCGGTGGGTGCGAGATCCGCACTGATGAACGGCAGGGCGAGATCGAGCACGGTCGCGTCGACGGCGATGAGCAGCACGGCGCACGCGAGCACGACGAGGCCCAGCCAGGTGCGCGCGTCCGCCCTGACCGGGGCGTCGGTGGCAACGGTGCCGGTGTCTTCGTGCATGACTTCTTCCTACGGATCGGGGAGATTTCTGAACCGTCCAGCCGGTACAGTTCCCAGGGTAGCAGCGGACCGTCCGGCCGGTACAGCCGATTGGCTAGGCTCACAACCATGGCTTCCGACACACGCGACCGGATCCTCGACGCACTCGAACGCACCCTGCTCGACGTCGGCCTCACCCAGGTGACCCTCGAATCGGTGGCCGCGGCCGCCGGGGTCTCGAAAGGTGGCCTGCTGTACCACTTCCCGACCAAGGAAGCGATGCTGGCCGCGATGGTCCGACGTCTCGGCGCCCGCAGCGACGACCAGCTCGCCGAGGCGGTGGCCGGCGGCACCCGGGTCGCCGAGTGGTACATGGCCTACCCGGACGACCTGGGCGACGCCGCGGAGATCTCCCTGTTCCGTTCGATGGTGGCCGCGATGCGCAGCGCCGACGGGCAGCACGACGAGGTGCAGCGCGCCGTCGTCGACGTGATGCGCTCGTGGGACGACGGGCTCCGGGCCGAGTTCGACGACCCCGTCACCGCCGAGATCGTGCGCCTGGTCGGCGACGGCATCTACCTCGGCGCCCTGCTCGGCCTACCGCGACCCGACCCCGAACTGCACCGCGCGGTCATCGACCGGCTGCTCGATCGTGACGACGCGCGCCGATCGGGTCAGGTGAGGTAACGGTAGGCGGGTGACCCCGGTTCGAGCCGTTGCACCTGGAGCCTGGACGCGTCCATGCGCGCCAGCAGCGGGGCGAGACCGTCGGCTGCGCCCAGCTCGACACCGACGAGGGCCGCCCCCGTCTCCCGGTTGTTGCGCTTGACGTACTCGAACAAGGTGATGTCGTCGTCCGGTCCGAGCACCTCGTCGAGGAACCGCCGCAACGCGCCGGGCTCCTGCGGGAAGTCGACGAGGAAATAGTGCTTGAGCCCGCGGTGCACCAGCGACCGCTCGATCACCTCGCCGTACCGGGAGACGTCGTTGTTGCCTCCGGAGATCAGGCACACGATCGTCGAACCCGGCTCCGCGGCGATGTGTTCGAGCGCCGCGACCGAGAGCGCGCCGGCGGGTTCGGCGATGACACCCTCGTTCTGATACAGCTCGAGCATCGCGGTGCAGATCGCCCCCTCGTCGACCTGGGTCATCCCGAAGGGACCGGTGCCGAGCGTGTCCTGGCGGATCGTCGCGACCAACGGCAGATTCGCGTGCGACACCACCTCCGCGCCCAGACCGGACACCACCGAGTAGGGCACGTTCCCGATCCGCTGGACCGCGGCACCGTCGACGAAGGGTTCGACCTCCGGCAGCGTCACGGGACCGCCCGCGACGAGCGCGGCGGTCATGGACGCGGCACCGGCCGGTTCGACCCCGACGATCGAGGTGCTCGGCGACTTCTCGTGCAGGTACGCCGCAATGCCCGCCAGCAGTCCCCCGCCGCCGACCGGCACGACCACCAGATCCGGCGCGGCCGGCAACTGCGCGAGGATCTCGCGGGCGATCGTGCCCTGGCCGGCCGCGGTACGCGCGTCGTCGAACGGCGCGACCATGGTGGCTCCGGTGCGCTCGACGTCGGCGCGGGCGGCGGCGGCCGCGGCGTCGAAGGTGTCACCGATGGGGATGAGCTCGACGAACTCGCCGCCGTGGACCCGGATCCGGTCGCACTTCTGCTTCGGGGTGCGCGCCGGGACGTAGATGCGCCCGGTGATGCCCATGGAGCGGCACGCGTACGCGACGCCCTGCGCGTGGTTTCCGGCGCTGGCCGTCACGACACCTGCCGCCCGTTCGGCGTCGCTGAGCTGGGCCATCACGTTGTAGGCGCCGCGCAGCTTGAACGAGCGCACCCGCGTGAGATCCTCACGCTTGAGGTAGACGTTCGCGCCGGTCAGAGCCGACAGTCGCGGGCAGTGCTCGAGTGGAGTCGGTGCCACCGCCGGGGAAATTCGCTCCGCTGCCGCATCGATGTCGGCCACGTTCATCACGGGCGCGTGTGTCGGTTCTGCGGTGTGCGGGTAGGTGGTCACCCGTCAATGCTGCCACCCACCTCGCCGATCATCCAAAGCAATACCCGTCCGGGACCCCGAGCGGGACGGGCTCACCGATCGTTCTCCTTCTGTCGCGACGGTGGCTCGTCGAGAACGATCAGGTCGAAACGATGATCGGGCCACCGGTCCCCATCAGCGAGACATGGGCCGCTCCGGCCCGGCGAGAATGTGTCCCCTCGCGAGGTTCGCAGGGTCTGCGCCCGGTCGGCCAGGTCGCGTTCGGCGTGACTCCCCCGCAGACGGACGGCGAGGTCGGCCACCGTCCGGGCGTGCCGACCATCGCCGTGCCGCCCAGCGCCGCACGGCGGTCCCGCGCGCAGGATGTGCCCCAGCCGATCGATCACGACGATCGCCCCCGGTGGTGAAGCCCCCCGCTCGTCGCTGTCTGCGCCCGGATCGTTGCACGGCCCTTCTCACCGCTCCCAGACGCGGTGGGCGCCCAGCAGTTCGATCAATTGCCCGGCCACTACCGCGGGATCATCGTCGACGACCACCCCGGCTGTCCCACGCCATTCCGGTTCCAGCGATTCCCCAGCTCCGGCGACCGCTCCGATCGCCTTGTGGTGGCGGTATGCCTCGTCGAGCAGACGCCGGGCCGGACCGTCGGTGGCGGGGCCGAGAACCAGAATCGCGTCGAATTCGATCGATCGAGCGGTATCGAATGTGCGCGAGACCGTCACCGGCCGCTCGCCCGGGAAGAGCTTCCCGCCGTGCGGGGCGGTCACGAGTGGAAGCACCGACCGCTCCGTCAGAGCCTGCAGCGCGGCCTCGACCACGGCAGGTTCGGTGTCGTCGTCGGCCACGACCGCCACGATCCGCCCGTCGACCGGCCATGTTTGCCCGACCTGCGACAGCGCGGCGCTGGGTTCGAGCGACGACTCGACCTCGTCCACCGTCTCGGGCACCGGAAGGCCGAGCCCGCCGGCCACCTTCTCGCACAGACCGCGGTCGATGCGGGCCAGCACCGTCAATGCCCTTTCCTTGATCGCCTGCTCATAGCATTTGCCCAGTTCGAACGTGTAGGCAAGGGCAACGTGGTCCTGTTCGACCTCGGACAGGCTGCGGTAGAAGAGCCGCGGCTGGGAAAAGTGGTCCTCGAACGAACTGGGGCTGCTTCGCTGCTTGGTGGATTCGGGCACGGTCACGGGGACGTCGACGAAGCCCGCGCCCGCACCTGCGGTGAACGGGCAGCCGCCGTCGAGGCTGTTGGGCTTGTAGGGAGCCGCACCCGGATGCACTGCGGTCTGGTGCATGCCGTCGCGCAGCATGTCGTTCACCGGGGCGTGCGGCCGGTTGATCGGCAGTTGCGCGAAGTTGGGACCGCCGAGCCGGCTGATCTGTGTGTCGAGGTACGAGAACAACCGCCCTTGCAACAGCGGGTCGTCGGTGACGTCGATACCCGGAACGAGATGCCCGGGATGAAAGGCCACCTGCTCGGTCTCGGCGAAGTAGTTGGTGGGATTGGCGTCGAGGGTGAGGACACCGATGGGCTGGACCGGGGCGAGTTCCTCGGGAACGAACTTGGTGGGATCGAGCAGGTCGATCCCTTCGAACTCCTGCTCCGGAGTGTCGGGAAAGACCTGGACGCCGAGGGTCCACTCCGGATGGGCACCCGACTCGATGGCGTCGGCGAGATCGCGCCGATGGAAGTCCGGGTCGACACCGCCGGCGATCTGCGCCTCCTCCCAGACCAGCGAGTGCACGCCCAGCCGGGGCTTCCAGTGGAACTTCACCAGGCAGGTCGTGCCGTCCTCGGCGACCAGCCGGAAGGTGTGGACACCGAAGCCCTCCATCATCCGGTAGGAACGCGGAATGCCGCGATCGGACATGTTCCACAACGTGTGGGCCGTGGCCTCGGTGTGCAGCGTGACGAAATCCCAGAAGGTGTCGTGGGCACTCTGCGCTTGAGGGACCTCGCGGTCCGGATGCGGTTTACCGGCATGGATGATGTCGGGGAACTTGATCGCGTCCTGGATGAAGAACACGGGAATGTTGTTGCCCACCAGGTCGAAAGTGCCCTCGCTCGTGTAGAACTTGGTGGCGAATCCACGGGTGTCGCGCACGGTGTCGGCGGATCCCCGAGACCCGAGAACCGTGGAGAACCGAACGAAGACCGGCGTCTCGACACCCTCCTGCAGGAACGCCGCGCGGGTGATGCCGGCCGCGGCGCCGTTGGACCGGAACACTCCGTGCGCGGCGGCGCCACGGGCGTGGACCACCCGTTCCGGAATGCGTTCGTGGTCGAAGTGCGTGATCTTCTCGCGGAAGTGGTGATCCTGTAACAGGATCGGACCGCGCGGACCCGCCTTCAAGGAATGATCGGTGTCGGTGAGCTGCACACCTTGCGCGGTGGTCAGGGTATCGCCCTGCTGCGCGCGGTCGCCTGCGGCGGACCCGGTGGCCGAAACATGCTCGGGTGCCGACTGATCGGGTTTTCCCAGGGCCGGGCAGGGACCCGACGTCGGCTCGTCGACACCGGGGGTCACCGCTCCCGGGACGCCGGGCACTGTCGGATTCGTGTCGGTCATCGATACGCTCCTTCGCTGTTCGTCTCTCGCTTCACCGGTCACAGGGACACCCCCGTATACCCGTTCTGCCTCGTATACCCGTCCTGCTCCCTCTCATCCCTTCCGAATCCGGGGGTATAGCGGCGGCCGTATCGGGATAAGCAGAGGGGGTCGGAAGAATCATGAACTTCTTGCAGCCGAACGGGCCGAGGGAGTTCCGCCGATGCGCCGGGTACACGGTCGGCGCCGAACGAAAGATGACAGCCATGATCAACCTTTCCACCCTCGGTGATCGAACGGACGACCTGCCCTGCGAGGGCGGTCCCGCAGCCGCCCCGACGACGATGACGGCCCTCGCCGCGGCCGAAGCGGAGAAGCTCCGGATCCGGGCAGCGCGAGAGGCTCTCGGCGCTCCCTGACGTCGAGGAGTGTGCCGGAGTTCCTTCCGGACACGGTAGTTCGAGCGGTATTCGAAATTCATTCGCACACAGGAGGAACGTGATGGGTGTCGGCGACAAGTTCGGAAACAAGGCGGAAGAACTCGGCGGCCGGGCGAAAGAGGCCGTCGGCTCGGCGACCGGCGACGACGATCTGAGGGACGAGGGTCGCGCGGATCAGGCATCGTCCGCGGTGAAGAAGGGTGTCGAGAAGATCAAGGACCAGGCGAACAAGGTGGCCGAGAAGATCACCGGCGACGACTGATCGCCGGCCCCGGTACGGGAGGCAGGGCTCGTCAGGAGCCGAACTGGGACGGCCGCGGCAGGTTCCGAAGATTGGACTTCGCCATCTGCACGGCCTCCCCCACCCCACCGTTCATGACGATCTTCGACATCGCCAGCGCGAACCCCTTGACCTGTTCGCCCGTGATGGTCGGCGGCAACGACAACGCCAGCGGATCGGTCACCACGTCGACGAGCGCGGGGCCCGGGTGAGCGAAGGCGTCGCGCAGGGTGCGTTCGACGGCCGCCGGATCCTCGACCCGGCGGGCGAAGAACCCGAGGGTTTCGGCGAGGCGGGCGTAGTCGACCGCGGGCACGTCCACCCCGAAGTCGGCGAGACCGTCGACGAGCATCTCGAGTTTGACCATGCCGAGCGTCGCATTGTCGAACAGCACGATCTTGATCGGCAGCCGGTGCATCGCGACCGTGATGAGCTCGCCCAGCAGCATCGACAGGCCGCCGTCACCGCTGACGGACACGACCTGGCGGTCAGGCTCGGCGATCTGCGCACCGATCGCGTGCGGAAGCGCGTTGGCCATCGACCCGTGCAGTGCCGACGACAGGAACCGGCGCCGGCCGTTCGGGTTCAGATACCGCGCGGACCACACATTGCACATACCCGTGTCGGCGGTGAACACGGCGTCCTGCGTCGCGACGTCGTCGAGGATCGAAGCGACGTACTCGGGGTGGATCGGTGTTCGCTGCCGGACCGGCGTGGTGTACGCACCGACGACCTTCTCCATCAGGTCGCGGTGCCTGTCCAGGGTGCGCTCGAGGAACGCACGGTCGTCCTTGCGGCGGATCAACGGCCGCAGCGCTTTCAGGGTCGCGGACGTGTCACCGTGGACGGCCAGGTCCAGGTCGGTGCGGCGGCCGAGGCGGGACGCGTCGATGTCGATCTGGGCGGTGCGCACCTCGGGCAGGAACTGGTCGTACGGGAAGTCCGTGCCTACGAGCAGCAGAAGATCCGCGCCGTGCATGCCGTCGTGCGCGGCGCCGTAGCCGAGCAGTCCGGTCATGCCGACGTCGAACGGGTTGTCGTACTGGATCCATTCCTTGCCGCGCAGGCTGTGCCCGATGGGCGCCCCCACCGCATCCGCGAGGGCGAGCACCTCGTCGCGGGCGTCGCGCACCCCCGCTCCCGCGAAGATCGCGACCTTCCCGGCTTCGTTGATCGCGTCGGCCAGTGCCCGCACGTCCGCGTCGGCCGGGACCACGGTGGGCGTGCCGGTCCGGACGAGTTTCGGCGCATGCCCCGCCGCGGGGAGTGCCGCGACGTCGCCGGGCAGGGTGACCACGGCGACACCGGGACCGGACAGTGCGTGCGTCATCGCGCTGTGCAGGACGCGGGGCGCCTGCGCGGCTGCGCTGATCATCTCGGTGTACGTCGAGCACTCGACGAACAGCCGATCGGGGTGGGTTTCCTGGAAGTATCCGGATCCGATCTGGACGGACGGGATGTGCGAGGCGATGGCCAGCACCGGAGCACCGGATCGGTGCGCGTCGTACAGCCCGTTGATCAGGTGCAGATTGCCCGGCCCGCACGAACCCGCGCACACCGCGAGTTCTCCGGTGAGTTGCGCATCGGCCGAGGCCGCGAACGCTGCCGCTTCCTCGTGCCGCACGTGTATCCAGTCGATGCCACCCGCCGCGGCACCCCCCGTGCGGCGCACCGCGTCGACGACCGGGTTGAGACTGTCGCCGACGATCCCGTAGATGCGGCGCACCCCGGCGTCGACGAGCTGTTCGACGAGTTGATCCGCGACGGTGTGCGCAGGCATGGGCGCCCCTATCGCGGTTCGAGGACGAATACGGGTATCGGCCGGTCCGTCTTCTTCTGGTAGTCCGCGTAGTCCGGGAATGCCGCGACCGCCCGTTCCCACCAGAGGGTCTTCTCGTCACCGTGGACCTCGCGGGCGGTCATGTCCTGCACCCGGGTCCCGTCTCGCAGTTCCACGTGGGGATCGGCGACGACGTTGTAGTACCAGACGGGGTTCTTCGGCGCCCCGCCGAGGGACGCGACGACCGCGTACACACCGTCGTGTTCGACGCGCATCAACGGCGTCTTGCGGAGTTTTCCGCTCTTGGCGCCCCGTGTGGTGAGGATGACCACCGGCATGCCGTTCATGGTGGTGCCCTCGGTGCCACCCGAGGACTCGTACTTCTGGACCTGGTCCGCGGCCCATGTCGACGGGCTGGGTTCGTATTCTCCGATCAGAGGCATACGGACCAGTCAACACGTTCTTGTGATCCGACACACGGACGACGGAAAGTTCGTTGACCCGAATTCTTCTCTGCGATTACCCTGAAGGCAGACTTTCCAGCACCGTAGGAGCCTCGTGATGACCACCCTCGACACCCCTGCCCGGCGGGTCCGTCGCGTGGCCGGCATCGATCTCGCCGGCACCGAGTGGCCGTTGTACAAACTCGAAGCCGTGGTCGTCGGATTCCTCGTGCTGCTCGCACTGTTCGTCATCACCGGTTCCGGACAGATCGCCGTGCTCTCGGCCGCGACGGCCGCCACCGTCACCTGGTGGGTGCGGCTGGCGTATTACCGTCGCACGTAGAGTCGTCCGATCAGGGCCTCGTCTCGGCGCCGCGTGAGCCGGTGTCGCCGGGACTCTGCGCCGCGGTTGCCGTCATGATGCGGCTGATCTCTTCGCGATCGGCGACGCCCGGAAGACCCCAGCCGTCCCGGTAGCCGTACATCTCGGCGAGAGTCACCGCATGCCGGTTGCCGTCGGCGACCTCGACGTCTTCCGCCGTGATCAAACTCGGATGCGCCACGCCGCACGCCTCCGCCACCTTGAACACCTCACGTCGCAGGGCCCGGAGATACTGCTCCACCCGGTCCGCCTTCGACGGGACGTCCAGTCCTCTTGCCAGCCATGCATTCTGGGTGGCCACGCCGGTGGGGCATCGATCGGTGTGGCACTTCTGCGCCTGGATGCACCCCAGTGCGAACATCGGCTCGCGGGCGACGTTGACCATGTCGCACCCGAGAGCCATTGCCGCTACGGCATTGTCGGGCATACCGAGCTTGCCCGATCCGATGAACGTCACACGTTCGGCCAGGCCGGCCTCGGCGAACTGTCGATGCACACGGGCGAATCCGCTGCGGAACGGCAGCGACACCGAGTCCGCGAACACGAGCGGCGCCGCCCCCGTACCGCCCTCACCACCGTCGACGGTGACGAAGTCGACGCCGCGCTCACCGTCGCGCATCGCGTCGACGAGCAACTGCCAGAACGTGGGGTCCCCGACCGCCGCTTTGATCCCGACGGGCAGTCCGGTGGCTTCAGCGATCGTCTCCACGAAATCGAGCATGCTGTCGATGTCGTGGAATGCGGTGTGCCGCGAGGGACTCACCACGTCGCGCCCCACCGGCACACCGCGGATCTCGGCGATCTCCGGCGTCACCTTGGCCCCCGGCAACAAGCCACCGAGGCCGGGCTTGGCACCCTGGCTCAGCTTGATCTCGATGGCCTTCACCGGCGCCGACTCGGTGAGCGCGACCAGCCTGCCGAGATCGAATCGACCTTCGCCGTCGCGGCAGCCGAAGTATGCGGTGCCGATCTGGAAGATCAGATCGGCGCCGTTGCGGTGGTACCGCGACAGCCCGCCCTCACCCGTGTTGTGCAGGCAGCCCGCCGCCGCGGCTCCCTGGTTCAGCGCCACCACCGCCGCCGCCGACAACGAGCCGAAACTCATCGCCGAGACGTTGACGAACGAATCCGGCCGGAACGCCTTCGCGCGGCCCCGGGGCCCGCCGAGGATCTTCGCCGACGGGATCTTCAGTCCCTCACCGTGGTGCGGCGCCCCGGACGGCGGGATCCGAGAGAACGTGCGGTGCTTGATGATCGTGTACCCGTCGGTGAACTCGATGTCGTTGTCCGTGCCGAACCCGAAGGTGTCGTTCTCCCTCTTCGACACCGCGTACACCCAGTGCCGCTGGTCGCGGGTGAACGGCCGTTCCTCGTCGTTGCGGGTGATGATGTACTGCCGCAGTTCCGGCCCGACGGACTCGAGCAGGTACCGTCCGTGCCCGACGACGGGAAAGTTCCTCAGCAGCGCATGCCTGCGCTGCAGCAGGTCGTACGATGCCACCGCAGCCAACGCGGCGGCCGGGATTCCGAGTGCCTTCGACCAGTTCATCACTCCACGGTAGGTGCGCGACCGCGAGCCCACATCCGGATGATCCGATACCGATGCTCTCGGGGTCAGCGCGCGGGCGCAGCCGACGTGTCGTATCGTTCCGCGTTCGACGTGGACCGGCGCCGCCGGACGTTCGCCGCGCAGACCCGGGCCACCAGGGCGGGGTGCGCCAGAGTCAGCGGCGGATCGTAGAGTCCGCTGATCCGGAGGAAGCGGTCCGCGACCGCGGGATCGGTCTCGGCGGCGGCGAGAATCCTGTCGACGTAGGCGTTGCCGATCCTCACTCCCCACGGTCGTGGCCCCTCGACCTCCGGCAGCGCCAGGTCCGAACCGATGGCGAACTTCCACGCGGTCCCCACAGGCCGCACCGATGCACGGAAGAATCTGGATGCCACCCCGGAATCACTGCGGTCGAGGCACTTTCGCAGCGCGTGGGCCTCGAGGGCCGCGACGGTCATGCCCTGCCCGTACACGGGGTTGAAACTGCAGATGGCGTCGCCGAAGACGAGCAGACCGTCCGGGAACCTGCTCATGCGCTCGTAGTGCCGCCACTGGCTGGACGGGTAGCGGTGTCTCGCGACAGGACCGACCGGTTCGGCGCCGCGGATCGCATCGATCACATGCCTCGGCGTGAACTGCTCCACGAACCCGATCATGCCGGTGAGGTCGCTCGGCGGTTCCCGACCTGCCGTCCCACTCGCCGTGAACATCCACGTATCGTTCTCGCAGGCAAGCAGTCCCATCCCGGTCGGCCTTCCCGGTTGCGCACCGGCGAAGACCAGTTTCTCCCGCAGTGTCCCGGGCGGGATGCGCAACAATTGACTGCTGTACGCCACATGGACGACGAGACGTTCCTCCTCGGGACGCCCGTAGCCGAGCCCCTCGAGAACCGCCGGTGTGCGGGCACCGCGGCCCCGGGCGTCGACCACGAGGTCCGCGGTGAGTGTCCGGGCGCGTCCACCGCTTCCCACGTGCACCCCGGTCACCCGGCGCCGATCGGCGGTCGCGGTGAGCTCGCCGGCACCGTGACCGTCGAGAATCGTGACGTTCGGGAACCCGCGCAGCCTGCTGCGCACCCGGCCTTCCAGGAACGGCCTGCTCGGCATGTATGTCGGGGGGCCCTTCCGCACGCTTCCCCCGCGGCCGAACGTGTGCCCGCCGAGGGTCAGGTGGATTCCGGCCATGTCGCCGTACGCGATCCGGGGAACGCCGTCCGAGACCAGATCGTCGAGCAAGCCGGGGAAGAGCTCGTCCATGGCCTGCGCACCACTCGCGAGCAGCAGGTGGGCGTGATAACCCTGCGGCACGCCCCGCCGGTTCCCGGCTCCGGCGGGAAGCACGTCCCGCTCGACCACGGTCACCGTGTCGTAGAACTCGGCCAGCGCCCGGGCTGCCAGCAGCCCGCCCATGCTGCCCCCGAGAACAACCGCCCGATCACCGATCCTGTTCATGATCTTCGCCTCGCCACAACGCCGGAATGATTACGCATTCCATGCTGGGTGGGCGATCGTCGGAGCGCGCGAGTAGTGCACTACCCGAATGTCGAGTGCGGTGTCGCGCTCCCCCCGTCAGGTAGCCAGGCAGCCCGGACCGAGGAGCGCCTTCAGGTCGCCCATCAACGCCGACGACGGTTCCACCCGCAGACTGTCGTCGACCTTGAGCAAGGTGATCTTGCTGCCGGAGATCAGCCGCACGTGGACGTCCGAGGTACCCGGATGCCGGGTCAGGACACTCTTGAGCGCCCCCACCTTGTCCGGTGTGCACAGCCGTGTCGGCATCGAGACCGACAGCGGTTTGGCGACACCGACCTGCGAAAGGTCCGGAACCGCAAGGTCGTTGGCGATCAGCGAGATCCGGTCGTCGCGGATCGACACACGTGCCTTGACCAGCACCACCGAGTCCTCGACGACATCCATCCCGTACACCGAGTAGGACTGCGGGAAGAACAGCACCTCGATGCCGCCGGACAGGTCCTCGATCTGCGCGGACGCCCAGGCCAGACCGTTCTTGTTGATGCGCCGGTTCACCGAGGCGAGGATGCCGCCGACGGTGACCTGGTGGCCGTCCTTGACGTCGCCCTCGAGGATGGCCGGGATCTGGGTGTCGGCCTGCGCGGCGAGCACGTGTTCGATGCCGTTGAGGGGATGACCGGAGACGTACAGGCCCAGCATCTCCCGTTCCAGGGCGAGCCGGTGCTTGGTGTCCCATTCCTCGTCGGGGATCTTGACGTTGAACACCGAGGTCACCGATTCGTCGGCGTCCGCGCCGCCGAACAGGTCGAACTGGCCGATGGCCTCGGCCTTCTTCGTGCTCATCACCGCGTCGATCGCGTCGGCGTGCACGAGCATCAGCCCCTTGCGGGGATGATCGAGCGAATCGAAGGCACCGGCCTTGATCAGCGATTCGGTGACCTTCTTCGAACAGGCCAGAGTGTCGATCTTGCCGAGATAGTCGGAGAAGTCGGTGAACGCGCCCTTCTCCTGACGGGCCTTGATGATCGACGCGACGACGTTCGCACCGACGTTGCGCACCGCGCCCATACCGAACCGGATGTCCTCGCCGACCGCGGCGAAGTCGACCCGGGAGGCGTTGACGTCGGGCGGGAGCACGGTGATGCCCATCTTGCGGCAGTCCGCGAGATACAGAGCCGCCTTGTCCTTGTCGTCGCCGACGGAGGTGAGCAGGCCCGCCATGTACTCGGCGGGGAAATTGGCCTTCAGGTACGCCGTCCAGAAGGACACCAGGCCGTAACCGGCGGCGTGCGACTTGTTGAACGCGTAGCCGGCGAACGGGAGAACGGTGTCCCACAGCGCGGTGATCGCCGCCTGCGAGAAACCGTTGTTCCTCATGCCCTCGGCGAAGCCGTCGTAGGCCTCGTCCAGGATTTCCTTCTTCTTCTTGCCCATCGCGCGGCGCAGCAGGTCGGCCTGGCCGAGGCTGTACCCGGCGACCTTCTGCGCGATCTGCATGATCTGCTCCTGGTACACGATCAGGCCGAAGGTGTCCTTCAGGATGTCGCGCAGCGGCTCCTCGAGCTCCGGGTGGATCGGCTTGACCTCCTGCCGATCGTTCTTGCGGTCCGCGTAGTCGTTGTGCGCGTTCATGCCCATCGGGCCGGGGCGGTACAGCGCGAGCACGGCGACGATGTCGTCGAAGCCGGTCGGCTGCATGCGTCGCAGCAGGTCTCGCATCGCGCTGCCGTCGAGCTGGAACACACCGAGGGTGTCGCCCCGCGCGAGCAGTTCGTAGGTCGCGTCGTCCTCGAGCGGAAGCGTGTCGAGGTCGATGTCGATCCCACGGTTCTCCTTGATCAGCTCGATCGCGTCGCCGATCACGGTGAGGTTGCGCAGCCCCAGGAAGTCCATCTTCAGCAGGCCGATGGCCTCGCACGACGGGTAGTCCCAACCGGTGATGATCGCGCCGTCCTGGGCGCGCTTCCACACCGGGATCGCATCCATCAGCGGCTCGGACGACATGATCACCGCGCAGGCGTGCACGCCCGCGTTGCGGATCAGCCCCTCGAGGCCGAGAGCGGTGTCGTAGATCTTCTTGACGTCCGGGTTCGAGTCGATCAGCGCCCGAACCTCCGCGGCCTCCTTATACCGCTCGTGATTCGGGTCGGTGATGCCGGACACCGGGATGTCCTTCGCCATGATCGGCGGCGGCAGCGCCTTGGTGATCTGATCGGCGATCGCGAACCCCGGCTGACCGAACTGCACACGCGCCGAGTCCTTGATGGCGGCCTTCGTCTTGATGGTGCCGAACGTGATGACCTGCGCGACCTTGTCGGTGCCCCACTTCTCCGACGCGTAGCGCACCATCTCACCGCGGCGACGATCGTCGAAGTCGATATCGATATCGGGCATCGAGACACGTTCGGGGTTGAGGAACCGCTCGAACAGCAGACCGTGCGGGATCGGGTCGATGTTCGTGATGCCCATCGCGTAGGCGACGAGCGAACCCGCAGCCGAACCACGACCCGGGCCGACCCGGATGCCGACCTCCTTTGCGTGGTTGATGAGGTCGCCGACGACAAGGAAGTAGGCGGGGAAGCCCATCTCGTTGATCACGCCGATCTCGTAGTCGGCGCGCGCGAGATATTCCTGCGGCGGGCCGCCGGGGAACCGCCGATCCAGTCCACGCAGCACCTCGTGCCGCAGAAAGCTCTCCTGGGTGTGCCCCTCCGGCACCGGGAAGATCGGCATGCGGTCGCGGTGCTTCCACACTTCCTCGTAGGACTGCACGCGTTCGCCGATGAGCATCGTGTTGTCGCACGCCCCGGGAACCTCCGAGTCCCAGATCGCGCGCATCTCCTCGGCGGACTTGAGGTAGTAGCCGTCGCCGTCGAATTTGAAGCGCGTCGGATCCGAGAGAGTCTTCCCGGTCTGGATGCACAGCAGCGCCTCGTGGTTCTCGGCGGCATCCTTGGTGACGTAGTGGCAGTCGTTGGTCGCGAGCGGCCGGATGTCGAGCTTGCGGCCGATCTCGAGCAGGCCCTCGCGGACTCGGCGCTCGATGGACAGACCGTGATCCATCAGTTCGAGGAAGAAGTTGTCCTTGCCCCAGATCTCCTGCCACTTCGCAGCGGCCTCGAGGGCCTCGCGGTCGTGGCCGAGCCGCAGTCGCGTCTGGATCTCGCCGGACGGGCAGCCGGTCGTGGCGATGATGCCCTCGGCGTGCGCGGCGATGAGCTCCTCGTCCATGCGTGCCCACTTGCCGAGCTGACCCTCGATGGAGGCGAGCGACGACAGCTTGAACAGGTTCCGCAGACCCGTCGCGTTCTCCGCGACCATCGTCATGTGGGTGTACGAACCCGAGCCGGACACGTCGTCGGACTTCTGGCTGCGATCACCCCAGAGCACACGCTTGGTGTTGAACCGGGACTCCGGTGCGATGTACGCCTCGATGCCGATGATCGGCTTGATCCCGAACTTCGTGGCCGCGTTGTAGAACTCGCTCGCGCCGTACATGTTTCCGTGGTCGGTCATGCCGACCGCCGTCATCCCGAGCCGCTCGGCCTCCTTGAACAGGGGCCCGACCTTCGCGGCACCGTCGAGCATCGAGTACTCGGTGTGGTTGTGCAGATGAACGAACGAGTCAGCCACGCGTGTCACTCCCGGAAAGTCAGTGGGCACCGACGAGTGTAGGCCCCCACGGCGACGCGTCCGGTGAGCCACACCGCGCCTGCTGCGGGTCCGCATCGCGGGCATGGCGACCGTCACACCTGCGGGTGGGAGCAGCCGCCGGCATCGGGTTCGGGAGACCCTCGATTCGGGACGAACCCGGCGCCCCGGGTGGCCGGCGGCGACGTCACGACCGCTGCGAACCGGCGTTCTCGTCGACCTCGTCGCCGGCGGCCACCGCGCTGCGTCCGGCACGACGGGCGCGGATCAACGCTTCGGTGCTGTAGACGACAAGAGCCACCCAGATGAGCGAGAAACCGATCCACCTCGACGCGGGCATGGCTTCGTGCAGCACCAGCACGCCCCACGCCATCTGCAGGCTCGGAGTCAGGTACTGCAGCATCCCGAGCGTCGCGAGCGGAACCCGCTGCGCTGCCGCCCCGAACAGCAGCAACGGCACGGCGGTGACGAGACCGGCCGAGACGAGCAGCAGCGCGTGGCCGGGGCCGTGCCCGACGAACGTGCCGGTGCCCGTCGCCGCGAGGAATAACAGATAGCCGACCGCGAACGGGACCGCGACCACCCCCTCCCCGGTGAGTGAGGTGCGCGGGTCGAGAGGCACGATCTTCTTGATCACGCCGTACAACGCGAACGACAACGCCAGGGTCAGCGCGATGACCGGCGGGCGGCCGTAGTCGACGGTGATGACGACGACCGCAGTCGCCGCGAGCAGCAGGGCCGCAATCTGCGCGCGGTGCAGGCGTTCCCGGAAGAACAACACGGCGAACAGCACACTGACCAGCGGATTGACGAAGTACCCGAGCGCGGTCTCGACGACGCGCCCGGAGGTCACCCCGTAGATGTACGTGCCCCAGTTGACGGCGATGGCGGCCGACGCCGCCGCGACCAGCGCCCAGGTTCGGCGGTCCAGTCCGCGCAACGTGCCGAGCTTCCCCATAACCGCGAGCAGCGACAGCATGAGCAGCAGCGTCCACAACACCCGGTGAGCGAGGATCTCGACCGCCCCCGCAGGTGCCAGAAGACCGAAGAACGCGGGGAACAGCCCCCAGGTCAGGTAGGCGCCGATCCCGCACAGGACTCCGACGTTGTTGGTACCACGGCCGACGACGCTCACCCGGTAACCCTATTCGCCCCTTCCGGGCCCGGTCGGACGGGACAGCGAGGTTCGCGCCGACGCGGCGGGTGGTCAGGCGTCGGGTTCTCCGTCGACGATCGTCGCATCGAGCACGCCGACGCTCACGCCGTAGGGAAGGAAGCGCACGGATCGGGTCGGATCCGTGTTGTTCTTGTGGGCGCGCAACGCGTCGAGTTCGGTGCGGTAGACCTGCTCGACCCGGGCGAGGCCGGCGGCGTCTACGGAGTACACCGCCCACACACCGTCCCCCGCGCTGCCCGTCGTCTCGGGTTCGGGAGCGCGATGCGGCGCCGATCCGCCCGGTTGTCCGAGGAATCGCACGAACTGGTCCTGCAGCTGACGGAACTGGTCGCCCGCTTCGCGAATCACGCGGTCGATGTCGTCGGGGTCGAAGCCGAACGGCCGGTCGTTGTCCATCACGGACCTCCTGACGGAGACGAGCCCGCCGGCGTGGCGGGGCCTGTCTCCAGTGTGCCGTGTCTCAGGGTTCGCCGTCGTCGGGTCCGGGAGCCACCACGTCCACCTGCTCGGGAAGCAGCGGCGACACCGCGAACCGGCCGGCCACCGCGTCGGCCGGCAGTGCCTCGACCGCACGCACCCCCGGTTCCGATCGGAGCGAGTGCAGCTGCGCGGGCGTTGCCCGCACGACGAGTCCGACGACGCACGCGCAGCCCGCCGCGAGCCGCGCCGCCGAGACCGCCGCGACCCGCGCAGCGCGATCGTCTCCGCTCGCGGGGATCTGCAACCTCGCGGCCGCGACGGCGGGCGCGCGGCGCAGCGCCTCCGGATTCTGCGGCACCGCGACCGTCACGAGCGGTGTCTGGACACGGTCGATCGGAACCCGGAACAGGAGCTGCGCGACACGCATGTCCGCTCCGGCCCCGCCGGTGAGTTCCGCGACGGCCCCGACGTCGATCGGCTCGGTGAATGACACGAGCGCCCACCGCGGGGCCTGCCTGCCGGCCGGGTCGTCGAGGCTCCCGGCGGCGCGGGTGAGGTAGTCGGCGACGAGTTCACCCGAGTCCGGCCCGAGGGCGTCGGTGCGCACCGACGCCGGTCGCACCGGCGCGCGCAGTCCCGCGAGGAGCACGGCGAGCACCAGCAGTGTCACGCACGCCCACGGCAGGACCCGGCGGATCACAACGAGTGCTCAGGCATCGCGCAGCACGGCGAGCGCATGCTCGAGGTCGGCGGGGTACTTGCTGGTGATCTCCACCCAGTGGCCCTGCGTCGGGTGCGCGAACCCGAGCGAACGCGCGTGCAGCCACTGCCGCTCGAGCCCGAGGCGGGCCGCCAGCCGCGGATCGGCTCCGTACGTCAGGTCGCCGCAGCAGGGGTGACGCAGCGCCGAGAAATGCACCCGGATCTGGTGGGTGCGGCCGGTTTCGAGGTGGATGTCGAGCAGGCTCGCCGCCTGGAACGCCTCGACCGTGTCGTAGTGCGTGATGCTGGGCTTGCCGTCCGCGGTGACCGCGAACTTCCAGTCGCTGCTGCGGTGCCGGCCGATGGGCGCGTCGATCGTCCCGCTGCTCGGGTCCGGATGCCCCTGCACGAGTGCGTGATAACGCTTCTCGATCGTGCGCTGTTTGAACGCCCGCTTGAGCACCGTGTAGGCGCGTTCCGAGGTCGCCACGACCATGACCCCGGAGGTCCCGACATCGAGGCGGTGGACGATGCCCTGGCGCTCGTGGGCGCCGGACGTCGAGATCCGGAATCCGGCGGCGGCCAGTCCGCCGATGACCGTCGGCCCCGTCCATCCGACGCTGGCGTGCGCGGCGACCCCGACCGGCTTGTCGACGGCGACGATGTCGTCGTCGGCGTACAGGATCTCCATCCCCTCGACGGGTTGCGCCTCGATGGTCAGCGGCCGCGGCGGTTCGGGCAGTTCCACCTCGAGCCACGATCCCGCGGACAGGCGGTCCGACTTACCGGCGGCCGAACCGTCGACGACGACGGCGCCTTCCTCGGCCAGCGCGGCCACCGCGGTCCGCGACAGTCCGAGCAACCTGGCCAGTCCCGCGTCGACCCTCATCCCGTCGAGCCCGTCCGGTACGGGCATCGCCCGGGTTTCTCTCACTAGCGTGCTCCCTTTTCGGTTTCCTCGGCTGCGTCCGTCTCGTCCCCTCTGCTCGCGCGGGACCCGTCCGGATCGATACCGAACACGGTGAGCGCCACGAGCAGGATCGCTCCGCACACGATCGCCGAGTCGGCGACGTTGAACACCGGCCACCATCCGACCGACACGAAATCCACGACGTGTCCCTGCAGTGGGCCGGGTGAACGGAAGATCCGATCGACAAGGTTACCGAGTGCGCCGCCGAGCACGAGGCCCAGACCCAGCGCCCACCATCCGGACTGCAACGTGCGGCCGATCTTGACGACACCGATGACGACGGCGATCGCGACGATCGTCAGCACCCAGGTCATGCCGGTCGCCATGGAGAACGCCGCACCGGGGTTGCGCACGAGTGTCAGCGTGACGGTGTCGCCGATGATCGAGATCGGATCGCGGGGATCGATGTTGGCAACGGCGAGAATCTTGGTGAGCAGGTCGAGCGCGAAGATCACGACGGCCACGGACAGCAGCGCGATCAGCCGACGTCCTGCGGGCGCCGGAGCGGCGTTCGGCTCCGATCGGTCGGGGCTCGGTTCTTCGCGTGCGGGGTCGTCGGTCACCGTGCCATCATCCCCCACACCGGCGACCGGACGGCCACCCCACCCGGCGTGGCTACCCTGGGTGGCGTGCCAGTGTTGTCCAGATTCGCGCCCACGAGGCCCCGCGCTCTCGCTGCGGTCCTGTCCCTGACTGCCGTTGTTGCCGGGTGCAGCAGTTCCCCGGACGGGGCGGCGACCGTCGTCGGTCCCACATCGACCGAGGTCACGGTGCCGGTATCGGCGGTGACGACGACCGTCCTCGACCCGGGTGCCGAACCACGCGAGGTGGTGCGCCTGACACCGGCGCCGGACACCGTCCAGCACATCGATCTGACCACCAGCTCCCAGGTCTTCCAGCAGATCGGTGATCAGCCCCGGCAGGACTTCTCGTCCCCGGAGATCACGCTGCCGCTGACCGCGACGGTCACGCGCGCGGTGTCGGATGCGGATCCCAGCACCGTCGTCGATCTGACACTCGGCGATGCCGCCTCCCCCGACGGCGCGCTGATGGCCGCGTTCGCCTCCGCGTCCGGGTCGGGTGCGGGTCTGACGATCGGGCCGAGCGGTGCCGTCAGCGCCCTGCGGCTGCGTCCGGCACCGGATGCGCCCGACGCCGCCCGCGCGGCGATCGAGCAGGCGTTCTACCAGGCGGTGTACCGGATGGTGTCGTTCCCCGACGTGCCGATCGGTGTCGGTGCGGTCTGGGAGATCCACCAGCAGGTGATGAGCGGGATCACCCTCGACCAGGTGAGCACGGCGACGCTGGTGTCGCGGGACGGCGATCGCATCACAGTCCGGGTGAGCATCGCGCAGACGCCCCGGGACTCGGCGTGGGAGCTGCCCAACGGGGCGGGTCAGCTGAGCATCGACTCGTTCACGATGGCCGGGGACGGAGTCCTCACGATCGACCCGGCACAACCGCTTCCGGTCGACGGCGATCTCACCCTGACCGGCGACCAGTCCTACAGCGACCCCGAGGGGACCACCGAGCTCGCGCAGTCCCTGACGGACCGGGTGCACTGGCAGGCCCCCCGCCCCTGAACCGCCGGGCGCGACATCGGTCGCGGAAACACGAAGGCCGGAGCGGATGTCCGCTCCGGCCCCCGGCTGTTCAGGAGATCGACGCCCCTGGGTCAGGCGCAGGCAGGCGACTGCAGCGACGCCATGGCGACGATGCCGCACGCGCTGTTCTTCGACAGCTTCCACACGCCGTCCTCGGCGACGAAGTCGACGGTGCCGGTCGCGACCTGGTCACCGATCTTGGTTTCGATGCCGGCGGTGGCGGTGCCGTTCTCGTTGTCGTTCACGTCGAGGACGGTCACCTGGGCACCGGCCTGCTTTGCAGCGGCCGCGACCTGGTCGATCAGGCCCGGGTCGGCGGCGGAACCCTCGACCAGGTCCGTCTTCTGGTCGGCGGGAACGGTCTCGTCGAACGCCTTCGCCAGCATGGCGTTGAGGTCTTCCACCGTCGGCACCGGCGGGTAGGCGGCCGTCTCGGCGGTGGTGGTCGTGGCCGTGGTGGTCTTCGCGGTCGTGGTCGTGCTGTCACCTTCGTCCGAGCTGCAGGCGGACATCGTGAGGGCGGCGGCCAGTGCCACCGTGGCAACGGTGATCTTGCGAAGCTTCAACTTGTCGTCCTTCTCGTTCTCGATCGTGCACGTGGTCGTGCTCGGGTCATCCAGCAGCGGATGCTCCACCGGGACAGCGGATCGGACGCCAGCGTACCCGGCGGCGATAAGAACCCGATGAGAGCCGTGGAAACTTCAGGCGAGGCTGGCGAGGGGGTCTGCGACGACGAGTGCCGCGTCGTCCTCGTCCAGGGTTCGGGCCGGTCCGGGACCGGTGGTGCGGGTCTCGAATCGCACCGTCACCCGCCCGTGTCCGGCGCCCTGCACCCAGCCGTGCCCGAATTCCGGGTGGCTCACGTCGGTGCCCGGATGCCATCGCGATCTCGGTTCCTCGGTGCGCTGCTGCAGTACCGGTCGCGGGCCGGACGCGTCGTCGTCGCCCTCTGCCGCGCGATCCAGTTCCGGGAACAGCGAGTCCTGCCGGATCGTCGACAGACCCGCGAAGCCGACACCGACCAGTCGGATCGGTCCTACTTCGATGGGGTCGAGGGCGAGGCGTTGCGCGGCGCCGGTCAGCGTCGGCAGGTCCTCGGTCGCGTACGGGAGTGTCGACGACCGCGTGAGAATGCTCATATCCGCTTTGCGCAGTTTGAGGACGACCGTGCGCGCCGCGCGCCCGTCCTTCCGCAACCGGGTGTGCGCGGCGACCACGCTTCCGGCCACCGCCCGGCGCAGGTCGCTCATCGTCACGATGTCGGTCGCGAAGGTGGTCTCGGCACTGACCTGTTTCGCTTCGGCGCGTTCGGCGACCGGACGGTCGTCGATCCCGTTGGCCAGCCGGTGCAGACCGGGACCGACGGTCGTACCGAGGATGGAGGCGGCCTCGGCGACCGGAAGGGCGGCGAAGTCTCCGATGGTGTCGATGCCGAGCCGGCGCAGTCTGTCCTCGGCGACCGGCCCGATTCCCCACAGTTTGCGTACCGGCAGCCCGTGCAGGAGGGCGCGTTCCTCGTCGGGTCGCACGACGAGCATCCCGTCCGGTTTCGCGAGGCCGGAGCCGATCTTGGCGATCTGCTTGCCCGAACCGGCACCGATCGAGGCCACCAGACCGGTCCGGTCCAGCACGGTCTCCCGCAGCCCGGCGCAGAAACGCTCGACATCGGCGACGCTCGCGCCGGCGAGTTCGGCGGGCTCGGCGAACGCCTCGTCCATCGACAGGGTCTCGAGGACCGGCATGCGGGATCGCAACGTCTCGAAGACCGCTTCGCTGAGCTCCCGGTACACCACGCCGCGCGGCGGAAGCACCACCGCGGACGGCCCCACCAGTCGGCGTGCCCGGCTCATCGGCATCGCCGATCGTGCCCCGTAGATCCGGGCTTCGTAGCTTGCGCCGGCCACCACGCCCCGTGCGCCGAGCCCACCGACGAGCACCGGCCGGCCCCGCAGGGTCGGCCGGGTCAACTGCTCGGCGGACGCGAAGAACGCGTCGAGGTCCAGGTGCAGCACCCAGCGCCGACTCACGGAGGTGGGCACAATTTCCAGATTAGAACGACGCACCGACGAGTCCACCGGCCGGCGCGTGCGAGCAGGTCCGGCGTGACGGTGCAAGAACGACGCAAGCGCCCTGCAAGCGCGGTCACGGAAGGTTCTCTCGGCAACTCCGACCGAACGAGGCACTACCCGAAAGGACCCCACCCATGTCGCACACGTCTCCCCCGGCCATCGAGGCGGAAGGACTCGTCAAACGCTTCGGCGACTTCACCGCCGTCGACGGTGTGAGTCTCACCGTCCCCACCGGCACCGTGTTCGGCGTGCTCGGACCCAACGGCGCCGGAAAGACCACGACCATCCGGATGCTCGCGACGCTGCTGCGCCCGAACGCCGGCAGCGCCCGCATCTTCGGGCACGACGTCGTCGAGTCGCCGACGGCCGTGCGCTCGCTGATCGGCGTCACCGGCCAGTACGCGACGGTCGACGAGGATCTCACCGCCACCGAGAACCTCATGATCTTCTGCCGGCTGCTCGGGCTGAGCCGGGCCGACGCCAGGCGCCGCACCGCCGATCTGCTCGAGGAGTTCGCGCTGACCGACGCGGCGAACAAGGCGCTCAAGTACTTCTCGGGCGGGATGCGACGGCGACTCGACCTCGCGTCCGGCCTGATCGCGCGGCCGCCGCTGTTGTTCCTCGACGAGCCGACGACCGGTCTCGACCCCCGCACCCGCGCCCAGATGTGGGACACGATCCGCGGGCTCGTCGCCGCCGGGTCGACGGTCCTGCTGACCACCCAATACCTCGACGAGGCCGACCAGCTCGCCGATCGGATCGCGGTGATCGACCACGGTCGCGTGATCGCGAACGGCACCGCCGACGAACTCAAGTCGTCCGTCGGCACGTCATCGCTGCAGTTGACCCCGGCCGCTCACGAGGATGTCGCCCGGGCGCGCACACTGCTGTCCGAGATGCTCGGCGCCGAGGTCGTGGTCGGTCCGGAAGGCACCCGGCTCACGGCGCCGCTGCCCGACACCTCGATCACCCCCGATCTGCTCATCCGCCTGCGCGAGCACGGCATCTCCGTCGACGAGATCACCGTCAGCAAACCCAGCCTCGACGAGGTGTTCCTCACACTCACCGGGCACGGCACCGACGCCGGCCCCGAAGAAGACCGGAGTGTCGCATGACCACGACCGTCACGACCGACCGCGCCGACGTCCTCTCGGTTCCGGTCCCCACCGTTCGCTCCGTCGGCCTGCGCGACACCGTGTCGCAGTCGCTGACGATGGCCTATCGCGGTCTCGTCAAGGTCAAACACAATCCCGAGCAGCTGTTCGACGTGGTGCTCCAGCCGATCATCTTCACGGTGATGTTCACCTATATCTTCGGTGGCGCCATCTCCGGAGACGTCGGGTCCTACCTGCCGATCATCATCCCCGGCATCCTGGTCCAGACCGTGATCACGGCGTCGATCGTCACCGGCACCCAGCTGCGCGAAGACATGGACAAAGGCGTGTTCGACCGCTTCAAATCCCTTCCGATCGCCCGGATCTCGCCGTTGGTGGGCGCACTGCTGTCGGATGTGGTCCGGTACGCGATCGCGACGACCATCACCTTCGGGGTGGGGTTCGCGATGGGATTCCGGCCCGAGGGCGGTGTCTTCGGTGTCCTGCTCGCGGGCCTGCTCGTGATCGTCTGTGCCTTCGCGATCAGCTGGATCTTCGCCCTGATGGGCGTTCTCATGAGGAAGGCCTCGGCCGTGCAGGGCATCTCGATGCTCGTGTTGTTTCCGCTGACCTTCATGTCCAACGCGTTCGTTCCCGCCGACACCATGCCCGGCTGGCTGCAGTCGTTCGTGAACGTCAACCCGGTCTCGCATCTGGTGACCGCCGTCCGCGAACTCGTCGGCTCGGGTCACGTCGGGATCCACGTGCTGTGGTCGCTCCTCGGTGCCGCGATCGTGGTGGCGATCTTCGCGCCACTGACCGTGCGCGCCTACATGCGGAACGCGTGATCCCGCCCGTCACGGTCCCGCCGGACCGTGACGGTGCGCGTGCGGAGCTCGTCGACGATCAGGACCTGGGCGCGACGGCGCGGGATCTCGGCGACCGCGGCGAGCGCGTCGTCGACGGGCCCGTCGCCGAGGACCTCACGCGCGCGGGCCAGGTGGGTCGCCACACGCATCGACGGGAAGTCCTGCCGCGGCGACACTCTCGTGGACAAGGCGAGCAGGCGGACACCGTCGACGGATCCGGTCGCGATGTCGTACGCGCCGATTGCGCACACGACCGCGCCGGTCTGCGGAAGATCGTGACGCCCTTCGGGACCCAGACGGGCCACCGCGCGAACGGCGAGCACACCGATCACGTCGTCGGCTTCACGAGCCCGGCCCGCGAGCACGTGGGCGTCGACGGCCGCAGCCATCACCATCAACCCCATCGGCTCCGAGTTGTCGATCTTCTCGAGGTCCGGCAAACGGAGCAGCGCCAGCGCGGACCGGTAGCCCTGCAGCCCCGCGTCGACGTCACCGGCCGCGAGGTCGATCTCGGCGCGGCTCACCGCGATCGCCACCGCTCCCTGGCGGTGACCCTCCGGTGTCGTCCGGTCGAGACGCTCGACCAGCGGCCCGGCCAGATTCAGTTCGCGGCGCGCGTCACCCACACTCCCCAGACCGGCCAGGGCAGCGGCGATCGCGCCGTGCATCGCCACCGTCTCGCTCGACGCGAACAGATCCCGCATCGGCTCCATGCCGGCCCGGAGGTGCCGCACCGCCTCCTCGTACCGAGCGGACTGGGCGGCGATGTTCCCGAGGTGCTGGTCCACCATCGACATCGTCCACTCCTCCCCCGCCGAGCGTGCGAGGACGAGCGCCGCCCTGCCGTCCACCGCGGAGCCGTACAGATCACCGTTGTTCTCCCGCACATTGGCCCGCACCATCAACGCGGCGCACCGTGACGCCGGGTCCGGGTGCCGGACCGCGGCGGCCAGTGCGCGAGCGAGTCCCCTGCCTCCCACCGGGAGCACGAACAGGGCGGCGCACAGCGCGACCACGGGATCGAGGTCCTCGCGGCGGGCGGTGCGCCGCAGGCGAACCCGGGCGAGCGCCAGGCTGCGACCGACACCGCTGAACGCCAGGGACGCGGTGAGCAGCATGTATCCCACGGCAACGCCGTTCCCCGGTGCGTCGCGCGCCTCCGGGTCGTCGGGGTCGATCGCGAGAATCCGCACCGCCAGATCGGTCACCTCCGAGTGCGTGCCGCGCAACGTCCACAGCGCACCCAGCACCGGGAACACGGTGAGCACGGTCCGGCCACGGTTCTCGGCGAGTGCGTGTCTCAGCACGGAGAGCAGGTTGTCGTGCTCGGAATCGACGGCGCGCGAGGCCTCCGTCTGGGCACCGTCGAGGAACCGGCGGATCATGTGCCGGCAGAAGCCCTCGGCCCACGCGATCGTCCTGCCGGCGACCTGCGCCTGCTCGTCCGCACCGGCAGCGGCGAGTTGTTCCTCACCGAACTCGCGCACCGTTTCGAGCATGAGATATCTCAGGCCGGACCGGCCCTCGACGACGGTGAGCATCGACTGCGCCACCAGCCCCTCGACCGCATCGGCCGCGTCGGTCACCTCACCCCACTGCGCGACGGCGACGGCCGCGTCGAGCGTGAAACCGGCCGGGAACCGGCACAGGCGGCGCAGCGCCGCCCGCTGGTCCGGTTCGAGGAGGTTCCAGCTCCAGTCGATGACGGCGTACAGGGTGCGATGCCGCTGCGGCGACGTCCTGTCCCGCGAGCGCAGCAACTCGAATCGGTCGGCGAGGCGGGAGTCGATGTCCTCCACCGACATGGTGCGCGCCCGTGCGGCGGCGAGCTCGATCGCCAGCGGCAGTCCGTCGAGGGACCGGCACAGCTGCGCGACGACCACCGGATCCAGCCGGACCGACGGCCGCACCGCCTGGGCACGCACGCGGAAGAGTTCGGTCGCCGGGGACCCGGATTCGTCGATCTCCAGCGGGGACAGCGGATAGACGGATTCGGCGGTGATCGCCATCGGTGCCCGGCTGGTGGCGAGCACCGTCAGCTGATCGCTCGCCCCCACCAGGTCGGCGACCACCTCGGCGACGTCGTCGATCAGGTGCTCGCAGTTGTCGAGGATCAACAGCGACGGACGCAGCGCGAGCGCCTCACGCAACCGGTCGCGCACGTCGTGCAGTCGCACCCGGGTCGACGCGGCCCCGGGCTTGACCTCGAACTCGCCGATTCCGAGCACGGCGGCGATCGCGGCGACCACGTCGCTGCCGTCACGAACCGACGCCAGCTCGACGAGCGCCACCTGGGTCCGCCGGGACACCCGCAGCCCGATCTCGTGGGCGATACGGGTCTTGCCGATCCCGCCCGGGCCGAGCACCGTCACGACACGCGCGGACCGCAGCAGAGCATCGAGTGCGGTCAGGTCCTCGTCTCGCCCGAGCAGGGCGTTGGGCGCGGCACGCAACCCGATCGACGGCGGAACCAGTTGTTCCGCAACGTGTTCCGGTGCGATGTGCGGCGGCGCGGGGCGAGCCGCGCCGGGCGGCGTCCCACCGCGCAGCAACGTCGTGTTCAGATCCGTCAGCCACGGCGACGGGTCGGCGCCCAGCCGGTCGGCGAGCCGGTTCCGGAGACCGGCGAACACCTCGAGCGCGTCGTTACCCCGGCCGAGCCCCGCCAGCACCAGCATCAGGTGGCCGTGCGCCTGCTCGCCGAGGGGTTCCCGGTCGACTGCCGCCCGGGCGAGCGGCAGCGCCTGTTCGAACTCACCGAGCGCCACGAGGGCGGCGAGTTCGACGGCGGCGAGTGCATCCGCGCAGGAGCGGGCCTCCGTCGCGATCTCCCGGGCCGGCTCGCCCGCGACCAGATCGGTTCCCGGCTCGCCGCGCCAGAGGGCCAGCGCCTGCCGGACGGTCGTCACCGCGCCGCGATGGTCACCGTCGGCGTGCTGCCGCTGCGCATGTCGCTCGCACGCGCGGGCCAGGGTGAGGTCGACCCCGGTACGGTCGAGGGCGAGCCGATATCCGGCGGGGCCACTCTCGAGGACGCCGTCGGGCAGCGCGGACCTCAGCCTGGAGATCTGGGTGTGCAGCGCGTTGAGCGGCGATCGCGGGGGTTCGTCACCCCACACGTCCTCGATCAACGCTGTCGCACTGCGCGTGCGGCCCGGTGTGCGCGCGAGCGCGGCCAGCAGGGTCCGGGCGCGCAGACCCGGCAGCGGGACCAGCACCCCGGCCCGCCGCGTGGCCACCTCACCCAGCAGTGACACCTCGACACCGGTGGACAGTGCTGTGGCGAGGTCCTTCGAATCCGGTTGCACCGCCGACGATCCTAACCCCGGTCGCGGGCCGGCAGCGGCACCGGCGGGCGGTGCCCCCGGCGGGCGGACACCCGCCGGGGACACTGCTCGATCACGCCTTGGCGATGGCCGCGCGGGTTCCCTCACCGAGTTCGACGGCATCGGTGCCCGCGGCGGCGAGCTCGAAGGTCGTCGCGAGCACCTCACCGGCGATCAGGTCGCGGTGCCGGGCGGCCCACTCGGCGCGGTCCGCCGGCACCTCGAACACCACCGAGATGCGGTCGGACACGTCCAGGCCGAGGTTGCGGCGGGCGTCCTGCAGTTCGCGGACCCGGTCCTTCGCCCAGCCCTCCGCCTCGAGCTCCTCGGTGACCGCCGAGTCGAGGACGACCAGTCCGCCACCGCCGGGCAGCGCAGAGGTCGACTCGGGTTCGGCGGCAACGAGCCGGCTCGTGTACTCCTCGGGGAGCAGCGCGATCCCGGCGGCGGTCACCGTGCCGTCGGCGGCTTCGGTCCAGTCGCCGGACTTCACGGCCTTGATCACCTTCTGCACGTCCTTGCCGAGCCGCGGGCCGGCGGCACGGGCATTGACGACGACCTCGAACCGGCCGTGCGCCTCGACGTCGTCGGTGAGCTCCACGTGCTTGACGTTGACCTCGTCGCCGATCAGCTCGACGAACGGCTCGAGGCTCGCCGAGCCGGGGGTCGCGACGGTCACCTTCGGCAGCGGCAGCCGGACCCGCAGGTGCTGGGCCTTGCGCAGCGACAGCACCGTCGAGCACACGACCCGCACCTCGTCCATCGCCGCGACCAGCTCGGTGTCGGCGGGGACGTCCCCGGCCATGGGCCAGTCCGCGAGGTGGACGGAGCGGCCACCGGTCAGGCCACGCCAGATCACTTCGGACGCCATCGGCAGCAACGGCGCCGCGAGGCGGGTGACGACCTCGAGGACGGTATGCAGGGTGTCGATCGCGTCGGTGTCCTCGTCCCAGAACCGGTTCCGGGAGCGGCGCACGTACCAGTTGGTCAAGGCGTCGCAGAACGTGCGCAGTTCGTCGCACGCACCGGCGATGTCGACGACGTCGAGGGCCTCGGTGACCGCGTCGCGGGTCTCGGCGAGTTTGGCCAGGATGTAGCGGTCGAGCACGTGCGGCGAATCGGTCCGCCAGGTGCCGGGCTTCGACGCGTACAGCTGCAGGAAGCTCCACGCGTTCCACAGCGGCAGCAGCGCCTGCCGCACGCCCTCGCGGATGCCCTGCTCGGTGACGACGAGGTTGCCGCCACGCAGGATCGGCGAGGACATGAGGAACCAGCGCATCGCGTCGGATCCGTCGCGTGCGAACACCTCGTTGACGTCGGGGTAGTTGCCCTTGGACTTGCTCATCTTCAGGCCGTCGTCACCGAGGACGATGCCGTGCGCGGCAACGCACTTGAACGCGGGCCGATCGAACAACGCGGTCGCGAGCACGTGCAGGGTGTAGAACCAGCCGCGGGTCTGGCCGTTGTACTCGACGATGAAATCGCCCGGGTAATGCGTCTCGAACCAGTCCTGGTTCTCGAACGGGTAGTGGACCTGCGCGAACGGCATCGAGCCCGACTCGAACCAGCAGTCGAGCACCTCGGGCACGCGCCGCATCGTCGAGCGACCGGTCGGATCGTCCGGGTTGGGTCGAGTGAGCTGGTCGATCATCGGGCGGTGCAGATCGTCCGGGCGCACCCCGAAGTCCGCCTCGAGCTCGTCGAGCGAACCGTAGACGTCGACACGCGGGTAGGCGGGATCGTCCGACACCCACACCGGGATCGGGCTGCCCCAGTAGCGGTTGCGGCTGATGTTCCAGTCGCGGGCACCTTCGAGCCACTTGCCGAACTGGCCGTCACGGATGTGCTCGGGCACCCACGTGATCTCCTGGTTCAGCTCCACCATCCGGTCACGGAACCGGGTGACGGCGACGAACCACGACGGCACCGCCATGTAGATCAGCGGCTGCCCGGACCGCCACGAGTGCGGGTACGAGTGCTCGATGGTCTCGTGCCGCAGCAGCTTGCCGGCGGCCTTGAGATCCTTGATGATCACCGGGTTCGCATCGAAGACCTGCAGGCCCTCGTACGGCGGGACCATCGCGGTGAACTTGCCACCGGGATCCAGCGGCTGCACCAGCTCGATGCCGTTGCGCTGGCAGTACTCCATGTCCTCCTCACCGAAGGCGGGAGCCATGTGCACGATGCCGGTGCCGGATTCGGTCGTGACGTAGTCCGCGGCGATCACCTGGTGCGCATTGTCGCGGCCGGTGAAGAAGTCGAACGGCGGCTCGTAGGCGAGACCGACCAGGTCGGCTCCGGTGTACTCGGCGAGCACCTCCGGCTCGTCGCCGAGCTCGCGCGCGTAGTGGCCGAGCCGGTCCTTCGCCAGCAGATACGTCTTCGGGCCGGCCTCACCGTCACCGGCAACGCGCACCGCGACGTAGGTGATGTCCGGGTGCACGGCGATCGCGAGGTTCGACGGCAGAGTCCACGGCGTGGTCGTCCAGATCAGAGCGTTGGCACCGTCGAGTTCGGTACCGGGGGCGCGCAGCACCATGTCGACGGTGACCGCCGGATCCTGACGCATCTTGTACGCGTCGTCGAGCCGGGTCTCCTGGTTCGACAGCGGCGTCTGCTCGTACCACGAGTACGGCAGGACCCGAAACCCCTGATAGATCAGGCCCTTGTCGTACAGGGACTTGAAGGCCCACATGACGGACTCCATGAAGTCCAGGTCCAGGGTCTTGTAGTCGTTGTCGAAGTCGACCCAGCGAGCCTGCCGGGTGACGTAGTCGCGCCACTCCCCCGTGTACCGCAGCACCGACTGCTTGCAGTACGCGTTGAACTCGGCGAGACCCATCGTGTCGATCTCGGACTTGTCCTTGATCCCGAGCTGCTTCTCGGCTTCGAGTTCGGCGGGCAGACCGTGACAGTCCCAGCCGAAGCGCCGGTCGACTTTCTTGCCGCGCATCGTCTGGAACCGCGGCACCACGTCCTTGACGTAGCCGGTGAGCAGGTGCCCGTAGTGCGGCAGGCCGTTCGCGAACGGCGGGCCGTCGTAGAACACGAACTCGTCGGACCCCTCGCGCTGCGCGAGCGACGCTCGGAAGGTGTCGTCCTCCGCCCAGCGGGCCAGGACGCGCTGCTCGAGGTCGGGGAAGTCCACACCCGAGTCCTTGGTGACGCCGAAGTCGACCCGCGGGTATCCGCCGGTCGTGCCGGGTCCTTCTGCGCTGGATGCAGCGTTGCCGGTCGCTGCGGAAGGATCGGTCGCGGCAGAATTCTCGGTCACTGGGGCTCCTCCGTGCCTGGACGTGCTCGGCACGGGGACGATCACCGCGCACTGTGCGCTGCGACCGCGGTACCACCCCGCTTGCGCCACCCGGTCGGGACCGGGCGGGCCACTCGTGCAGGCTGTGACGGGCCCACCCGTTCGGTTCTACTGAGTCGTTCCACCGCGGCGGAACGGCCGTTCTTCCGAAGGCTCCCCGGTGATGGCCGGATCATCGCCTCCCCGGACGCGCCGGGGTTTCGTTTCCTCCCGGTCGAACCGGGACCTGTCCATTGTAGGACGTGCCGTCAGTCGGTTCGATCACGGTCGCTGCCGGGCCGGCGCGACCGCCGCTCGGGGGGTGTGACGGGAGTGGCTCGCGAACCGGTCAGCACACTGACCAGCAGCAGCACCGCCCCCACCACACACACCACGATGCAGGCCCAGGCCCAGGCCACCGAGCCGGTCATCAACGCGACGACCAGCAGGCCGAATCCGACGGCTGCGAGAACGAGCGTCACCACGAGCATGTCGAATCCTCATCCGAGGTTCGGCGCCGGGCCCGACCCTCGATCAGTTGCTGCCCTTGGCGAACGAGGTGGACCCGAACGACGACGAGTTCGACCCGTTGAACGTGTCCTCGTCCCCGTCGACCGGAACCGCGGAGCCCCGCTGTTCGAGCTCTTCGAGCTGCGACTCCAGGTACGACTTCAGGCGCACGCGGTACTCGCGTTCGAACGTCTTGAGCCGCTCGATACGACCCTCGAGCACCGAACGCTGCTGGTTGATGGTCGCCATGATCTCAGTGTGCTTCTTCTCCGCGTCCGCCTGCAGCGCGTCGGCCTTCTCCTTGGCCTGACGCAACTGGGTCTCGGAGCGGGTCCGGGCGTCGGAGAGCATCGCGTCGGACTTCTGGCGCGCATCGGCGATCATCGCCTCGCTGCGGGTACGCGCATCCGAGACCAGCTGTTCGGAGTTGGTGCGGGCGTTGCGCACGAGCTCCTCGGCCTCGGACTTGGCGTCGCTGGTGAGGCGGTCGGCCATCTCCTGTGCGAGACCGATCACCTTGGCGGCCTGCATGCTGGAGTCGCCGGCAGGGGCAGCGGCAGCCACGGGGGCCGGAGCGGGCGCGGGCGCCGGAACCGGGGCCGGTTCCGGCTTCGGAGTCTCGACCACTCGCGCAGGTTCCGGTTTGGGGGCCTGGGCCGGTACCTGCCCGCCCGAGCGCGGGCTCTTCTTCGCGTCGGCGAGCTCCTGATCGAGCTCCGCCACCCGCTGGCGCAGGTCGGCGTTCTCCTCGATGAGGGTCGTCAGCTCCTGCTCGACGAGATCGAGGAAGGCATCGACCTCGTCCTCGTTGTAGCCACGCTTCCCGATCGGAGGCTTGCTGAACGCGACATTGTGCACATCAGCTGGTGTCAGCGGCATGGAAGGGTCCCTTCACGCATCGTGTAAGCGGTCAAGCAGCGTTCAGCGATATCCACATTCCTGCCGGAATCGACGGTCGGGTCGAAATCCGCAGTCGTGTCGATATCCGCAGTGCCGTCGATATCGACGACCCTGCCAAAATCCACAGTGCCGTCGATAACTGCATTGCGTCACGCGTATCGACCCCACTGTATCTGGCATTCCATTCTGGCACAGAGCAGCGTTCGCGCAGCCTGCGCAACACGGGTGTCGGCCCTCAGACCATGCCACCGCGCGGGATGAATGCCATCAGAAAATAGACGATGAACAGCAAGACCATGATGGACAGATCGAGCCGCACGCCTCCCAGGGAAAGCGGGGGGATGAGCCGCCGGAGCAGCTTCACGGGCGGATCGGTGACCGTGAAGATCGCCTCGAGAACCACGACGACGAATCCCGTCGGTTTCCAGTCCCGCGCGAAGGTCCGGATGAACTCGACGATGATTCGTCCGATCAACAGGAGCCAGAAAATGAAGAGCAGGAACCAGAGCACCTCGAATACGGCCACCCGCCCACTCTGCCCGACGAAGACGGATCCATCAAAACCGAAACGCCCGGCGCACGGTGATCTGCACCATGCGCCGGGCGTTCGGGCGGCTCGGGTCGGCTGTGCCGGCGGCTACTGCTGGCTGTAGAAACCCGTCTCGGCGATGCGCCGGCGCTCTTCGGCGGAGACGTCGATATCGGCCGGCGACAGCAGGAACACCTTCGTCGCCACCTTGTCGAACGAACCCCGCAGGGCGAAGGCCAGACCGGCAGCGAAGTCGACGAGGCGCTTCGCGTCGGCGTTGCTCATCTCGACGAGGTCCATGATGACCGGGGTGCCGTCGCGGAACCGCTCACCGATCGTGCGGGCCTCACCGTAATCGCGCGGACGCAGTGTGGTGATCTTCGACAACGGGCCTCCCTCGTCGAACAGGGCGCCGCGGCGAGCCTCGGTGCGTTCGAGCCGCGGCTCTCCCGCCAGCGAGGACCGGCCGGGAGCGCGAGTCGGAGCTGCAGCGGCGCGGGGTGCGCGTGCGGAAATCGGCTCGACCCGTGGGGGCCGTGGCGGAGCCTCGTACCGATCGAAATCGTCCTGAGGGAATTCGTGGGCGGGCTCGTCCCGGCGCGACGGCGGGTACTCGTCCCGGTGCGACGGGCCGTAGCCACCGGAGTACGACGGTTCGCTGTACTCCCGTTCGCGGTCGCGTTCACGGCGCGCGCTCGCCGGATCATCGAGGTAGTCGTCCTCGTAGTCCTCGAGCGGCACCATCCCGAAGTAGGCCTTGAACTTGTGGAGTGTGCTCATCGATCGCCCTTCCCTCGCGCGGCGGTTGAAGATCAGGCTAGCGGTCGTCGACCCATCACCGCGGTTCCGACACGCACGCATGTCGAACCCCAGCGGACCGCCTGCTCGAGATCTCCGGACATTCCCGCCGACAGCTCGGTCGCTCCGGGGTGGCCGGCCAGCACCTGCGAGTGCATGCGCGCGAGCTGCTCGAACGCCGCGTCCGGGTCCCAGCCGAGCGGGGGAACCCCCATCAGCCCCGCCAGTTTCAGCCCCTCGGCGTCCGCCACAGCGGCGGCCAGCGCCTCGAGATCGGCCGCGGCCACACCGCCGCGCTGCGGATCGCCGTCCAGGCTGACCTGCAGCAACACGCGGATCGGCGTGACACGGTCGCCGGCATCGCGTGCTGCCCGCGCTCCGGCCGCGACCGCATCGGCGAGCCGGATGCTGTCGACCGAGTGAATGGTGTGCGCCCACCGGGCCACCGCGCGGGCCTTGTTGCGTTGCAGCCGGCCGATCATGTGCCAGGCGACCCCGGGATCGGTGACCGTCCCGCGGAAGCGGGTGATCTTCGCACCGGCCTCCTGCTCGCGTGATTCCCCGAAGGATCGGCAACCCAGCTCGTACAGCAGGACCGCGTCCGATGCGGGGAAGTACTTCGTCACCGGCAGCAGCTCCACGTCGCCGGGGGCGCGGCCCGCCGCCCGGGCCGCCTCGTCCAGCCGGTTGCGCACCGCGGCCAGGGCCCCGGCGAGCTCGGCGCGCCGAGCGTCCGGGCCTCCGGATTCGCTCATTCGGCGCTCTCCGCGCCCGGCTGTTCCTCGAGCCAGATCACCGAGGCGAGCCGGCCCGTGGGGGCGGATCGACGGTGACTGAACAGCATCGTGTCCTCGATGGTGCATCGCGGGTCCTCCGCGACCGCGGAGACACCGAGGTCCAGCAGCTGGCGGCGCAGCCCCGCCCGCAGATCCAGGCCGGGTGTGCCCTTGACCGTGCGGGTGGCGCTGCCGGGCAGGTGTGCTTCGACGTCGTCGCGCATCGCTGCGGGAACCTCGTAGCGACGGCCGCTCGCGGCAGGGCCGAGGAACGCACCGATGCGTTCGGGGCGCGCCCCGAGATCGACCATGGCCTCGACGACCTTGGGCACGATGCCGATGCGGGCACCGATCCGGCCGGCGTGGGCGGCGGCGACGACACCGGCCTCCTCGTCGGCCAGCATCACCGACACGCAGTCGGCGCTGAGGGTGACCAGCGCCAGACCGACCTCGCGGGTGACGAGCGCGTCGGTGGCGGGCACCGGACCGTCGACCGGTCCGTCCACCACGGTGACGTTGCGGCTGTGGATCTGTTCCATCCACACGAAACGTTCGAACGGCAGCCCGATCACCGACGCGAGGCGGCGGCGGTTCGAGTCGACGGCGGCGGGGTCGTCACCGACGTGATCGCCGAGGTTGAACGAGTCGTACGGGGGCGCGGACACGCCGCCGGCACGCGTGGTGACGACTCTGCGTGCGCGGAGCGTGCTCTGCGACACGGTCACCGGCGCATGAAGATCGGCACGTCGACGTCGTCGTCGCCGTCCTCGTCGTCGACGGGCACGGGACGGGGCTGGGCGCCGCCGGGGGCGGCGACGGCACCGGCACTCGTGGGTGCGGCCTCACGACCCGTTTCCTCGGGGCGCTCGCTGCGGCCGAGTTCCCCGGCACGGGCCGGGCTGATGGTGCCGGTCCGGGCTGCGGGCTGGGCGGGCGCCTCGACGGGGCGGCGCGCCGGGGTGCCACCGTCGAATCCGGCAGCGATGACCGTGACGCGCACTTCGTCGCCGAGCGAGTCGTCGATCACGGTGCCGAAGATGATGTTGGCGTCGATGTGCGCGGCTTCCTGCACGAGCGAAGCCGCCTCGTTGATCTCGAACAGACCCAGGTCGGAGCCACCGGCGATGGACAGCAGCACGCCGCGGGCGCCTTCCATGGACGCCTCGAGCAGCGGCGAGTTGATGGCCGCCTCGGCCGCCTTGATGGCCCGGCCCTCACCGCGCGAGGAGCCGATGCCCATGAGGGCGCTGCCCGCACCCGACATGACGCCCTTCACGTCCGCGAAGTCGACGTTGATCAGACCCGGGGTCGTGATGAGATCCGTGATGCCCTGGACACCGTTGAGCAGCACCTCGTCGGCGGAGCGGAACGCGTCCATGAGGCTGACCGCGGCGTCGCCGAGCTGGAGCAGCCGGTCGTTGGGGATGACGATGAGCGTGTCGCACGATTCGCGCAGCGTCTGGATGCCGGTGTCGGCCTGGCTGCCGCGCCGCTTGCCCTCGAACGAGAACGGCCGGGTCACCACACCGACGGTCAGCGCACCGAGCTTGCGCGCGATGCTGGCGACGACGGGCGCGCCGCCGGTACCGGTGCCGCCGCCCTCACCGGCGGTGACGAAGACCATGTCGGCGCCCTTGAGGACCTCTTCGATCTCGTCCTTGTGGTCCTCGGCGGCCTTGCGGCCGACCTCGGGATCGGCGCCGGCGCCGAGGCCGCGGGTGAGCTCGCGTCCGACGTCGAGCTTGACGTCGGCATCGGACATCAGGAGCGCCTGCGCGTCGGTGTTGACGGCGATGAACTCGACTCCCTTGAGTCCCTGCTCGATCATGCGGTTGACCGCGTTAACGCCGCCACCGCCGATACCGACGACCTTGATTACGGCGAGGTAGTTGTGCGGGGGCGTCATGGGCTCTCGCCTTCCTGGTTTCGGGTCACGCTTCGATCGATCGATGTCTCAACTGTGCTGGGCCACCGGGCAAACCCTCAACCACAGGTTGAAGGTTATGTCAAGTAACCGGACTGGGCGAAACGCTATGGCACCGCGACCGCGATTCGCCAGCAGACGCGCCGACGAGTCGCCACGAATTTCCGCGCATCTCGTCACCGGACGGTCGGCAGGTCCGGGCCCGCCACGTCGTAGGTCTGTCCCGGCTGGGTGAGCAGGGGGATCACCACGGCCGCTTTGCGATCCGAACGGTCCGGTCCGCCCCACACCACGACCCGGCCGTCGAGCAGGACCAGCGAGACGTCCGTCGGCGACGCCGCGTTCACCTCCGCCACCTGGAAGCGCAGCTCCGGGGGCAGCGCGCCGAGCACCTCGAGGGCCGCCGCCGTTGCCGGATCACCGGTCCCGGGCGTCGCGGTGACCAGGCGCGGCGTCTGCATCGGCGGCGGCTCCACCGCGAAGTCGACGCCCTCGGCATCGACCGAATGCGTACCGTCGGAGGCGTCGAAGTACACCTCGGCGACCCGTTCGGTCACGGTGACCCGCACGGTCGACGGATAGACCCGCTGGACGCGCACCTCGGCGGCGCGCGGCAGTTCCGCCACGCGTTGCGCGGCGGCTGCGGTGTCCACCCGCAGCAGCGGAGTGCCCTCCGCGACAGCGAGCTGTGTGATCACGTCCTCGCGCGGGATCGTGTCGGCACCGACGACCTCCACCGTCCGCACCGACAACAGGGGCGAGAGCCAGGCGACCGCGATGATCCCGAGCACGACGAGGACGGCCCCGGCACCGATGAGCACCGTGCGCAGCCGGACCGACCGGCCGGAAGGCCGCCGCGCGGCCGAACGCGCGGTGCGTTTCCGGCTCGAGGACCGGGTCGGTGTCTCGGTCACGGTCTGCCCGACCCCGATCCGTCGATCGGCCCGGAGCGGAACCGGCCCGGCTTGCTGCGCAACGCGTCGAGGATCTGGCGTCCGAGCATGGTCACGTCGCCCGCGCCCATCGTG
The DNA here is from genome assembly GCF_001646785.1 of Rhodococcus phenolicus. GTDB lineage: Bacteria > Actinomycetota > Actinomycetes > Mycobacteriales > Mycobacteriaceae > Rhodococcus > Rhodococcus phenolicus. The sequence goes on from NZ_LRRH01000043.1 coordinate 66,566, forward strand.
ATGACGATGTCGCCGGGGCGGCTCAGTTGCGCCACCTGGCGCGGAACCAACGACAGGTCCGGCTGGTAGTGCACCGGCTTGGACACCGCCTGGGCCACCAGCGCGCCGCTCACGCCGGGGATGGGTTCTTCGCGGGCTCCGTAGACGTCGAGGACGACGACCTCGTCGGCGAGGTCGAGTGCCGCGCCGAACTGCGTCGCGAACGTCTCGGTCCGCGAGTACAGGTGCGGCTGGAACACCACGATCACCCGGGGACGCTCGGTGCCGGATTCGGCGTACCGCAGCGGTTCGCCCGCCACGAGTTCCGCGGCGGCGGCCAGCACCGCCCGCACCTCCGTGGGGTGGTGTGCGTAGTCGTCGAACACCCGCACGCCGTGCTCGCGCCCGCTGTATTGGAAGCGCCGGTGGACACCACCGAATCCGGCGAGGCCTTCGATGGCCTCGTCGACCGGGGCGCCCGCCTCGATCGAGGCGAGCAGTGCGGCCAGCGCGTTGAGCGCCATGTGGCGGCCGGGCACCGACAGCCGCACGGTCCGGGGGGCGTCCTCCCCGGCGAGGTGAAACTCGGCGACACCGCCGACGTCCTTGGCCTCCCAGGCGACCAACCGCACCCCGACCGGGACGCCGTCGACGAGGGCGGCGGTACCGATCGTGTCGGCGGAACCGTACCCGGCCACCCTCAGCCCCGGCACGTCGCGTTCGACCACGCGCCGGGCCAGTGCCGCCGACCCCGGATCGTCCAGGCACACCACGAGCAGCCCGCCGGGCGAGATGCGGGCGACGAAGTCGTCGAAGACCTGGGTGTACGCCTCGGCGGTGCCGAAGAAGTCGAGGTGGTCGGCCTCGACGTTCGTCACGATCACCACGTTCGGGTCGTACTGCAGCAGCGAGCCGTCGCTCTCGTCGGCCTCGGCGACGAAGACGTCCCCACTGCCCTGGTGCGCGTTGGTTCCGGACTCGTTCAGCTCGCCACCGACGGCGAACGAGGGGTCGAACCCGCAGTGCTGCAATGTGACCACGAGCATCGACGTCGTCGACGTCTTGCCGTGGGTCCCGGAGACCAGGAACGTGCGGTGCCCGCGCATCAGCGAGGCGAGCACCGCGGGGCGCAGCAGTACGGGGATGCCGCGCTCGTGTGCGGCGACGAGTTCCGGGTTGTCCTTCGGGATGGCCGCGTGCGTGGTCACCACGGCGGTCGGACCCCCGTCGAGCAGGTCCAGAGCGCTCGCGTCGTGCCCGATGCGGACCGACGCGCCTCGCGCGCGCAGCGCCAGCACGCCGCGGCTCTCCTTGGCATCGGATCCCGAGACCTGGCCGCCGCGAGCCAGCAGGATCCGCGCGATGCCCGACATCCCGGCCCCGCCGATACCCACCATGTGCACCCGCTCCAGTTCGGCGGGTAGCTGCTCGCTCATCGATCACTCCTGTTCGGGCCCGTACCGGCCACGTCGAGCACGATCCGGGCGACTTCGTCTGCCGCGCTGCGGTGCCCCGCTCCGGCAGCGCGACGCCCCATCTCGGTGAGCCGCTGCGCGTCGGCAAGCAGTGGGATCACCGAGCCCGCCACGAACGCCGGCGTCAGCTCGGCGTCCGAGACGATCATTCCACCTCCGGCAGCGGCGACCGGACGGGCGTTCAGTTCCTGCTCGCCGTTGCCGTGCGGGAGCGGCACGTACACGGCGGGCAGGCCCACCGCCGACACCTCCGCGACGGTCATGGCACCGGACCGGCAGATCACCGCGTCCGCGGCGGAATAGGCCAGGTCCATGCGTTCGAGGTAGGGCACCGCCACATACGGGAAGCGGTCGTGGTCGGGGTGGCCGGGCACGTCGAGGGTGTTCTTCGGGCCGTGTGCGTGCAGCACCGAGATTCCGGCCGCGGCGAGCTGCGGCGCAGCGCCGGAGACCGCCTCGTTGAGCGAGCGGGCGCCCTGCGAACCGCCGAAGACCAGGAGCACCGGTCCGTCGGCGGGCAGGCCGAAGTGCCGCCTGGCCTCGGCGCGCAGCCCGGCCCGGTCCAGCCCGGTGATCGATGCACGCACCGGGATCCCGACGATCTCCGCGTCTCCGCGGCGCACGATGCCCGACCCCGCGACCGCGGCCAGCACCCGGGCCGCCCGGCGAGCACCGATCTTGTTGGCGATGCCGGCACTGGCGTTCGCCTCGTGCACGACGACGGGGATGCGGCGGCGACCGCGACCGGAGGCGAGATAGGCGGGCAACGCGACGTACCCGCCGAAACCGACGATCACGTCGGCGTCGACGCGGTCGAGGACCTCCCGGGTGCGCCGGACCGACGCGATCACCCGGGCGGGCAGTTTCAGCAGGTCCATCGTGGGTTTGCGCGGCAGCGGGACCGGCGGGATCAGCTCGAGTGGATAGCCGCGCTGCGGGACCAGCTTCGTTTCGAGGCCGCGTTCGGTGCCCAGTGCCGTGACGGTCGCGTCGGGTACGAGTGCGCGGATCGCGTCGGCGACCGCCAGGGCCGGTTCGATGTGCCCGGCCGTACCACCTCCGGCCACCACCACGGACAGGGCGGACTGCTCCCCACTCACCTACGGTTTCCTCGCTCTCCGGTTCGTCGGTCTGTGCCGCCGCCGGTCTGCTTGCCGTTCGACCTGCGACTGCTGTTCGAATTACGGCCGCCGTTCGTCGTGCGGCCGTTCGTTGTGCGGCCCGTCCCCCGCTGGGGGTCCTTCGCCGCACGGGCCCGTCCGGTGCGGCGGTCGGCGGCGCGCGGGTCGGGGTCACGATCGTGGGCGCCCCGGCCACGGCCGTCACCTTCGCGGCGTGTCCGGTTCGCCGGGGATCCGCCGCGCCGAGGGGCGGGCACCCGCGTCGCCGCTGCGCGGATCGGCAGGTAGGCCTCCGGTTTGCGGATGCGCAGCAGCCGGCCGAATCGGCCGTCCTGTCCGGCGTGCAGCGCCGCGATGGCTTCCGGTTCGTGTCGCGCAGCGTTCGCGATCAACCCGAACATGAGCAGTGTGGTGGCGGTGGACGTTCCGCCGGCGGACACGAGCGGGAGCTGCAGGCCGGTGACGGGCAGCAGACCGACGACGTATCCGATGTTGATGAAGGCCTGGCCGATGATCCAGGTCGTCGCGGTCGCGGTGAACAGCCGCAGGAACGGATCGACCGAGCGCATCGCGATGCGCAGGCCCACGTAGGCGAACAGGCCGAACAGGCCGATCACCGCGACCCCGCCGAGAAAGCCGAGTTCCTCGCCGATGATCGCGAAGATGAAATCGTTGTGGGCGTTGGGCAGGTAGTTCCACTTGGCGCGGCTCTGACCGAGGCCGCGACCCCAGATACCGCCGTCGGCGAGGGAGAACTTCGCCTGCCGCGCCTGGTAACCGATGCCCTGCGGATCCTCGCCGGGGTTCAGGAACGCCCGCACACGTGCCGAACGGTATCCGGCGGTGAGAGCCAGGACGACCGCGAACGCGGAGGCGGTGCCGACGATCCCGAGGAACACCCGCAGCGGCAGACCCGCGAACCACAGCAGGGCGAGCACGATGATCGCGAGGGAGATGGTGGTGCCGAGGTCCGGCTGGAGCACGATCAGGCCGGTCACGATGAGCGCCGCCGGGATCAGCGGGATCAGCATGTCCTTGAGCGTGCTGTGCTCGCCGCGGCGGGTGGCGAGCAGATGCGCTCCCCACACCGCGAACGCGATCTTCGCCAGCTCGGACGGCTGCACCGAGATCCCGGCGATGACGAACCAGCCGCGCGTGCCCTGCGACACGGTGCCGATACCCGGGATGAGCACCAGCGCGAGCATCACGACCGTCACGCACAGTGCCGGGAACGACAGCTTGCGCATCAGGCGTACCGGAACCTGCAGTGCGGCGTAGAACACGACGAAACCGAGGATCGCGAAGATCACCTGGGAGGTGAACAACCCGTAGGCCGATCCGGCGCTGGCCACCGCCTCGACGCTCGACGACGACAGCACCATCACCAGTCCGAGCACGGTGAGCAGCACCGCGATGGTGACGACCAGGTGGAACGACGCGAGCGGCCGGGCCATCCACAGCCCGACCCGTCCCCGGGCGGTCGTGGCGCTCTGGGTCGTGGCCGGCGAGCCGCCGGGCGCGGTCGTGGTCACCGCGGCGACCCGCCCCCGGGCCGTTCCGCGCCGCCCTGCAGTTCGTCCACCGCTTCGGCGAAGCTGCGACCCCGCTGCGCGTAGTCCGCGAACATGTCCAGCGACGCCGCGGACGGCGCCAGCAGCACCGCATCGCCCGGCGAGGCCAGCGCGGCGGCCTCGCGGACCGCGACACGCATCGCGGCGGGGCCGTCAGCACCCGGCAGCGGAACCCGGCGCAGGGCGCCGCTCGACCCGGTGTCACTCGATTCGGGGCTGCTCACCGATCCATCGTCGCTCGTGTCGACGTGGACGACGGGGACCTGCGGGGCGTGTCGCGCCAGGGCTTCGGCGATCCGGCCGGCGTCACGGCCCAGCAACACGGCCGCGCGCAGCCTCGGCGCGACCTCCACGACGAGGTCGTCGACCTGCGCGCCCTTGAGCAGCCCGCCGGCCACCCACACCACGCTGCCGCGCGCGAGCAGCGACGTACGGGCCGCGTGCGGGTTGGTGGCCTTCGAATCGTCGATGTACTCGACGCCGTCGACCGTCCCCACCGGCGCGGCGCGGTGCGGCCCGACCCGGTGACGGCGCAGGCCGTCGTGGACCGCGGATTCGGGTACGTCGATCGAACGGGCGAGTGCCGCGGCGGCCAGCGCGTCGGACAGACCGGCCGGGCCCGGGGGCGAGACGTCCGCGACGGCGGCGAGCACGGCGGAGTCCGCGAAGGCGCGGTCCACCAGGACGTCACCGCTGATGCCGAGTTCGCCCCGCTGCGGGTATCCGAGGGTGAACCCGACGGTGACGACTGCCTGCGACCGGTCGCGCAGTCCCCCGGCGATCGGATCGTCGAGGCCGAGCACGCCGACGGTGCCGGTGAGGACGCGGGCCTTCGCGTCGATGTACCCCTCGATGCCGCCGTGCCAGTCCAGATGGTCCTCGGCGATGTTGAGGATCACGCCGGCGGCGGGCCGCACCGACGGCGCCCAGTGCAACTGGAAGGACGACAGTTCGACGGCGAGGACCTCGGCGCGCGGTTCGGTACGCCGCAACGCGTCGAGAATGGGCAGGCCGATGTTTCCGCAGGCCACCGACGGCAGACCGGCGGCCTCGAGGATCGCGTGCAACATCGTCGTCGTGGTGGTCTTGCCGTTGGTTCCGGTCACCACCAGCCAGCGGCGGGGCGGTCCGTAGATCTCGGCGCGGTCGATGCGCCAGGACAGTTCGACGTCGCCCCAGATGGGTACCGCCGCGCCCGCGGCGTGGGAGAGCAGGGGCGCGTCGGGCGCGAACCCGGGACTCGTGACGACCAGCGCGAACCGCCGGAGCGACTCGGGGTCGCCGTCGGCCTCGGCGACCAGCGCGTCGAGGTCGACGGTGTCCGCGCCCATCTCACCGCAGCGGGCGAGCGCGTCCGCGTTGCGGTCGGTGACGGTCACGTGCGCCCCGAGGTCCGTGAGCGGGGTGACGACGGCGCGGCCCGAGATCCCGGCGCCGGCGACGAGCACCCGGGTGCCGCGCAGCCATTCCAGTTCGTGCGTCACCGGTCAGTCCCCGATCGCCGCTAGGTATTCGCTGTAGAACAAGGCCATGCCCACGGCCGAGGCGATGGCCGCGAGCAGCCAGAACCGGATGATCACCGTGGTTTCGGCCCAGCCACCGAGCTCGAAGTGGTGATGGAACGGTGCCATCCGGAATACCCGGCGGCGACTGGATCGGAACACCGCCACCTGGATCACGACCGAAGCGGCCTCGGCGACGAACAGCGCGCCGATGACGACCATGAGCAGTTCGGTGCGGGTGGTGACGGACAGGCCGGCGAGCATGCCGCCGAGTGCGAGCGAGCCGGTGTCGCCCATGAAGATCTTGGCCGGGGCGGCGTTCCACCACAGGAAACCGATGCACGCGGCGGCGCCGGCGGCGCACAGCAGCGCCAGATCCAGCGGGTCGCGCACGTCGTAGCAACCCTTGCCGGGTTCGGCGACGCACGAGTTGCGGTACTGCCAGAACGTGATGATCACGTAGGCGCCGAGCACCAGGCTCATCGACCCCGCCGCGAGACCGTCGAGCCCGTCGGTCAGGTTCACGGCATTGGACCAGGCGCTGACCAGCAGATACACGAAGAGGATGAACACGATCGAGCCCATGGACACGGTCGCGATGTCCCGGACATACGACAGGTGTGTGCTGCCGGGGGTCAGTCCGCTGTCGTTGCGGAACTGCAGGGCGAGAATTCCGAACGCGACCGCGGCGATGAGCTGGCCGACCAGCTTCGCGGTCTTGTTGAGCCCGAGGTTGCGCTGCTTGCGGATCTTGATGAAATCGTCGAGGAAGCCGACGCCGCCGAGGGCGGTGGTCAGGCCGAGCACCAGCAGACCCGACGCGGTCGGGCCCTCCGCGTCGTATCCGAGGCCGATCAGGTGCGAACCCCAGTAACCGGCCCACAGACCGGCGAGGATCGCGACGCCGCCCATCGTGGGGGTGCCGCGCTTGGCCTGGTGGCTCTGCGGCCCCTCGACACGGATCTCCTGACCGAAGCCCTGCCGCGAGAACGCCTTGATCAGCACCGGCGTGAGCAGGATCGACACCGCCAGCGCGATGCCGGCAGCGAAAAGGATCTGTCTCACCGTGCAGCCTCCGTTTCCACAGCAGAATCATTGTTCCCGGTGCCGCCGCCGAGTACCGCGTCTGCGACCGACCACAGGCCGACCGACTGCGACGCCTTCACCAGCACGACGTCGCCGGGTTCGAGCTCGTCCTCGAGTAGCGCGATCGCCGCGTCCGCGTCGGGAACGTGGCTGGCTTCCTCGCCCCAGGATCCTTCCATCACGGCGCCCTGGAACAGGCCGCGGACCGGTCGCGTCGCACCGACGGCGACGATGCGGGTGACATCGAGACGCACCGCGAGCCGGCCGATGGCATCGTGCTCGACGACCGACTCGTCGCCCAGTTCCGCCATCTCCCCGAGCACGGCGAACGTCCGCCGCGGGGTGTCGCCGGCACGCGCCATGGTCACCAGTGCCTTGAGCGCGGCACGCATCGAGTCGGGGTTGGCGTTGTAGGCGTCGTCGATGACGGTGACGCCGTCGGCCCGCGTGCGTACCGCCATGCGATGTGCCGACACCGGGGCCGCACCACCGAGCGCCACCGCGATCTGCTCGGGCGTCGCACCACATTCGAGGGCCGCGACGGCCGCGGTCAGGGCGTTGCCCACGTGGTGTTCGCCGTGCACGGCGAGGGTGACGTCGGCGCTGCGCTGTCCGCCCTCGGCTTCGGGATCGGTGATCACGAGCGTGAACGAGGCACGCGCCGAGTCGTCGAGATGCACGTTCTCGGCGCGGACGGTCGCCGACGGCGAACTGCCGACGAACACGACGCGGGCTCGGGTACGCGAGGCCATCTTCACGACCAGGGGGTCGTCGGCGTTGAGGATCGCGACCCCGCCGTCGGCAGCGGACGGCAGGGACTCGACGAGTTCGCCCTTCGTCTGGGCGATGATCTCCTGCGATCCGAATTCGCCGAGGTGCGCGGTGCCGACGTTGAGAACGGCACCGATACGCGGGGGCGCCACCGCGGCCAGGGCCGCGATGTGGCCGGGCCCGCGCGCGGACATCTCGAGCACCAGGTACCGGGTGTCACGGGTGGCGCGCAACGCCGTCCACGGATGGCCGAGCTCGTTGTTGAACGATCCCGGGGGCGCGACGACCTCCCCGAGCGGTGCCAGCACCGCGGCGAGCAGATCCTTGGTCGACGTCTTGCCGGCGGACCCGGTGACTCCGACGACGGTCAGGCCGGTGGCCGTCAGATCGTCGACGACGGCACGCGCGAGTCTGCCCAGGGCGGCGAGCACTGCAGCGCCCGATCCGTCCGTGTCGTGTTCGAATGCGAGCGAATTGGTCTCGGTGCGCGGCACCGGAGGCACCACGATCGCCGGGACGCCGACCGGCCGGGCCGCCAGGACCGCCACCGCGCCTGCGGCGACCGCCGCCCCGGCATGGTCGTGTCCGTCGGAGCGGGCGCCGGGCAGGGCGAGGAACAACCCGCCCGGGCCGATCCGCCGCGAGTCGAACTCGACGGTGCCGGTCACCTCCGCCGACGGGTCGTCCACGTCGTGCAGGGTCCCACCGACGACCTCCGCGATGCGGGTCAGGGTCATCGGGATCATGCTGTGCCTCCATCTCGGGTGTCGCCCGTACCGTTCCGGCCGGGCTCGTCGGCCGGGTGTGCCGAGCGGGAACTCCGAGTGCGCTCGAGGGCGTCCGCCAGCACCTCCCGGTCGTCGAAGGGGTGTTTGACCCCGTGGATCTCCTGGCCGCGCTCGTGTCCCTTGCCTGCGACGAGCACGACATCGCCGGGTCCGGCCCAGCGGACCGCTGCCTCGATCGCGGCGGCGCGGTCGCCGATCTCGAGGATCTCGCCGCGCTCCGCGTCCGGCACGGAGCGGGCACCCTCGAGCATCGCGGCCCGGATCGTCGCGGGGTCCTCGGTGCGCGGGTTGTCGTCGGTGATCACGACGAGCTCGGCGCCGCGTGCCGCCGCGGCCCCCATGAGCGCCCGTTTGCCGCGGTCCCGGTCGCCACCCGCGCCGACGACCACCGCGATGCGTCCGGTGGTGCGACCGCGCAGCGTGGCGACGACGGCTTCGAGCGCAGCGGGCTTGTGCGCGTAGTCGACGACGGCGAGGAAGTCCTGGCCCCGATCGACGAGTTCGACCCGGCCCGGTACCGACACGGACGCGATGCCCTCGGCAGCGACAGCCGGGTCGACACCGGCCGCGGCGCACACCGCGGTGGCGAGCGCAGCGTTGGCGACGTTGTAGTGACCCGGAAGCCGCACCCGCACCCGGTGTGCCGTTCCGTCGGGCCCGGTGAGGGTGAACTCCTGGGATCCGTCGGCGGCTGCGAGCGCATCGCCGGCCGTCCAGTCCGCGGCGGGTGCGCCGGCGACGGTGGCGACGGTGACGGTCGCGGCGCCGGTGTTCTCGCCGGCGTGAGCTGCGCGGGCGATCCCCGCCATCCGGACGCCCCACTCGTCGTCGACACACACCACCGCGCGCCGCGCGCTGTGCGGTGACCCGGCGGCGAACAGCAGGGCCTTCGCCGCGAAATAGTCGTCGAGGTCCTTGTGGAAGTCGAGATGGTCCTGCGAGAGATTGGTGAACGCGCCGACTGCGAAATCGACGCCCCCGACCCGGCCGAGTGCCAGGGCGTGGCTCGACACCTCCATCACGACCGTGTCGATGCCACGTTCGAGCATCGTGGCGAACAGCGCATGCAGCTGCGGCGCCTCGGGCGTGGTGAGCGCGCTGGGGACGCGGCGGCCGGCGATGCGGGTCTCCACCGTTCCGACGAGACCGGTGGACCGGCCCGCAGCGGAGAGTCCCGCTTCGACGAGGTACGCGGTGGTGGTCTTGCCGGATGTGCCGGTGATGCCGAGGACCTGCATGCGGCGCGACGGGTGACCGTAGACGCTGGCGGACACCTCACCGAGGACCGACCGCGGATCGTCGTGCACCAGCACCGGGGTCGGTCCGGTCACGCTCGCGGCGACGAGGTCGCGACCCGCCGCGTCGGTCAGTACCGCGACGGCACCGCGTTCGAGCGCGGTCGCGGTGAACTGGGCGCCGTGAGCGTGAGCGCCGGGCAGCGCCGCGAACAGGTCGCCGGGACGCACGGCCTGAGCGCGCAGGTCGATGCCGGTGACGAGGTCCGCCGGCTCGACGGTGCCCTCGAAGTCCGGCTCGGCGGTGCCGTCGAAGTTCTGGGGAACCACGATCGTGTAGTCGGCGCCGACAGCGCCGGCCAGCTCCCGGAGCCGAGTCGCCGGTGGATGTTCGGGTCTCAGCCCCTCCACGGGAGGGGACGGATCCGGACTCGGGGACACAGGCACCAGGTTCCTCTCGCTCTGCCGCAGCGGCGTTGCTGTCGCTGTTCGTCCGTGCTGCCGGGACGCTTCTCGTCCGTGTAGCCGGGAGGCTTCTCGACCGTGTGGCCGGGACGCTTCCCGCCGTGACACGTTACCGACACCGGCACTGCCGTCCGAACAGGGTCACCACTCAATCGACCTGCAGGATCAGCTTGCTGCCGGGGTCGGCAGACAGTGGCACGTTCTCGCGCTGCAACATCCACGCGGCGATGTTGTGGAACAGCGGCGCGGCGGATTGACCGCCGCTGCCGTCGGCGCTGCGCTTCGGCGCGTCGAGCATGATGCCGATGACGAACCGCGGGTCGTCGGCCGGGGCGATGCCGGCGAAGGTGATCCAGTATTCGGAATTGGAGTAGCACTTGCAGTTCTGGTCGATCTGCTGGGCTGTGCCGGTCTTCCCGCTGATCTGATAACCCTCGATCGCGGCAGGTGTGCCGGTACCCCGCTGATTCCCGGTGTCGTCCTGCACGACGGAACGGAACATGTCCCGGACCGTCGCGGCGGTCTGGGCCCCGATGACCCGCACCGGATCCGGACGCGGTGTTTCGGTGCGGGTTCCGTCCGGAGCGATCGTCGCGCGGACGATCCGCGGCGCGACACGCTCGCCGTCGTTGGCGATGGTCTGGTAAATGCCGGTCATCTGCAGCAGGGTCATCGACAGGCCCTGACCGATCGGGAGGTTCGCGAAGGTACCGCCGGACCACTGCTCCCGGCTGGGGACCAGGCCGTCGGACTCTCCCGGCAGCCCGACGTCGGTGCGGTGGCCGAGGCCGAACAGGTCGACCATCTGCGCGAACCGGTCCTCACCGACCCGCTGGGCCAGCATCAGCGTGCCCACGTTCGAGGATTTCCCGAAGACACCGGTCGTCGTGTAGGGCACGACACCGTGATCCCAGGCGTCCTTGACGCTGACACCGGACATCGTGATCGACCCCGGCACCTGCAGCACCTCGTCCGGGGTGGTCAGCCCGTCCTCGATGGCCGCGGCCGCCGTGATGATCTTGTTCACCGAGCCGGGCTCGAACGGCGAGCTCACCGCGAGGTTGCCGAGCTGAGCGTCGGACTGCTTGTCGATGCCGACGGCGGGGTTGAACGTGCCGTCGTTGGCCATCGCGAGGACTTCGCCGGTCTGGGCGTCCAGGACGACCGCGGACGCGTTCTTCGCTTCCGACAGGTCCTTCGCGCGCTGCACCTGCTGCTGGACGTAGTACTGGATGTCGGAGTCGATGGTCAGTTCGACGGCCGATCCGTCGACGGCGTCCTGACGGTCGCGCCAGCTGCCGGGGATCACGGCACCGTCGGATCCGCGGTCGTAGGTCGACGACCCGTCGGTGCCGGCCAGAACCGAGTCCATCGACGATTCCAGCCCGAGCAGTCCGTGACCGTCCCAGCCGGTCGCGCCGACGATGTTCGCTCCGAGCGACCCGCCCGGATACAGCCGGATGTCCTGGCGTTCGAGACCGACCTTGTCGTACTCGTCGACGATGGCCGCGGCGACACCGGGATCGACACCGCGGGCGAGGTAGACGAAGGTCTCGTCGCTCTCGAGCTTCGCCAGCACGTCCTTCTCGGGCGCGGCGTCGCCGAGGGCTTCGTGCACCGTCTCCGCGACGCCCTTCAGATACTCCCCGGTCTCCGGCTTCGACGGGTCCTTCGCGTGGGCCTCGTCGAGTTCCCGGCGCACCCGCTGGGGCTGGAACGTGAGCGCCTTGGCCTCCATCGTGTAGGCCAGCGGAGCACCGTTGCGATCGGCGATCGTCCCGCGGGTGGCGGGTTCGACCAGTCGTGTCGTGCGCTGATTCGCGGATTCGGCGGTGAGGCTCGGCGCCTGCACGACCTGAACCCACAGCAGCATCGCGGCGGCGAGAGCGAGCGCACCGAACATGGCTGCGCGCCCCACCCTGTTCCGGAACCCGAATTCGGTGGTGTACGTGGCGGCCGACGTCCGGCGAGACCCCGCACGTCCGGCCGAGGCCGGGCGGCGGGGTGCGGGTGTGCGGCTGCGCGTGGGCCTGCGAGGTTGGGCGCCTCGGCTCACCGGCGCCCGTCCTCGGACTGCGTCGTCGGGTTCACGGGCATCAATTGTTCCGTCTGCGGGGGCGCGACCGTCGCATTGCCGGTCTCCGGCGTGGCGACTGCGTCCGGCGCGGGCGCCGGCGCAGGAGCGGCCTCGGGAACCGGTACCGGCCGGGCGGCCACAGCCGCCCCGCCGACGGGCGCGGGCGCCGGGGCCGGTGTGTTCACCGGGACAGGCGCCGGGGCTTCCGCTCGGTCGCCACCGACGGGCACGGGGCGCGGGTTCTCCGCACCCGCACTACCGGCGAGCGGGGCCGGACCGGTGCGGACGGCCGAGTTCGGCGGGTTCAACGGCGCGGCGGGCGCACCCTGTGCCGCAGTCGGTGTGCCCACGACCTGGACCGAGCCGTCCTCACCGACGACCAGGCGCGCCACCCCGCCCGTCGGGATCATGCCGAGTTCGGCGGCCTTCTCCGCGAGCACCGGAGCCGAGTTTCCGGCTTCCACGTCGCGCTGGAGCACCGCACGTTCCTGCATCAGGGTCTCGTTGTACGCGCGGGCGGCGCTGAGCTGGTAGGAGTCTTCCGCTGCCCGGGTCGTCAGCAGCAGCGTGACGGCCATCCCGACGCCGAGCAGCGCGAGGATCGTCGCGACGAACGGAATCCGGGTCGCCACCTTCGGCTGCTGGGTCGCCGTCGCCGCGCCGCGCGACTCGCCCTTCACACCCAGCTGTGCTGCGCGCTGGTTCCGCCGCTGGTACGCACGCTGCGCCGCCGTGGATCGCGCCGAACGGCGGAGCGGGGATGCCACCTGAACGGTCATCGGTTACCTCCTGGCGATTCGTTCTGCGGCACGCAGGCGTACGGGCGCCGAGCGTGGATTGCTCTCCATTTCGTGTTCCGAGGCCCGTTCCGCGCCCCGGGTGAGAATCTTCAGTTCCGGGCCCATTCCGGGCAGCTCCACCGGCAGGCCCTCGGGACTCCGGGACTTCGAGCGCGGAGTGAGCTCCTGCTTGACGACCCGATCTTCGAGGGACTGGTACGACATGAACACCACACGGCCGCCGACGGCGAGCGCGTCGAGTGCGTCCGGAACCGCGGCACGGAGCGAGTCGAGCTCGGCGTTGACCTCCACGCGCAGCGCCTGGAACGTCCGCTTGGCGGGATGTCCGCCGGTCCGACGCGACGCCGCGGGGATCGTCCGATAGAGCAGTTCGACGAGCTGACCACTGGTGCGGAACGGCGTCTTCTCGCGGGTGCGCACGATTTCGGAGGCGATCTTCCCCGCGAACCGCTCCTCTCCGTACGTGCTGAGGATGCGGGCGAGATCGCCGTGTCCGTACGTGTTGAGGACGTCGGCGGCGGTGATGCCCACGGTCGGGTCCATGCGCATGTCCAGCGGGGCGTCCTGCGAATAGGCGAAGCCGCGGTCGGCCTCGTCCAACTGCATCGAGGAGACCCCGAGGTCGAAGAGGATCGCGTGCACCGAGCCGACACGGTCCAGTCCGCATTCTTCGAGCGCGGCGGCGATGCCGTCGTAGCGGGTGTGGACGAAGTCGGTGCGATCCGCGAACGGTGCGAGCCGCGCTTCGGCGATGGCGAGGGCGTCGGGATCGCGGTCGAGACCGATCAGGCGCAGGCCGGGATAGGTGCGCAGGAAGTGTTCGGAGTGTCCGCCGAGACCGAGTGTCGCGTCGACGTAGACGGCGCCCGCGCCGCCCGGCCCCGCGGCCACGATCGCGGGACCGAGGAGTTCGTCCGCACGTTCGAGGAGGACGGGAACGTGCGCGAAACCTTCGGCGGGGGCGTCATCGGCCGCAGCGGCCGTCTCGTCGTCCTCGCCGTCCACCATGGTTCCTCCGGGTCCTGCTCGGTCGATTCGGAGCGAATCGAGTCGTGGGGGTTCGATCGGTGAACGGTCGGGGTGCTGATACACGGGGCGGCGAATGCATCGAGGTCTCTGTCCGATTCGGGGACCTGGCGCTGGGGAAGTGCGTCAGGGCTCCGTTGCCGAACCTGGCGCTGGGGAAGTGCGTCAGGGTCGGCCTCGGGCAGAGGCCTCGCGGCACTCGCCGCGCGACCGAAGCAGCGGTTACAGGATGTCTTGCAGCGCCTCGTCCCTCGCCTCCGAAAACTCTTCCTCGTGTTCGGCGAGGTAGGTCTCCCACGCCGTTGCGTCCCAGATCTCGAGGTGCTTGATCGCACCGATCACGACGCAGTCCTTGGTGAGCCCGGCATACTTGCGGTGCGCTGCGGAGAGCGTGATCCGCCCCTGCGCGTCGGGTCGCTGTTCGTCGGTGCCGGACGCGAGGCTGCGCAAGAATGCGCGAGCCTGCGGATTGCTGCGCGACGCGGCCGCGGCCCGTTCTGCGAGCGCCGCGAACTCGTCGCGCGGAAACACGGTGAGGCTGTGGTCCTGCCCTTTGGTGATCATCAGCCCTCCCGCCAGTTCGTCTCGATACTTCGCCGGCAACGTGAGCCGACCCTTGTCATCCAGCTTCGGCGTGTGGGTTCCGAGAAACACTCGTCACCCCCGCCTTCGCCGGCCGGACCATTCGTCTCCGACGGGGCAACCCGAGCCGCTCCGCCGCGACCCACAGTACCCCACTTTGCCCCACGTACAACCAATTACGGGCCCGAATCGCCGGGCGTTTCACCCGTTCTCGCTGCTCAACGCCAGTGGGGTGGAGTGGGGCACATTCACCGGTGATGCGGCCGACCCGGCATCCCCTGTGCGACGACGCGTCGAGGCGACTGCAGAGGTTGCGGAAAACCCCAGGTCGACGCGACCGGAACGAACCGTCGCGCTCACGACCGGAGCAGGGTGGGGCGACGTGGGAGCTCCCGCACGCGGGTGTGCTCCGGGGGTGAATATGGGGGCGAAGCGGAACGACGAACGGCGCGACCCCACACGGGGTCGCGCCGTTCGCGATCTGCCTGTTACGCGTGATCCGACACGCGTCTATTCCTGTTCGAAACGCCGCCGGAAGCGCTCCTCCATCCGATGGGTGAACCCACCGCCGGATTTGCGATTCCCTCGGGCCCGGGTTCCCTGCCCGGAACCGGATCCGCTCCCTCGGGGAGCATCACCGACCGACTTTCCGCGCCGACTTCCGACGAGGAGCAGAACGCCCGCGCCGAACATCACGAGAAAGCCGAGCAGGCTGATGATCGGGAACCCACCCGGCTTCACCGGGAGGGCGACACCCGCGATCAACAACGCCAGGCCCACTACGAACAGCGCACCGGCTTGCAGCCGTCGACGACTGCCCGCCATGCCCAACCGACTGCCTCGGACGGTCGAGGCGAACTTGGGGTCCTCAGCATAGAGCGCGCTCTCGATCTGATCGAGCATGCGCTGCTCGTGCTCGGAGAGTGGCACGGTACCTCCCCCGGCACTAAAACGGTGGCCACCGAATCCTCCGGTAGGAAACGGCGGGGGGCCGACTTTGACGGCCGCCTATGTCAATAATACGAGTACATCATGCGCTGGACCACCAACTCCGACAG
Organism: Rhodococcus phenolicus; assembly: GCF_001646785.1. Taxonomy (GTDB): domain Bacteria; phylum Actinomycetota; class Actinomycetes; order Mycobacteriales; family Mycobacteriaceae; genus Rhodococcus; species Rhodococcus phenolicus. The sequence goes on from NZ_LRRH01000043.1 coordinate 82,102, forward strand.
GGAGTCCCGGACGACCTTCCGAACGTCCCGGCAGTCGGCATCGAAGGTCCCCGGCTCATTCCGGGGCAGCGACACGCTCGGAGAGGCAATCCTCCACCTCGTGGAGGAAGGAACCGACTTCGTCGTAGAACGTGTCGGCCTCCTCGACCGGCAGCGTCCGGGTGATCCCCGCCTCGATCGCGGCGCGGGTTGCGGAGCGGTCCGCGAAGAAGTCCGCCCAGCGTGCGAATCCCGGGTTCGCCTTGGCCATGAGCACCCACGCGTTGCGCGTCCTGCTCCGCCGGGCCGACGATCCGGCGCGCACCTCGACCGCCGCCAGTACCGCCCCCGCCCCGCGCAGCGCAGCGAGATAGGCGAGCTGGAACCGTTCCGCGGCGTCGCGTGCCCCGGCGGCTTCGGAGAGCAACTCGTCGGCCCGGCGCAGCATCGTCGCCGCCCGTGACGACACCGGCCGCACGACACAGCCCGGACGTCCTCGTACCGCTCGCCCATCGGCAACTTGTGGCACGACCATCACCCACCTCCCGCGACTTCGGGCCGGTGATCCGGGGATGTTCGCTTCCCTCGAACATCACCGGATCACCGTTGTCGAACATGCGTTCGACGTATTCAATATAGCTGCACCCACCGACACATCGTCAAGGGAAGGCGGACTCCTCCCCGCATGAGCACGGACGCGACCCCGCACGACGCGGCGCCGATTCTTCTCGACCTGTCCCCGGCGGAATTCCGCGCTCGGCTGCCCGAGATGCTCCTCATCTATGTCGCGGCCATGAAATATCCCCGCGGCACCGAATACCACCGCGCCCCGATGTGGGCGGAACACGCCGGCCGCACCGGCTGGCGGGCCGTGGCCGCCGCACTGCCGCACGACCCGGCGACCCTGGTCGCGATCGCCTACGGCTACCGCGGCGCGCCCCAGCAGTGGTGGAACCAGCAGGTCCGATCGGGGATGAGGCACGCGGGATATCCGCCCGAGCGGATCGACGACGTGCTCGGCGACTACTTCGAACTCACCGAACTGCACGTGCATCCCGACGCGCAGGGACACCGCATCGGCGAGGCCCTCCTGCTGCGACTGCTCGCCGACCGGCCGGAACGAACGGTCCTGCTGTCGACACCCGAGGTACCCGAGGAGGACAACCGCGCGTGGCGGCTGTACCGCCGCCTCGGATTCCGCGATGTCGTCCGGCGGTTCGTCTTCACCGGTGACGCCCGGCCCTTCGCGGTACTCGGGCGCGAACTGCCCGTGACGGTCGAACCCGAACCACGGCGATAGCCTGGGCCGGTGATCGACGCAGTCGTGGTGGGTTCCGGGCACAACGCCCTCGTCTCGGCGTGCTATCTCGCACGCGCCGGCCGTTCGGTGGAGGTGCTCGAACGCGACACCGTCCTCGGCGGTGCGGTCTCCACCGTCGAACGGTTCCCCGGACATGCCGTCGACCGCGGTTCGTCCGCGCACATCATGATCCGGCACACCGGCATCCCCGAGGAACTGGAACTCGACCGTTTCGGCCTCCGCTACCTGGACTGCGATCCGTGGGCCTTCGCGCCCGCCCCGCCCGGCAGCGACCGTCCCGGCATCGTCTTCCACCGTGACCTCGACCACACGTGCCGGTCGATCGAAGCCGCCTGCGGCCCGCGCGAGGCCGACGCGTACCGGCGATTCGTCGACGCGTGGAGCCCGCGCAGTGCCGCGGTCATGCGCTCGTTCTCCACGCCGCCCAGCGGACGGCACCTCCTCTCGTCGTTCTGGGGCCTGGACGCCGGCAGCGGCGGCAGCGACCTGTCACGGCGGTTCCTGGCGTCCGGCGACGCCCTGCTCGACGAGTACTTCGACGACGAACCGCTGAAAGCCGCGCTCGCATGGTTCGGCGCACAGTCCGGACCGCCGATGTCCGAACCGGGTACCGCCCCCATGGTCGGGTTCGCGGCCCTGATGCACACACTGCCCCCGGGCCGCGCGGTCGGCGGCAGCGGCGCTCTCACACGCGCGCTCGCCGCACGACTCGCCTCCGACGGCGGCGCCGTCACACTCGGCGACGCCGTCACCGAACTGCGCCGCACGGGCGGCGCCTGGACGATCCGAACCGAATCCGGGCGTACCGTCACCGCCCGCACGGTGATCGCCGGATGTCACATCCTGACCACCCTCGACCTGCTCGAACGCGGCGGCTACGACCGCGCCCAGCTGGCCGGCTGGCGTCGCCGTATCCGCGTCGGACCCGGTATCGGCATGGTGCTCCGCCTGGCCACCGACTCGCTTCCCGCGTACGCCGGTGCGCCCTCCGCGGCGGACACCACGCGCGGACTGCAGCTGCTCGTCGACGACCGCGCACACCTGCGGCTCGCACACGGCGCCGCGCTCGCCGGTGAACTGCCGCCGCGCCCGGCGGTGCTGGGGATGAGTTTCACGGCGTTGGATCCGTCGATCGCACCGGCCGGCGAGCACCAGGTGACGTTGTGGTCCCAGTGGCATGCGCACCGGTTGTCCGCCGGTCGGCGCTGGACGGACCTGGCCGAATCCGAGGCCGACCGGATCGTCGCCGAGATGGAGCTGCGCGCCCCCGGATTCACGTCGTCGATCCGGCACCGGCACATCCAGACCCCCGAGGACATCGAGCGGGAACTGGGCATGATCGGCGGCAACGTCATGCACGTGGAGATGTCGCTGGACCAGATGTTCATGTGGCGGCCGCTGCCCGAACTGTCGCAACATCGCGTGCCCGACGCGCGCGAACTGTACCTGACCGGCGCGTCCACCCATCCCGGCGGCGGTGTCTCGGGGGCGAGCGGACGCAGCGCCGCCCACGCCGCGCTGGCGGACACCACCGGCGGTCCCCTGCGCCGCATCGTCCGGCGGATGGCCCGATGAGCCCGACTCCGGCCTCCGCCGGACCGACAGGACCCACGCGCGAACCGGCAGGACCCCCGCCCCGGACCGCATCGAGGTCCCGGCGCCGGACGCCGGTGACGGACCCGGGGACGATACCCGCCGTCGCGCTCGCCGTCGCCGCTGTGGCCGCCCAGATCGCCTATCCCCTCGCCCACGGATCCGCCCGCGACGTCGTCACCGTGCTGGTGGTGGCGCTGCTGGCCGCCGCCTGTCTGGCGCACGCCGTGGCGCACCGCGGCGCAGCATGGGCGGCGGGAATGTTCGTGATCTCCGCCGGGGTGGGATTCGCATCGGAGGTGGCCGGCACGGCCACCGGATACCCCTACGGGTGCTACGCGTACGCCACCGACCGGCTCGGGCCCGCGCTGTTCGACGTGCCGCTCGTGGTGCCGCTCGCCTGGACTGCCGGCCTGTATCCCGTGTGGTGTGTCGCGACGCGGCTCACCCCCCGGCCCACGACGAGGATCGCGGCCGCGACGATCGGCATGGTCGGATGGGACCTGTACCTGGACCCGCAGATGGTCGCGGACGGGCAGTGGACGTGGTGCCACGGTTCCGGGTTACCCGGTCTCACACACATCCCGCTCTCCAACTACGCCGGATGGCTCGTCGTGGCCGCCGTGATGGCCACCGCACTCACCGCACTCGACCGGGTGACCCGGCAGCCCCGGGGTGGCGACGCGGTTCCGCTCGCGTTGTTCCTGTGGACGTGGCTCGGATCGGCACTCGCTCACACGGTGTTCCTCGACGCCCCGGAACTACGCTGGTCGGCCGTGTACGGCTTCATCGTGATGGGGTTGCTCGGCATTCCCCTGCTGCTGTCGCTGCTCCGCGATCGTCGAGCGCACCGGGACCTGCGGCGACGCGCCGGAACACCCCCGGACCTCTGACATCCCCGCAGGATGCTGGCACGATATCCGCTGTGCAGCCGTCCCTCATCCCTGCTCCCCGCCGTCGATCGTTCCAGCTGGCGGCCCTCGTTCTCCTGTTGTTTCCGCTGCTCGCGGGCTGCCTGCGTGCCCAGGTGACGATGGGGGTCTCGGCCGACGACCGGGTGTCCGGGCAGATCGTCGCCGCGACGATCCCCATCGACGAGAACGACAAGGGACCCCAGCTCGTCGTCCCGGACTCGCTGGCCGGACGCGTCCGAGTACAGGAATACAAGCAGGACGGTTACGTCGGCAGCCAGGTGTTCTTCAGCGACCTGTCCTTCGGCGACGTACAGCAACTCGGCGCGATGACCGACCAGAGCGCAGGTTCCTTCCAGATCGCGCTGCAGCGGTCCGGCGACCTCGTCGCCCTCACCGGGAAGGTCGACCTCGAATCGGTCCCCGCGCAAGGCACGGACGTGCAGTTCACCATCGCGTTCCCGGCCCGGATCGCCACCACCAACGGCACCCGCGAATCCGACTCGGTCGTGACGTGGAAGCTGCCCGCCGGTGATGTCACCAACCTGCGCGCCGAGGTCCGCTACGCCGATCCCAACACCCGGGGTTTCGCCGGGTGGGCGGGCATCGTCGCCGGTGTCACCCTCGGAGTGGCACTGATCATCGGTGGCCTGGCCTGGCTCAACCGCAACCCGGCGCCGACCCGCGTCTCGGCAGGCGGCCCGGACCCGGACACCGACGAATCGTGACGTGAACACCGCAGGCCGGATCCGCGGCACCGCCGTGCTCACCACCCGGGCGGGCGCAGCCGTAGCCCTGTTCGGCGCGCTCGTCGCCGTCGCCAACCGGTTCTCGCTGCCCCGGCTCGTGCCGGGAGCCGGCACCACGGAACCGGTCACCGTGCTGGTTCCCGCCCGCGACGAAGCGCACCGGGTGCCGGACCTCGTGGCGGACCTGCGCGCCCAGCAGGGGGTACCCGGACTGCGCGTGATCGTCCTCGACGACGACTCGTCCGACGGCACCGCCGACGCCGCGCGCCGCGCCGCGGGCGGGGACGAGCGCATCGAGGTGGTACGCAGCACACTGGCTCCACCGGCGGGCTGGACGGGCAAGGCCGCCGCGTGCGCGCACGCCCACCACCTCGCTCGATCCGCGGACACCGGCACGGTCGTGTTCGTCGACGCGGACGTGCGCCTGGCACCGCAGGCGCTGGCCGCCGCGGTGACGTCGCTGCGGCGGACACACGCCGACCTGCTCTCGCCGTGGCCGTTCCAGGTGGCCGGCTCCCCCGCCGAGCGGCTGCTGCAGCCGCTGCTGTGCTGGTCCTGGTTCTCGTCCCTGCCGATCGCCGTGGCCAACCGCACGACGCGGCCCTCGATGGCCGTCGCGTGCGGTCAGTTCCTCGTGTTCGACGCCCGCGCGTACACCGCGATCGGCGGGCACGCGGCGGTCGCATCGAGCCCCACCGAGGACCTCGATCTCGCCCGCACGATGCGGGCGGCGGGCCGGCGCACGGCCGTGGTGGCGGCCGGGCAGCTCGCTTCGTGCCGCATGTATCTCGACCGCCGGCAGCTGACCACCGGCTACACCCGCTGGCTGTGGTCCGCCTTCGGATCCCCGGCCGGCGCGGTCGCGGTCCTCACCGGCTACACGCTCGCCTACGCGCTGCCCCCGATCGCCGCGATCGCCGGGCGCGGACCCGTCCGCCGCTGGGGTCTGATCGGGTCCGTCGCGGCACTCGTGTCGCGCACGCTGGCCCGCTCCACCGAGCGCGGTACGGGCGTGTCCGGGTCGGACGCGGTGACCGCGGCCGGGCACCCGGCCTCGATCGTCGGTTTCGGCGCCCTGACCGTCGCCTCCCTACGTGCCCGGCGCCGGGGCCGGACCGGCTGGAAGAACCGGCCCCTGCCCTGAACGGCCCGCGAGCGGAGTCGTCAGGCGGGCTGCACGAGCGGCGCCGGGAGCTCGATCCCGAGCCGCGACAGCACCTCGCGGGTCGCGCGGGCGAAGTTCAGCGTGATGAAGTGCAGACCCGGGGCGCCCTCGGCGATGAGCCGTTCGCACATTTCCGTGGCCACCTCGATACCGACCTCGCGCACGGCCGCGCGGTTCTCCTCGGGGCCGTCTCCGGCCGCTCGCACGAGCCGCTCCTCGAGTTCCGCGGGGAGCCGGGAGCCGGACAGCTCGAGGCTGCGCCGCGCGGACCGCAACGACGTGATCGGCATGATCTCGGGAATGATCGGTTTCAGCGCCTGCTCCGCGTCGCACGCGACGACCCGGTCGCGCAGCCGCAGATAGTGCTCGACGTCGAAGAACATCTGGGTGATCGAGTACTCGGCGCCGGCCCGCAGCTTCTGCACCAGGTACCGGGTGTCGTGATCGAGGTCCGGCGACCGATGGTGGCCTTCCGGGAAAGAGGCCACACCGACGTGGAAGTCGCCGAGCTCACGCACGAGCCGGACCAGATCCTCGGCGTGCTCGACACCCTGGGGGTGCCGGGTCCATTCGCCCAGTGGATCGCCGGGCGGGTCGCCGCGCAGAGCCAGGATGTTGCTGATTCCGCGATCGGCGTAGGCCCCGACCATCGCGCGCAGTTCGTCGATGCTGTGCCCGACCGCGGTCAGGTGGGCGACCGGCAGCAGCGTCGTCTCCTCGGCGAGCTGACCGGTCACGCGGACGGTGCGGTCCCGGGTCGAACCACCTGCACCGTAGGTCATCGACACGAATGCCGGGCCGAGCCGTTCGAATTCGCGCACGGCACGCCAGAGCCGCGCCTCGGCGTCGGCGTCGCGCGGCGGGGAGAACTCCACCGAGAACGGGATCCGGCCGTGGGACGGAACCCGCAACCGGTCCACGATCGACGGTGTGCGGGAGGTCCCGCCGTCCTGGCCCCCGCTGACGGAATCGCATGTCACCCGACCAGCATAGGTGGCCGCTCGGCGGTAGGTTCCCCGCGCCCCCGATAGGGTGGACGCCGGCGCCACGATGTCCCCACCGGACGGGCGCATGCCCATTCGACCAGGAGGATTCCCCTGTCCACCGGATCTGCTCACGTCCCGTCCTCGCTGCTGCCCGACCTCGTCGAGGGCGCGCTGCGGGAGTTCTTCGCGTCCCGCGCCGATGTCGTCGGCAAGGTCGGCGGGGGTTATCCCGACGCGGTCGCCGCGCTCGAGTCGTTCGTGTTGCGCGGCGGCAAGCGGGTGCGGCCCGTGTTCGCGTGGACCGGCTGGATCGGCGCGGGCGGCGACCCGGCCGGACCGGACGCCGCCGCGGTGCTGCGTGCGTGCTCGGCACTGGAACTGGTGCAGGCGGGTGCGCTCGTGCACGACGACATCATCGACGCGTCCACCACCCGCCGGGGGTTCCCGACCGTGCACGTCGAGTACGCCGACCGGCACCGCGCCGCGCAGTGGCTGGGCGTGCCCGAACGATTCGGTGAGGCCGTGGCGATCCTTCTCGGCGACCTGGCGCTGGTGTGGGCGGACGACATGCTCCGCGAGGCCGGGCTGGACGCGGCGACGGCGGCCAGGGTCACGCCGGTGTGGTCGGCGATGCGCACCGAGGTTCTGGGCGGCCAGTTCCTCGACATCGCCGGCGAGTCGGCAGGTGACGAATCGGTCGAGGCCGCGCTGCGGGTGAACCGGTACAAGACCGCGGCCTACACGATCGAGCGCCCCCTGCATCTGGGGGCAGCCCTCGCCGGGGCGGACGACGCTCTGATCGACGCGTACCGCCGCTTCGGAACGGACGTCGGCATCGCGTTCCAGTTGCGCGACGACCTGCTCGGGGTGTTCGGCGACCCCGAGGTCACCGGCAAACCGTCCGGGGACGATCTGCGCGCCGGGAAACGGACCGTGCTGTTCGCACTCGCGCTCGCCGCGGCGGACGCGACCGACCCGGCGGCCGCGCGGCTGCTGCGCGACGGGATCGGCACGGATCTGACCGACCGTCGGGTCGAGGAGATGCGTGCGGTCATGACCGGCCTCGGTGCCGTCGCCCGCGTCGAAGAGCGGATCACCGCGCTCACCGAGGAGGCGTTCGCCGCGCTGGACGCATCCGCCGCCACCGACGAGGGCAAGGCGATGCTGCGCGACTGGGCGCTGGCGGCGACGCGGCGCACCGCCTGATGCGGCCGTTGCGGACCGTCGCCGGCGCCGAACGCATCGTCGTCGTCGGTGCCGGGCTCGCGGGGCTGTCCGCGGCGCTGCACCTGCGCGGGAACGGTCGCGAGGTCACCGTCCTCGAACGCGACCGGGCGGTGGGCGGCCGCGTCGGCACCCATGCCGGGCCCGGCTACGAGATCGACAACGGTGCCACCGTCCTGACGATGCCGGAGCTGATCTCCGACGCGCTGGCCGCGGTCGGCGCGGATTTCACGTCGGTGGATCCGCCGCTGCGCATCCACCCGATGACGCCCGCCTATCACGCCCGATTCGCCGACGGCAGCAGCCTCGACGTGTATTCGGACCCGGATCGGATGGTCGCGGAGGTCACCCGGGTGTGCGGCCCGGACGAGGCGCGCCGCTACCTGCGTCTCCGACGCTGGCTGGCGGACATCTTCGATGCCGAGTTCGCGCGCTTCATGGACGCGAACTTCGATTCCCCCCTCGATCTGGTCGGTTCCGCGGATGCGGCGCGGGATCTGCTGCGGCTGGTGCGGCTCGGTGGTTTCGGCCGGCTCGGGGCTCGGGTGAACCGGAAGGTCAGCGATCCGCGGCTGCGGCGCATCTTCACGTTCCAGGCGCTCTACGCGGGCGTCGCACCGGCCCGGGCACTCGCCGTGTACGCGGCGATCGCGCACATGGACACCTCGCTGGGAGTGTTCTCCGTCGACGGCGGCATGCGTTCGGTCGCGCGCGCTCTCGCCGACGCGTTGGTGACCGCGGGCGGCACGGTGCGACTCGGCGCCGAGGTCGCCGACCTCGAGTTCGAGGGACGCCGGGTGGTCGCGGTACGCACCGTCGACGGTGACCGTCACCCCTGCGATGCGGTGGTGCTGACGCCGGACCTGCCGGTGGTGGACGCTCTGTTGCCGCGACCGCGGCGGCGTCCCACGGTGGCGTCCCCGTCGGCGGTGGTGCTGCACGGCACGGTGCCCACGTCCGTCACCGCGGGCTGGGCCGCCGGCCACCATCACACCATCGATTTCGGTTCGGCCTGGGAGGACACGTTCGCCGAGATCACCGCGCGGCGTGGTCGCGGCCGGCTGATGCGCGACCCGTCGCTGTTGATCACCCGGCCGGCCCTGAGCGACCCCGGTCTGCTGCTGACCCGCGACGGTGTCGAGCACGAACCGCTGTCGGTTCTCGCGCCCTGCCCGAACCTGGACAGTGCCCCCTTCGACTGGCAGGAACTGGCCTGCCCGTACTCGGCCGAACTGTGCTCGGTGCTGGAGCGGCGCGGATACGGCGGTATCACCGCCGGGTTCCGCATCGACCGCGTCGACACGCCCCGGACCTGGTTCGATCGGGGCATGATCGCGGGCAGTCCGTTCGGTGGCGCGCATCTGTTCCGGCAGACCGGTCCGTTCCGGCGGCGCAACCTCGATCCGCGTTATCCGAACGTGGTGCTCGCCGGGTCGGGCACGGTTCCCGGGGTGGGTGTTCCGACGGTGCTGTTGTCGGGCCGGCTCGCCGCGGAACGACTCGGCGTCACACGGCCCCGTCGGACGGTGGGCGGCGCGGATCCCGGACTGAACTAAACTGTCTTCTCGTTCGTAGATCACCTGCACTGCGTGAAGGCGTGTGCACCAGGGGGAGGAAACCGAAACCATGTCGTCCCCTGCTGCCCCCGACGCCGCACCGGCCGCGGCGGAGCCCGCCCGTACGGTCTCGTTCCTGCGGAGCCCCGCCGGCAACGCGGCGGTTCTCGGGGCGGTCGGCACCGCACTGCTGACCTTCGGCAGTTTCGGCGCCGGAAGCGTCCGCCGGCAGGATCCGCTGCTCGAGGATCTCTTCCTGTCGTGGCTGCGGTTCGGTCACGGCCTGCTGCTGTCGACGATCCTGGTGTGGGCGGGTGTCCTGCTGATGATCGCGGCGTGGGTGCGGCTCGGCCGCAGCGCTCGTGCCGGTGAGGTGAGCCTCCGCGACACCTGGAAGGTGCTTCCCGTGTGGGTGGCGCCGTTGCTGGTCGCGACCCCGATGTTCAGCCGCGACGCGTACTCGTATCTCGCCCAGGGCGCGATGCTGCGGGACGGTTTCGATCCGTACGTCGACGGTCCTGTCGTCAACCCCGGGATCCTGCTCGACAACGTCAGCAACGTGTGGAAGACCACGACGACGCCGTACGGCCCGGTGCATCTGTTGCTCGGGGCCGGCATCACATCGCTGACCGACGACAACGTCGTTCTGGGAACGTGGTTGTGGCGGCTGCTGATGCTGCCCGGCCTGGTCCTGATGGCATGGGCGGTACCGAAACTCGCCCGCAGGATGGGCGGCGATCCGACGATCGCGTTGTGGCTGGCGGTGCTCAATCCGCTCGTGCTGATCCACTTGGTCGGCGGCGTCCACAACGAACTGCTGATGGTCGGGCTGATGATGGCCGGCATCGTGCTCGTGCTCGAGCGCCGGCACGTCGGCGGTATCGCGCTCGTGTCGCTCGGCGCGGCGATCAAGGCGACCGCCGGTCTGGCCTTGCCGTTCCTCATCTGGGTGTGGATGGTGCACGAACGCGACCGGGCCCGTGAGGAAGAGCGCGAACCGGCCGCCCCGATCCGGTTGTTCGCCAAGACCGCCGGGATCGGCGTCGTGGTGTTCGCCGCCGTGTTCGGCGCCGCGTCCGCACTCGCCGGTGTCGGGATCGGCTGGCTGACGGCGCTGTCCGGATCGTCGAAGATCATCAACTGGCTGTCGCTGCCCACGATGGCCGCGCATGCCGTCACGTGGGTCACGCCCTGGCGTCTCGGCTCCGTGCTCGAGGTGACCCGCACGATCTGCATGCTGGCGCTCGTGGCGATCCTGGTGTGGGCGTGGTGGCGGTTCCGCAGAACCGAACGCGACGCCGTCCTGGGCATCGTGGTTGCGCTGACCGCGGTCACGGTCCTGTCCCCCGCCGCGCTGCCGTGGTACTACTCGTGGCCGCTCGCGGTCGCCGCGGCGTTCGCGATGTCGACGCGGACGCTGATGGTTCTCGTCGGCCTGTCCACGTGGCTGATGGTGATCTTCAATCCGGACGGGTCGATCGGCATGTACAACATCGCACACGTGGCGGTCGCGATCTTCGTGTCGGTGGTTGCGGCGCTGTCGCTGCGCACGGCCGACCCGCTGCACCTGCGTTCCCGTCGCCCGGCAGCCACACCTGCTGTCGCGGTCCCCGTCCCCGAACACACCGCCCCTGCACCTGCCGTACCCGGACCCGCCGTGCCCGCACCCGCGGCCGCCACCGATCCGGCACCAGCGGCCTCCGCGGAGCCCCCGCGCGGGTGACCGGAGGCATGGACGAGGCGTTCCGGTACTGCGAGCGGCTCACTGCCGCACATGGACGCACGTACCACCTGGCGTCGCGGTTGCTGCCGCCCGGGCGCCGCGCGGGTGTGCACGCTCTCTACGGGTTCGCGCGGACCGTGGACGACATCGTCGACGTCACCGCCGTGGACGATCCGGCAACGGCATCCCGGCAGGTCGACGCGGTGCTGGCGCGGCTGTACGCAGCACTCGACGGTGATCCGGGGCCGGCCGACGACGTCGGTCTCGTGGTGCGGGCGGTCGCCGCCACCGTCGTCCGCTACGGGATTCCCCTCGACCATTTCGAGGCGTTCGTGCGGTCGATGCGGATGGACATCCCCGGTACCGCGGTATTCCGCGATCGGTACCGCGACATGGCGGAGCTGCGGGAATACATGTACGGGTCGGCGGCGGTGATCGGATTGCAGTTGCTGCCGGTGTTCGGCGTCGACGATCCCGACCGCGCAGGCCCGTACGCGGCCGCGCTGGGGACCGCGTTCCAGTTGACGAATTTCGTGCGCGACGTCGGCGAGGACCTGGCGCGCGGGCGGATCTACCTGCCCGCCGACGGCTGGTCGGCGTTCGGCGTCGACGACGAGCTGCTCGCCGAATGCCTGCGCGCCGGCGCACCCGATCCGCGGGTACGCCGGGCGCTCGCCCATTTCGTGGCGCTCGCACGCGCCGACTATCGGCGCGCCGAGCCGGGACTGGCCCTGCTCCCCGACCGGGTCCGTCCCGGGATCCGGGCGGCGTTCGTGCTGTACGGCAGCATCCTCGACGAGGTCGAGGACAACGGCTACCGGGTGTTCGACCGCCGCGCGGTGGTGCCGCGACGGCGACGGCTCGCGGTGCTGCTCGCACAGCTCGCGTCCCGCCGCTGACGGTTGCTCAGAAGCCCAGGGCCTGGGCCCGGCGCACGACCTCGCGCGCCGAATGGGTGTGCAGCGCCGCAGCCGGGCTGCCACCCTCGAGCGAGTCGTCCTCGCGGAACAACCAGATCAGGATCTCGTCGTCGCGGAAACCTCCGTCGTGCAGCACCGAGATCAGGCCCGGCACGCTCTTGAGGACGTGGCCGTCCTCACCGAAGAAGGCTTCCGGCACGGCCAGGACACCGTCGCGTTTGATCGCCAGGAGCTGGCGGTCGCGCAGCATCTGGTGGACGCGGGTGATGACGACACCGGTTTGTTTCGACACATCGACGAGTTGGAGTACCGGTACCGAAGGGTCCAGCACGTCGTCGCAGAACGGGATTGCACTCACCCGGGTAACGTTATCGGGTTCGATCCGCAGTGCACGCGAGACCGTCCCGTCCGGCGCGCTGGCTACGATCGACTGGGGTGAACGACCCCACCCACAAGGAACCGACCGACGTCGCCGTGCGGCGTCGCAGAACACGGGGGTACACCGCGTGACCGCTGGAGGCGACCGCTTGGTCGGCATCGTGCTCGATGGACGCTATCGGATCGAAGCGCCCATCGCCCGGGGCGGCATGTCGACGGTGTATCGCGGGACCGACATGCGGCTGGACCGGCCGGTCGCGGTGAAGGTAATGGATCCGCAGCTCGCCGCCGATCCGCAGTTCCGTACCCGATTCGAGTTCGAGGCCCGGGCCGTCGCGAAGCTGAACCATCCCGGGCTCGTCGCCGTCTACGACCAGGGGCACGACGGTGAGCACGCGTTCCTGGTGATGGAGCTCGTCGATGGTGGCACGCTGCGCGAGCTGCTGCGTGAACGCGGACCGATGCCCCCGCACGCCGCCGCCGCGGTCGCGGCACCGGTGCTCGGCGCGCTGGCCGTCGCGCACCGCGCGGGTCTGGTGCACCGCGACGTCAAACCCGAGAACATCCTCATCTCCGAGAGCGGCGAGGTGAAATCGGCGGGCGTCGTCCTGTTCGAGATGCTCACCGGACGCACGCCGTTCACGGGCGACACCTCGCTGTCCGTGGCCTACCAGCGGGTCGAGAAGGACGTGCCCGATCCGGGATCCTGCATCGACGGTGTGCCCCCCGAGTTCGACGAGCTGGTCCGGCACGCCACCGAACGCGAGCCCGGTCAGCGCTTCGACGACGCCGGCGCG
>NZ_LRRH01000044.1 GCF_001646785.1 Rhodococcus phenolicus
CGAGGTGCTGGCTCGTTGTCGTGCTGTGGGCACCGCGCCGGAGAGTGTCGGGGAGGTGGTTACGGAACCTGCTGCCGCGATTCCTGCTGCATAGTCAGGACAGGAGAAGGGATCACCGTCCTACACCACCTTCTGGGGCTTGACCACCACCTGGGAGGGATGCGTGCCGAACAGCTCCTCGCACACGCGCTCCCATCCGTAGGCGGGATCGGTGAGATAACCCAGAAACCCGCGTAGTGCACCCTGGTACCGGCGCAGCGAACTCTGCTTCAACCCGGACACTGCGCGCAGGTCACCGAAGAACTCGTCGACATGCTGCGCAAGCCAGTTCCACGGGTACTCGTTGATCGACGCGACGAACCGGCGCACCAGCTTCTCCCGGGCATCGATCGTGGAAAACGCCAGATTCCGGGCCAGCTGTTGATTGCGCCATCCCGTCAGCATCTCCTCGAACATCGCCTCGTCCGGATGCAGGTGCCGGACCGGACCCAACCCGAGCGCTCGTCCGTCGCTGTCGACCCCCACACATCCTCCCCGGATCATGCATCAGATGACCGAATCGATCGGATAATGACACCACGAGGGCGGCTGCCGGGCAACGGGACATCTGAGTCATGCGTAACGCTGCAGGTCAGGGCGATGCGCGAAGCCGTCTTCATTCTTGCGTCCGGCGACCGTGGGGTCGGGGATCGGTCACCGATCCGCGCTCGAGCCAGGGCATCGATCGATGGTGAGCAGCTTTGCGCCGCAGTGGCTCTCGTGCGGCGAACAGTATTCGAGCCCGGGCGGCTCGGTCACAGACAGGTCAGACGGATCGGTCATCTGATGCAATACCGGGTGGTCTAGTTAACATAACGACGGTTATCGGCCGGTCGGCACAGACCACCAGGTATGAGGGAGCGGGATGCGTATCGTCGGGCAGTTTCTGCCGTGGGTACGACACTCGGCGGCCACCGTTGAGCAGCAATGAATCAAATGGGTTCGAATGCGAAGCCCGAGAGCTTCCTGAGTCAACGAGGTCCTGAAGTCGGCTTCGGGTTTCCTTGCGTCGTGGTCGGTTCCATGGAGGTCAACGCCGGTGTTACCTTCTCGGGCAACCTCTGCAGGCATCGTCGAGTTCTGTGCGGTCACGGTCTATCGGGGCGAGTTAGCTTTCCGTGGGCGAGCGGTAGCAGACGAGCGTCCAGCGGTTGGTGCCCGAGCGCCGGTGATATCGAAGTTCGTCGAGCGCGGCGAGGGCGATGGCGAGCCCCCGGCCGCGCTCGGCGAGGGCGTCCGGGAGTTCGACCGAGCGCAGATCCACCCGGGCAGGCGCGCCGTCGTCGAGGAACACGGCCTCGAGACGATCCGGGAAGAGCGCGAGTTGCAACGTCAGGGAGATGGGTCGACCGCGACCGGCGTGTTCGATGATGTTTGCGCCGATCTCGGCGACTGCGATCTCGAACTGCATCCGGTCGGACTCGTCGATCTCCTCGACCGCGAACATCTCGCCCACCAGGTCCAGGATTCGGTCGAGGGTGCCCTCGCTCGTCGTGGCGGACAACTCCCATCGACCCGAGGGGTTCTCGGCCGGTTGTGCTTCGGGCGGCCGGTCAGTTGCCATCGAAGGCCGCGTCCGCCGAGTCGTGTGTCGTCAGGACCCGGTCGAGTCGGGTGAGCGCGAGGACGCTCTGTACCTGGGCGGTGGGTGCGGCGATCCGCAGGTCGCCACCCGCCTGCCGAGCAGCCTTCAACCCCGAGACGAGTGCGCCGAGTCCGGAGGAGTCGATGAATTCGGTGGTACTCAGGTCGACGACGAGACGACGGGATCCGTTCTCGACGAGATCGCGCAGCTGCTCGCGCAGGCGCGGTGCCGCAACCATGTTCAGGCGACCTGTGGGCTGCACGACGGTGCTCGTGCCCACCTGACGGGTTTCGTAGTGACTCATCGATCTCCTTCGTTTTCGGGTCCACGGTAGCGAGCCGCCTGGATCACCACCGAGAGTATGAGCAAGTCGAACACGACCCAGACGAGGTTTGCGGTCACGCCGAGCACCGAGATGGTGCCGAAGTACAGTCGTACGGCGCCGATGACCGCTGCCACGACGAGCAGCGCCATGACGAGCAGTTGCTGACGGAACAAATACCAGGGGACACCCTCGCTGTCCTGACGGGTCTTCGGGGTGACCGCGAAATCCAGAGGCTTGTCGAAATACACGTTGAGGAAGGCGGTCCAGCACGCCCTGATCCACACCGGGAACAGCGCGAGGCTGTACTGCTGGCCCCGCCAGGTCGGTGTGCCGCGGCCGACGACGAAGAACAACAACTGACTCAGGATCAGGAACGGGACGAGTCGCGCGAAGAAGTCGAGGCTGAACGCTTCGACCGGCAGGATCCCGAAGACGAGATAGATCACCGGCGCGGCGAAATAGGCGAGGGCTGCGAAGCCGGAGAGATAACTCCACATCGTCGACCAGTACATCAGGCGCTGCGCGACGGTCATGCCCTTCTGGACGAGCGGGTTCTCCCGGAGCATCACCTGGATCGTGCCCTGCGCCCAGCGAAGTCGTTGGGTGACCATCGTCTTCGGATCCTCCGGAGCCAGCCCGTAGGCCAGGATCTCGTGGTGGTAGACGGACTTCCAGCCGGCGCCGTGCAGGCGCATCGAGGTGGCCATGTCCTCGGTCACGGAGATCGTCGCCAGCGCGAGCATCGGTTCGGCCTCCTCCGCGCGGTCGACGTCGACCGCGCGGATCATCGCCCGGATCGACTCGAGCGCACCGAGCGGCGACCATTCGCGATCGGCCAGGCGTTCGAGCACGGTGTCGTCGATGACGAGCGCATCGGTGCCGTGGGCCTCGAGGGCGGCGATCTCCTCGAGATCCGCCCGGATACCACCGAAGTCGGCATCGACGATGCTGCGCGCGGCCGCGTCGACGCTCTGCTGGAAGCCGAAGGTGACGTCGGCGAGTGCCACACCGGATCGGAGTTCACCGCGCGCGGTGCGCACGGCCCGGCGTACCGAGTCGAGCGCGGCGGCGACATCGGGCTGATCGGCGGGAACCTTGCGCCGCACCCGGTCGACCACCCGTCCTGCGGTGCGTAGGGTGCGTTCCACACCGTCCTCGACGGCTTGGACGTAGCCGGTGAGGCCGAGCTGCATGAGTGCGTCCCGTCGCAGGATCGCGTTGGACCCGCAGAAGAAGGCTGCGTTCCAGCCGTCCTTGCCCTGCTGGATCGGACCGTAGAACAGCGGGGCCTGGCTGCCGAGGGGGTCGGAGTCGGGAACGTTGGTGAAGTACTGCGGCGTCTGGACCAGGGCCATGCTGTCGTCGGTGAAGTATCCGAGTGTGCGGTCGAGGATCTCGGGTTCGGGCACCTGGTCGGCGTCGAGGATGAGCAGGAACTCGCCGTCGGAGTGCAGCAGGGCGTTGATGAGATTGCCGGCCTTGGCATGACGGGGCTTGTTCGTCCAGCTCGCCGAGCGTGTCATGTAGTCGACACCGAGTTCGGCTGCGGCCGCGGCGAGTTCGGGTCGGGATCCGTCGTCGAGGATCCACGTCCGGTGCGGATAGCGGATCCGCTTTGCTGCTGCGGCGGTGCGCAGCACCAGGTCGACGGGTTCGTTGTAGGTGGTGATGAAGACGTCGACCGTCATCCCTTCGGGTGCCGCGGGTAGCTCGGGACGTCTTCTCAACCGCCACATCGTGAGTGCGAAGAGCAGCGAATCAATCAGGCTGTACGTCTCTGCGAGAACGAGCGGGACCGCGATCCACCAGGCATCCCAGTTCACCGAGAACAACCAGCGCCAGATGATGTAGTTCAGCCCGACGACGACGGTGAGGACGATGAGGACACGCAGCAGGGGAGAGGGTCCCGCGCTCGAGGTGGCGGCGTTCATGCGTGCTCGCGTCGACGTACGGCCGCTTCGGTCACGTCGTCGGTGGGTGGAGGGCTTTCCGCGAGGTCGTGCAGCGTGTTCGGCGAGGTGAGCTGCCGGTCGTCCGGCCGTCGATAGGCTTGTGCGGTACTGGTTCGACACACGAGCCGTTCGCGGGGCACACCGAGGAGGTCGAGTTCCTGGATCGCTGGGAACCACCGTTGTTGCCGGCCCGTCCGGGAGCGGGGGGCGCTTGTGATCGCGAACAGCAAACACACCAGGCGGATGATCCAGTTGAACCGGCTCTGTGGGGGCGGATCGAGCCGTTCGACATCGCGCATGTGCTTGTCTTCGACGTGGTCGGGGATAGTCGAAGGGTGAGCTGTCATCGTGCGCGGCGTTCTTTCTGTAAGGCCTCGGCCAGGGCCCTCGCGGACTCGGGCGTGCTGGTAAGGCGCCAGTCGGTCTCCTTGTTGTGATCGAACCACACGAAGGCCGCAACGTTCGGGCGAGCGTCGAGGTAGTCGATCAACTCGCGTATCCAGTTCGGCTTCGATCCCCCGGCTTCGGCGCTGCCGACCTCGGTGACGACGACGGGCCGGCCCGGGGCGATCACGTCCAGTTCGTCGAGGGTGGAACCGAAGAGCTGTTCGGGTGACTGCCAGGAACTCCACGGGCGTGTGCTGCCCCAGTTGTAGCCGTCCACGCCGAGTACGTCGACGTAGTCGTCGCCGGGATACAGCGCAGCGATCGCAGCGCTGCCCTGGTGCAGGACATTGACCGCCCACACCCACCGCACGTTGCTCACGTTCTTGGAGGCGAACAACTCGTGCACGTGTCGCCACGCCGCGACATATGTTTCCGGGGACGTGCCGGCGGCGGGGCTCCAGGGATACCAGTCACCGTTCGGTTCGTGTGCGAAGCGCAGGTAGACCGTCCCGCCCCACGCGGCGAGCTCGTCCGCCCAACGGTAGAGGTGATCGTCGTAGACACCCGAGGCGATGTCGGCCATCGCGAACGCGGTCCGGTCGTACGCGCCGTCGCCGAGCCACCGCCACGGCTCCCACGTCACGATCGGGTCTGCGCCCCATGCTCGGACGATGTCGAGCTCGTGGATCGGCGGCGGCGCGGTGAAGTCCACGAACCACAGCACCACGCTCGGCGCCGTGCCGATGGTCTCGGTGATCGCCCGGTACTCGTCACCGGCGGTCGGTCCGCCCGCGGTGCTGACGCCGAACCTCGTGCACGCGGCGCCTGGATCGTCCAGGGGTGCGACGACCGGTTCGCATTCGCGTCCTGAGGTGCATCCGGTGCACACCGCCACCACCAGCAGCAGCGCGGTGAGAATTGAACGAAGGGACAGCACGGACTCGTATCTTCCTCCTCGGTGTTCGATGCGGCGACTCGGCGCAACAGATCGATTTTTGGTGCCTTGCTCATTCAGGCACGTCGACGCCTTTCCGTCCGCCGGGGCGTCGAGAGTGTGGGGGGTGCCCGCAGGATGCGAGGCCGAGCGTCGCTGCCGGCGCAAGTGTTCGGCGGATAGAACCCGCCGCGGGTGGGTAGCCGACCGTCATGGACAGCAGTGGCGGCGGGGGCGGTTCCCCCCGGTGTGGTCTTGGCGCGGGCGCACGGCGCGTTCAATCTTGTCGGCGGTCTGTGGCCGTTGGTGCACCGCCGCAGTTTCGAGGCGGTCTTCGGGCCGAAGCACGACCGCTGGTTGCAGTACACCACGGCGGGGTTGCTGGCCGGCAACGGAATGGTGCAGCTCTCGGTTGCCGACACCGCGGAGGGGCACCGCTATGCCCGCCGCCTCGGAGTGTCCACCGCCGCGGTGTTGTTCGCCATCGACCTGATCTACGCACCGCCCGGCCGGATCCCGAAAACGTATCCGGCCGACGCGGTGATGGAAGCCGGCTGGCTTGTCGCCTGAGGGTGGCACGCACGCCTCGGCCGCAGCACGTGACCCCGTTGCCCTCAGAAGTACCTCGACCGTTTTCGTGATCCGCGCAGGATGCATCGGCCGACCGGACGCTCACGTGAGTGTCGATGTCGAGGTCGACGGCGCCCCGGGTCCCGCTGCGTACGGAGCGCGCCGCGATCCGGGTGGGCGGGGATAGGTCGACGACACCACGGGTCTGAGCCCACGACGTTTTTCCCTGGTGGGATGCCGTTATGGCGTCGGACAGTTTCCGGCACGCGCTGAGAGCACTGTGCGGTCCACCGGACGGAAACGATCGTGGCGGCGGGAACGGTAAGGACATCGGGTAACGAGTGAGGGACAACTGTGTCCGAGGGTGGAGGTATGTCGGTGGCGGAGGGAAATGGCCGGTGGGCGCGTCGGTGGGATCGGTTCCGGCCGTTTCTGGTGCCGGCGATGATTGTGGTGGCGGTGGCCGGATGGGGGACGGTGGATCTGGTCCGCGACGTCGAACGCCGCAACCACGCACACCCGCCTGCGGGACCGGCATGCGTCAGTGCTCAGGTGCCGCCGGAAGGGCCGGGGGTGTGGTGGGGTGTCAATCTCGACTTCGACCGTAAGACGCTGGCGCAGTACGCCTCCGATCTGGGGCACCGCCCGGCGGTGACGGTGACGTTCACTGATCTGCCGTATACCGAAGCCCAACGCGCCGATCTGGTCCGCGCGGTCGAACAGGTTCGGGCGGACGGACAGATTCTGCTGCTGACGCTCGAACCGTTCGGTGGCCTCGAGACGGTCACCGAGCAGGTGGCGCGGCAGGTGGCGGCGGATCTGGCCGAGTTCAACGCCGCCGGGGTGCCGGTGATCGTGCGGCTGGCACATGAGATGAACGGGTCGTGGTATCCGTGGGGACACCAACCCGCAGCGTATGTGGAGATGTTCCGTACGGTCGCAGCGGCGGTGCACGAGCGGGCACCGGGCTCGGCGATGATGTGGGCGCCGAATTACGGCGGTGGTTATCCCTTCGGCGGCGGCCAGTTCGAGGCTGCTCCGGGTAGTGCAGCCCGGGCAGCGCTCGACACCGATGGGGATGGGGCGTTGACGTCGTCCGACGATCCGTATGCGCCGTACTATCCCGGTGACGATGCGGTGGACTGGGTGGGCATGTCGCTGTATCACTGGGGTGCGGCCTATCCGTGGGGTGAAAACGAGTTGCCCGAGCCGGGCAAGTTCGCGGCGCAGTTGACCGGCTCGTACGACGGTGCCGGTGGTGACGACACCGTCGTCCCGGACTTCTACACCCGCTACGGGGTCGAGCACGGAAAGCCGGTGGCGATTGTCGAGACCGGGGCGTTGTACAACACTGCTGCCGGGACGGGAGGGCCCGCCGAGTTCGACCTCAAGCAGGCGTGGTGGCAGCAGGTATTCGATCCGGATCTGCCGCAACAGTTCCCGCAGCTGAAGATGATCAACTGGTTCGAGTGGGACAAGTACGAGCCGGAAGTCGACGCACGAGTGGACTGGACCGTCACCAACAACCCGCAGCTGCGTCGAGCGTTCACCGCCGCCTTACCGGACTGGTTGCGCTACGGCCCGGATCGGCCCTGCACACCCGCTCCACCCGAGTCGTGACCTTCGGTGCCCTTCCGGATCCGGTAGCGGCGGTGGTGAGCGGTGTGTTGTCCCGGTGGTGGGCCGGTCGACGTCGCAGGGTGCAGGCCGATCCGCTTCCAGGAGTGTCGTTCGCGTCTGTCGATCCGCTATCGGGCGACACACTTGCGCGGATCGAGCACCGGATCTTGTACGAGCGAATCGGCCGGGTAGCGCCGCGCTCGACAGTGAGTTTCGTGTCCGACGTTGTGCACGTGGGAACGAAACGTCTCTTCGATTCGCTCGCGCCTGGCTTGTCCGCACTGCGCGTACTGCATATGGGTGTAGGCACCCCGAGCTACGACGGCGTGATCTCGCGTGTCTCAGCATGGACCGGTCACAGCAGTACCGAGCGTCTTACGGCGCCGGTTGTCGTACGGCGACGACGGTCACGTCGTCGAGAGGGAGCTGCCCGTCGACCAGGGCTCGCACCGCGTCGACGAGAGCGTCCGGGGACCGATGCGAGGCGACCAACCCTTCCAGCGCGGAGCGGTCGCTGTCCTCGTCGAGCAGATCGAGCAGGCCATCGGAACAGACCACCAGCATGTCCCCGGGCTCGAGTCGGGTGCAGTTCGACTTCCACTCGGTTCCGGGGAGCACCCCGATCGGCAGGCCGCCGCCGTCGAGCCAGTCCACTCGGCCGTGGGCGCGGCGGATCATTGCCAGGCCGTGGCCGGCATCGGCGAAGTCCACCTCCCCGGTGGCGGGGTCGAGCGCGGCAACCAGGGCGGTGACGAACGTGTTGGTGCGTTCACAGTCGTCGGTGAGATGCTCGGCGGCCAGGCTCAAGGCTGCGCCGGTGTCGAGAACGCTGCAGGCGTTGTCGCCGAAACGCTCGAGCACCCGTGCTGCGCCACGCAGCGATGAGCGCACTGCCGACGATACGATGGCCGCTCCGAGTCCTTTGCCCATCACGTCGGCGACGGTGATCACCACCCCGTCGCGCACCCGATAGTGATCGTAGAAGTCGCCGCCGACCACGAAGGCCGGCAAGCAGAGCGTGGCGATCTCGACACCGGGATGGCCCAATGGTTGCGGAAGAAGTTGGCGCTGGATCTCCGCGGCCCGATCGAGTTCGTCGGCGCGTTCGAGTTCCCGCTGGGCCCAGGCGGCTATCTCGGTGAATGCCTCGAGCTGATCGGCATCGAGGTGTCGCTGCTCGGTGTCGTAGATGCAGAACGTGCCGACCGGGTGCCCGGTCGGACCGAACAACGGGTATCCGGCGTAGAAGCGGATGCCGCCGTCGCCACCGATACCGGGAATGGCCTGGAATTGGGGGTCTGCGGCAGCATCGGGGAGGATGAGAGCGGGATCGTCCGGATGCTCATAGGCCCGGGCGATCACGGTGCGACAGACGGTGTTCTGGCGTGGTACCTCGATCAGGTCGAGTCCTTGAATGGATTTGAACCACTGCCGGTCCCGATCCATCAACGACAACGATGCCATCGGCACGCCCAGTATCCGCCGTGCGAAACGGACCAGTTGATCGAACCGTTCCTCGGGTGGGGTGTCGAGCAGTTCGAGTCGCTCGACATCGCGCAACCGGGCCTCTTCCAGGTGCTCGGGCAGAGTCGACGGGTCGGTTGTCATCGCGGCGGCATTCTCTCTGTCATATATCGATTTCGGCCGGTACGTCCTGCGGGACCTACAGCACCACCCGAGGGACCGACCGGTTCTTTATACGAGGAAACCATATCCGTCTGTTTCGCATGCCCCGGACTGCCTCAGGCGGTGATCCGGCTCGGAGAGCGTCCCCACAAGCGACAGGGGCTTTCGTCGACGACTGGACCCGTAAGGAGGCGGACAACGAAAACGCCTGGCCCAGCGGCACAGTGTTCCTTACCTATGGGGGCGTGCGGTGGCGAAGCAGAGTGAAGGCGTGCAGGTAGGCGATGGCGCGGAGCCGGGACGATTCATCCGGTGGTTCCGAGGATGCGTCTTCTGCACGGGGTCGTCGGCACCGACGGCATCGGCCGGCCGAGGACACGGAACCATAACAAGCGACCGAGTTCGGTATCGGTCAGGTGTCAAGATCGACGCGATGGGTATCTCCCGGATCAGCGTCCAAGACAGGACGCGCCGTTGTTTTCGATGCTCAGGAGGAACGCCCATGCTTCTCGGATCTCTCGCTCTGACTCTTGGTGGCCTGCTTGCCGCATTGGGTATCGTGCTCTGACCCCGGCCTGACCTCCCGACGTATCCGCGTCCCGTTCCCCTGGACGGACGCGGATACCTTTTTCCCAGCCCGGTGGCCTGTAGAGGCCGCGGGAGTATGTGGAAGGAGTTGTCCTGGCCCCGCTCCACCGTTCCTTACCCGCGAAACAACCGACCCTCGCGCTGACCGAAAACGATCTCGAGGCCGTGATCCGGTCATTGACCGGGCACGACCCGACCGAGGCCGATCTCGCAGCGGTGCAGCATCTGCTCGGCGCGGTCACGCCTGAAGGACGAGCCTCGCGTCGTGGACGCCACAGGTGATATTGCCTCGATCCGGTGACATTCGGCCGAACTCGAGGTCGACGACCTGGTGCTGGTGTGCCCCGGGGAGCGGATCCCGGCCGATGCCACCGTCATCGGCGGGGCAGCGAGGTCGATCAGGTCACCATCACCGGCGAACCCCGGCCGGTGGACAAGACCACCGGGGACGAGGTGTTCGCCGGGACCGCCAACGGCACCGGCGTCCTGCGGTTGCGGGTGGTTCACTGGGCCGCCGATTCGGTGATCGCCCACATCACCACTTTGGTCGAGGAGGCCGGCCGCACCAAGGCCACCACGCAGTTGTTCACCCTCGCCGAACTCGACGAAGAAGAACAAAGCCTCGAACGTCTGCGCCGCTGGTACCGCGACCTGCAGACCCGTGACGTCTTCGGTGCCGCCAACGCCCTGCAGGCACAAGAACGGTTGCGTGAGTGCGTGGGCCGGTTCGAGGACTATGCCGAACAGGTGATGGCCGCACTGCATACCGTTCCCGGCAGAAGCGGCGAGAGCGCATGACCGGCGACACCACCTCTCTCCCGGCGCAGCGGTACCGGATGTGGCCGCTGTACGCCGCGGGATTCACCACGGCGTTCGGCGCGCACGGCATCGCAGCCAATCTCGGCGCCGAAGGGTCGGACCTGCACACCTCGCTGCTGTATCTCGGTGTGCTGCTGGCCCTGTACGACGGTGCCGAGGTGATCCTCAAACCGGTCTTCGGAACCCTCGCCGACCGCATCGGGGCCCGTCCCGTCCTCATCGGAGGGTTGATCGGCTTCTGCATCGCCTCGGCAGCGTTCGTGGTCGTCGACGATTCGGCGTGGCTGTGGCTCGCCCGCCTGGGACAGGGCGCGGCCGCATCCGCTTTCTCCCCGGCCGCCGGCGCACTCGTCGCCCGGATGAATCCGGTCACCACCCACGGTCGGGCCTTCGGCACCTACGGCTTCTACAAGAGCCTCGGCTACACCCTCGGTCCGCTCCTCGGCGGCGCACTCGTCTGGGCGGGCGATCTGACGGCCTTGTTCATGGTGCTCGCCGTGCTCTCCGCATTCGTAGCCCTGTGGGCCGCGATCGCCGTGCCCGCACTCGCGCCCCTTCCGAAATCTCGGCAGACGATCGTCGACCTGGCCCGCCGACTGACCGACGGCGCCTTTCTCCGGCCGACGTTCGCCCTGGCGCTGGCCACCGCCGCACTGTCCGTCGGGGTCGGCTTCCTGCCCGTCTCCGGTGCCGCCGCCGGACTCGGCCCGATCGCAACCGGCGCTGCAGTCTCCGTCCTGGCCGCCTGCGCCGCGGTCGCACAACCCCGCGTCGGGCGCGCCCTCGACTCCGGTCGCCTCCGCGCCGACCTCGGGCTGGCCACCGGACTTGCGCTCACCGCGACCGGGCTCGCGTGCGCCCTGATCCCGGGCGTCGCCGGTGTGCTCGCTGCCGCGATCGGGATCGGCATCGGCACCGGGATGATCACCCCGATCGGCTTCGCCTCCCTGGCCGCCTCGACGCCCGAGAATGTCGGGACCGTAGAAACCGCGGGCCAGGTCCGCGGCGCGGGCCTCGACCTCGGCTCGAGACAGACCGTCGGCCAGCACCAGATGCCAGCGCAACACCCGCCGGATCCCCTCGGTCGCGACGATCACGTCGCAGGTCCAGTCGCCCATCTCGAGCCCCCTGCTCCACGGGAACGCACAGTCCCGCTGCCAGCCACGGTAGAACGAGCTGGCTCACCCGACCGGAAAACGAACGGACTGCTCCGAAAACGACCCTGGCCCCGGCGGCGGCTGTGCGGGGACAGACCCCCGACCGGTGAGGGTAGGGGCGTCGGCCTCGGCGACGGACAGCTCCTGTCGCGGGCGGCAGATGTATGGCCCGGTCCGTCAAACCTGTCACCCGGTGCACGCCTGTGGTCGCCGATACAGAGGTCGTGCCCCGATGAGCCCGCGCAGATGACGGGGCTGAGCTTCCTGCTGCAGTCCCACCTCGAAGGCGCTACTCGAGGCCGCGCCGATCGATCTCCGTCTGGCAGGCCTTGATCGAGCGGACGATGTTCTCGAGTGTGGCATCGTCTGCGTCCTCGTCGGCGGCCGTGAGCAGCGCCGCGCGCAGTCCGAGCAAGTGGGCAGGAAGTTCGTCGTCGTCCAGTTCGCTCGCTGAGATGTCCACATGGTGAGCATGAGCGCTGAGGGCCGTGAACTTCAAGGCCTTCAGCGATGGTCTGCAGTAGTGCTGTGCGGTACCGAGACCTGATCGACGTGATCGTCCGAGGGCTGGGGCGTTCTGCCCTGGCCTCTGCGCAGAGCACCCCGGCAGACGGGTAGGGAACCCGCAGATCGGTGCCTTGTGTAAGCGGCCGGCATGGGCGGGCCGTCGCGTCCCACGATGGTGGGCGTCACGGATTCGCGTGGTGCGCAACTCGTGACGATCAATCGATGGATAACCCCGATTATCCGCCAGTTCCGATTGGGCTATGGTGGTGTCGGCCGTGGGCGCGTGTGCTTCGGCGTCGAGATACGTCCGGTGCGGTCGCCGCTCGCACTGCTACGGTGTCGACGCCCGTAGTCACGATGCTTGGCGTCGCTGTAGTGGGGTTCGCCGGGTGTCTGTGACCGGACGAGGCAAGAGTTGCGGCGCAGGGGACTTGGGCTTCGAGAGAGCGCTTTCGGATTCGAGCAGTGTGCCGCCTCGAGGAGCGCTTGGGACGATTACCGGAGTGGCGGTCAGCGCTCAGGGGAGTAGATCGAAGTACCGCGGGCGGGCTTTCATCGAGTGGATGAGAAGCTCGTTGCCACTGTCGAAGCGCAGAATGACCAATTCCAGGAGACGACCTTTCGGGTCGAATCCGAGCCGGAACTCTCACGCGGGGTTGTCGTCCTCGAGATCGGCTGCGTAGACGTGGTGCTGCGCCGCGTAGAGACTGTCGGCTTCGTCGATTCCGTGCTTGAGGGCGGATTTGTGTGCTTTCACTCGACCTGGGTCCAGGCGCGGATCGCTTCCCGAATGGCTTCCGACCTGGAGACGTGCTCTTGTTCTGCCCGAGCGTTCAGAGCCTCGAGTAGGGCTTTATCCATGCGGACCGGGACCACGGTTGTGGGCCCTTCTCCGACGGTGGGGCGCCCCCGTTTACGCAGGGCAGCGACGTCGTAGCCGGCCTCGGCTTCGTCTGCCCATTGCTCGATCATCTCGTCGGTGACGGGGGTTCCGTCGATCGTCTCGTCAGCCATGCATATTAGTGTAATACGAAAATGGGGTGCTGGTGAGGGCTTGGATGCGCGTTGTCCGGCTGGCAAAGTCTTGTCGGACAAGGTGTGGCCGTGACTGCGGCGAACACCCACGGCAGCGTCATG
The DNA here is from genome assembly GCF_001646785.1 of Rhodococcus phenolicus. Classification (GTDB taxonomy): domain Bacteria; phylum Actinomycetota; class Actinomycetes; order Mycobacteriales; family Mycobacteriaceae; genus Rhodococcus; species Rhodococcus phenolicus. The sequence goes on from NZ_LRRH01000044.1 coordinate 13,247, forward strand.
CTGTAACCCATGGTCCTCGCTATCTCCGCAGTGCGGCCGCGTCGCGGTCCGTGGCGCTGCCGACTTGGTCGACTGCGGCGGACGAGGGCTAACGACTACCCCTGTGCATCGGCGGTGGCTGCGCGTCCGCGATATCGTCCGGCGCGGTGTCACACCAGCGAGCGCTCGGGTCGGTACCGGTAAAGATCGAACGCACCCTGGCCCTGCTCGCTGGCTACCGGCGGTGACAATCCACACCGAGCCGTCACGGCAACCACTTTTCTGGAGTTCTTCAACTCGCCGCCGCGTTGGCCTGCTTCAGGAAACTCACCGAACAAGGCATTCGCTTGATGCCGTGATGGTCGTGACTGGCGACGAGTGCGGCTCACATCCGTTCGTCTACAGCTCCGGGGAACTGATGGAGCGGCCGGATGCGAACGCGCCCATGAGGGAAGCCGATCGAGATGCGCGAAATCGCTTTTCGCCAATGCAACGAGTGTGCGAGGCTCACACCATCAGCAGTCACTGCTGATGGTGTGAGCCTTTGTCTGTTGTTGCGTTCGTGCTTGCGGCCGGAGTCGAATTGTCGTACTCGGTTGCGAGACCCATGAGGGCGGCCCGCAGCCAACGGTGTGCGGGCACGGCGTCGGTGCGGTTGGTCCATGCCATGATCTCGGTGATCGGTTGCAGGCGGGGCACCGGTGGCTCGAACAAGCGGATCTCGGCTGCGTCCCGGACTCTGAGCGCGAGTCGTTCGTGTACGAGAGTGATGAGTCGGGTGCCGCGCAGAAGGAATGGCGCCATGCCGAAACCTGCTGTGATTTCGATGTTTCGGGGAACACCCAGGAAATCGAGTTGCATCTCCGACAGCGACCGTCGGTTTCCCGATGAAGCCGCGAGATAGGGCAACGTGCTGAACTGTTCGAGGGTGATCTCGTCACCGATATCGGGATGGTCCTTGTCGGCGGCGACGACGAAACGATCGTGAAACAGTGTGCTGTGGTGGAATTCGAGCCGCTCGTCGAGAGCTTCCTGCGGCATGACCAGTAGATCGGCCCGGTGTCGGCGCAGTCGCTCGGCGAAGTCGTCGCCGGTGGGGAAGATGCGCAGACGAATTCCGGGAGCCTCGACGGACAGCCTCGCGATCAACGGCTGCAGGAAGGTCATCGTCAGGTAGTCGTTGGCCACGATGGAGAAGGTGTGCTCCGCGGTGGCCGGATCGAACTCGTTGCGCAATGCGAGGACGTTCTCGATATCGGTGAGCAACTCGCGTACCGGCTCGGCGAGGGATTCGGCGAGTGGAGTGGCGACGAGCGTACGTCCTTCCCTCGTCATGATCGGGTCGCCGAAGAGTTTGCGGAGTCTGCCGAGGGTCGAGGACATGGCCGATTGGCCGATGGACAAGCGTTGAGCTGCGCGGGTGACGCTGCGTTCGGTCATAAGCATGTCGAAGGCGACGAGCAGGTTGAGGTCGACGCTCCGGAGATCCATCACCTCACATTAATCGATTTCATCAATGTCAAACATCTAAAAAGATTGTTTGTGGGCAGTGACTCCAGTCACTTAACTTCGTGTCATCGGTAACCGGCCACCCGCACAGCGGGCATGGATCGCCATCCCAGGAGGACAAACACCGTGACCAAGCCCTTGATCACTCACCTGCGCCACGTGGCGATCGCGGCGCCCGATCTCGATCGCCAACTCACGTTCTACCGCGATCTGTGGGGACTGACGCACACCGAGTCCGACACCGGTGTCCACTTTCTGGCCGCCGAGGGTTCGCCCGAGCAGTACGTCCTGCGGTTGCGCAGAGCCGACGACAAGCGTCTCGACCTCGTAGCGTTCGGCGCCGCCTCCATGAAGGACGTGGACGCCCTCGCTGTCGACCTGGCGCGCAAGAAGGTGCAGATCATCCACGAACCGCGCAAGATCGACACTCCCGGCGGCGGTTACGGATTCCGCTTCTTCGACGGCGACGGACGCGTCGTCGAGGTCTCCTCCGACGTCGCGACGCGCGACTTCCGCGCCATTGAGGAACGCGAATCGATCCCGGTCCGGCTCTCGCACTTCGTCGTCAACTCGAACGACCCCGAAGCCACCGTCGCGTGGTACGTCGACCATCTCGGCTTCAAGCTCTCCGACACCCTGTGCCTCGGGCCCCGCGGAGACTTCATGTGGTTCCTGCGCTGCAACGACTGGCATCACTCGTTCGCGGTCTCGCGCGCACCGTACGTCGCGGTCAACCACATCTCGTTCGAGATGCGCGGGGTGGACGAATACCTGCGTGGCACGGGACGTCTTCTGCGCGAAGGCATCCAGAAGGTCTGGGGACCCGGCCGCCACAAGGCCGGCGACAACACCTTCTCCTACTTCATGGACAAGGCCGGCAACTGCGTCGAGTACACCACCGAACTCGAGACGGTCGACTGGGACCAACATCATCCGTCCGTCTACGACGTGACCGTCCCCGACAACATCGACCAGTGGGGTACCGCCAACCTCATGAACGAGTTCGTCGCCAAGCAGATGCACAACGATCCCGACCGCGGCGTCTTCGTCGCCCCGCCGCTCTGATACCCCCGTCCGAAGAGGTCAACGATGACTGTCACCAACCAACCCCCCTCCACCGAGCCGTTCGCCACCCCGCTCGATGTCCTTCTCGACCGTGTGGAGAAGGACATGCAGGACGACCTCGTCCCTGCCGAGATCTTCAACAACGAGGACATCTTCCGCGCCGAGATGGAGCGGATCTTCACCACCACCTGGGTCTTCGTTGCCCACGAGAGTGAGATCCCGAATCCGGGCGACTTCGTGCAACGCAAGATCGGACTCGACCCAGTGATCGTCACCCGCGACGGCAAGGGTGGCATCAACGTGATGTCGAACTACTGCCGTCACCGTGGCACGCAGGTATGTCAGACCGACGCCGGTAACTCCCGTTTCTTCACCTGTCCGTACCACGGCTGGACCTACGCCAACGACGGCAAGCTCGTCGGCACCCCACTCATGCACCGCGCCTACGGCACGCCGCTCGATCGGGACGAATGGGGCCTGAAGAAGGCCGCCAAGGTCGACACCCGCAACGGATTCGTCTTCGCCGCGCTCTCCGACGACGTCCCACCGCTGGACGAGTGGCTCGGCGGCGCCGGATGGATGCTCGACGTCATCACGAAGCTGCACCCCGCAGGTATGCGCGTCGCCGGTCCGCCGGAGCGATACATGGTCAACGGGGACTGGAAGACCGCGGCCGAGAACTTCGCCGGCGACGTCTACCACCTGCCGACACTGCACGCCAGCATCCAGGAGATCGAGATGATCGAGGGGTTGCAGGGCACCTGTGAGATCGGGCGTACGTACGAGTTCGAGAACGGCCACACCTTCATCGGCCACGCATGGACCGAGGCAATCGGGCCGTTCTTCACCCACTGGGGATACGGAGCGCTCGAGGGATACAGCGAGCACTTCGATCTGTCCGGATTCGACGACACACAGAAGTTCGTCGCCGAACATCAACCGCCCACCGTCGGCACCATCTTCCCGAACCTGAGTTTCATCCGGATCTTCTCCCCGCTGCCCGACGGCCCTCCGGGTGTGTTCACCAGTTTCCGTCAGTGGCAGCCGGTGGCGCCCGGCAAGTTCGAGCTGTGGAACTGGCAGTTCGTCTGGAACTTCCAGGACGAGGAGTCCGCGCAGCGTGACTACGTCGGCGGTCAGTACTGCTTCGGCTCGGCAGGTGTGTACGAGCAGGACGACACCGTGGCGTGGGAAGGCGTCCAGCGTGCCGCGGCGAGCCCGTGGATGCGCAAGGAAGGCATGAAGTTCAACTACCAGCAGGGCAACAACTCGCCTGTCGACCAGGCACCGGACCCCGAATGGACGGGTCCCGGCATCCACCGCAACACCGGCTACGGCGAACACGTGCAGTTCAACTTCCTGCGCCAGTGGCTCCGCACCATGAAGGGAGACCGGGCATGACCACCACCGCCGACACCGCAGCGCCCCGCAAGGTCGACGATGCGACATACACCGCCGTCGCACAGTTCCTGGCGCACGAGGCGCGCCTGCTCGACGAAGGCCGCGAACAGGATTGGTTCGAACTCCTCGACGACGACCTGCTGTACACCGTCCCATCGCGGCAGTCGACCGAACCACGCAGCAATGAGATCGACCGCAGCGCGTGGCGCATCCGCGACACCAAAGCGCACGTGCGCACCCGCATCGCCCGCCAGAACACCGGCCACGCGTACTCCGAGGTACCGCCCTCTCGCACGATGCGTCTCGTCGGCAGCATCGAAGTCGTCGCCACCGACGATCCCGGTGTCGTGGCCGCGCACAGTTCCCTGCTGCTGTACCGCCAGCGCGGGATCGACGTCCACTTCGATCTGATCCCGTGCCGCCGCAACGACCGGATCCGGCTCACCGATGCCGGTCCGCGGTTGCTCGAACGTGAGGTGATCCTCACCGAAACCAGCCTCAAGACAGCGAATCTCGGAGTGTTCCTATGACCAGCGTTACCGTCGACCCGGGGCGGTGCACCGCCTACGGCATCTGTGTGGGTATCCATCCCGACGTCTTCGCCATCCCGGACGGCAGTCCGTTCGCGGTCGTCACCCGTGAGGTGCTCACCGACGACGACCTCGAGGACGTGCAGGAAGCGGTCCGCGCGTGCCCCGCACAGGCGCTCATCCTCGCCGAGGACTGACCCATGAGCAGCATCGACGAAGACACGATCGTCATCGTGGGAGCGTCTGCGGCGGGACTCGCCGCCGCAGACGGACTGCGCGAGGGTGGTCACACCGGCCGGATCGTCGTACTCGATACGGAAACCGAGCCCGGATACGACCGTCCGATGCTCTCGAAGAGTCTGCTCGCGGCGAAGGGTGACGCCCAGCCGACCCGGCTGCGAACGCCCGAACATCTGGACGGCAAGAACATCGAGGTGCTTGCAGGGCACGGCGCCGCCGGGGTCGACATCGACCGCCGACTCGTCGTAACGAACTGGGGCGAAGCGCTGCCGTGGCAGCACCTCGTCATCGCGACGGGAGTGACCGCCCGACCGATCGTGACCGCCGGCGGCGTGGCACTGCCGAGTCTGCGCACCCGCGCCGACCTCGACACCGCCCGCGCCGTGGCCGTCGAGGGTAAACCGGTGACGCTGATCGGTGCCGGCTTCATCGGACTCGAAGTGGCCGCGGCACTGCGCTCGCGCACAGTGGACGTGACCGTCATCGGCGCGTGCGCCCTTCCGTTGGAGCCGTTCGTCGGCAGTGAGATCGCCGAGTGGTTGCGCGACCTGCACCTCGCTCGCGGTGTGAGAATGGAACTCGGCGCAGCGACCACCACGGTGACCGAAGCGAACACCGGCTACGACATCGTCCTCGACAACGGACGCGAACTGCACGCCGAAGCAGTGCTCGCCGGAATCGGTAGTGATCCGGTCACCGATTGGCTGATCGGGTCCGGGATCGAACTCGACGGCGGCGTGGTGACCGACGCGGCCGGTCGTACGAATGTGCCGGGTGTATGGGCCGCCGGAGACGTCGCCGCGACCTACGATGCCCGCGCCGGACGGCACCGGCGGTTCGAGCACTGGACCCATGCCATCGAGCAGGGACGGCACGTCGGCCTCCAGATCGCTCGCAGCACCTCCGAGCCGTACACCGCTGTGCCGTACGTGTGGACCGAACAGTACGGCCGCACTGTACACATGCTCGGCGAACGCCGACCCGGCGACACCGATATCGTCGTCGAAGGATCAGTGACCACAGGCGATTTCGTCACAGTGCACGGGGCCGACGACGAATTGCACGGCGCCACGATCTGCGGTCGTGTCCGCGCCCTCCGCACATTCAAGAAACTGCTGCGCGCCGGCGCCACACTCGGCGACGCCCTCGGTGCCGCCACCCCGGCCTGACTTCTTCTCAGCTCTTCTATCCCGACAGGAATCCCATCATGCAGATGCTCGACGACCATGTCGCCCTCATCCTCGGGGGCGGATCCGGTCTCGGACTCGGAATCGCCCGCCACTTCCTCGGTGAAGGCGCCCAGATCGCCATCTTCGAGATCTCCGAAAGCAAATTACTCGACCTGAAAGCCGAATTCGGAGACGACGTTCTGCTCCTGCAGGGCGATGTGACCAGCATCGACGATCTCGAAGCCGCCCGCGCCGCCGTCGTCGACCGATTCGGTCGCCTCGATGCGCTGATCGGCGCCCAGGGCATCTTCGACGGCAACATCCCCCTGCGGGACATCCCCACCGAGCGGATCGAGAAGGTGTTCGACGAGGTGCTCCACGTCGACGTTCTCGGTTACATCCTTGCGGCACGGGTGTTTCTCGAGGAACTGGAGAAGACCGACGGTGCAATCGTGTTCACCTCGTCCACCGCTGCCTATGCAGCAGACGGCGGGGGTCTGTTCTACACCGCCGCCAAAGGTGCCGTGCGCAGTGTGATCAACCAGCTCGCCTTCGAATTCGCACCGAAGGTCCGCGTCAACGGTGTCGCCCCTTCGGGGATCGCCAACAGTCAGCTGCAAGGTCCGCGCGCACTCGGGCTGGAGAACAACAAGCAGTCCGACATCCCGGTCGAGGACTTCACGAACCAATTCCTCTCGCTCACGCTCACGCCGACGTTGCCGACCCCGGAGGAGTACGCGCCGCTGTACGCCTACCTCGCGTCTCGGAACAACACCACGATGACCGGTCAGACGATCATCGCCGATCAGGGCTTGTTCAACCGTGCCGTCATCAGCAACGGCGTTGCGGATCGGGTGGGTAAGTAACCATGTATCGCTACTTCCCGACCAATTACGTGTGGAGCCTATCGGTCAGCATCGCGATGAACTGCGGTGGTCAGATCGGCGAGATCGACCAGATCTGTGCCCCGTTGATCGACATCGCCAAGGACGGCGACGACGCCGGTACCGAGAAGTTCTTCCACTCCTGGTGTGACTTCGCCGATCGGCTCGTCGACTACGCCGAGCAGGACCTCGCCGACGGGCACCCCCTCTCTGCCGCGGCGCGCTACTCACGCGCATCGGTTTATTACCTTGTGGCAGAACGGATGCAGAGCCGCAATTACGGTCCGCGTCAGGACGCGTACCGCAAGTCCGTGGAGACCTTCGCGCTCGGAATCGAGCATGGAGGTGAACGCGCGGAGATCGTCGAGGTGCCGTACGAGGGCACTTCGTTCCCCGCGGTGTTCATCCCCGGCGACGGGGAACCCCCGGCCGGTGGCTACCCGGTGATGGTGTTCTGCAACGGCCTCGACTCGATGAAGGAGATGCTCGTCAGGCTGGGCCTTCCGCGAGAACTCGCGCGCCGCGGCATCGCGACCTTGTGCGTCGACCAACCCGGCACGGGCGCCTCGCTGCGCGAACGCGCTATGCCCGCGATCCACGACAGTGAGCGGTGGGCGAGCGCGGCTGTGGATTACCTCGAGACGCGCAACGACGTCGATGCGTCGCGCATCGGGATGAGCGGTGTCTCGCTCGGTGGTTATTACGCGCCTCGCGCAACGGCTTTCGAGAAGAGATTCAAGCTGTGCGCAGTCTGGGGTGCGAACTACAACTGGGGCGAACTGCAGAAGCGCCGCCTGCAGCGCGAAGGCGAGAACCCCGTGCCCCACTACTGGGATCACGTCCAGTGGGTCTTCGGCAAGGACTCGCTCGAGGAGTTCATGGCCTTCGCGCCGAAGATGACCCTCGACGGCGTCGTCGACAAGATCACGGTGCCCTTCCTCGTCACCCACGGGGAGGACGATCGGCAGATCCCCATGGAATTCGCCGTCCCCGAATACGAGAACGCGATCAACAGCCCCGACCGGCATTTCAAGATCTTCAGCCGGGCCGAAGGCGGTTCGTCGCACGCCGGCGCCGACAACGAGGCCGTGCCCGCGAACTACATCGCCGACTGGGTCGCCGACCGGCTCTGACCCGCCTTTTCCTCACGAGAACGAGAGTTGGACATGACCACCACCAGTACCTCCGCCGGCTGGACGATCGGTACCGACGTCGGCGGCACCTTCACGGACCTGTGGCTGCGCGCCCCGTCGGGGCAGTCGTGGGTGTGCAAGTCGCCGACGACCGCCGACGTCGTGACCGGTGTCGTGAACGCCGTACGTCTGGCCGCCGACACCGCAGGCATCGACGTGCACGAGCTGTGCTCGCAGGTCACCCGGTTCGGGCACGGCACGACGGTGGGGCTCAATGCACTGCTCACCGGCCGCACCGCGACAACAGGCCTGATCACGACGGCAGGCTTCGGGGATGTCCTCGAGATCGGACGACTGCGTCGCGGCACGGCCGGGCTGCAGGGGCTGGAGCTGGGTGATTACCACCTGCGCGGGCAGATTCCGCCGCTCGTGCCCCGTACCCGGGTCGTCGAGGTCGACGAGCGCATCGACTCGGACGGCGTCGTCCGCACGACCTTGGATGAAGCCTCGGTGCTCGCCGCGATCGAGCGATTGCGGGAGATGGGGGTGGAGGCGGTCGCGGTATGCCTTCTGTGGTCGACGGAGAACCCGACGCACGAACTTGCCATCGCGGATCTGATCCGACGCGAACTGCCCGAAGTCTTTTTGTCGCTCTCCCATGAGATTGCACCGTCGGTCGGTGAGTACGCCCGTGCGTCGACCACCGTCGCCAATGCCGCTCTCGGGCCGATCGCCGGTCACTATCTGTCGAAACTGGAAGAAGAACTCGCCGCGCTCGGCATGACGGCGCCGATCATGATGACGACCAGCGCCGGGGGTGTCGTCCCCGCTCGCACGGTGACCGAACGGCCGGTGTCGAATCTGCTGTCCGGGCCGGCTTCGTGCGTGGTGGCCGGCCAGAAGATCGGTGCCGAACTCGGCGTTCCCAATGTGCTCACGATGGACGTGGGCGGCACGAGCTTCGACGTCGGTGTCGTGGTCGACGGGGTGGCGCTGATGAGCGACGAGGTGACTTTCGGCGGCGCGGACATGCGCGTACCGAGCATCGACATCGCCTCGATCGGTGCCGGTGGTGGTTCGATCGCCGCGGTCGAGGGTGGGGTGCTGTCGGTTGGGCCGCGCAGTGCGGGCGCCCGGCCCGGACCGGTCTGCTACGGCAAGGGCGGCACCGAGCCGACCACGACCGACGCCGACCTGGTGCTCGGTGTGCTCGATCCGTCCCAGTTCGGCAGTGGCGGAATCGTTCTCGACCGCAATGCCGCAGCGGCAGCGATCGAGGAAAAGATCGGCAGACCGCTGGGCCTGTCGGGTATCGAGGCGGCCCGAGCGATTCGCGTGGTCTTCGACAACGCCATGGCCGATCTGCTGCGGGCGGTGACGATCGAACGCGGCCACGATCCGCGGGAATTCACCCTCGTCGCCGGTGGCGGCAGCGGACCGTCACACGCATGGGCGCTGTGCCGCGAAACCGGACTGTCCGGGTTCGTCGTGCCCCCCACCGCGACCGCGGCATCGGCCTTCGGAGCGGGCACATCGGATCTGAAGACCACGGCCTCGCGCACCTCCTACCGGCGCATCCTGCCGGAGGTCGGTCCGAGCGACGAGGACACCAAGGTGGTCGTCGCCGCGCTCACCGAAACCCGTGAACGTGCACGGGCTGCCATCCCAGACCCGGACGGCAGTGCCGTCACCGACATCGCCTCGGTTCGATATTTCGGGCAGGCGCATCATCTCGACATTCCGTTGCCGGAGCATGTCGACACCAACGCCGTTGCGGACCTGCTGAGCGATTTCGAGCGTGAATACGAGCAATTGTGGGGCAAGGGAGCCGGATTCAAGGAAGCCGGATTCGAGATCCTCTCGGTTCGCTCGGTCGCAGCACTGCCCGCCACTGCTGTGGCAGGTGCTGCCACGGGCGAGAAGTTCGAGAAGGTCGGTGCGCGGCCCGTCGTCTTCGACGACGCGAACAATCCCGACGACACCGCCGTCTACCGGGTGCGGTGGCCGGCCGCGGGCCAGGAACTCACCGGCCCCGCACTCGTCTCGCTCCCGGGTTGTGTCGTAGTGATCCCGCCCGGCGCGACCGCCACCACCGATGCTCTCGGCCAGATCCACGTGAAAGTGAACTGACATGACAACAACGATCGACGCCGCACCTGTCTTGCTGGACGGCGCCAGCACCGACCCCGTGATCCGTCAGGTCGTCCGTTCACGCCTGATCGCCATCACGGACCAGATGCGCATGGCCTTGCAGTCGGTGAGCGGCAGCCCCACCGTCACCGAAGCCAGCGACTTCTTCACCGGCATCTACCTGCCCGACGGCGACTTCGTCACCATGGGACACCAGGTGACGTTCGAGGCGCCACCGGTAGGCGCGCTCATCCGTCACCTGCTCGGCGGGAAGATGAAGCTCAAGGACGGCGACCGCATCATCGGCAACGACCCGTTCGTCGGGGCCCTGCACCAGAACGACGTGCAGATGTGCGCTCCCCTCATCGTCGACGGTGAACTGCTCGGCTGGGCCGGGGTGATGGCGCACGAAACCGACCTCGGCGGTATGGATTTCGCGTCCTGGTCACCGAAGGCCACCGAGGTGTGGCAGGAGGGACTGCGCATCCCGGCGGTCAAGCTCGTCGACGGTGGTGAACTCCGAGAGGACGTCCTCGACATGATCCTCACCGCCTCACGGTTACCCGCGCAGGTCGGCCTCGACATCCGCGCCTTCATCGCCACACTCAACGTCGCGTCGGACCGACTCACCGAACTCTCCCGCCGCTACGGCAAACCGACTGTGCTGTCGGTCATGCACGCGATGGTCGACGACGCGGAAGAGCTCACCCGCGCCCGGCTGCGTGAACTTCCCGACGGTGTCGTGCACACCCGCGACTTCCTCGAACACGACGGTCACGAGAACGTCCTCTACGTCATCGATTGCGTGCTCACCAAACGCGGTGACTCCCTGCACTTCGACTTCTCCGGATCCTCCGGTCAAGCACAGGGTTTCGTGAACTGCTCACGTGCCGGCCTCGCCGGTGGAGTCGCCGGCGCCGTCATCCCCACACTGGGCTTCGGTATCCCGTGGAACGAGGGCATGCTGCGCCCCGTCGAGATCTCCGCACCGGACGGTCTCGTGTGCACGGCGGTGGCCCCGGCGCCGGTCGGCTCCGCGACGGTCGAAGCGGTGTGGACGGTCAGCAACGTCGTGTCGGCCGCCATCAACAGATTGCTGCTCGCGACACCGAAGTACGCGCATCGCGCCCAGGCGGTCAACAGCGGCACCATGGCCACCTTCAACCTCTCCGGCCGTGATCGCCACGACAAGGTCTTCGGGCTGCACCTCATGGACCCGCTCGCCGGCGGCTTCGGTGCCTTCGCCGACCACGACGGACAGAACGCCGCAGGTCCGATCAACGCGCCCTGCCCGTCCATCGCCGACGTCGAGGTCAACGAACAGAAGAATCCGCTCTTCTACCACTACCGGCGACTCGCCCCGGACACCGGCGGTGCCGGCCGTCGACGCGGGGGAGTAGGCGCGGAGGTCGGTCTCACGGTCTCCGTCCCGCAGGCCGAAGCACTCGTCATGACCCACGGAGCCGAAGTGCCGAACTCGGCCGGCATCGGCGGGGGACTGCCCGGTGGGCTCATCCACCAACGCTTCACCGAAGCAGGAGGAGCAACGAAGAATCTCGGGCCGAAGCCCGGTTCTTTCCCGATCACTCCCGAAGACCTGTTCGAGGTCACCTGGCAAGGCGGCGGCGGCCTCGGCGATCCGCTCGACCGCGACCCCGCCGAGGTACTCGCCGACGTCCGCTACGGAGTCGTCGGGACCGTCGCCGCGCTCGAAACCTACGGTGTGGTGTTCGACGAGTCGGGTGAGGTCGATGAGGCCGCCACCGCGGTGGCGCGACGCGGTATCCGTGCGGCGCGACTCGGCGTCGATCCTGCGGCCCTGAGCGATCCCGCCCCGGTGACCGATGATCCCGTGGCCGGTGACATCAAGCTCTCCGATCGGCTCGTCGCCGCGCGCGGTGAGACAGGGCAGTGGCAGGTGCGCACTGTCGACGGTGCGGTGCTCTCCCGTGGTTCCACCCGCTGGCGCGAGGGTGCACACCGGTTCGAGACGGCACTGCCTCCGAAGGCGGGGGACGAGCTGCATGCCGATCTGGCGGTGACCGGATGGGCGTGCCCCGTCACGGGTGCTCTGCTCGCCGTCGACATCCACCCTCGCAACGAGGAGCCCTTCCACGACCTCGATCTCGACTTCGATTCGCTGACAGGAGATGACCGATGAGCCGCAAAGTGATCCTGACCGTCGCGCCGACCGGTGGCATGGCGACCAAGGAACAGTCCCCGCACCTGCCCGTCACGCCGCAGGAGATCGCCGACGACGTCACCCGGTGCTGGGAAGCCGGCGCGTCCGTGGTCGCCGTGCATGCCCGTCGGTCCGACGGTCTGGCGACATGCGACCCGGACGTGTACTCCGAAATCAACACCCTCATCCGCGAGCGCACCGACATCGTCATCAACAACTCCACCGGCGGTGGCATTCACGGTGACATGCCGGTCCGGATCAACGACGATCTGTGGGAGCTCGATTGGAACGAGCGGATCAAGGGCATCGAGGGCGTCGGCTGCGAAATGGCCACCTTGGACTCGCACACCATCACGGCGACCTTCGAGGGACGCGAACACCTGGTCACGACCACCCCGAAGCGCTCGCGTTGGCTGGCCGAACAGATGGCCGCGCGCGGGATCAAGCCCGAATGGGAAGTATTCAACCTCGGGCACATCCTGTCGGACTTCACGACGCTGACAGCCGAGGGCCTGGACACCGCACCGTACTACTGCAACATCGTGCTCGGCGGGCACCGCGCCTTTCAGGGTGGCCTGCCGTACACCCCGAAGATCCTGCAGATGCTCGTCGAACACCTGCCCGAGGGCACGGTGTGGGGTGTCTCGGGCATCGGACCGACACAACTGCCCGCCACCACGCACGGCCTGCTGCTCGGCGGACACATGCGGGTGGGACTCGAGGACAACCTCTACTACTCACACGGTCGCCTCGCCACGAATCTCGAACTGGTCGAACGCGCCGTCCGGATCATCACCGAACTCGGCTACGAGCTCGCCACACCCGCGGAGGCACGGGACATACTCGGCCTGAAGCAGCTCGACACGGTGCCGGCATGACGGTGCACCGGTCCCGCGGAGTGGTGGCCTTCTCCGAGACCGATGCGTCGGGGCGCTTCCACTACACCTCCGCGCTGAAATGGGCGGAGAATGCCGAGCACGAGCTCTACCGCGCCGCGGGTCTCCCGATCGTTGGGTTCCCGCGGCGCGCGGTGAGCGCAACCTTCGAACGTCCCTTCGTCGACGGTGACGAATACGTTGTCGAACTCGCGGTGAAGAGGCTGGGGAACAGCTCGATCTCCTACACCTGGCGCATCCTCGACGGTGACGCAGTGGCGGTGACCGGCGCGCACACCGTGGTCCACCTGGATGGTTCCGGCCAGCCCGCGCCGGTGCCACAGGCGTTGAAGGATGTGCTCGAGAAGTTGACGGCGGAGGTTCCATAGGGACAGCGGAGGTGAACCCAGTGGCCCGCTGGAGCATTGCCGGATTTCGCGTGTGAAGGTGTAGGTGGCTCTGGAAGACGACCTGGTCCTGACGAGGCGCTTGATGACGCAGGATGCGCAAGAGTGGGACGAGCCGATGGCAACGACGCGGGTGCACCAAGGTGTACCTGCGGCATACCACGGTACCGACACCGACCGCGACATCCTTAGTCCAGAAACGCAGCCTTCGACGCTGTTCCACGGCCATCCGGGTCGGACCACCAGTCCTGCAGTCCAACACATCTTCGTGGACTGGGTCGATCTCGAGGATGAACCGGCCAGCTTGGCCGTCGGTTACTGCCCTCCCACCATCGAGGGTGGACGGTCCGGACCTGTCGTACCCGGCCTGGCGGAGATTTCGGAGGACGAATACCTCCTGCGGAAACAGCGGATCGAAAAAAGGGGAGCACTCGCCTCTCCGGGGCAGATCCGATGATTCCTCTGTCCGGCGAGCCAAAGCAGATACAAGGTCTACGACAGCGACAAGCGCAAGGCGGCCAGCGTCGCCGCCTGAGACTTGCGCACCGGGAAGATCGCTGCGGTCCGCAAGTCCGGTCTGCACATCGATTCCCGCGTCACCTCGACCGTCGATGGTCACCTTGCCGTGAAGATTGCCCGCACAGCCTGAACGAAGGTCTTCCGGCCGACAGTAACAACACGCCTCACCCTCGGTGCGGGGGAGGGGTGCAGTTTTAGAGCTAGGGTGCGATATGCCGGAAATCGCGCGTCGGCGGCGCACTCATCCGCCTCCGCCGCACATCGTCCATCAGGTGTTGATCGATCCCGACCGGGATCCGAGGCGCCCGTGGTTGATTCTGCCGCGTGGACGAACAACGCCCCGAGGTCGTCGAGGCTGTCGAGCCGATCTGGTGGTGTGGACCTCGATCTGGCCGTGGCGCCGCGACGCACGGATCCGGTTCGAGCTCTCGGGATCCCGGCGCAGCAGCACCACCGTGTGCTGGATATTGACGGTCGACGATCCGATACCGGACGACGAGACGATCTTACGGATGCGCACGGGCGTGAACGAGCTCATCAACGCCAATCTGCGCTCGACGTTCGGTCGGTAGCTTTGCGCTCGCGCCGGGATTTCCCCATATCGGGCGTGGTCGCCGATGCGGCGTGGGTGTCTATGACAGCGGGGTGCCTTGTGGTCGAGTGGGCCGACGTGAGGACGGCGATGGCCCCTGTCGTGACCACAGAGGCAGGAGCCGCTGCTTTGGTTCGCGGCGGGACCAGCCGCTCCGATCATGTCCTCGCGTTCACCCGCACCCAGGCACGGGGATAACCGTCATCTTGGTACGAGCCGCGCGACCGCCCGCGCGATGCGCGCGGCCCGGACGGCGTCGTCGGCGGCAGTGAGGATCGGGTGCAGGACCTGGTACCGCTCCGCCCGCGACAGCTGCTCGAACGCCGCGCCGGCACCCGGCTCGGCCGCCAGCGCCGCCAGCAGGTCCGGTGGGGGCTCGGCGGCGGCCGGACCGGCGTAGGCCCGATCCCAGCGGCCGTCCGCTCGTGCCCGCGCGACCTCCGCCTCGCCGCGGGGCCTCATCCGGCCAACCGCCACGAGCGTGGAGACGAGGCCGACGTTGCGCTGCGACCACATCGACCTCGCGCGGCGCGGGGTGAACCGCTGCAGGAACGTCCGTTCGTCCCGTCCACGGCGCTGGCCGTCGATCCAGCCGCTGCACAGCGCCTCCTCGAGTGCCTCCTGATAGGTCAGGGAGGTCGGCGTGGTCACCGACTTCCTGGCGAGCACCAGCCACACGCCGTCGGAGCCGTCCTCGTGCGCGTGCAGCCACGCGCGCCAGTGCGCGGCGTCGGCCACGCATAGCGGGTCGGTGATCTCATGCGGTCCGGTCATGGGGTTCCTCCCGTCGGGGCAGACTGGTGTGGAGGCGGTCCCCGAGGTCCCGGCCCGCGGAGAGCAGGGCGTCGGGGCCGAGGATCCGGAAGTCCGCGTCGAGCCGCAGGACCGCGGCGAGCACGCCCGCCCACGACCACGACCCGATGCCGGCCCGGGCCGTGCCGGGGGTCATCACCTCGACCTCGGCGTCGGGTATCCAGGTGAGCACCTGCGCCGCGGGGAGGTCGATCTCCACCCGGCCGACGCACGGCCACTCGTCGCTTCCGGACGACCCCTTGGCGCGGCTCGCGAGGAAGCCGGCCGGACTGCCGGTGGGGACGGGCCGGGGTGTGAAAGCCGGGCCGGTCGGCGTGCGCGGGCTCATCCTGTCCAGGCGGAACGTCCGCCAGTCGTCCTTCTCGAGGTCCCATGCCACCAGGTACCAGCGTCCGTTGCGGGCGACGACCCCGTGCGGCTGGACCCGGCGGGAGACCGAGTCCGGGTCGGGATAGCCGAAGCGCAGGGTCATCCCGGCGCTGACCGCCTCGCTCACGGCCTCGAGCACCTCCGGCGCGACGCGCGACGCCCCGGCGGCGGTGCGGGGGACTCCGGTAAGTTCGATTCTGTCGATGCGGTGCCGGAGCCGTGAGGGCATGACCTGGCGGACCGTGGCCAGCGCGCGGTGCGCGGCGTCCTCGATTCCCACGCCGCTGACCGGGGCGCTGCGCAGGCAGATCGCGAGCGCCACCGCCTGCTCGTCGTCGAACCGCAACGGCGGCAGGTCGGCGCCCGCCCCCATCCGGTAACCCCCGTCGGGCCCCTTGTCCGCCTCGATCCGGTAGCCCATCCCGCGGAGCCGGTCGATGTCGCGACGCACAGTCCGGGTGGTCACCTCCAGACGGCGGGCGAGCTCGTCGCCCGGCCAGCTCCGCGGGACCTGCAGCAGGGAGAGCAGCTCGAGGGTCCGCTCGGGGGTTCCGGTCACGCGATCCATTCTCGCCCGAGAAGAGGACATCCACTGTCCTAAACCTTCGGCAGGGTCGTGTTCACGGCAGATCGCCGTGCACCATCCCACCTCCAGGAGCACTCATGTCCGTCAGCACCACCACCCACCTCAACCTCCCCGGGACCGCCCGGGAGGCGCTCGGCTTCTACGGCGACGTCTTCGGCGGCGAGGTGGACCTCACCACGTATGCACAGGTCGGGATGTCGCAGGACGCCCCCGGCGCCGACCACGTGGTCTTCGGCCGCGTCACCGCCCCCTCGGGCTTCTCGATCATGGCGTACGACATCCCCGGTCGCGACGAACGGTTGACCGGCCGGACCGAGCGCCGCGACGGCATGACCGTCACCGACCAGCCGTTCTTCGTCTCCGTGCGCGTCGACACGCTCGACGAGGCGCAGCGGTACTGGGACGTCCTTGCCGAGGACGCGTCGGTCATCGAGCCCCTCGCCGCGTCCGCGTGGAGTGCAGGCTTCGGGATGCTCACCGACCGCTTCGGCGTCACGTGGTCCGTGGACGTCACCTCCGCCCCGGCGACCTGATCGGTGTTCCCGGGCGCCCTGGACGGCTAGCACCGCCGCTCGGGGCTCCGTGGGAGCCGAGGGTCCCCCCGCCGCCATGCTCGAGCAGATCCTCGAAGATCGCTACAGCTGCCGAGGGGCCTGTGTGGGTGACTTGACTGCGTGTGCTCTCGGCACACGCGATGGGAGTCCATCGCTGAGCTTCTGCCGGTCCGGATCGGTCGACGAGGATGGTCGTTCTCTCATGCCCGGACTGTCTAGGGCTGAGGTTGAGGGAGTCGAGGATTCCGGGTTCGGGCTGGGGTTCGGGGCCGACTCAGATATTGAGCTCGACGCGTTCGGATAGCTCCCCGGCTGCCACAGGTAACCACCCTGGATCGAGTGGAGACTTCGTTCAGGCCACCTCGAGGATCGAGGCGACGGTAGGGCGCTGTTCACGGTAGCCCGTCTCGTACTCGATCGGCGAGAGATAGCCGATCGACGAATGCAACCTGTCCGCGTTGAACCAGCGAACCCACTCGGCACTCTCCCGTTCGACCTCGGCTCGGCCGGACCAGGACCGGACCCGGTCGATCAGCTCGATTTTGTAGAGCCCGATTGTCGATTCCATGAGGGCATTGTCGAGGGCGTCGCCGACGCCGCCGATGGAGCCGGCGATCCGGACCCGACCAGAGCTTCGGTGAACGCCAGCGACGTGCATTGACTTCCGGCATCGAAATGGTGAACTAATCCTCTTGGGGTGAAACGGATCTCGATCCTTCTTCCTGTGAAGAGCGCTTGTTCGAGAACGCCGTGGACCAGCAGGGACCCTTCGTCGTCATCACCCGCCAGCCCGGTATGCGACGCGAGAATACGTCGACACAGAACGCGGTGTACACGAACCGGGCCAACGTCCACACATAGGTGAAGTCGGCGACCCACCATTGATCCGGACGCCGGCGACCAGGAGGCTCCGGTGAGCGACGAGAAGAACGAGCCGTGCCGAAGCCTGGGAATCTTCACCGTCATGTCGTTGCTGGTGGTCGACAAGGCCTTTGCCGCGGGTATCAGTTTCTGCTGGTGGTGCGGGTGTCGGGCTGTTCGTAGCGTTCGGTACCGATATGGGCGGTCGCCTCAGCATCGATCAGCGCTTGCAGAATCGTAGCGAGCAGGATGCGCATGATGCCGCCGTCGGCGGTGCGGAGCGACCCGGTGAGCTCGAGCTGGGCAGGCTGATCCAGGGCCGTTGCGGTGTTCTTCTGGTCGAAGTTTCCGGTCATTACCCAGACAGCTTCACGCGGTGGATCTTCTGTGTTCAGGACCGACACGGTCCCGATTCGGAAGCCCGGTTCCACACCCCAGGGGGACATACCCATCAGTGCGGACCCCGCGTACCCGGGGTCTTCGATGGTCACCGGTATTCTGCGATGATGGCGATCCCGACGACCCGGCCCCTTGGACCGGCAGTTGCGGGCTGGTCCGACTTTCGGCAGGTGATGGCCATATCGTGGGCGGCGCGGTGGAGGGCGGTGCGGAAGCAACGTGCGATGCTGGCCGCGTTGATTGCGGTGCCCACGGCCTATACGGCCTACATCGTCACCACGACATTGGTGTTCGGCACCAGTTGGGCACTGGCCGTTGGGGGTTGGGCAGCTTTCATGCTCGTCGCCATCCTCTTGGTCATTGGCGAAGTTCTCGGCCACACCGTCTGGCGTCTGTTGGACCGGAGGCGCCTCGTCCTCCTGTCCTCCACACGAGGTGCAGCGCTCGATGTGCAGTTCAACAAGGACGTGGTGACGTTCAGCAACCACGGCCGGCTCCTGCGGGACACCTCGGCGGCAGTCCTGCGTGCCGAGGTCGCGCACTGGGTGCGCACACTTCCGCATCGCGTCGAAGTGAAAGCCCAGAACACGCAGGTCGCCGAGCTGTACACGAAGCAGTTCCCCGAGCTGACACCGGGCGAGCCGGATGCACTGGGACGCATCCCGCTGACCATCACTGTCTGAGTTTGCTCCTACGTCGATCGCCGACCGGCTCGTCCACCACACAGAGGTCGCCGCCTCCGAAGGTGACTCCTACCGGCTCGAGGACCACGATCTCGGCCGTGTCCCCCACCGCCACGTCGGACAAAGCCTGACATCCGGCGCGGAAGAGTCCGATACGGGATGATCGCCGGGTGCAGTCCGACGGCGTGGTCCCGGTCGACCATCACCAGTTCAGCTTCGGCGACCCCACGCTCGACACACTCCATCCACTCGCGCAGGGCACCTTGGTCGATGTCGGTGACGGTGCTGTCTCGTTCTACACCGGCATCGCCTACGGCCCGGTCCGTGTCGGTGTCGAGCTGCTCGATCGGCCTCCGACCGGTGTTGCGCAAGAGGACTGGGAGGTCGTCGAGGAAACCACCCTCTCGGCGACCCAAGGCGATGGTCGTCTCCGCTCTCGACGGCACCGTCTGCACCACCATCGATCCGATCCCGGCGGGCACCTATCAGGTGCGGGCACACGCTCGTGGCCGCGATACTCACTACGGCCGCGATGTCGACGAGATCGTCGAGGACTGTTTGATCTGCCTGTGGCCCAACACCACCCGCACCGCGGATGCGCAGGTGCGCATGCTGCACAAGACCGACAGCGCGTGGTCATCGCAGCCGCAGGTCGACCGGCCCGAACCATCCCGGCAGTACGTCTCCATCCGGGACGAATCCGGGGAAGTGATCACCGTGGCGCCGCGCAGCCGCGAAGCCTTGGCCGTGCACGCCGAATTGCACACCTTCGGTGGAACACCGCTCACACCGGTTCTCGAGGCGATCTACGCCGCCCGGCACGTCGCCGGACTCGACCGCAACCTCATCGATCGGATCGAAGCGCTCGACGATGATCGGCAACGCGCCTTCGCCCGCTGGTGCGTGCACCGGGCATGGGAGCGCGCCGGACTCGTCCGGCCCCCGTGGTTTCGTGAGCGGCTCGCCGACATGGACGCCGGGCATCCCGCGCATCCGGACTTCATCGACAGCACTCATGCTCGTAATCGGATCGATGTCGATCCTAGGATTCGGCTCACCCTCGTGTCCGGGTTACTTGCAAAAAGCGAACTCATCCAGCAGTACGAGGCGATGCACGCGTACGCACGGAGTACGTATGCCGAGGCCACCCCGCTCGAATCGGCGATCGAAGCCCTGCGGCACACCGCGCAGACCTACGGGATGGACTACCCCCGAACTGTTCGCACGCGCTCGCAGCGACTTCTTCGGCGACCACACCAGTGACCCCTGATTCGTCCACGCCAGAGGTCAGATGTCGTCTGCTGCTGAGGGTCGATCTCAGTTACCGTTGACAGTAGGCCGGGCAAGATGCTGACACCGACGGGGGAGCTCGGATTCTCACTTCGCCCCACATGATCGGCGCGATCGCGGTGGCGGTGGTGGGGGGTTCGATCAGGTGGCGCTGTGAGCCGAACGCAGAGGTTGGATTTACTGGAGAAAGCACAGGTCCGGCGGATCCGCGGACGCGGGGGCGGCCATGGTGAGCGTGATGAACGAACTCTTCTCTCCGGCAACCCGACACACGGCGGAGGAGGTCGTGGGCAAGCAGAACGGTCGCATCGACCCGTCGGTCGGCGATGTCGGGTGGATCGATCTCGAAAACGGCCGGGTGCATCTACCGATCGCCGGTGAGCGGGTGCAGAGACCCACCTGCGGTGTCGGTCCGGAGGGACGCCCCAGTAGCCGACAGCAACACAGCGACCGGGTGGTCGGTGACGATGTCGTCACCCGTGTCCGGCGCGGCACTGCGACAGGGGACGTGTCCTCAGTGCAATTCGGAGCGCAGTGTCGCAGCGCTCCACACGATCCGATCGATCCTCGTCACACCGGCGGGCTGTTCGGATACGGCCGATGTGAGGCGGATGGTCGGGCTCCTGTGGGGTCGAGGTCCGTGTCTCCGTGTCGGCGTCGCCCCTGCTTTCCGGTGTTGGGTAGCGTCGACGCGTCCCGGGACACGAGGAGTCGGGACTGCCCGGCCTTCCGGTCGGGGGACAACGGGCGAGGGGGAAGTCGACATGCGAGGCGGAGTAGCGATGGGCCGGGTCCGGGCGAGGGCGATGGCCGCGGCGGTGGCGGCGATGATGATCGCCCCTCTGGGTAGTGGGGTGGCGTCGGCGCAGGACCGCGCCGTCGATCCGATTGTGGCCTCGCAGGCTTTGCTCGCTGATCCGGTCGCCCCGAACGGCTCGCGCATCGTCTCGAGTGAGATCGACGGTCAGCATCTGACGGTGCAGGTGTACTCGGCGGCGATGGATGCGACCATTCCGGTGCGGGTGCAACGCCCCCATGATGCGTCCGAGCCGCGTCCGGTGCTGTATCTGGTCAACGGGGCCGGAGGCGGCACCGATTCGGCGACGTGGTGGGCCAACACCGACGTCGGCGAATTTTTGACCGGCCAGGACGTCAACGTGGTCATGCCCCTCGGCGGGGCGTTCTCCTACTACACCGACTGGAAACGCGAAGACCCGAACCTCGGGATGAACAAGTGGCAGACGTTCTTCCTCGACGAACTACCCCCATTGATCGACGCCGCGCTCGGCACCAACGGCGTGCAGGCCATCGCGGCGAACTCGATGACCGCCACGGCGGTGTTGCAGTATGCGATCGCCAGGCCCGGCTTCTATTCGGCGGTGGCCGGGTACAGCGGATGCGCCCAGACCTCCGATCCGATCGGCCGTGAGTTCGTCAAGTTGGTCGTCGAGACCTGGGGCGGCGGGGATGTACGCAATATGTACGGCGAGGACGACGATCCGGCGTGGGTGACCAACGATCCGGTGGTCAACGCCGAAGGGCTGCGCGGAACTCCTCTCTTCATCTCGGACGCGACGGGGCTGCCCGGTCCGCACGACACCCTCGGCAACGAGTTCACCATCGGGGAGCAGGACGCCGCGCTTGATCAGCAAGGGCTGGCGTTGGCCAATCAGGTTGTTGTCGGTGGGGTGATCGAAGCGGCCGTGCACTGGTGCACCACCAATTTGCAGGCCCGTCTGAACGAGCTCGATATTCCGGCGACGTTCGATCTGCAGCCGGCCGGAACGCATTCGTGGGGTTACTGGCAGGACGCGTTCCATCGGTCCTGGCCGTTGCTGGCAGAGGGACTGGGACTGGCGCAACCGGAATGACCCGGCATTGCTGGTGACCGCTCACGGTTCATCCCCGACGATCACCTCGGTGAGAGCTGACGCCGGCTACCCGGCGACGAACACCCAAGGCGTGCTTCACGCGTTCTCGTCGAGACGAGGGGGCGGCGTCCATGCCGTGATCCCGGCCCCCGCAGCGGCGGGAACCGTGTGTGAGGGGACGTGTCGTCAATGCATGTCAAGGGTGTAGAGGGCGGGCCGGTAATCGACGGCTGCGTTCGAGGACTGTAGCTGTGCTCGCGTGCAGGTCCGTTGCTACGCGCGCCCTGCGGCGTTGCGTCGGGCGGCGGTCATCTTCAGTAGGTGCTGGTAGTCCTTGTCGGGCAACAGATCTCCGGCGCGTTCGATCTGATCCCAGGTGCCGGGCAGGTAGGTCTCTCCGGTGGGGTCGGTGGTGCCGAAGGTGTAGTTCCAGTTCTCGAGTTCGCGCATCATCGCCGCGTGGTCGATTACTCCGGCGGCGTGTTCGAGCAGCA
Source organism: Rhodococcus phenolicus (assembly GCF_001646785.1). GTDB lineage: Bacteria > Actinomycetota > Actinomycetes > Mycobacteriales > Mycobacteriaceae > Rhodococcus > Rhodococcus phenolicus. The sequence continues at coordinate 35,782 of NZ_LRRH01000044.1, forward strand.
CCTCACGGGGGCTGCGCTCACAGACTTGCGGGGTGAGCCGTGCTGTTTTGGCCAGGCGGCTGACCTCGGGTTGTTCGACGCCGAGCTCGTCGGCGATGCGGTGCTGAGTCCAGCCGGCCTGCACGGCGTCGTGGACGGCGCGGAGTTTGAGGATCTTGGTCAGTTCGTTGCGGGCGGGCACCGCTCGTAGTCGGCGTCCGATCTCCGGTTCGTATGCATGTGACACAGGAACCCTCTCTTCACCTGGTGTTATACGAAATTGTATTACCGTCTCCGGTGGCGCGCCGCGACGAGGACAACCTTGCTCTACCGATCGGTGACTCGCTCGCGATAGCTTTCCGTTGCCGGAGGCGTCCCGCAAGATCCTCCGGCGGGTCTTCACCTGTGCCCGTAACTTGCGCGGCCTCAAGGGTCTCGACCGAGCATCAATCGGACCGACGCCGCGATTATTGATGCGGTGTTACCGGCAGTGCGGGCAGGCCAGGGTGCATATCCAGGCTCGGTTGATCTTCCAGATGCCGTCCGGCCACGAGTGGGACGACGGCGTGGGCGCCGGGTGCGACGGTGATGGCCTGCGCGACGCAGCCGGGGGCGCCGGTGCCCACCACCGAAACCGCCACGGACTGAGCGCCATTGGGTATGACGGTGTGGCGCGTAGCGTCGTCTCGCCTGTGTGCACTACCTGCTGGGGATCAGGGGTGTCGAGGCTGGCGCCTTCGAACAGGCGCACCCGAGTCTTCGGCTCGAGGTCGTAGTCGAAGGCGCCAGCGAGCATCTCGGTGACCTGCTCCGCGAGGGAATGGTGGAGGTGGGCAGCTCGAGGTACGAGTGAGCCGTGGTCGTGCTGCGCAATCCGCTACCGGAAGCCACGTCGGCGCTGCTGGTCGGCGAGGTTCCGGATACGCTGCCGCGGCCGGTGCCGTGGGAGGGCTACGACGACTACCTCCCCATCCTTCTCGGCCTGTCCATTCCCGCTGATCGAACCGTCCCTGACGACCCGTCGGATGCGTGATCGCGCAGGGGGGCATCCAGGTCGGTCGGGTGCACGGACGGGCTTATCGCCGCGCTGAAGGGCCCCTGAGGATGCCTCGTCGCAGGATCAGGGGTTCGACATCGTCGCCGCAGTCGGATATCACGAGGGTTGTGACGACGAACCACATAGCACCCAGCTTCACCGCAGGGGCCGCATTGCAGAAGGCGCTGGCCGCTACCGGCGACGACTGCACGATCTTGACCGACGTCGATGATCTCAGCTGGGGTCCGATCGGCGCGCAGTCGCTGCACCGTCACGCATCCGGTTGGTGGTTCAGCGATGTCATCGCGGGGCGACATCATCCGTGGATGCCGGCTTTCGGACGGTGGGATCTCCGCTTGATCGACGCATCGACTCCGACGGTTTTCTGGTTCGGCAGACGATCCGCTGAAGAACTGTGCAGCTTGCTGTGTTTTGCGAGCACTGCCGAGGGTCGACCCTGGTCACTGATCGACGTCACCGAAAACAGTGGCTCCGGGAGTGTCTCGGCCACGGCGCCCTCGGACTTGAGTCGGCTCGTCGACACTGCGCGTCCGGTCGATACCAGCAAGTCTGCCGAACTGGCCGAGCGTTGGCGAACACTTCAACACGAGAACGCACCGTTCCGGGTGCTGACGGGTTCGACCCTGACGTCAGCGCCGGAGGATCACTTCGACGAATTGTTGCTTCAGCGCACGCCGATGCTGCCGACACCGATGAGCCGAGTAATCGCCGAAGCGATGGGCACGAACCCGTCAGAGCCGGTGGCCGACTACGTGTTGAGGGGACGGTTGATCGCGCTGATATCCGAGGGGAAGATCGCCGCAGAGGGCAACCCCAACACGATGGAATCGTGTCTCATATACCGCGCGAGCCTATGATCCGGCTTCGCCCACCGGCCGGTAGCGTTCGCGGAGTGTATCGTGCGCTTCTGACCAAGACCGGGATGGCCGGGCTGCTGCTGATTGCGACGGCATGCGGGGGAAGCGATGTGGAGGCGACAGAGGCCGTGTCGCGCGACGGTCTTCTTCTGACGGTCGAGGATCTTCCTGCCGGTACGCAGGTTGCCCGGTTCACCGAGCCCGAACAGTTGGTGATGAACCTGCTGCTGGATACGCCGAGTGATGTCGGGGTGCCAAGGAACATCGCGTACGACCCTGTGGAGTGCGGCGAGCAGTCGAGCTACGCCGACGAAGCCCGGCTGACGTTGAGCGATGCGGATTCGACGTCGATGATGGGCGCCTACTTCGATGACGAGCGTTCCTATCTCGCGTTGGTCAGTGACGTGCCGCTCGACATCGCACGGGTCGCCGATGCGCACACCGGATCGTGTTCGACGTACAGGATGAACTCGCGCACGATCACCACTTCGCGACTGGACCTGCCGCCGGCAATCGCCACCGAGAACGCGGCCATGCTCTACGAGGTCTCCGATCCCGATAATCCCGACTGGGCAAACGACGAGGTCTTCTACGGCTACGCCTCTGTCGACGGGTACACGATTGCTGTTGTGAGCATGAACGGTGTGGAGTTCGAAAGCGAGTTCACCGAGTTCTTCACCAACGCCGTGCTGAAGATACGGAATCGCTAGCTGCCGACAACGGACCGGAAGGCCCCCGTTCTGTGACAGCGGGGGCGGTGGTGCGAAGGGCTGGATATTCACCGGTGTTGTGCGACAGCAAGGCTCGTGTGGAGCGGGGAGCCCGACGATGGCCAGGTGGTGTCACCGATCGGCGAATTGTGCAGCCATACCTCCGGACGGAAGTACCGTATCGTCCGACCATATGGCGTGGTTGATACTGAGTGTTCTGGCACTGGTGGGGTTGGCAGCGGCCGTCATGGTGCCACGCCGAGCCCGGCTCGGTAGCGCGCCAGGGTTCCCGTGGTTCTGGGTGGCGTTCCCCGCCACATGCATCGTCATCGCGACCGCGATCGGCGTCTTCGCTTGGCCTCAAGTATTGACCGGCTCGGGAAGTTACTGGTGGCAGCCGCCCACTGCGAATCGACCCGGTCTGCAGTTCTTGTCGAGCGAGCAGTACCAGCGGTTCGTGACACTGCGCCGGTGGAGATGGGTGCTACCGGTGGCATTCCTCGCGGGAATCGGGTTGTGCGTGTGGGCCTGGCGGCGCCACCGGATGTGACACCGCTGTGGCCGAAGATTGTGCAGGACACCCCGGAATACCTGAAAGCGCAGGCACGAGCAGGAGACTGTGCCCATCAGGGGTGTTCGGTGGGGTTATGCATCGTCGGGTCGGAGGCCGTCGATTCGTGACGGGTCAGTCCGCAGAGTGAGCTGTAGGCCCGTCCAGCGGGTGAGCGGGACCGCTACTTCTCGACCCTCGGGTGGGAAGTCGATGGGGTTCCCGGCCCGGACTCGATCGGCTGGTCACCGGTTCGGGGGTCTCGGCCTCGGCGCGCCGAAGCAAGGCGGCAGGCCGATGCTTCCCGAAGTCCGCTCTGCGCGTCCCTCCATCGACCTGCCAACTCTCACTCCAACGCGCCGTATCGAACATATGTGCGAAAATCGTAGGCATGGCGTCCTACGAGCGCGCTCCGAAGTTCTGCCCGAACGGGCATCGACTGGGACCGAAGCGCGTGATAGTGGGATGGACGGCCTGCTGGTGCGAGTCGTCTCTGCGGCCATCAGGTGCGAGAGGTCATCGCACCTACAGATGTATCGAGTGTGCGGCCGAGATCCTCATTCCTCCCCATACCGGACCGCGGCTGTTCGGGGTGCAGTGGCTCTCGCAGGAGCGGAAAAATCCGTGAACTCCTTTGTAGGGGAATCACTCCCGGGCGAAGCGGAACTTTTCGGCTGCATGTAAACGCGATGCCGACGCCCGTTGCGCAGATCGCGGACGTGGCCGACGGGTGAAGCCGTCAGCTATCGGGCCCGACCACGCACAAGGGCGGCGAGCTCGCCGGTCCAGGACGGACTGTGTGCATCAGCGCCCGGCTGCTCTACATGCTCGTGTTCGTCTACAACCGGCTCGGCGTCGGTGTCCTCGTCCGGACCGTCTGACGTCCGGAGCCGGAACGGCCGGCGTCGTATAGCGGAAGATTTTCTGTAGTGCCGGGCAGGCCCACACTCCCGGTCGTAGAGTCGGGCGCATGAAAGCCCTCCAGTACACCGAGATCGGCTCCGAGCCGGTCGTCGTCGACCTCCCTACTCCGGCGCCCGGGCCGGGTGAGATCTTGTTGAAGGTCACCGCGGCC
>NZ_LRRH01000045.1 GCF_001646785.1 Rhodococcus phenolicus
ACTCTATGGGGCACTACTCTGGTGGGCCAACGTGAATCCGGTGGATTGGGGATTACCGATGTGTTGCTGGTCGTACTCGTCGCAGAAGCTGCAGCCCCCGGGCTGCACGGTGAGGCGACCTCGCTTGCCGACGCCCTGATCCTCGTCAGCACGATCTTGTTCTGGAGCGTCTGCGTCGATGCACTCGCGTACCGTTTTCCTCGCGTGGCCCGCACCGTCAAGGCCCGACCCCGGCCCCTGATAGAGAACGGCAAGCTCAATCGCCGTTTGATGCGCCGAGAATTCATGACCCGCGAGGAAGTGGAGTCCCAGCTGCGTCTGCACGGCATCGACGACATCTCCGGTGTCGAGCGCGCCTACCTCGAGCCGAACGGGATGATCAGCGTTCTGAGCTGAGATCGCCACACCGGCGAGCCTGTCAAACCACCCGTCGTCGAATGATTTGGTTGGGGCGGAAGCGCTCCACCTCACCCTCCACACCGCCTTTCTCGTGGGGGCCTTCGAGACCAGACAGGCTGCGGGCGCGGATGCAGCGAATACTGACCGGACACGCCGCTGCAAATCGACAGAGCACGGGCGTGGTGACAGTACTCGTCAATGTGGTGCAGTCCGGCGCTCACGCCACGCTCCCTACCAAGGTGTACGCCGAGTAAGGCTCCACCCGGTCCGGTGAAGGAGTGCATCGACCAGTGCTCCCAGCACGCCACCGCCGAGGACCAGTGCGACCGTGTACCCGAAGGGCGAGGGAGAGTCGATGCGGACGGACGCGAAGTCGAGCGGCTGGTAGCCGGCGGTGTAGACGTCGAACGGCTGCGAGGCGAACCACCCCAACACGGCAGCGCCGGCGATCCCAGACAACACACCGAAACCGGTGAACACCAGCACAGTCATGATCGTCGACCTCTGCCGCGGCTTCATGACCCGTCCGTCACCGAGCCGCTGGATCCGTCCGCCGAGGACGCGATGTTCCCCGGGACGCCGTAGCCCGGCATCTCCCACAGTTGTGCGGGTTCGAGGACGCTGTCGTCGTCGGGCCACAGCCGCAGGCGCCACCCATCCCCGGGAGCAGTGGAACCGGGCCAGCCGTAGTCGAGAAGCCACGGCCGGAAACCTCCACCACGTACTCACCAGGCGGCACCGCGACGGTGACCGGCTCGGAGGTCGGGGACGACAGGCTCAGTATCCCGAACCCGTCGACTTCGAGGCGGTTTTCGCTGACCTGTGCTGCCATTGCGAGCGGTCGGCTGCGGGACGTCGGTCGAAGACCTGCACGTCCACGCCATCTCGAAGTTGTTCTGGTGCGGGCACAACACCACAACCATGGTGCCGTCGCCGGCGCTGGGCTGCTCCGCTTGGGCGTGTTCGAGCAGCTCGATCTCGAGCTGCTGCACATCGCCACCGATCCCGGGTGGGAGCGGCAAGGCGTAGGCGCCGCGATGGTCGAGTGGGTTCAGGCCCAGCATCCCGGCGATCCGATCGAGGCCGAAACCGATGGCGATGCGGTCGGCTTCTACCGGGCGATCGGGTTCGGTATCGCATCGCGCGGTGAGATGTATCCCGGCATCGAACGGTTTCGTGTGGTCTCGGAATCCCAGCCTGCTTCAGACGCCCATCAGGCTGTTTGATGCTGTCGGTGGGATGGTCGCGCACGACGGATCCCACGCGTCCGCTAATGGGCGTTGAGGAGCCAGCGATCTACAGGTACTTCGATCAGCACTCGCGGACCGTCCTGCGTCTCGTCGGCGGCGTCCCAGCCGCTGTACTTCTCCGCGAACAGCGTGACCAGATGAGGGAAGCTCAGAATCATCCGATGCACGAGGGCTCGCCCCTGCGCGACGCAGGGCTTGGCTGCCGATCCGTCGATGGCGAGCGAGACTCGAGGATCGCGTTGGAGGTTCCTCACCTTCACGTTCACGGTTGAGCTTGCGATCCAGAATGTCTCGCCGATCAGCAGGAACCATGCCGGTGTCGTATGGGGTGAGCCGTCCCGTCGCAAGGTTGTCAGCCACACGCACGGGGCATCAGCGATCGTCACACTGCTGACAGTAGATCCGCATCCCGCAACTCATCCCGGCGTGAGGGCACGATCAAGCGCCGCGCGACCCCGGGGTCCCCATGGCGACTTGCCGCCGGGAAGGCCCTGGTCCCCGTTCTGGCCCATCAGGATGAGGAAGAGGCTTTTCAGAACAGCCAACCCGCGGGCACGCCGGATCGTCGCTTCGTCGGCCTGCGCGTACGCCTCGAAGAATCGTGAGGACCTGCCCGCGGGGAGGAGTAGCCATGCGGCCGCGAGGTCCCATGCCGGATCGCCGGCGAACATGTCCCCGAAATCGATCACGCCCGAGATCGACCCACCGGAGACGATCACATTCGCGGGATGGAGATCCCCGTGCAGCCATACCGGTGGCCTGTCCCATCCGGGGGCAGCGACAGCATCGTTCCAGACATCGCGAATTTCCCCAGCGTCGGCGGCGATGTTGCTGGGAGCAATGGCTTGCAGATACTTCTCGAAGCCGGCCGTGCACTCTCCGGGGTGCGTGCCGCGGTCCGTACTCGTCGGTGCCTCTGCGGGCGTCTCCACGTGGAGCGCTGTGAGGAAGCCGACGAGAACATCGGTCGCGTGATCGCCGCGGCTGATCGAGGTGCGGTCCAGTGGTTCGCCGGGAACCCACGTCATGACGGTCCAGGTCTTCGGGAAGCGAGCGGACGGCTCCCCGATCCGCACCGGGGTCGGAACTGGAAGTGGTAGGCGCGGGGCCAGCGCGGGCAGCCATCGGCGCTCCTTGTGCTGGAGGTCCGGTGCGCGCTCTGTACGTGGCATGCGTACTGCCAATTCGTCGCCGAGGCGCCACATCTGGTTGTCCCAGCCGCCCGCAACCTCACGAATGGCGAGCCCGGCAAGGTCCGGATGTTGGTCCTGGAGAAGATCGCGGACCAGCTCTGCGGTGATCTCGATCCCGGGATCGGTCATACGAAGCCACGGTACGTGACCCGCTCCCCGGTCCTTCCGTCTCGTCGTCCACGCGGGTCCTCACGCGCTGCTGGTGAGGGTGTGCTGTTTGACGATCCTTCAAAGACGGGTGGCTCGAGAGCGGGGCGGATTCCGATCGCGGCCAGTGTGGATCGCGCTCGTGCTGCACTATCGATATTGGGCCGGTTGTCCTGCCCCACACTCGTCTTGTTCCCTTTTGAAACCCGAGGATGCCCAGGAGTACATCTCAGGGCGGGCGTCCGGATGAACGCTCTCCGTGTACAGATTCGGCAGGCTCTACGCCTGGATCTGTCGCCGGCGCCGAGCTATGAGCCCGAATCGGTGCGTGACCTTGCAAGGGGAGTCGCCCAGGAGAAAGCGCAGATCGACACCGAGTCGCCGGCCACCTCCAACCGAGCCTTCAGCGCCGCTCGAAAGAAGATCGAAGCCGGCCACTTCCAACATGCCATCGAGCCGGCCACGGTCTCATCGTGCAGATTTTCGGAGCGTCTCGCCCGATGACCTGCGGGAATGCTCGGGAGCGGGCACTGGGTCTACTCGGTGGATTTGGGGTGCCCGGTTCCGGCCGCTTTGATCCATAGGGTGCGGCGAGCAGTGTCGACGAGGTACCAAACGCGACCGCCCGCGGTGACCTCGCGTTGCCACTGCTCCATCACCACGCCCCCGTGCGTGGCGGTCGCGAGGGAGCCTTTGAGCTGGTGATGCCGCGAGGTCGGCGCGGGGGAGTCGGGTCGGGTGCGTAGTTCGGCCCAAGCGGTGAGAGTGTTCGCCGGCGCCTGCTGGCACAACGCGTCCCAGCCTTTGACCGCGTCGGTGGTGGCGAACCGCAGATCCCACCCGCCGACCGGGTCAGGGGGCGGGGCGACGCGGTCTCCGCGTTTCGGGCTCACGCAGCGCCGGGCGCGGGCACGGCGCCGTGATCGTCGCCGGTGTCGGCGGCGAGGATCGCCGCCAGCACGGGATCGGCGAGCGCTTCGGCGGTGTGGCGCCAGGCATCGATGACGTGCACCACCGGGGCCGGGTTGTCGAGCGAGTCCGCGGCCCGCAGGGTTGCGACCAGTTCGACGACGAACTCCTGGACGTCGTCGCGGGTGAGGAACGTCACCCAGGGGAACACGTCGGGCAGCACGTCGGTGACCAGTTCCCGCGCCCGGGCGTCGCGTTGGATCAGCGCCACGAACATCCGGGTCGTCACCGACGCGGCGGTGTGCTCGAGTTCGGCCCTGGCCGCCGTGGTCAGCACCAGGTCCTCGGCGTCACGTCGGCGCACCAACAGGGACTGCGCCGGCGAACGGCGCAGTCGTTCGACGGTCGCCTTGCCCTGCAATTGCAGTTCCGAGAACGTCACTTCATCCACTGGCATACATCAAAACTACTTCTAAAGTCACCGGTTGTCGAGGAAAGCCGAAATCGGAGTGCCCATTCACCGATGCGCTACCGCGCCCCGCGGGTCAGTCCGATCCGGTGGCCAGTTCGGCCATGATCTGGTTGAGCAGCGTGGAATGTTCCTCAGCTGACGGGTCCGGCAAGAAGTGTCGGGGCCTTCGGATCGTGGTGTCGGAACACCTCAGGGTGGCTACCGACACCGTGATCGTGACCACGGTGGGTGTAATCAGCGGAGGAAGACGACAGGCATCGCGCTGACCAACAGCTCTCCATTGCCTCCGTGCGGAACGACTTCGAGGCCGGCCTGGTTACACAGCGCTACACCATTGCGGGGATTCGACCGGTTCGGCTGCTGTCCGGAACTTGGAGGCCCGCGAGAACCTCTTCCATCCAAGGCCTTTCATATAAGGCCAGCCGATACGCTCCTTCTCGATCAGCCGATCGGTGTTCCGTTGGCGCGCGAGACGGCTTGCGCCCGGGTATGTCGGGCGCAAGCCACCGCTGTCGGTTGTCGGTCTTTCAGGGCGACGATTGCTTCACCCGGTCGGGTCCCGGTGCATGACCATGCCCGCGTGGTACAGGACGTCGTCACGGAACTCACCGTCGGCGGAGAAGCCGGTGTCGTCGCGGTAATAGATCATGGTGCCGTCGATCCGGTAGTCGCCGGTGTAGGCGGCCTCGCGGCTGCCCCGGGCTTCGACGTATCGCCCCTCGGGCAGGAGGCGTTGGCGGATGTTCCCGTCGGCGGTCACCCACAGTCCGACGAACGGGTGCTGTGCTTGCTCCATGTCCTTGACATTTTTCGTGTTCTTCACAGCGTCGCCACCCGCCGGGTGATGTCGTCGCGGGAGCGGACCACGTCCTCTCGGAGGGCGTCGATGTCTTCACCGACCAGCGAGCCTGCCCATTTGCGCGGGTTGCCGGCGACGAGGACGGTGTCGATGTTGCGTGCGTCGGAGCCGAGCACGAGAGTGCCGATGGCGTCGTTGAGGGGCATGTTGTTGACGTCGTCGGCGCGGACGATGAGCAGGTCGGCGTCCTTGCCCGGTGTCAAGGAGCCGGTGACCTGTCCGAGTGCGTTGGCGTCAGCGCCCTGCTGGGTGGCAAAGCCGAGGACGTCACGGGTGGTGATCTTGCTGCAGGTTTCGTCCGTTCCGTAGGCGGCGTCGGTGGCGCGCATGCGCTGGATGGCATGCAGGGTTCGCATCTGGGTGAACATGTCGCTGGCGAGCGCGACCTCCACGTCGATGCTCAGACCCGGACGGATCCCGACAGCGAGGGCCTCGTCGACGGCGGGCACCGCCGTTTCGAGACCGATCTGCGCGTCGGAGGTGGGGGCGAGCGACACCGTGACGCCGGCATCACCCATCGCCCTCCAGGCATCGGGGGTCAGTCCGGTCGCGTGGATCAGGGTGAGGGTCGGATCGAGGATCCCCATCTGCGCCCAGCGCAGGATCGCCTCCGACGAGGGCGCGCCGAAGACCGCGTCGATGCTCGTCCACACACCGAGATCGCGAGCGAGAGCGGCGAGTTCGGGACCATAGGCGATATCCGGTCCGGCAATCTCGTCGGTGGACAGGGCGGCCAGTCGCACGGTGACGAGACCATCTGCGGCGCCGTGGAAGTCGCTCACCAGTCGATTCATGTCGGCGGGCCACTGACGGTCCCACTCGCCGAAGTGCGGGCCCATCGCTGCGTGCACGCCCCGAATGCCGGTGTCGACGAGTGCGTTGAGCGCAGCATCGGAGTGCGCGGAGCTGCGTGAGTTGTGTGAGAAGTCGAGCATGGTCGTGATGCCCGAGTCGAGTGCGGTCAAGGCTGCGAGACGGGTCCCGATGTACATGTCCTCCGGCGTGTAGTTCGGAGCGATGCCGGCCAGGGTCGACATGACGTACTCGCCGAGGTCGGCGACGTCGGGGATGCTGCGGCGCAGTTGCGCTTCCCAGGCGTGGCGGTGGGTATCGACGAAACCGGGGCTGACGATCGCCCCACGGGTGTCGACGACGAGTGCCGGCGTGGCTGCGGCACCGTGTTCGGGATCGGAGCGCAGGTCGGGTCCGATCGCGACGATTCGGGAACCGGTGAGCAGGACGTCGCCGGTGTCGAGGTCCGGGATCGTGGGATCCATGGTGACGACGGCGCCGCCGGTCAGCAGGATCGCGCGGCCACTGTCACGGGCAGCAGTGAACTCGGTGAGGGAAATCTTCGGCATGGTGTGCTTTCGGGTGTCGGTGGCAGGTCAGGAACGGTGGAAGGTGTAGCCCGCGTGATGCAGTACGCCATCGGCGAATTCGCCGAAGGCCCAGAATCCGAGGTCGTCGCGGTAGTCGATTCGGTCGCCGGTGATCCAGTACGCGCCCTGGTAGGCGTGCGGGCGTCCACCTCGGGTTTCGTCGTAGCGACCGTCGGTGGTCAGGTGCTGGTGCACGAAATCGTTCTCGTCGATCCAGGTGCCGAGATACCGGTCCGAGGAGGCGGTGTGGGCAACCTCGGTGTCTGCTGCACGGCAGGCTACTTCGACCGGATGGCCGTCCCACAAGACGATGTCACCGTCGACGACGACCGTGAGCGCGATGTCGGGGGCGGTGAGGAATCGGCGCACCGCGGCGGACTCCGATTCTCCGGACACGGCGGGCAGGATCGCGAAACCGGCCGGATTGCCGGGTGCGATCGCGGTCGGTGACCGGAACGATGTGGGACGCAGGCCGCGCAGCTGAGCGGTGTCGACGACCGTCGGCACGATGACGTAGTTGTCGCAGTCGATGACGATCGCGCCGTCGTCATCGGCTGCGGTCAGCAGGCCCGGGCCGATGCCGACCACGCGAGAGCCGCCGAGAAGAACATCGCCGCGGTCGAAGTCGCCGATCAGCGAGTCGCCGGTGATGATCCGGGCGTTGGCGAACAGAAGTGGGCGGTGCCCGCCGGTGCGGTTGGCGGTGATGAGCTCGAGCAGTTCGGGGGTGAAGGGGGTGATCATGTGTGCTCCAGAAGAGGGGAGTGGGGTCGCCGGGTGGTCCCGACGAAATCCACTATCGGGGCGGACGTATGGCCGGAACAGGCCGGTGTGTGCCTGGGTGCGCTACAGCCTGTTTCGGACTGGGCCAAAGCATGGGGCCACAGAGGCAGTGTGACCACCGCCATGTTCCTCGTGGTGGCGATCACCCTGTTCGGTGCCGCTCTGGTCCTTACAGCCGAGCAATCCCAGCCAGGGTGCGACACGGCCTGCCACCCGCGACGCGGTGAGGCTAGCGTCGTCTCATGAGCTCCACCGAACTGGGAACATTCCTCAAGGCGCGACGCGGCCACGTGCTGCCCACGGATGTCGGCATCACAGCGCAGTCGGGGCGCCGCGTTTCTGGTCTTCGCCGTGAAGAAGTCGCCATGCTCGCCGGCGTCAGCGTCGACTACTACACCCGACTCGAGCAGGGCCGCGAGCGAAATCCCTCCCCAGCGGTCCTCAACGCCCTCGCCGGCGCACTCGACCTCGACACCGATCTGCGCGAGCACCTGTTCCGTCTCGCCGGCCTGGCACCGACACCGCGCACCCCGGTACGGAAAACCGTCGACGATTCACTCCGGCAACTGCTCGCATCCTGGTCGCACACCCCCGCGCTCATCATCAACCGTCAGTTGGATGTTCTTGCATACAACGATCTCGCTGGAGCGCTGTACAGCGGATTCGAACGCATCGACAACATTGCGCGAATGGTCTTTCTCGACCCCTTCGGACGCAGCTTCTTCACCGACCGGGACCGCGCCACCACCTCTTGTGTCGCGAACCTTCGACTCGCTCTCGGCCACACGGGTTCGGCAGACGATGTCCGTGCTCTCGTTCTCCAGGCACACGCTGCAAGCGCCGAGTTTCGCGAACTGTGGAGCCGGCACGACGTTCGAGGAAAAACACACGAGGCCAAAGAATTTCGTCATCCTGCCGTCGGTGACCTTCTCCTCGAGTACAACGCCTTCGATGTCCGCAGCGCCCCTGGCCACCAGTTGATCGTGTACCAAGCTCCCGTCGGCTCGTCCAGCGCCGACAAGCTCCAACTGCTGGGATCCCTCGCAGCAACCGCCGGCTCCGATCTGCCGTAGGTTCGTCGTTCAGGCAGGCAGAAACTGTCGACACATCGCGGTATTCGGACTGTGAACCTTTGCCGAACAGAGCAGCAGCGTTCGAGGGTGCTACTGCCACCGTCTACACCGAACGGGAGCTCGGCTCCAATCGATGTTGGATAGTGTTGTCCACGTCGAGCCCGTCCCTGTCTCGTGACGGGATCCTGAATTCTGGTAAACGGCGGAATGCCAGGGGATTGGCGGGATACTCACCGTGAAGGAGAAGGTGCAGTCCATGCGAAAGGTGCTGGTCACCGGCGCGTCGAGCGGAATCGGCCGCGCCACCGCCCGTGCATTCGCCGAACTCGGTGACACCGTGGCGGTGCACTACGCGACCGACCGGGAGGGCGCCGAGCGCACGAGGTCAGGGCTGCCCGGTGACGGCCACACGATCGTCAGCGGTGACATCGGAGATTCGGCGCAAGCACGAAACCTCGTAGAGCATGCGGTCGACGCGCTCGGTTCGTTGGACGTGCTTGTCAACAACGCCGCCGTGGCGCCGTCCGCGGTCAACCGCCACCCGATCACGGATACCACCTACGACGATTGGTGCGCCGTGTGGACCAGGATGGTAGAGGTGAACCTTCGCGGGTCTGCTTGCGTGACCTGGGCAGCGGCACAACACATGACCGCAGGGGGCCGCATCATCAACGTCGGCTCGCGCGGGGCGTTTCGAGGTGAACCCGAGCACCCCGCCTACGGCGCAACCAAGGCGGCCCTGCACGCACTCGGACAATCGCTGGCGATCGCCCTGGCACCACGAGGAATCGCCGTGAGCAGCGTCGCACCCGGATTCGTCTCCAGCGAACGTCAGCAACCGAAGCTCAACAGCGAAGAAGGCACCGCACTACAGCAGCAGAGTCCCCTCGGCCGCGTCGGGACACCGGCCGAAGTGGCCGCAGCCATCGTCTATCTCGCCTCACCCGAAGCCGAATGGGCCACCGGAACGATCCTGGACCTCAACGGCGCTTCTCATCTTCGGACATGACCGACTTCCTCTACGGCGGAAAAGCACACTCCTCGCCTATCAGCGGAAGTCTGGGTGCCGTGGATGCATACGGCCGGTCCCCACGGTCCGGTGTTGTCGACTCTGATGTCGCCGTGGGCAAACTGCCGCAGTGGAGGCCGACATTGGCGCCGGCGTAGTTGCCGTTCTGCGGGGAACTGCCTCGTTCGACTGCCGGTCGAAGTTGCGGGGTGTGGACGCAATGGTGAAGTTCGCGACTGCGGCGCCCGCGGGGGTGAATCGCAGCTCGGGGTCAGCCGTCAGATCGCCGACGATGATGATGACGGTGTCGCCTGCCATGGTCGGCGACGAACCTGAAGAACCTCGATGCTGCCGGACTGAAGTCCATCGTCGGATCGAGGGTGACGAAGGCTCCGGCGGATCTGGCCAGCCATTTCCACTGGGAACGGGGACGGGCGAGCCCCGTACCCTCAGGGCACACGTCTGACTGTCAGCGAACTGCCCCGTTGTCACGGCTCCGGATTCGAACGGGCAGTGAAAGATCTTGGGCGGCTCGAATCCAGATCCCTCAACCGGCGGTGGAAGCCCGCGAGCACTCTCGGGTCCTGCCCTGTTTGAGGATCCTCAAACAGCACACCCGCAACCCGTCCGGCATCCGATCGCGTCCTGCAGAATCCGACACCCGACCCGTCCGGGACAACCATCCCGCAGGTAAGTCCTTCGTGTGAACCTTCGTGATCGTGCCGGAGACCCGGCCCGCCTCGGAATTCCAGCTCACGTGGTCGCCGACCGCGAACTGCACGCTCATGCGGTGCCTCCTCTCGTCTGCGGATAGGTCACGACGCCGTCGGGACTCACCGAAGGCGCCGCACCCCACTGTCCCAATTCGTGCTGCTTCGGAGCGGCGTTGGTCATCAGGTGCACGATCGTCCATCCCCGCGCCGTCAGGGTGTTCGCGATCAGCAGGCGGTGACAGCGCCAGGGCATCGGTTCGCCGCACATGATGGCGACGTGCCGGTCGGCGGCGAGATCGGTGAGTCGCGCGAGACCCGACTCGAAGGCGGGTGTGAGGGTGTAGTCCGCGTAGTTCTTGAAGCCGGCGTTCCGCCACCCGCCGTTGAGCGTCGGATCGATGTCCTTCTGCTTCGGTCGCCGGCCGCCCAGTTCGGCCAGGTGCAGGTACCCGATACCGGCACCCTCGAGCCATGTCGGCATCTCGTCGGCGTCGAACTGCGGGCTCCGGCGCGAACCCGGCATCTTGCGCACGTCGACGAGCAAGTCGATATCCGCCGAGGTCAGCGTGTCGAGTACGAGTGCGGGCGGGCAGGTCCAATGGCCGATCGTCCACAAGGTGCCGGGAGCGGCGCTCATGCTGTGCTTCCTCCCTCCGACAGGTCTGCACACGTCGACGGTATCGGGCGCACCGCGACCGCGGCGCCGACGCCACTGGACGACTTCCCGGTCGCGCGCGGCGCCATACACGGCGGGGTGGCTAGGCTCGGGTGATGGCGACGATCCCGGATTTCCCGATCGGTACGAGCACCGCAGTGCCCGGTCTCGAGAGCACATTCGTCGACGAGATGGGCGGCTTGTCCGTGCCGTGGCAGGGGGCAGAGGTGCCCGATCCGAAGCTGCTCGTGCTCAACGAGGACCTGGCAGCGTCGCTGCGGTTGGACGTGGATCTCCTGCGCAGCGACGACGGTGTCGCCGTTCTGGCCGGATCGGCGGTGCCGGCCGGGGCGAAGCCGGTGGCGATGGCGTATGCGGGTCACCAGTTCGGTGGGTACGCCCCGCTCCTCGGCGACGGACGGGCGTTGCTGCTCGGCGAACTCGTCGGCACCGACGGCCGGCGCGCGGATCTGCATCTCAAGGGTTCGGGGCCCACGCCGTTCTCCCGAGGCGGCGACGGCTTCGCGGTGGTCGGGCCGATGTTGCGCGAATACCTGGTCAGCGAGGCCATGCACGCGCTGGGGATCCCCACCACCCGTTCACTGTCTGTGGTGGAGACCGGCCGGCAGATCTACCGCGACGGCATCGAACCCGGAGCCGTGCTCGCGCGCGTCGCGTCCAGTCACCTGCGGGTGGGCACCTTTGAATTCGCGGTCCGGCGGGGAGAGGTCCTGCAGTCACTGGCCGATTACGCGATCACCCGCCACTATCCGACGCTGACTGATCTGCCGGCGACCGGGAAGAACAACCGCTATCTGGCTTTCTTCGAGGAGGTGCTCGAGGCCCAGGCCTCCCTGGTGGCGCGATGGACGCTGGTGGGTTTCGTGCACGGCGTGATGAACACCGACAATACGACCATCTCGGGAGAGACCATCGACTACGGTCCGTGCGCCTTCCTCGACGCGTTCGACCCGGCAGCGGTGTTCAGTTCCATCGACCACAGCGGCCGTTACGCCTTCGGTAACCAGCCCGCCGTCGTGAAGTGGAACCTGGCGCGGTTCGCCGAAACCCTGCTGGCACTGGTCGATTCCGAGCCGAACGCCGCGATCGCCGCGGTCACCGCGGTCCTCGACACCTTCGACGCACGATACGAGCACCACTACACGGCAGGGATGGCGGCAAAACTCGGCTTCTCCGGTGGCTCAGTGGACCGGACACTGATCGACGATCTGCTGACCCTGATGGAAGACCACCGCGCCGACTGGACGGGCAGCTTCCGCGCTCTCGCAGACGAACTCCGTGGAGACTCGACACCGCTCGACCGTCTCGTGCCGCGCGAGCACATCGGGCCGTGGCTGACGCGCTGGCGGAATGCTGTGCAGCAGCAGGTTCGTGCGCCAGCGGAGGCGGCGGACGCGATGGACCGCGTGAACCCGCTCTACATCCCGCGCAACCATCAGCTCGACGCAGCCCTGCGCGCCGCGACCGACGGCGACCTCGCGCCGTTCGAGAAACTGCTCGAGGTCGTCACGCATCCGTTCGACCACCGCGACGAGTGGTCCGAGTACGCCGCGCCGGCACCGCGGTCGTTCACCGAGACCTTCCGGACTTTCTGCGGCACGTGATCGGTGACAGGACCCAGCAGTGCGTGTCGATCGGCCTTGCAGTCCGGTAGCCGGCAGTTCGACTGCTCACATCTGTGGTGACATGCCGAGACGGCAGCGATGACCTGGCATTTCATGTGCTCGACGACCGGACCGAATCTGCCGTGGCCGGCCCGGGGCGGCGAGGCGTTCGACCGGTGCGCGGCCGGGTAGGTTGTGACCGACGTGAACGACCGGATGGATCGGGATGGAGCGCGGTGCAGAGCGACCGCTGATTCGAGATCAGCCCCGAGTTCGAGCATGAAAGCTCCGCCTGGATTTCGTCAAGAATCTGCTCCCGGACGCCCCGCCGGTCCGCGCCTGGTCCAACTTCGAGTTCCGCGACAACCGCGGCCGCTGGCACGAAGTGGACCTGCTGTTCCTGAGTCGCGACACCCTCTAGCCGGGCGAACTCGAGTACTACACCGGCACGCTGCGCGGCAACGCCCACGTGTGGAGCCGCGGCGGATACCGGTCCGAGGGCTCGCCGCTGCTGCTCACCCGCTTGACCCCCGATCTTCAGTGCATGTTGCCGGCCAGCTCCGCGATCAATCCGTACGGCCTCGACGGCAAGGAACGCCGCAGTGGCCTTCCCAGCATCGGGGAGCGCCTGCTCGCACCGTCCAGGCGCGAGCCGGTCAGCGAACAGAAGTCCCTGCTGATCCGTGGCCTGATGACCGCCATCGGCCTCGCCCCGCGCGGACAGCGGGAACTCGGATCGTGTGTGATCGACGAACAACATCTCGGCGACGGTGACGGCTGGCAGAACTGGCCCGCGTTCCACCACCACGTCGACATGGAACGGCAAGCCCGCATCCGTTTCTACCTGCCAAAACCCGGCGCCACCTCCGCGGAGGGACACGCCCCGGCGCGCGGCGTCGAACACGATTACAAGCTGCTGTCCCGTCTCGAGCACGACGGAACTCGGCATCGGCCCGGTCTCACCGCGGCGACCTATGAGCATCGACCGCAGTTTGCGAAGTTCTGCGCTGCCGAGTGTCGTCCGTTCCGCCCGTTCGAACAGTTCGGCAAGCCGGAGCAGCAGGAGCGTTCGGCACCGTTGCTCCAGCTCGCAACAATGTCTGGTCCATCGACCGTTTGGAGGCTCTTCGGGCCTAACTCGCGAAGAGGCGCGACGCTCCGCCCTGCCGGTCAGCGGGTCGTGAGGTCGCTCGTCGCGGGCCCTTCGAGTAGCGCTCCGTCGGCCGCGAACCGCGACCCGTGCAGGGGACAGTCCCAGGTGGCCTCCGCGTCGTTCCAGTTCAGGATCCCGCCGAGATGCGGGCAGACCGCGCTTACCCGACGCGTCGTTCCGTCCACGGTGGACACCGCGACGGGGCGTCCGCACTCACGAACCACCCGTCCATCTCCCCCGGCGGGGACCGTTCCGGAGGTGGTTTCGGCCGTCCACCATCCGCGCACCATGTGCAACGCCACCGTCCCGTTCAGGCGCAGGGCGGTCGTGGCGCCGGCGATCAGATCGTGGCGCCACGCGGACATGACCGGTGCCCAGGACTCGACCTCGGGATCGGGTGTTCCACCCAGACGCGATGCCAGGATCTGCGCTGCGGCGACTCCGCCGGTCATGCCCCACTTACCGAAACCGGTCGCCACCGACACGCGATCCGCTCCGGGGAGAACCGGTCCGACATAGGGAAGCCCGTCGAGGCTGCTGTAGTCCTGCGCCGACCAGCGGTGAATCTCACGTGCCTCCGGGAACATTCGCCGGCTCCAACTCAGCAGGTCCTCGTAGGCGGAGCGCGGCGACTTCTGCCGCCCGACCACGTGCCCGTTGCCGCCGACGAGGAGCAACCGCTTCGACGATGCGGACGTGCCGGCCGAGGACGCGGTGCGCAACGAGCGGGTGGGGGAGTCGACCGAAAGGTACATTCCTTCCGGCGGTTCGCCAGGCAGTTCCACCGCCAACGCATACGACCGGTTCGGTTCCAGCCGGGCGAAGAACCCTCCGCGGTCGAGGATGGGAATGCCGGTGGCGAGCACCACGTGGTCCGACCGCACGTGGCCGTCCGCGGTACGGACGGTGCACCCTGCGCCGTCGGTGTCCACACTGTGTACCCGGCGCTTGGTGAACACGGCGCCGCCGCCCGCGCGAATCAATTCCACGCCCTTGTGCAGCATCGGCATCGGGTCGAGCTGGTACTGGTCCGGCACCTTCACGGCGGCGACGATGCCGTACGGCAACGGAGTCTCGTTCACCCGTTCCGCGGGTATGCCCGCGGCGCGGCAGGCGCGGTACTCGGCGTCGACCATGCCCGACCCGGACGGGTCCTGTACATAGGTGTAGGCGTCTGCAACGTCCACGTCCACGTCGACGCCGTGCCGCGCGCAGAAGTCGACGATCCAACGCTGCGCCGACAGCGTGCCGTCCACGTACCCCTGCTGGACGACACGGGAATGTTTGCGCCCGATCTGCGAGATCCGCGTGCCCTGCAGCACACTGACCTTGCCGGTCGTGTTCCCGGTGGTGACCGCCCCGACCCCTCGGGCTTCGACGAGTGCGACTCGGCGTCCGCGTTCGGTCAAGAGAAGTGCTGTCACGACACCGGTGATCCCGGCGCCGACGACCACCACGTCGTAGTGGTCTCGCCGCTGCGCCCAGTCGTCGTACGGTTCGGTCCGAGGGGCGCGGGCATGCCACAGGGACACGGTGGGTGTGTCTGTCACCCTGCGGGGTTACCTCGCCAGACAGGTGGATAAACCGCTATTCGCCCAGTGGAGTCGCGGGCGTGCCGCGCTCGGCCGGTAGCTCGAGATGCGAGCGAGACTGCTCTTTTCTTTTGTCGCGGGGCTGGGCGTGAGCGAAACGAAGATCGGAAACGGACGCCTTGTGGCGGCTGCGCCCAACCGAGCGGAGATGCTACGGGTCCCTGTGCTTGCCTTCGGCCCCTTCCTCAACGCTGCCCGGTCGCCATGTTCCGATAGACCATCTCGGCCAACGCTTCCGGCCCCACGTCGGCGGTGACGTGCGGCTCACGGTGGACCCGGTCGTTCGTGTCGATCGTACTTGCGGTGACAGATCGAATACAGCGTCCGGTACGTCTGGTTAAGCGCCTTGTCCTTCACCGTGATGTACGGGTGCCGAACGACCGCGCCCTCGCGATGGGATTGCTCGCCGCGATCCCCACCGCCGCGGTCACCCCGGCACCCGGCGGTGTCCTCACCCGCGCGCACGCCATGGCGGCGGTGGCGCGCGGCGCGCTGGGAATGACCGACGACCCGGCCACCGAGATCGACACGCTCGTCGTCCTCGAATGGAGCCGCCGGTCCGGCATCGCCGTCGTACTGGACAGGTTGCGCACCGACGGCAGCGCCGAACTCGTCGCCGCCACGTCCGCGTGGATCGCCGAACGTGCCGGACGGCTCGCCAAATCCGTTGCCGCACTGCTCAAGAGCGGACGCATCGCCGATCTCGTCCCGCTCGGGCTGATCGCAGGTCTGTTCGCGGGATCCGACAGTGCCCTCGCATTGGGCAAGTTCCTCGGCACCTTCGGACTGACCGACCTCACCGCCGACGATCTCGTCGCCTGGAACGACGACACTTCGGGATTCGTCATCCTGATGGACGCCGACAATGATCGACGGGCGATTCTCGAGTCGGCCGCGGTCCACGTGCGTGAGCTGGGCATCGACGATATTGCGGGTCGCTCCGAGCTGCTCCCGCAGGGCCTCACCGCCCGACTCGACGAGCTCGCACAAGCCATCGCCGTTGCCGTGCCGGGCGGTCTCGACGCCGTCGAAAGCGCATGGCAGCGGACGTTGCAACATTTGTCCGTGCGCGCCTCGTCGTCCTACCGGGCCGCCGAAGCCACTGTGCGGTTGCTGCGCTGGCTTGCCGTCGACACCCCCACCAGCGGGAACCTGGACGACCACACCCGCCGCTACCTCGACGGGGACGGCTGGGTCGACGCCGCACTCGCCGCCGCGCATCGTGGCACCGACCACCGCGCGCTCGCCGAGGCCGTCACCCGCGTCATCGACGCCGTCACCGCGCGGCGTCGCGAACACGACGGGCGGTTCGCCGCGGCGCTCGCCGACACCCCCAATCCGACCGGACCGGTCGTCGAACACCTGCTGCGCACCGTCGTGTTCCCGCTCGCGAAAACCCGGCCTACGTTGCTGCTCGTCGTCGATGCTCTGTCGGTCGCGGCGGCCACCGAACTCGCCGACGCCGCAACCGAACACGGATGGAGCGAAGCCGCGGTGCTCGGCACCTCCCGCCGGACCGGCGCGCTGGCGGTGCTACCCACACTGACGCAGCGCAGCCGATGCTCTCTGCTGACCGGTGACCTGCGGGAAGGAAACGACGCCGTCGAACGCGCCGGATTCCTCGATGCACTGCGCGCGGCGGGATTGGAAGCGGCACTCGGCCGCCCCGATCCGATCTTCCACAAGAAGGCGCTCGACACCGTGCCCGCGGGCGCCGACCTGGCCACCGAGGTTGCCAACGCCATCGCCGACACCGCGGGCCGTCCGCTCGTCGCGGCGGTGCTCAACTTCGTCGACGACACCCTTCACCACACAGACCCCGGCGGAACCGATTGGGGCCTCGGCACCATCACCCACCTGCGGGCGCTGCTGCAGGCCGCGCAGCGCGCCGGTCGTGCGGTGATCGTCACGTCCGATCACGGCCACATCATCGAACGGCGCATCAGCGTCAAACACGACCGCGCGAATCTGTACGGGCAGCGCGCCCACGGCGACC
This sequence comes from Rhodococcus phenolicus, assembly GCF_001646785.1. Lineage (GTDB taxonomy): Bacteria > Actinomycetota > Actinomycetes > Mycobacteriales > Mycobacteriaceae > Rhodococcus > Rhodococcus phenolicus. The sequence continues at coordinate 17,211 of NZ_LRRH01000045.1, forward strand.
TCGCCCGCGTCGAGGACGGGGAGATCGTGGTCCGTGGGCCGCGGGTGCTCACCGACAGCCGGACGGTGGTGCTCGCCGTCGACGAGACCGTTCGCTACGGACCGGTCAACGCCGGCTACCACGGGGGTGCGAGTCCCGCCGAGGTGCTCGTGCCGGTCCTCGCGTTCCACACCGGGGAACGCCCGGCCACCCTCACCGCGCTCGATCCCGTCGAGCCTCGGTGGTGGTATGCACCCGTGCAGATCGAGGCATCCACGGCGCCACCGGAGTCGCCTGTGCCCAAGAAGCAGGTGGCACCCACCCTGTTCGACGCCGACGAACCGGCCCCCGCAGTCGTGAACCTCGCCGACCAGGTGATCGCCACCGCGGTGTTCGCCGATCAGCGGCGGCTCGCCGGACGAATCGTGGTGGAGCCCGAGCAGATCCGCGCATTGCTCGCCGCGCTGCTCGCGGCACCGGCGCGGGAACTGACCACCGCGCAGGCCGCGAGCCTGCTCGGTATCGCGCCGGCGCGTGTCGGCGGTGCGCTGCTTCAGATCAAGCGGGTGCTCGACGTCGAGGGCTACGAGGTGCTGCTGCTCGACGGTGGTGTCGTCGGACTTGACGAAGCGGCGGTGCGGGAGCAGTTCGGGATCGGGTCGTGACAGCGTCGGTTTCGCCGCGTCGACGTCGGGAGATCCTCGACGCGCTGCGTCGCGGTACCGTCCCGTCCAACGGTCTCGACCAGCTCGCCGTCGGGCTGGGCCGTTTCGAAACCGAACTCGACGCGGAACTGTCCGTGGTCGCCGGGGGCGGCGCGATGTTCAAGGCGGTGCGCGGCGACTACGGCTCCGGCAAGACGTTCTTCGCCCGCTGGCTCGCCGACCGCGCGATGAAACGCGGTTTCGCGGTCGCCGAGGTGCAGATCAACGAGATCGACACGCCGCTGCACAAACTCGAAACGGTGTACCGGGGCAGCATCGAATCGCTGCGCACCGCGTCGATCCCGCCGTCCGCGCTACGGCCGATCCTCGACGCATGGCTGTTCACCATCGAGGACGACGCCGCGCAACAGGGCGTGACCGTCGACGAGCTGCTCGAACGGCGTCTCGCCGACGTCGCCACCCGCGCGCCGGTATTCCCGATGGCGATCCGCGCGTACCGGCGGATGATCGCCGACGGCGACAACGACGGCGCCGACGGCCTCGTCGCGTGGCTCGGCGGGCAACCGCACGTCGCGGCCGCGGTCAAGCGTCGCGCCGGTATCAAGGGCGACCTCGACCACTTCCTCGCCCTCGGATTCCTCCGCGGCCTGCTCGCAGTTCTTGCCGACGCCGGGAACGCCGGGTTGCTGCTCGTGCTCGACGAGGTCGAAACCCTGCAACGGGTCCGGTCCGATGCTCGCGCGAAGGCGTTGAACGCGTTGCGGCAACTCGTCGACGAGGTCCACGACGGACACTTCCCGGGCCTGTATCTACTCATCACCGGCACCCCCGCGTTCTTCGAAGGCCGCCAGGGCATTCAGCTGCTGCCGCCGCTCGCGGACCGGCTGCACACCGATTTCTCCCGCGACCCGCGTTTCGACAACCCCCGCGCGCCGCAACTGCGCCTGACCGGCTTCGACCTGGACCGGCTCGTCGAACTGGGCGGACGGGTGCGCGAATTGTTCTGCAGCGGAATCGACTCCGCGGACCGGGTTCGCGGAGTCGCCGACGACGAGTTCCTGCGCTGCTTCGCCGCCGCGGTCTCCGGTGGGCTCGGGGGACGTGTCGGGATCGCGCCGCGGTTGTTCCTGCGCAAACTCGTCGACGTGCTCGACGTCATCGAACTGCATCCCGATTTCGACCCGTACAACGACTACGAGGTTAAGATCGGGGACTCAGAGCTGTCCGACGCCGAACGCGAAACCGTGTCGGCGGACGACGTCGAACTGGATTTGTGACGTTCGGCTTGTTTGTGTCGCGGAACATCTGAGCCCACTGTGGCTCGAAGGGCGTGACAACAGTCGGACTCGGAACCTGCTCGTACACCTGCCAATTGCGTGGCAGGCCCTGCGCGTGTCCATTGGACGACCCTGGGCGAAACTCTCGCGGCGTCGAGTACGCTGCGACGCGATGAGTAGTCCCGGATATCCAAGTAGCGCTCGCGCGCTGAAGGACGACGCACTCCGCTTGCAGCGGATACAGCAAGCGAAGGTAGCGCCGTCAGTTGTCGAGCTGAATCGTTTGGTTTGGCGCATCAGCGAACGCGAGAAGTGCACCGATCGCCTTCCTTACCTCGATCCGACGTACGGAGGTGTCGATGCGGACGTCATTCTGTTGCTCAAGGCTCCTCAAGCGGATGCAGATCCGGATCGGGGACCTGCCCGATTGATTTCGCTGGACAACGACGACAGGGTGGCCGCCACGTTGTTTGATTTGTTCCGTGAGCTGGGAATCGACAGGCGTCGCTGCGTGGCTTGGAACATCTGTCCGTTCCCGATTGACAAGTTCGATCCGGACGACGATGAGTTCGTCAGAGGGCGTGAAGACTTCCGGGCCTTCGTCGATCTAATTCGCCATCCCAAGACCGTCCTCGTATTGGGTGCGAAGGTTCGAGACGGTTGGAGAGCTCACTCGTTCGGTGCTGTCACGCCGGGAACACGAGTTGTTTTCGGACCGTCGCCGTCGCCTCCGGGCATTAACCAGCCCGGCCGCCGCGACGAACTCCGTTCCGCTTTGAGGGACGCATTCGAGCCGCCCACTCGATGATCCTTGTGGGCACGTCTTAGCCCTGCTCTGCCTCAATGGGTCGATTCTGTTGGACGCGGGACACCGACGTGGGGTCACCGTGAGGGTGACAACGTCGTCGGCGGAGTTCTGGATTGGGTACCGCGGAGGCGTGGAAAGAAGGATTCTTCCGGGTAGCGGTGATGATCTCGGGATCAGGCCGGTCGGCCGGTCTACGCGCTGGTCAGTCGCTGCACCGCAAGTTGGTTGAGAGAGACGTGCCGTTCCGCGGCCTCGATCGCGAGCCGTCGATGTAGTTCGGCCGAGGTGCGGACATAGATCGTGCCGCTGTAGGAACGCTCCGAGAAGGGCTCCGGGACCTTCTCCTTGTTGGCGATCAGTTCGTCGATGACGTCGTCGACAAGCTGGACGAGACCCTCCAACGCTCGGCCCTGCTTTGCGTCGAGCCAGGACAGGCTCGGGAATTCCAGAACGGTCGCGACGTGTTCGCCGTCGTCCGGCGACCACTGCACCCGGTAGCTGTAGTGACGTGCATCCGGTCTGCTCATGACTCCTCCTCCATCTTCTTGATCGCGGCAAGAACCTGCTTGACCTGGTACGGCTTTGCCTCCCCGTGCTTTCCTCGCTGGATATTCACCCGAGGGTCGCCGGGCCAGGGCGTTCGAAACACAGCGTGACTGGTCCCGGCCTGCCGCGGTTGACCGAAGACTTCGACGCACAGTCGATGCAAGTCGTCGTACCGCACCGCTTGCGGATTGCGTGCGATCGCCGCACGAATCTTGTCGACCTTGGTCACCCTTAAATGCTAGCGCATACGCTAGCGCTGCCGCGTCGTGAATTTGCTCTGCCCCTTTCCGCCGCGAATGATCGACAGGGTGTCCGACCACTATGTGAGCATGCGGTTCGATTCGTGACCGACGACGCCTTCGCCCTGCTGCATCCGGGAGTCCAGTATCACCTCGCGAACACCCTGCGCTGGAACGGGCTCCGGCCCACCCAAGCCGCCGCGGTCGCACCCATCCTCGCCGGCGAGGACGCACTCGTGCTCGCCCCCACTGCCGGAGGGAAGACCGAAGCTGCCGCGTTTCCGCTGCTGTCGGCGATGGCCGAGCAGGACTGGCAGGGCGTGTCCGTCCTCTACATATGCCCGCTGCGCGCGCTGCTGAACAACCTGCAGCCACGCCTGCACGACTACGCCCAATGGCTCGGCCGCAACGCCGCCGTGTGGCACGGTGACGTCGGACAATCCACACGTCAACGGATTCTGCGGGACCGTCCCGACATTCTGCTCACCACCCCCGAATCGCTCGAAGCGATGCTGGTGTCCACCAAGGTGGATCCGCGGGTCCTGTTCGCCGGGCTGCGCGCCGTCGTCGTCGACGAAGTGCACGCGTTCGCCGGCGACGACCGAGGCTGGCACCTGCTCGCGGTCCTCGAACGGCTGGCGCGCGTCGCCGGGCGAGACATTCAACGCATCGGACTGTCCGCGACCGTCGGCAACCCGGACGAGTTGCTGTCCTGGCTGCAGGGCGGATTCACCACACGCACCAAGCGGGTTGTTGCGCCTTCGGTCGACGGTCCCGCGACCCCGCCGGATATCACCGTCGACTACGTCGGATCCGTTGCCAACGCCGCGACCGTCATCGCGTCCCTCCACCAGGGGGAGAAGCGACTGGTGTTCGTCGACTCTCGCCGCCGCGCCGAAGAACTCGGCGCTGCACTGCGCGAACGTGGCGTGACCACCTTCCTCTCCCATTCGTCGCTGTCCGCCGCCGAACGCCGCCAGTCCGAAGCAGCGTTCGCCGAAGCCCGCGACACCGTCATCGTCGCCACCTCCACCCTCGAGCTCGGCATCGACGTCGGAGACCTCGACCGTGTCATCCAGATCGGTGCGCCCCGCACCGTCGCGTCGTTCCTGCAACGACTCGGCCGCACCGGTCGCCGAGTGGGCACGGCCCACAATTGCCTGTTCCTGTGCCTCGACGACGAACAGGAACTGCTCGCGCTCGGCATGCTGGACCGCTGGGCGCGCGGCTGGATCGAGCCGATCATCCCGCCGCCCTCCCCGCGGCACATCGCCGCGCAACAGCTGATGGCACTGTGCCTGCAGGAACACCGGATCGGCGCCGCGACGTGGCGGAACTGGTGGGGGAGTCTGCCGATCTTCGACGACACTGCTGAGGACATCCTGCAGTTCCTGTGTGCCGAGGGCTATTTCGAACGCGACGGCGGATTCCTGCACATCGGACCGGAAGCCGAACGGCGGTTCGACCGACGCTACTTCTCCGACCTGACCGCCGTGTTCAGCGCACCACCGGAATTCACCGTGCTCGCCGGACGCAACGAGGTCGGCACCGTCGGCACCGACCTGTTGGTCGAGGAGGTCGAGGGTCCACGAGTGCTCCTGCTCGGCGGCCGGTCCTGGAAGGTCACCCACGTGGACTGGCCGCGTCGACGCTGCTTTGTCGAACCCGTCGACTCCGGCGGCAAAGCCAAGTGGTCGGGATTGGGTGGTGGCGTGTCCTACGCGATCGCCCAGGGAATGCGCTCGGTGCTGCTCGGCGAGACGCCACCCGGCGTCACCCTGACCCGTCGCGCGCAGGCCACCCTCGCGGAGCTGCGGTCCGGGTACGAGCCCGCGATCGATCAGGAAGCGGCCGTCGTCGTCCTTCCGTCCGAGGACAGCGGGCGGTGGTGGACCTGGGCCGGCACCGCCGCGAACCGAACCCTGCAGGCGTCCCTGCCGACCCTGATCGATCCCCGGCAGCGCATCGACGAGAAGTCCTTGCGTCTGCTGCCGGGCATCGGTCCCCGTGACGTGACCGCAGCGGTCGCGAATGTAACGTGGCGGGCGCCGGAGGTCGCGGCGAACGCTGTGTCCGGACTGAAGTTCTCCGCGGCTCTGCCTCTGGGCCTGGCTCGGCACACCTTGGCCGAGCGGCTGGGCGACGAAGCAGGTGCCCGTGCGGCCGTGGATGAGCCGAGGCGGATCCACCGGTCGTGAGGGCCCGATTGCAGCAGTCCTGACGCTTCTCTCTGCGCACGGCGGTCGCGGATGGAACGATGCCGCGTATGAGACCTGGGGGTGCGGAGGAACGACGTTTGCGCGACATCGCTGCGATGCGTCGCGTCCGCGACCGGATCGATCGCGAGTACGCCAAGCCGCTGAATGTCGAAACCCTCGCTCTCGGCGCCCACATGTCGGTCGGGCACCTGAGTCGAGAGTTCCGCCGCGTCTACGGCGAGTCCCCGTACTCCTACCTGATGACCCGACGGATAGAACGGGCGATGACGCTGATTCGGCGCGGAGACCTCAGCGTCACCGAAGTCTGCTTCGCGGTCGGCTGCACTTCGCTGGGCACCTTCAGCACCAGATTCACGGAACTCGTCGGTGTCCCGCCGAGCGTCTACCGCCGAGACCACTCCCGAGCTGGGGCGGGAATCCCTCCGTGCCTGGCCAAGCAGGTGACCAGACCGGTCAGGAATCGAGAAGCGCGCGGCCGGTAGGTGCGCTTAGCGTGATGGCCATGAACATCACCATTCACTACACCTTCCTCCCGCACACCGATGCCGAGGCCGCCCTGGGCTTCTACCGCGACACCCTGGGCTTCGAGGTCCGCAAGGACGTCGGCTACGAAGACATGCGCTGGATCACCGTCGGACCTGTCGGCCAACCCGGCACCTCCATCGTGCTGCACCCTCCCGCCGCCGATCCGGGCATCACCGACGAGGAACGCCGCACCATCCTGGAGCTCATCGCCAAGGGCGCCTACACCGCCGTCACCCTGGCCACCGACGACCTCGACGGGCTCTACGCCCGCCTCGAGGCTGCCGGCGCCGATGTCGTCCAAGAACCCATCGACCAGGACTACGGCGTCCGCGACTGCGCCTTCCGTGATCCCGCCGGCAACCTCATTCGCGTCAATCAGCTGACCTGAGCGGGCCGGCCACACGACCGCGACCGCCGGTTCGGCGGACCCCTCGACACGAAGGAGACACTCCGTGGCTCTCGCACTCGACATCATCACCATCGGCGTACCGCAGGTGGAAGCTGCACGAACCTTCTACACGTCCTACACGTCGACGTTCTCGACCCCCACCACCGACGACGACGGCCACACCGCCGTCCTGGACCTTCACGGCACCGGGCAGCTCGCCCTCCACCCACTCGACGCACTCGCCACCGGCACCGGTACACCTCTGAAGTCCTCCGGATTCCTTGGCTACGTCCTGTCGACGATCGTCAGCCAACCCGCCGAGGTCAAGGCTCTACTCGATGCCGCCACCGCCAACGGGGCGGCGGTCGTCAAGCCGGCGAAGAAGGGGCTGTTCGGCGAGTTCACCGCCGTCTACCAGGCGCCGGACGGGGCCGTCTGGAAGCTGACCGCCGCCTCCAAGAAGGACACCGATCGCATCCCGACCGTTCCGAAGCCGACCGAAACCGCCGTCTTCCTCGGCGTCGCGAAGCCGAAGGCATCCAAGGTGTTCTACGAGGCGCTGGGCATGCGCACCGACCGCGACTACGGCAACAAGTTCGTCGACTTCACGATCGCCGGCGGCGGGAGCCGACTGGGCCTGTTGTCCCGCAAAGCCCTCGCCAAAGACGCGGGTGTCGACGAGCACGGCGACGGCGCCGGCACCCTCGTTCTCACACACACCGCCGCATCACGCGACGACGTCGACGCGCTGCTCGCCGCCGCCCACTCCTCCGGCGGCCGAGTCACGGCCACAGGATCCCCGACCGGCCAGGGCGAGTACGCCGGGCACTTCACCGACCCCGACGGCTACCACTGGAAGATCGCCGCCGCCGAACGACGTCAGTCGTGAACTGCTCGCTCATGACCGCATCGGCCGACGGCACAACGGTGCCCACGGAACCTGCCTGCACGATGGCTACTCTCGGAGGATGGCAGCAATACCGGATTCCTCGGCACACACGCCCACGGTGGCGCTCGGTTTCGAGAACACCTTCACCGAGGAAGTCCCTGGGCTGACCGTGCCGTGGCACGGCGTGGAGGCCCCGGACCCGGCCCTGCTCGCGCTCAACGAGAATCTCGCGGCCTCGCTCGGGTTGGCGGTGAACGTGCTGCGCACCGACGAGGGGATCGCTGTCCTGTCCGGGGCCGCGGCACCGGCCGATACAACCCCGGTCGCGATGGCCTACGCGGGTCACCAGTTCGGCGGGTACGCCCCGCTCCTCGGCGACGGCCGCGCACTGCTGCTCGGCGAACTCGTCGGCACCGACGGCCAGCGGGTGGACCTGCACCTCAAGGGTTCCGGGCCCACAGGCGGCGACGGGTTCGCGGTGGTCGGTCCGATGCTGCGCGAATACCTCGTCAGCGAAGCCATGCATGCCCTCGGCATCCCCACGACGCGGTCCCTGTCAGTGGTCGCCACCGGCCGCCCGGTCCACCGCGACGGCGTCGAACCGGGTGCGGTGCTCGCCCGGATCGCCTCGAGCCACCTGCGGGTAGGAACCTTCGAACTGGCGGCCCGCCAGGGCGACATCGTGCGCACGCTCGCCGACTACGCGATCACCCGGCACTACCCGCACCTGGCCGAACGACCGGAACCGGGGGAGGGGAACCGCTACCTGGCGTTCCTTGAGCGCGCCGACTTCGACGGTCACGGTGGCGCCGGCGTCGTGCAGCGCGGTGACGCTGTGGTCGAGGCGCAGGCGTCGCTGGTGGCGCAGTGGATGCTCGTCGGTTTGGTGCACGGCGTGATGAACACCGACAACACGACCATTTCGGGGGAGACCATCGATTACGGCCCGTGCGCCTTCCTCGACGCGTATCACTTGTCGGCGGCGTTGTTCCATCGACCACAGCGGCCGTTATGCGTTCGGCAACCAGCCCGCCGTCCTGAAATGGGACCTGGCGCGGTTCGCCGAAACCCTGCTGCCGCTGTTCGATCCGACGCCCGACGACGCGGTAGCCGCAGCGACGGCCGTGCTCAACGCGTTCGACGAACGCTACGACCATCACTACACCACGGGGACGTCGGCCAAACTCGGCCTGACCGAGATCGTCGACGGGGCACTGATCGATGATCTGCTCGCCCTGATGGCGCGACACCGCATGGACTGGACGGGCACCTTCCGTGCCCTTGCCGACGAACTGCGCGGCAATCCAGCAACACTCGAAGCCCTGGTCTCCCGCGAGCACATCGCCGCGTGGCTCGAGAGGTGGCGGAATGCGCTGGCGACGCAGGGGAGGAACGAACCCGAAACCGCCGAGGCGATGGACACGATCAATCCGACTACATTCCGCGCAACCATCAGCTCGACGCTGCGCTGCGCGCGGCGACCGACGGCGATCTGACGCCGTTCCGGGCACTGCTGGACGTGGTGACTCATCCGTTCGAACGTCGTGTCGGATGGTCGCAGTACGCTGGCGCTGCCCCGCAGGCGTTCACCGACGAATTCCGAACGTTCTGCGGCACATAACAATGTTGATGGGGGAGGGTTGCGGCGACGGTGGTACTCGCGCTCGGGCCGCAACATCTCGGGCGGGACGCCAGGAACCAACGACGGTACCAGCACCGCTGACAGCGGTACCGCCAGGAAATTCTCGCTGAGTAACCGGCTCGGCCCTTCTTGAAGAGATCGTGAGAGAGCTGTATTGCACAGCATGTCCGTGCTGGGTATGGCCAAAGCTCACGTCGAGAAGTCGAAAGCCCTCCGAGTCGCGAACCCGGAGGCGATATCCACCCGAGGAAGTGATCCAAGCCCTCACCGCGCCCAGCTCGGCGAAGCCCGCCGCACCGAGATCGCGGCGAAAAGGGAACAAGTGTGGACCGAGCTCGGAGACGAAACGTGATCGCCGGTTCGGCTACCGTGGTGCTCGAGGTTCTCGGGGCAGTATCGCCGTGACATCGGCCGTTGCGATGAGATTCCGGCAGTCGAGGTGCAGAATTTCAGTACCGATCCTCGACTCCCGGAGTCCCCATGACGCAGCTGCTCAAAGTTCAGAACTTTACAATCTCCAGCGACGGCATCGCTGCCGGCGAGCATCAGAGTTTCGAGTCCCCGTTCGGTCTCGACCACGGCGAACTGATGTCCTGGGCCGGTGCGACCGCGAGCTGGCCGAACCGCACCGACCCGGGCGGAACACGCGGACTCGACGACTACTTCGCCCGCGACTTCTCACGCAACATCGGTGCAGAGATCATGGGTCGCAACAAGTTCGGACCCCAGCGCGGTGAGTGGGAGAACCTCGACTGGCAGGGCTGGTGGGGCGATGAACCGCCGTTCCGTACCCCGGTTTTCGTCCTGACCCACTACCCGCGCCCGTCCATCACGCTCTCCGACACGACCTTCCACTTCGTCGGCGGTGAACCCGCCGCGGTACTCGAGCAGGCGAAGGCCGCCGCGCAGGGCAAGGACGTGCGGCTCGGCGGTGGCGTCACCACCATCCGGGAGTTTCTCGACGCCGACCTCGTCGACACCCTGCACGTGGCGGTGTCACCCGTGACGTTCGGTGCGGGGCTGCGGCTGTGGGAGTCACCGGACGACCTGCGCGGCCGGTTCCACCACGAGGTCGTGCCCAGCACCAGCGGCATCATCCACCACCTGTTCTGGCGGCGCTGAACCTTCCCGGCTACTGCAGGCACAGGCGGGTGGCGGCCGGAACCGGCCGCCGGGGGAACGGATCGCCGGCGTATCCGGTGGATAGAGTCCGGGGATGCCCACAAATCTTTCGCACGGTGCATCCGGTGCGCTGCGACGGTTTTCCGGCTGGGTTGCCCGCGGGTCGGTAGGTCATCCGCTTCTCGACGGAATCGACTATTGGGACGACCTGCGTGAGTCGGCGAGCCAGATGGAAACGTTGTTCGCGATTTTCTGCAACGTCCTGGAACTCGACGACGAGGGTGAACCTGTCAACGAGAAGTACGCCGAGCGACGAGCGGCACTGTGGATCTACCGGTATTGCACGGGGAAATGGCCCGAGGGTGAACCGGAACTTGAGAGCTGGGAAGTCGAACTCTACTAGCCGGCCCTGCAAATCCAGGGTCGTCGCCGGTGCATCCTTGGAGAAAATGGGATAAACACTTCCGTTTGCTGGGAGTAGTTCATTTAAAGCGGCGTGTTCCGTCGTCTTATATAAGTGCGAAAGATTCCATCTCTGTGAAACGGAGTTGCCCTTGCCCATTCGACTCTCAGTTCTGCCCCGGAATCTGTCCCGGAATCTGTCCCGAGGATTGTTGCTGCTCCGTGGGTCGCCGACCTGTATGAGGATCGCACATTCGCATCCAATGGAGGATCTTCGGCCCATCGGCGGTCCCGAGGAAAAGTCTGGAGGCGCCCTCATGGTCGAGTATTTCGATCATGAGCAGGTCGTCGGCGGTATGGCCTTCGAGGAAGGAAATCAGTTCTTCGGTCTGCTGCGCGAGTAGTTCGTTACCGCCGGTATATCTTCTCCTCCTTCTGTAAATGTGGAGAAGGCTGTCTCTGGAGACTGGTCCTCCCGTCGCACTCGTGGCGGATTCTGCAATGCGGAGAAGTGACTCATCGGCCACGCCACGCCTGATTGCATCCTTCGCCACTTCTATTATGTTGTCGATCTCCATGGCCCACCTCCGACGCTTACATCTGCCCCTGTGATCGTCCCCAGTATGGTCACCTCATCCTCTGGATAAGAATACGTGATTCCTGAAACGCGTTGGTACGATATGCCATCGGCGTTGGGGATCCTCATGACGACGCCAGGCCCGTTTCTTGTCTGACTTTCCGCCAGTGCTACGCCCTCGTAGTCCGTGGTCCAGGAAACGAAGGGGCTCTCTGTATTCCCTCCGGCGTGCCGGTTGGCGGAAGCGACGCCACCTCGAGGCTCGGCGATCCCTTCGAGTGCGTTCTGGTACATTTTTTGGTATTCCTCTGGATCAAGATGTGTTCGGCAGGGTACGCCGCCTGACTTGCACAGGTT
>NZ_LRRH01000218.1 GCF_001646785.1 Rhodococcus phenolicus
CGAGTCGGCATACACGTTCGGGGTGGCCATCTCCACCGTTGCCGGCAGGTTGATGATCACCGGGTTCTCGGGGGTCGCGCCCAGGGTCGCGACGACCGCGTCGCACACGTCCTTGGCGTACGACAGCTCGGTGCCGGTGTACGACTCGGGCGAGTATTCCCAGCGCCAGTTCGTGTCGGGGTGGTTCTTCGCCTCTTCCAGCACCAGCTCGGCGGCATCCGTCGCGATCTTCTTGACGGTGTCCTTGTCGGCCTTGAACACGACCCGGCGCTGCAGGATCGACGTCGAGTTGTAGAAGTGGACGATCACGTTGCTCGCACCGGATCCCGCGGACGAAATCGAAGTCGGTCTGGCTCGCGGACGGGAAGCCGACCTCGATCTCCTTGTAACCCATCCGCACCAGCAGGTCGAACATGCGGCGCTTGCGGGCCGGGCTCATCGGATCGATCAGGGCCTGGTTGCCGTCACGCAGGTCGACGGCGCACCACTGGGGCGCCCGGTCGATGATCTTGTCGGGCCACGTGCGGTCCGTCAGGGTGATCGACTCGACCTCCTCCGCGAACGGCAGGTAGCGGTACGTCGGCATGGACGAGTTCTTCTGCTTGTTCCACCCCGGCTGGTCTGCGGGTGCGGGTT
>NZ_LRRH01000046.1 GCF_001646785.1 Rhodococcus phenolicus
CACCGCGCAAGGGAAAACCCACCCCTTGCCCGGCAGTCGCCGCGCCCGGTCCACCAGGCCCCGCCGACCGACCGAGGAACCCGCTCCCCAGCAACCCCCAACCACCCGCGAACACCACAAAACCACAGGTCAGAGCACAAAAAGCAGTGACACAAGTCACCCGAAAAGCATCAAAAAAACATCAAAAAAGCACCAAAACAGATGTAAACTTGTGGCATGGACAAAGAAGAGAACAACCCCGCCCCGACCACCCTCAACCTCGGCGAGTTCATCGCCAGCATCCCCGCGATGCTCGGCATGGTCCCCAACCACTCCATCGTCATCGCCACCATCACCATCACCGGCCGCGTCGGAGCCGTCGCTCGCGTCGACCACAACCCCGCCACCGTCATCAGCGCCGTCGACAAGCTCAAGCAGACCGCCCAGGCCGACGCCGTGAACGTCGCACTCGTCAGCGCCCACTCCGACGGCGACACCGCCGAGGACACGTTGCTCGTCGCCACCCGCCGCGCGCATGCACTCGGCCTCGAGGTCCCCATTGCGACCGTCATCAGCGAGTACACCGCCGGAGCGTTCTACTTCGACTTCCCCAGCGCTACGAGCGGATACCTCACCGACCCGCGCACCAGCGCCATCGCCGCCGAACGTGCCGTCGAAGGACGCGCACCCTTCGCCGCCAGCCGCGACGCCCTCGCCGCCGAACTCGCCGTCATCGACGACACCCCCGCACTGTTCGCACGCCAGTGGGAAGCACGCCACACCCGCGCCGAAGCGCCCCAGGCCACCGACGCCGAAAACCTCGACACCTACCGCGCCGCCATCCGTGACCGCCGCGCCCTCACCGCCATCGAAGCCGCAGCTCTCGCCGTCACCCTCGCCGACAACCCCAAGGCCCGCGATATCGCCCTCTACTTCTCCCAGCGCGACGGGGCCGAGGCCATCCTCACCGATGCCGCCCGCCACACCGCCGGTTACGCGCGCTTCGCGATCCTGTCCATCCTCGCGACCGTCACCTACGCCCACGGAAATGGGGCCCGCGCCGGAGTCGCGATCGAAGCCATCGAGTCCGAAGCCGCCCACGAGACCCAGATCCCCAAGCTCGCCGTACTCATGCGTCAGGTCCTCGACCACGCGATGCACCCCGACGGCATGACGAGTGTCCTCGAGGCAGGCCACAAGATCCTGCCCGACTTCGGACTCACCGACGAGGACTAACCCCACCCACACACAAGGCCCCGCACCATCCGGTGCGGGGCCTTGCCCTATCTCTACACATCCCCAGCCCGCCATCACACCGTGCGCGGATCGCCGCCCTTCGGGGCATCGAGCCCCTCGGACGACCACTCCCGTGACTCCGGTACAAACGTCCCCTCCCGCCGGCCGCCTGTCGCAACGCTGCGCGACAGACCGACCCAGACAGGACGTCGCCAGACAGCGTGTCGACCCGGCGGTCGCGGGCCGGTCGGATCAGATGTCCCAGCCGTCCTTCGACACCACCACGTCGACTCCCGAGGACCGCGGAACGTCGAGAACCGGGACGCCGGCCACCGCAGCCTCAAGTGCCATGTCGGACACCGGCATCACGTCGAGCACCGCATCGAGCAACGCCGACTCCACCGCGCTCCGCTGCATTGACACACCCCTCACCTCAGTGACCACACCGCCGGATGCAGCGCGGTCGAATCCTCATCATCCATACTCGCCGATACCGAATCCGGTGCCGGCATTGTGGGCCGACAGCATCCGCTGTCGCTACCACAACGTTCCTTGATTTCCGTCGTACAGAGCAGCTTCGATTGCCTGCTGATTCCATCCACGCGCACGCACCACATGCGCGAGGTACGGATCCCCGTTGCTCGTGTTGACACAGCGGGTTGTCGCAGCACCGGTCCATCGCGATCTCGTCATCCTGGAGCGCACGGCCCAGCTCGACCGCGAGCGCGTACCGGTGTGGACGAACAACGATCTGCTGTCCGCCGCGAGAGATCCAGAATCTTCCGTACCCGTCATCGCCGAGCGCACCCACCCACAGGTGGCAGGCCGTCGGGGCCGTACACGACGCGGTGGAAGAAGCGGGTTCGCTCGGATATATCACCGGGCTTCCACCGCACGCCGTACCGACCTCTACGCGTTTGCGGCCGTCGAGGCGGGCGCCGCATCCGACGATGCCGCAGACTCCGAGCTCGATTGCTCCGGCGCGGACGAATCCAAATCTCCGCCGTTCGCATCCTCGGTCAGCTTCACCAACCGCCGAACGGTCACCGCGTCGAGCCCGACGAGCTCTGCAATCGACGCCGAGCTTTCGCCTCGGCCGACGACCAGCGTCAGCGCCTTACCCGCCGCCAGCTCCGCGGCGTGCTTCTTGTTCTCGAAATCCTCGGTGGCTTTGGCGATCGCCGCGTCGCGTCGCGCCGCGGCCTTGTCGACCTTTTCGAGCGAGGCCAAGGCGCGCTCGAGGTCGCGCTGATTGTCGCTGATTCGCTTGAGCAGTTCCGCCCGTCGCTCCGACAACTTCGACCGTGCCTGACTACGCGCCGAGACCACCTTCGATTCGGCACTCACTGCTTCCCCCGATTCGCTCACCCGACCAACCTTCCACCGACGGCAATATCCAAGATCGTAACCGAGCCGACCGACAGCGAGCCGCAGCGACGCAGGGGCGAGCACAGCTCGCCGGCTTCGCCGCCACGCACCTCACCTCGCGAATCATCCGATCAGCAAGAACGAGGGACACACCTCTTGCTGTTTTACAGACATTCGGGAGAGTTGCGTTCGACCTGCGCGTTCATACCGCTACGATCTTGATCGTGATGACCCTCCACGTCCTGCACGCAGCGGACGGCTACGAGTACCTGACGCGTCAGGTAGCGACAGCCGACCGCGAGCGCGAGCGCGGCGGAGAACTCACCGATTACTACACCGCCCACGGCACCCCGCCTGGCGAATGGTGGGGCTTCGGCCTGGACGGTCTGAACGACGTTCTCGACGATCTGCACGCCGACAGCGCCGACAAGATCAGTGCCGGTGACGAGGTCACGGAAGCGCAAATGAAGGCCCTGTTCGGTGAAGGACTGCACCCGAATGCCGACGATCTGATCGAGGAATTGCAGCTCCGCGGTGTGCCGGCGGAGGAGGCAATCCGGCTCGCCCGTCTCGGTCGAAAGTTCCCTACCTTCAAGAACAACGTCGAGTTGTTCGAGCGGCACGCCGCCGAACGTGCCGAGTTCACCGACACAAATGGACGCGCCCCGACCGCCGAGGAATCCGCCGCGATTCTCGACCGGATCGCCGGGGGAATGTTCCAGGAAACGCACGGTCGCCCGGTGGCCAACGAAGCCGAGCTGCGCAACTGGATCGCCCACGAGAAGGGCAAGGTCCGTCACCCGGTCGCCGGTCAGGATCTCGTCTTCACCCCGCCCAAGAGCGTGTCGAGCCTGTGGGCAGTCGCGCCGAACGAGCTGCGGTTGGAGATCGAACGCATCGTCGATCAGACCGTGAAGGACACGCTCACCTGGCTCGAACGCAACGCGTGCTTCACCCGGGTCGGCCTGCGCAGCGAAGAACAGATCGACACCAATGGTTTCGTGGCCACGCTCTACAAGCACTTCGATTCACGCGCCGGTGACCCGAATCTGCACACCCATGCCGTCGTATCGATCAAGACCCAGGCCAGCGAAGACGGCAAGTGGCGTGCCGTCGATGGGTCGACGCTGTTCCGATTCGCGGTCGCCGCATCGCAGCGATTCAACGCCGAAGTCATGCAGAAGTTGAACACCGAACTCGGACTCGAACTGACCACCCGCGAGGTCGAACAGGGTAAGCAGGCCGTTGTCGAGCTCGCCGCGATCCCGTCCGACATGCTCGAGATGTTCAGCTCCCGTCGCACTGCGATCGAGGCCCGCCGCGACGAGCTCGTGGCCGACTACCGCGCCAAGTACCAGCGGATGCCCAGCGCCAAAGTGATGTACCAGCTGTATCAGCAGGCCACCTTGGACACCCGCGAAGGCAAGGCCGATCCGAAATCGTTGGCCGAGATGCGTGCCGTGTGGCGTGATCGTGCCGCCGAGATCCTCGGCGGAACCGAGGCCGTCGATCAGCTCGTGCGCGATGCTTTCACCGCCGATCATTCCGCCGAACCGCAGCACCGCAGCCTCGACGACGACGCCCGGGCAGTGCTGGCCAAGCTCGAATCCAAGCGCTCCCGCTGGCAGCTTCCCCACGTGCTCTCCGCCGCCCAGGCGCACCTGGCCGGCGAGCAGTTCCCGAGCATCGATACCTATCGCGCCGCCATCGACCGGCTCACCGAGCGCGTATTGGAACTGTCCGTCACCACCCCGCGCCCAGAACTTCCCGCCATCCCGAGGCGACTGCGCCGCCGCGACGGCGAGTTCATCCTGTCCCACCACGGCACCCACAAGCACAGCTCGCAGACCTTGCTCGACGCCGAAGCGATGATGGTCTCGGCGACGAGCGAGCCGACCGTGCTGACCGCCCGCACCGCCACCATCACCAGCATCTATGAGCAGATGCGCGCCGAGACCGGCCGCGATCTCAACGCCGGACAGCGCACCCTGGCCGAGCATTTCCTGCAATCCGGTGCGCTCGTTGCCGTCGGTGTCGGCCCGGCCGGCACCGGCAAGACCACCAGCATGAAGGCCGTCGTCGAGGCATGGCAGGCCGAAGGGCACAACGTCATCGCCCTCGCCCCGTCCGCCGTCGCCGCCGAAACCCTCGGCGAAGAAGTCGGCGTTCCCGGCCTGACCTTGGCGTCGCTGACCTACCCGTGGCGAGGCATCATCGGCAACCGACCCGGCACCATCACCGACCGCGTCGACATCACACCGGGCACCATGTTGCTCGTCGACGAAGCCTCGCTGGCCTCCACACTCGACCTCGCGGCCGTCGTGGAGATCGCCAAAGAACGGGGCGCGATCGTGCGCCTGCTCGGCGATCCTGCGCAGCTCGACGCCGTGGAAACCGGCGGTCTGCTGCGCTACCTCGCCGAGCAGACCGACGCCCCCGAGCTGACCACCGTGGTCCGATTCGGCGAGGACATCGCACAGGCCGAGAACTCGCTGCTGCTGCGCTCCGGCGACGGCACCGGCCTGGATCTGCTCTACGACCGTGACCTGGTGCGCGAGGGAAGCCGCGAAGAAATGATCGGCGACGCGGTGCAGAACTACCTGCACGATCTCGCCGAAGGCAAAGACTCCATCGTCATGCTGCCCACCCGCGAGGACGTGCGGGCCGCGAACATTCAGGTGCAAGCCGCCCGCCACCACGACGGCACCGCCGACAACGGCCTCACCGTCGGGCTGTCCGACGACCTGCGCGCCGGCCGCGGAGACCTCGTGCTCACCCGCCGAAACCGCCACGATCTGGCACCCTCCGGCGGCAAGAAGGCCGGTTCCTTCGTCCGCAACGGCGACCTGTGGGAAGTGGTCGACGTGCTGGCGGACCGCGGGACCATGACCGTCCGCCACCTCGAGCACGGCGGCGTGATCACCTTGCCGGCCGACTACATCAGCGCCCACGTCGAGCTCGGCTACGCCTCCACCGTGCACCGTGCCCAGGGCGTCACCGTCGACACCGCGCACGCTGTGACCGCCCCCGGCATGGATCGATCCGGCCTCTACGTGGCCGTCACCCGCGCCCGCACCGACAACCGCGTGTACGTCCCGGTCGACGCCGAAGTCGAGATCGACACCGAGCGCGCCCACCTGGCCGACAAGAACGTCTCCATCGGCCGGATGATCCTCGAGACCATCGTCGCCACCAACAACAGCCACCGCACCGCCACCGAAGAACTCGCCGAACAGGCCGCCCACGCGGCCGACCCGGAGCGTCTCCGCGAGGCATACCTCGCCGCGCAGCGCCGCCTGCGCGACGACGCACTCGACGCAGAAATGCGCCGCACCGTGCCCGAATCGATCGTCCACGCGATCGATCAATCGCACGGCTGGGCACAGCTACGACAGGTACTCGCCGACGCCCACGACCACGGCTACAGCGCCCGCGCCGTCCTCGGCGAAGCCCTCGCCGACGGCCCGCTCACCGGCGCGAAGGACATCGGAGCCGTCCTCGCCCACCGCATTCGCAGCATCATCGGCCAGTTCACCGAGCACCCGATCCTGCCGCCGCTGCCGATCCGCAGCCTCGACACCGACGTCGAACTGCACGAGTTCGCTGCCGACTGCGCCCGCCGCTACACCGAGGCCACCGACCGCACCGCAGCCGAAGACACCGGCATCGGCGAGGTGATCCGCCGCTACCGCGACACCTCCGCCCTGCTCGAAACCCAACGGGTCCGCACCCTGGTCACCGCCGCACTCGGAGCCGAGATCGGCAACACGATCGCCGACGAGCGCAGTAGTGCCCCATAGAG